>CAZCBE010000025.1:0-66447 GCA_964496695.1 uncultured Klebsiella sp.
CATTTTCCAGTGTTCACCCAACGGTATTTCCGAACACCCTCTGAAAGGGTCGAACGCATCGGATGGCGTTGAGTTCAACCCCTCCCGGGGTTGGGCCCCACGTCGCGCTCACCGTGGGTTTCACCCACGGCTATTCACATGGCACCCCTCCGGGGTGATTGCAGGCCGCGCCGGCAACTCGGCAAGTAACTGAGATGCGTCCATGTGTGTCCAACACGTTCGACAGTTTGATCGACGTTTTACAACACCTCGGAATAAACTCATCCGAACTCGCACACGCCCATGAACCGAACGATCACCGCCCTCGGCCTCGCTGCACTGCTCAGTTGCCTTTCAGCGTTCAGCCAGACTTCACCCGCAGGCGATCCAAAGCTGGCCGCGCTACGCGCGCTGAAAATCGACGCCGCGACGATCACCCAGGTGGAGCGCGATGCGTCGGCGACGCGGACCATCGTGAAGCTGGTGCTCCATCCCGCGAAGGGTTCCAGCATCAACGTGGAAGTCTGGCTCCCCGATGCCAAGAAGTGGAACGCCCGCTTTCTTGGCCTCGGCAATGGCGGCGCGGCCGGCAAGATCAATCCCGGCGGCCTCGCGGCGCAGAGCGCGGCGGGTTATGCAGTGGCGACCACGGACATGGGCACGGCGCCCAATGCCAGCTCCGGCGTCGGCAATCCGGAGGTATGGAAGGACTTCGGCTTCCGCGCCACGCACCTCATGACCGTCGCGGCCAAGCAGATCGTGCGGGCGCACTACGGGAAGGGCCCGGAGTTTTCGTATTTCAGCGGCGGCTCGACCGGCGGCCAGCAGGCGCTGCAGGAGGCGCAGCGTTACCCCGAGGACTACGATGGCATCGCGGCCGCCGTCGCCGCGCATTGCCGCACGCCGCTGCACGCCTACTTCCTGTGGAACGACCAGATTTTGAAGAGGTGCCCCTTCACCAAGTCGCAGGACGCCAGCGTCATCGCCGCCGCGAACGAGTATATGGCGGCGCGGGAAATCCCGGTGGCGGCGGGCAAATTCGTCTCCGACCCGCGCTGCACCGCCAAGGACATCGAGGCCGTCATCGCCCTCGCGCGGAAAAAGGATGCGACCCTCACCGACGCACACGCCGCCGCCTTGAGAAAGCTCTTCGACGGACCGCGCCATGCCGTGACCGGCGAGCGCATCTTCAATGGCATTCCGCTGGGCAGTTCCATCGAGGCCGCGCATGGCCACCTGTATCTCTTCAACTGGGTCTTCGGCGCGGACAAGAAGATGGAAGACATCAATTTTGGCGCGGACATGGACACCTACACGGCCCGGCTCGCGCCGTATCTCAATGCGGAGAACCCCGACCTCAGCGCGTTCGCCAAGCGCGGCGGCCGGCTGGTGATGACCCTCGGCACGGCGGATTCCGTCGTGCCCTACCACGCCTCCATTGACTACTACGAGCGGGTGATCGAGCGGCTCGGCGGGCTCGATCAGGTGCAGTCGTTCTTCCGTTTCTACGTCGTGCCCGGCCTGGCGCACGGCGGAGGCCCGGGCATCAATCAGCCGCCAAACCTGCTCGAAGCGGTGCGCGCCTGGCGTGAGCAAGGCACCGCGCCGGTCGCGCTGCCGGGACGACATGTGGAGAATGGCAAGCCCGCGTGGGAGATGCCCATCTATCCCTATCCGTCACGCACCGGATGGAACGCCGCCACGTCGAGTTTTCAGCGCGTGGATGGCCCACGCGGCGGCGTGGAACGGATCGCCGAACGCTTCCGCCCGGCGGCGGCCGAGTGAGGTGGAAGGCGCGCCGGGCGTCAGAAATCAGTCCGAATTCCGAACTGGGCGGACGCCGCTGCGCAGGAGCGCGGCCTTCAGGCCGCAGCAACGGAAGCACGCCAGGGGTGGTTCAATCGCCCTATTCCCAGCACAACCTTCTGCGGCGAGAACGCCGCGCTCAACGCGGGCAGCGGGCTGACCCCAGCCCGCTGCCTGCGGAATCAAAACTCAGAACGCAAAGCGCAAGCCCAGCCGGGCGACGCCGTAATACTTGGTCTCTTTCGGCACCACGCCGCGGCCGTCAATAAACAGTCCGATATGCGGGCTGAAGCGATATTCCATGCCCAGCCCAACCTGGGCAAACCACGTATCAATGCCAAACTCGCGGCCACCGCCACCGTAGGCATAGGGCGCGAAGCCGCTCTGGCCCAGCGGCAGGCGATAGAGAAAATTGAGGGACGTGCTGTCAATGAACGAACCGCTGGTGTCCTCGGCATAGGCATCCCCGCCAATGCCAAGATTCTTGCTGAAGTAGTAGTTTACTCCCGCGCCAATGCCCAGGCGGGTGTTCTGGCGGACCCGTGAACGGGAGACGTGATCAATGGTGTAGCGGGAGACCGACCCGCTGCCGAAGACGTCCATGGAGAACTCGTTCGCCCGGTATAAGTCCCCGGCGTTTTCCTGCCCCAGGGCCGAGTGTGAAGCCAGCATCAGCACGGTGCCGCCGATGATCATTGCATTGCTCAATAGTTTTTTCATAGGCGCCATCCTAACTGTGCCAAGGCCGGACCCGGCCATGGGGTATAACCCGACCATGAATGCTCTGGCAAAGAGTGGGGTGCGCGCTCTCCTAAACCACGTTCGGAGTCCCGGCTTCAGCCGGCGGAACCGTGCGCAAAGCCGGACGCTTCGTGCGCAGCATCCAATTTGACCACCGAGACACGATAAACACAGAGATTTGCCTTCGCCGCCGCCCCGTGTTCCATCGCACCGACCAGAAACCGCAGAGAATTTCCCACAGATTCAAGGCGACCACAGACGGAGAAGCCAATCGTTGACCGCCTGCAATGTGCGGGAACCTTCTGAGTTCTCTTGTCCCAGCCCTCTCTGTGTTCATCGTGTCTCTGTGGTCAATTCGGGCTGCCGCTCTGCGTTGGATGGGAAGCGCTGGAGCCCAACTGCATCGCTCAAGTCAGACTCCCAATCCGAACCAGACTCAACGCCGGCTCACCACTCGCCCGCGAGGCGGCCAGATCCAGCGTAAACTCCGCGACCCAGTCGTTGTGACCGTCCGGGTCCACGAGCATCTGCTGCACGCGCCAGGTGCGCTGGTCCTCGGCGGGCTTGGTGTAGGTGTGGCGGGCATTCCGGGCTTCGGGATCGAGACAAAGGTGGCGATGTCCGGCGAGGAACCCGTCCATCGCGATGCGCAGACGCTCGGCGGTCCACGGGACGCCGTCCGGGTCATTGGGTGAGGCGAGATGGCTGAGCGCCGTCTCCGTGTCCGCGTTCACCCAGCCGCGCAGGAAGCTGAAGATGCGGGTGCGGATCGCCGCAGTGAAGGCCTTCGTGTCCCGCGTGATGTCGCGCGCGGCTTCCTCGGCTCCCGGCGGACGCACTTCCTTGGTCTCGGTGCGCTGGTAGGACGGGTTGCGCATCCGCTCCCACTCGTCCATCAGGCTGGCGTCCACCTGCCGGATCATGGTGCTGAGGTAGATCTCCATCTCACGCAACGTGTCGTTCTTCGCGGCGTCGGGCACGGTCTGGGTGAGCACCTTGAAGACGCCGTTCAAGTGCCGCAGCAGAACGCCCTCGGCGCGGTGCAGCTCGTAGTCGCGGATGTAGTCTGAGAACGAGCGGAAGGACTCGAACATCTCGCGCGCGATGGACTTGGGCCGGATGTTCTCCTGGCCCACCCACGGGTGGCGCGCGGCGAACTCGTTGAACGTCGTGTAGATGAACTCGCGGTTCGGCTTCGGATATTCGAGCTTCTCCAGCTCGTCCATCCGTTGCTCGTAGGGCACGCCTTCCATCTTCATCTCGGCCATCTTCTGGTCCTTCACGCGGTCGAGCTGACGGCGCAGGATGATGTCCGGGTCCTCGACGATGGACTCCGCCAGGGTGAGCACGACCAGTGCGTAGTCCGGCGCGTTGGGGTCCATGAGCGGCAGCGTCTCGAGCAGGTAGAGCGAGAGCGTCTGGTCCATCGAGAAATCGTACTGCAACGCGACGTTCACTCGGAGTTTCGCCCCGGCAGCAGCCGACGTGAGGAGGCTCTGACTTTCATTTCCGCTTTCCGCTTTCCGCTTTCCGCTTTGAGATTGAGCCTCCTCACGTCCAGCCTCCGCAGTAATGCTACGGAGGACGGGTCGGCTGCTACGCGGGTTGAGGAACTCGATGATCTTGTGCTCCACCAGCGAGCGGAACAACTGCCACGCGCGCTTGCGGTGGGCCTGCTTCTGCTTGGGCGACTCGTGGCAGTCGCGGATGAGCCGCTGCATCGCGACGCAGCCATCGTCCGGCCGGCTGAGCATGTTGAGCAGCATCGCGTGCGTCACCGCAAAGCGCGAGGTGAGCCGCTCCGGCGGTGCGGCCATGAGCCGGGCGAAGGTGTTCTTGTCCCAGTTCACGAAGTTCCGCTCCGGCGGCTGGCGCTTCACCGTCTTCTTGCCGTCGCGCGCGGACTTCTCCGCGAGCTTGAGGTTCTCGATGAAGTGCTCCGGTGCCTGCGCCACCACCCAGCCACGATCATCAAAGCCCTTGCGCCCCGCGCGTCCGCTGATCTGGTGAAAGTCCCGCGCGCTGAGGATGCCGGTCTTCTGCCCGTCGAACTTGCAGAGCTTGGTGAAGAGCACCGTGCGGATCGGCACATTGATGCCCACGCCGAGCGTGTCCGTGCCGCAGATCACCTTGAGCAGGCCGCGCTGCGCGAACTGCTCGATGAGCACACGATACTTCGGCAGCAGGCCCGCGTGGTGCAGGCCGATGCCGTGCCGCAGCCACTTCTTGATCTCGGGGCCGTAGGGGCTGGTGAACTTGAAGCCTTCGAGCGCGTTGGCCACCGCGGCCTTCTCATCGCGCGTGCAGACGTTGATGCTCGTGAAGTCCTGCGCGCTCTGCGCCGCCTCCATCTGCGTGAAGTGGACGACGTAAACCGGGCCTTTGCCGTCCGCGAGCAGGCTTTCCAGCGTTTTGGAGAGCGGCAGCTCCGAGTAGGCGAACTCCAGCGGCACGGGCCGGCCGGTGGAGGCGACCGTCACGGTGGGCCGCTTGTTTAAGCGCGTCAGTTCCGCCTCGAAGAACGTCGTGTCGCCCAGCGTGGCGGACATGAGGAGGAAGCGCGTCTGTGGCAGCGTGAGCAGCGGCACCTGCCACGCCACGCCACGCTCGCGGTCGGCGTAGTAGTGGAATTCGTCCATCACCACCTCGCGCACGCCGGCATCCTTGCCTTCGCGCAGGGCGAGGTTCGCGAGGATCTCAGCGGTGCAGCAGAGGATGGGCGCGTCGCGGTTGACGGTGGCGTCGCCCGTGCTCAGGCCGACGTTGTCCGGGCCGAACTCGCGGCACAGCGCGAGGAACTTCTCGTTCACCAGCGCCTTGATGGGGCAGGTGTAAATGGAGCGTTTGCCCTGGGCCAGCGCCTTGAAGTGGACCGCCGCCGCCACGAGCGATTTGCCCGAGCCCGTGGGCGTGTTGAGGATGACGTTCTTCTCCTCGAAGAGTTCGAGGATGGCGGACTCCTGCGTGGGATACAGCTCCAGCCCGCGCGCCGTGACGTAGTCAAGGAAGCGCCCGAGCAAGGTGTCGTTGCTCAGGTCATCGCCGCGCGGAAGCAGATCATAGAGCGTGGTGGCCACGGGAGGGGCAGGCTAGAGCGTCGGGATGAAGGAGAGAAGCCAGGAAGCAGGCGGGTGCGCGAGCGGTCGTCCCGGACTGGCGCGTATTCCGTCCTAACCGGGCAAGCGGGGACGCTTGCGGCACGGCCGGCCGGAGGCCGGCGCTACGTAGCGCCGGCGTCCCGCGGGCCGTGTCGCCGGCGTCCCCGCCGGCCTCCGAGACGGTGCAAGTTGCGAGCGCGCCCTCGTCTTCCAGACGCGCCTCTACTTCAGAGCCCTTCGGCCCGGAGCGATGGCAGCCCAATAAACCCACGCGATGAACACGATCTGAAACGGCAGGCGTGCCCACAAAACCCACGACGAAATCGCCACGCCTTCCCACCCGTGCAACGCCACATGCACATTCGCCGGGAACACCGCGACGAGCAGCGCGATCAAACCCCACCCGGCCGCGACCCGCAGCCTTGGGATCAGCAGTCCCAGCCCGCCGAGCACCTCTGCAACGCCGCTCACCACGATCAATTCGCGCGGCCAAGGCAGATAGCCCGGCATCATCGTGAGATACGGCCCCGGATCCAGGAAGTGATTCACGCCGGCGACGATGAAGAACACCGCGAGAACCCAGAGTGAGATGGTGCGGAGCATGAGGCGAGGCCTACCCGCACTTCAGTTCAACCCGCCATCATGGATCTCCGCCAGCCGGTTCGCGATGCTGTCGTTGAGCCGATGCGCCGCGCGCTCGGCGTCCTCGCGGTGGGCGTAGAAGCCTGCCCGCTCCAGCGTCTGCGTGCGGCCATTGACCGTGACTTCGTAGGTGGTTTCGCGCGTGTCCTGCACCTGGCCCGTGAGCACGACATAGCCGGGATGCGCGAGGGCGTTCTCCGTGGTGACGGGTTCGAGATGGATGAGCCACACGGTTTGCCCGGCGCAGACGGGCGTGGTGCGCAACCGCGCCTCCTGTCGGCGCTGCTCGAAGCCGGCCATCCGCGACTCCTCGGCGTCGCGATAGACGGCGGCCATTTCGGCAACAAGTTCCCGGGCGTCTTTGCTCATGGTTCGAATTGGAAAGGGCCGCTCATTTCCGACCGAAGCTCGCGACTGCTTTCATGCTGCGGTGATAGATACGCCCGCCCGCGTAGGAAAGCGAATTGAGGCTCCACGTCTGCCCCGGCTGGCCGAGGTCGTTCACCGCCAACAGCGCCTTCTCATCCAGGACGGCGGCGCGTCCATCGAGCACATAGGTGACGCCCATCATCGTGGTGAAATACACCTTGCCGCCAACCGCCGTGGGGCTGCCGAGATAACCCCACCACCAGCCGTCGCCCTGCGAACGCTTGTCCGACGCGACGTCTATCCCGCGCGAGTTGAGCGTCGAGGACTTCTGCGGCTTGTTCCAGGTGAACTCGTCCGGCTGGCCCGCCGTGCGCGTGACGGACACGGGCACTTCGAGGTATTCCACCTTGCCGGTCTCCAGATGCACGCGGCCCACGCAGTAGGGCGGGCCGAGCTTCTGCTTGCCGTTCTCCGTGTAGCACAGGAACCAATGCCAGTCGCCGAGCAGGAGGTTGCAGAATTGCGCGGGGAAGACTTTCAACGCCGGGGTCTGCTTGCCGAGGTCCGTGTCGGCGAGCAGCTCATGCTTGCCGGTCGCGACGTTGAAGCGCCGCCAGTCCACCTGCTTCACGAGCGACTGCGAGCGCAGCAGCTTGCCGGTCGCGGCGTCGAGCACCTGATGCTCGGACGCATCAATGTCAAACCACGCCGCGTATTTCGCGTTCCAGTGCATGGTGTAACACGCCTTGCTGCGGCTGGCCTCGTAGCGCCAGAGCGTCTTGCCTTCCTTGCCCGGCACGAGGCTCGTGAGGCTCAGACCGATGGGCAGCTCGGGGACGCCGTGATACGCGCCGCGCCCTTGCAGCACGGCGGGCGTGCCGTCCGCGAGGCGGCCGAAGACCGGCGTGTTGTAGTGCGTCATCGCGTCATCGGCCACCCACAGCGTGCGGCCGGTGCGCTTGTCGAGGGCGCGGATGTAGTTCCACGGGTCTTTCCCCTCGCGCTTGGGATCTTCCGGGTCACGCGGCTCCATGTTCAGCAACGCGTCGTTGATGAGCATCGGCTCGAACTGCTTGTTGAACGGGCGGCCACCGGTCGGCTGCCACTCGCGGAACCAGACCTGCTTGCCCGCGAAGTCGTAGCAGCCCACCGAGCCGCACGCGTTGAAGAACCACACATGCTGGCCATCGGTGACGGGCGAGGGCGAAGTCGCGTCGCTGAAGAAGTAGGCCGGCACGCTGGTCTCGCGACCCGGCAAGTTCACGGTCCAGAGGATCTTGCCGGTCTTCGCGTCGAGGCAGTGGCCGATGATGTCCTTGCCCAGCGGCGCTTTGCCGTCCTCGGGCTTGAGCGTGGTGAGGAAGACACGGTCGCCCCACACCGCGATGCCGCCCTGCCCGGTCTCCGGCAGCGTGGTGCGCCAGACGACGCCCTCGTTGCGCGCGAGGCTCCACTTCACCGGCACGTTGTCCGCCTCGACGGACCAGTTGCCATTCGGTCCCGCCGCCTGCGGCCACTGGACATCGGCGGCAACCGAAGGTGATGCCACGGCGAGCAGCAGGACGACAGTGCGCAGAAAGGTCATGCGGAAGATTGGACAGCAGCGCGGGAAAATCACCAGTGCATTTGCGCCACTCCCCGTTCGGAGTCCCGCCTTCAGGCGGCACGGCGTGCGAAGGCCGGTGACGCTGCGCGCGAAGCGTCTTTGAAAGCAGCACCCAAGGAAGTGCAGCCTTGCACCCGCCAGCAAAGGCCTTGACCACCGCACCGAAGGCCGCCGGCTTCAGGGCTGAAAGCCCGTCCAGTGACAGCCCGGGCTGGAGCCGAGCCCCGCGAGGCGGAGGCCCGGGTTCGGGATCCCCTTTCGTCACCGCCCTGAAGGGGCGGGACGCCGCACGGGGCGGAAAGGAGTTCCGCCCTTTCAGGGCGGGCAGGCTTGGCTGGCCGGGCTACCCGGGGCTTCACCCCGGGCTGTCACCGGGCGGGCTTTCAGCCCTGATCCGCAGTCCACGCTGCCTCGCTCACGGGAATTCCCGAAAGGCAATAGGCCCAAGTGTCCGCAGAAATGTCCGGACGATTGTCCTGCTTATCAATTACGGATGAAGCACTTGTGATGGGGTCGCTACATTTTAGCTGCGATTAATGTCCACACGCATGTCCAGTGTTTGGTGGGCGTTTTTGTTCGCGATATCATCGCTTCAACGTCCCACCGGCTGCCAGTGCGGCCAGAGCGCGGCGTGACCGGGCGTGAGGCGGGTTACCTGCGTCTCGCTGCGGTCAGCGAGACGCATGACTACGATTTGCCGCACACTGCTGCGTTTGGAGCCGTAGGCGAGGAACTTCCCATCCGGCGATGGCTGTGGATGATAGTGCAGCGTGCCGTCAGGCGAATGCGTGAGCGTCTCGCTTTTCCCTTCGAGCGTGACTTGAAACAGCTCCACGCTTTTGCCCACCTGCGCAGTGTAGAACACCACCTTGCCATCCACGGACCACACCGGTGTGTCGCTGCTGCCGCCGTGGAAATCCGGCACATCCAGAAACTCCGTCACGCCGCGATACCCGCCGCGATCCGCGAGCTTCCGCACGTCGCTGCCGTCCGCGCGCGCGACGTGCGGATGGCAGTTGTAGTGAATCCCGCTGAGGAACAACACGCGCGTGCCATCAGGTGACCACACCGGGCCGAAGTTGAACGGCTGGCCGGTCTTCACCGCCACGGCATTCGCGCCATCGGCATCCGCGAGAAAGATCTGGTAGTTCTTGTGGTAGGCGATGCGCCGCCCGTCGCGCGAGCTGGTGAAGCCGTAGGAGAATTCCTTCGAGGACTTCGTGAGATCGGTCTTGTTCCGGCCGTCGCGGTCCATGCGGAACGGGTGCGAGTTGCCGTCAATGAGCGCGGTGAAGCCAAGCTTCGTGTCGTCGTTGGGCCAGAAGAACAGGCCGCCATTGTAATGGCTCACGCGCTCGGGCGCGGTGATGTTCGTCGCGCGGCCGGTGGCCAGCTCGACGAGGAAGGCGTCCACGAGCCAGCCGCCGGGCACATGCCGGAACTGCTTGTGCTCCTCCTCCCAGCGCGCGTTCTCAGGGCTTTGCCAGCCGCGGCCAATGACCGCCGTCTTCCCGTCGGGCGACCACCCGGCAAACTGTGTCCAGGCATCCGGCTCGCCCACAATCTCGGGAGCCACCTCGCGCCGCCCGGAGCCATCCACGCGGGAGACAACGGCGCGCATGGTGCGCGCATTGGCATGGCGTCCGCCGGGCAGATCGGTGCGGAACTCGGTGAAGCCGAGAAGCTGGGCTCCAGGCCCGGCCTCTGCGCCCAGCAGGAAGGCCAGCGGGCTGACGAGCAGGGTGGCCAGCATCAAGCGTAGGCACATGGCAGAAAGAACGTCAGCGGTCCGATTACTTCTCATCGCTCCATACCAATTCAAACTCGATTCCGGTCAAGAGGTGTCGTTCTACGAGTGCCTTGAACTCGCCTTGGTCGGCATCGCCCGTGCGCTCTAAACAGTAGGTTCTAATGTAGCTATCTTCGGGGATTTTGAAGATGCATTCCTCACCAAACCGTTCTGGTTTGAAAGCGTAGTTCGCTATTTCCCGCAATGGTCCATTTATCCGCAAAGGAGCCTTTTCGGCATCGAAGACGTCTTTGCCGTTTGTTGCGTTGTAGATAAAGAAGTTACCCGGTTCACCTTCAATTGTGATGGGCAGCAGCTCGCCAGCCATTTCCATTGGCTCCGCGAGCAGATTTGCCGCGCGCTCATGGCACACAAATGCGCCTGGCCCAAAATTGTAGATGTCAGCCCGCGGCAGGCTAGGTGTGTCGATCCAAAGTTTTATTGGTTTCCATTCCGTTGGAAATGGCCGTCCGAGACCTGTAGGACGCACATAGGCAGAATCCTTTTTACTGATACCAAGGACTGCATAATTCGGGAATCGCCCGGTCGGGGGTTTGACTACTGTGGAGATTTTGAAAACTTTCATTCGCGCTACTCGTCCGTCCTGAAAGTAATCGCCGGCAACCCCTCCGCATTAAACAAGTTCACAATCGGATTCCACGCCCAGCCGTAGCGGACGTATTTGGGCGTCGGCACGTCGGGCGAGGAGACGACGATGGTGTTGCCCTCGATGACCGCGTCCGCCCAGACCCATTCCTTGTCCGGGCCGGCCACGATGAAGCCCTTGAGCTTGTCGTCGCCGGGCTTGATGCGCAGGCCGCCGCCGATGTTCTTGAAGTAGAGGCGGATCTTGTCGCCCTTTGGCGGCTCGACCTGCATCTCGGTGAACTCCGGGCCGGAGGCCACCAGGTTCGTCTCGCCATAGACCTGCTTGCGCGCGACGAGCGCGAGCCGCCGGCCCGCCTCCTGTTTGTTACGCGGGTGGATGTCCTTGGGGTCGCCGATATCAATGGTCATCGCGAGGCCTGTGTTCGGCACCGTGCGCGCGGTGCGCCACTGCGACTCGCGGATCTCCGCCCAGCCCGGCTCCACCGGTTTCGTCTGCAAGCTGTTCAGGTTCGCGAGCGAGACGATGAGGAAGGGAAAATCGCCGACCTCGAACCGCTTCCGCCAGTCCGCGATGAGCGTGGGCAGCAGGCGGCGATACTGGAGCCAGAACGGGCCGTTCGCCTCGCCCTGATACCAGAGTGCGCCCTTGATGCCAAAGGGCGTGAGCGGCGCGATCATGCCGTTGTAGAGCGAGGTGATGGTCTTGTAGTGGCCCACGCGCGGGATGGGGAACGGCGCGGTGAGGCCGGCCATCGCCGGGCCGCGCTTCGCTTTCCAAGTGCCCGCGATGCGGACTTGGTTGGTGCCCGGATTCACGGCGGGGCGCAGGCTGATGTTACTGGGCTGCGAGCAGAAGCCGCCGGGGCCGTTGGTGTTCACGATGGCGGCCACGAGCAGGTTCTTGCCCGGCTTCACGAGCGAGGCGTCCACGAGGTAGTTGCGGATGCCGGCCGTCTGCTTCGAGCCGATGATCGTGCCGTTCCACCACACCACGTCCGCATCGCGCACCACCGAGAGGCCGAGCGCGAGGTCCTTGCCGCGCCACGTCTCGGGGATGTCCACCGTGTGGCGGAACCACACCAGGCCGTCGAAGTCCTTCAGCTCGGGGATGTCCGCCTCCTCCCACGGCTTCGGCACGGCGATGTCCACCCAGTCGCTCGTGTCGAGATTAGGGTCGGAGGCATACTTCTTCGTCGCGCTCGCGGGGTCGGCCTTCGCGGTCCATTGCTCCACGGCGCGGAAGAATTCGAAGTCCGCACCGAAGAACGCATTCGTCTGGTCCAGCTCCGCGAAGCGCTCGCGGAAATCAAAGGGCATCTCACGCCGCAACGCATCCCCGCTCACCCACGCCTCCGCCGCCGTCGCGCCCGCCGAGCTGTGGATGAGGCCGATGGGCACCTTCTGCGTGGCCTGAATCTCCCGCGCGAAGAAGTAACCGACTGCCGTGAAGTTCCTGGCAAACTCCGGCGTGCAGGGTTCCCAGCGCGCGGGCGGCGGGAGCAGCTCCGGCGTGAGCGCGGAGTAAAAGTTCACGGTGAAGGAGCGGATGTTCGCGTTCGTGCAGGCCTTCACTTCCTCCTCGGCGTTCTGCGCGAGGCGCACGGGCCAGTTCATGTTCGACTGACCGGTGCAGAGCCACACGTCGCCGAAGAGCACGTTGGTGAGCGTCTCCTTCCGACCGCCGCCCTCCACCACGACCGTGTGCGGTCCACCGGCGATAAACGGTCCGACCTTTGCGGCCCAGCGTCCGTCCGCGCCCGCGACGGCCTGTGCGGCGGGCTTGCCATCCACCTGCACGGTGATCTTGTCTCCGGGCTTGGCCCAGCCCCAGATCGGTGCGGCGATCTCGCGCTGCAGGACCATGTCGCTGGTGAAGAGCGGGTGGAGGAACGGCATCGGGCGCGGCTGCACCGGCCACCACGGCTGCGGCCCGGCGGGCTGGGCGATGGTGTGCGCGCACAGGGAAAGAAGGACGGCCAGGAGCAGGCAGCGGCGAAGAAGAGAGTGCATCGTGATTCGGGTCGCGTAAGTTTGACGCAAAGGCGCAGAGGCGCAAAGGAAGTTCAGCGCCAGGTTGCCTGCCCGCACGGACCTCAAGGCGAATCGGATGAACCGGTCGAATGATTGGATGAACCACCGGAATTATCCCAATCCGCCTGCGAACCATCCGAGTGCGTGTCAGGCGATGGGGCCAGGAAGGCATAAGCCAGCCAGCCCAAAAACGGGACGAGCAACACCAAGGTCAGGACGCTGCGCTCCACGACTCCAACGCGATGCTTGCGCGTCCAGAGCCGGTAGATGAACGCGACCGTGATGATCTCGTAGAGGACGAGGCAGATCAAAGCCGTGCGGCTCATAAGGATTTGCAAATGCCACGGCTGGTCATACGTGCAAAACTCGGGCCGCCGGCACCCAGTCAGATGCGCTGGCCGATCTTCTTCAACCGTTCCAGGCCTTCAGCCCACGCCACTTCGTGCGGCTGGCGGCGGCTTTGGGCGGCGAGGGCGGCCACGACGCCGGCGCCTTCGCCCATGCCGACGGCGTTGCCGGTCACGCGATAGCTGGCGTGTGCAATGTAGTCGCCGCTGATGCAGCGGCCCGCCATCATGAGGCCGTCCACGTCCGCAGCGAGCAGCGCGCGGAGGGGGATGTCGTAGGGCTTCGCCTTGATGCCGGCGCTGGTGTAGGCGGCGGTCTTGTTGTGCTCGGCGGAGATGGCGTGGATGTCCACGGGGAAGGTGGCGCGGACCACGGCATCGTCCTGCCGGGCCCCGGCGATGAGGTCGTCCTTGCCGACCACATAGCGGCCGCGAATGCGGCGGCCATCGCGCACGCCGATCTGCTCGGCGGTGGCGGCGAGCTGGATGCCCTCCCACGGGCCGCCGAGCTTGCGCAGGCCGTTGATCATCCGGTTCATTTCGGCGCGCGCGCGCACCGTGGCCTCGGTGACCTGCGCCGCGTCGAACGGCTTCACGCCATACTCGTGGTTGAACATGGCGAGGATCAGGTTGTCGCGCACCTGCCAGAGCGTGGGCTTGCTGTAGGAGGGAAAGTGGCCCGTGCGTTCGATCTCTTTGCGGATGCGGTCCTTCTTCTGCTCGTTGGACGGGTCCTCCGGCCCGGGACGACCCATGCGGATGAAATCACTCAACGCCTCCGCGTCCTTCACCACGAGCAGGGCGTTGAGGGACATCGGCTGGCAGGGGCAGTCCTGCGCCTCGCCAATCTCCCATGCACAGCCCGCGAGCGCGCCGAGATCGCCATCGCCCGTGGTGTCAATGAACACCGGCGCGCGCCAGGCCTGCCGGCCGGACTTGGATTCGGTGACGATGGTCGTGAGGCGGCGGCCCTCGCGATACGCGGCGGCGACGCGCGTGTGAAACTGAAACTTCACGCCGGCCTCCACGCACAAATCCTCGAGCAGCAGCTTCATGCCCTCGGGCTCGTAGCAGATGCTCTTCTGGCTGGTGCCGCGCCGGATGCCGCGCTCGTCCAGCTTGCGGGTCAGCTCCTTGGCGAAGCCGGGCTTGTCAAAGTCCAGCAGGTAGCCGAGCAGGCCCGCCGTCCACACGCCGCCGAGGCAGCCACGCCACTCAAAGAGCCGGACCTTGGCACCGGAACGCGCGGCGGTGATGGCCGCCGTCACGCCCGCCGGACCCGCGCCGCACACGATGACATCGGCGTCGTTGACGAGCGGCAGCTTCATGGCCGGCTCGGCGAAGAACGGGCCGGAGGCGGCGACGACGGCGGGCTTGGTCTGGGCCTGCGCGAGCGCTGGCGTCAGGGCCACGGCGCCGAGCGCGGGGGCGGCCTGGAGGAAACTGCGGCGGGAGAAGGAGGCGCGGTTCATGCTGAGTGGAGTAACAGTCTTTCCAACGCAGGAGAAGGTCAAACCCACCTATCCCATCACTTCCGTGAGCGACACGAGCCGGCTCTTCTCGGTCAGGGACTTCGCGGCAGCGTGGACGATGGCGGTGACTTCGAGGATTTCCTGGTGCGGCACCGGCTCCTTGCGGGTCAGCACCATCTCGCGGAAGGTCGCGATCAGGCGGAACATCTGGTAGTGGTAGCCGTAGTTGAAGCTGCCCTCGATGGACGGGGTAAAGGTGTGCAGCTTCTTTTTGAAGTAGAGATCCGTGCGGTCGTATTCGAATTTCTCGTAAGGCTGGCCGAACCACACATGGCACGGATAGCGGTCGGGATAGGTGATCAAGGCGTGGATGGTGTCCTTGTATTCATACATGCTCACCGCCTCCACGCCCGCGCCCATGAGCGTCACCACCGCCCAGACGGGATGCTGGCCGTAGATCATCCAGCCCGCCAGACTGGAGCGGCTGAACAGGCGGGCCGAGACGTGCTCGAGCTGGCCGAACTCGCCGGAGTTGCGCATGCGCAGCGCGGCCTCCATGCCGAACTCATAGCGCCAGCAGCTCGACGACATCAGCGGCGCGTTGTGCTTCCGGGCGAACTCCAGTATTCGCCGGTTCTCCGCCACGGTGCCGCCGATGGGCTTGTCGCAAAACGTCGGCAGGCCCTTCGCGAGGCCGGGGGCGACGAGGTCGAAGTGATCCTCGCCCAGGCCCGAGGCGTCGCCCATCCAGATGGCGTCCACCTCCTCGACCATCTGCGCGAGGTTCGTGGCGACCTTCACGCCGGGGAAGACCTCGGTGAAGGGCACGGGCACGGTCGGGTCGGCGTCGTAGTAGTGCGTGATACGCGTGTCGGGAAAGGGCAACTGGTCGAAGTTGAACTTGGGGTTGCGGAGGAAGTTGCTGAAGAGGTTGAACCCGTAGGGGTAGTGCTTCTTGAGCGCGTCGAGGTCGCAGACGGGGTGCAGGCCCTGGGCGAAATGCCAGATGTGGCCGTTGCGCGGCTGGGGCTTGCCCTTGATGGCGGCGGAGACGACGCCGATGCGGAGGGGCTTCTTCGGCGGCTCGGCGGCCGCGAGCGCGCCGGTGCCGGCCAGGGCGAGTGCGCCGAGGGCACTGGCGGATTTCAAAGTGTCGCGGCGGGTGAGGGAGGAGAAGGCGGGCATGGGAGATTGGATTTAGTTGAGTGTGTGGTGGCACGGTGGGTAGCCGACGGAGGGAACCCAAAGATTTGGGTCTTCCTTTCTGGTTCATGGACTGTCCCATCACCCCATCACCTCGGCCAGCTTCACCAGCCGGCTCTTCTCCGCGAGGGACTTCGCCGCCGCCTGCACGATGGCGGTGACTTCCAGGATTTCCTGGTGCGGCACGGGTTCCTTGCCCGTGAGCACCATCTCGCGGAAGGTCGCGGCCATGCGGAACATCTCGTAGTTGTGGCCGTAGTCGAAGCTGCCCTCGATGGACGGCGTGAAGGAATACACCTTCTTTTTGAAATGCGTCGTGACACGGTTGTATTCGAACTTCTCGAACGGCTCGCCATACCACACATGCGCCGGGAAGCGGTCCGGCCAGGTGATGAGCGCGTGGCAGGTGTCCTTGTGCTCATACATGCTCACGGCGTCCACACCCGCGCCCATGAGCGTCATCACGGACCAGACGGGGTGCTGGCCGTAGATCATCCACGAGTCGAGCTTGTAGCGGCTGTGGAGCGTGGCGGTGATGAACTCGATCGGCCCGAACTCGCCGGTGTCGCGCATCCGCAGCGCGGCCTCCATGCCGAACTGATGCCGGAAGAGGCTCGACGACATGATCGGCGCCTTGTGCTTGCGCGCGAACTCCAAAATCTTCCGCGTGCCCGCCACATCGCCGCCGATGGGCTTGTCGCAAAACGTCGGCAGGCCCTTCGCGAGGCCGGGGGCGACGAGGTCGAAGTGGTCCTCGCCGTAGCCCGAAGCGTCGCCCATCCAAATCGCGTCCACTTCCTTCACCATCTCATCGAGCGAGCGCGCGACCTGCACGCCGGGGAAGACCTCGGTGTAGGGCACGGAGACCGTCGGGTCGGCATCGTAGTAGTGCGTGATGCGCGTGTCGGGGAAGGGCAGCACGCCGCCGAAGGTGATCTGCGGATTGCGGTAGGTCTTCTGAAAGCTGTCGTAGGCCTGCGGCCAGTGCTTCTTCATCGCCACGAAGTCAAAGCTCGGGTGCAGATACTGGCAGAAGGACCAAGTGTGGCCGTTGCGCGTCTGCGGCTTGCCGCGAATCGCGGCGGAGACCACGCCGATGCGCAGCGGCTTCTTCGCAGGCTCGGCGGCGGCGAGCGCGCCCGTGCCGGCCAAGGCCAGTGCGCCGACGGCGCCGGCGGATTTCAAGACGTCACGGCGGGTAGGGAGGGTGGAGTCAGACATAAGTTTAAGACAGGCTCTTAGCATTATTTACCTGCCATAGTTTGTTGTTCGAATTACTTCCGATGCAAACCACAGAAATAAAAAGGCCGAATTCAAACCTAGAAGCCTCCACCTTTCTGCACCGGAGAACAAAGCCGCTACGCAGCCGACAATCATAGTAAGAAATCCACCTGCGAAGGTGAAGATAGCCAAAGCCATGAATTCGTCCCCAGAAGTGGCAAAAAGCCCTGGAGCAACTGCGGTGATCATAGCGAAACAGCCAATGGCCGTTCCAAAATAGCAACTTACTTTACTGAGCCCACGACAAACCCGGCTTCTCGATTCAGTCTCGTTTTGTTTCACAGTGCTGTAGTTCTACAATAGCGCTGAAATTACTCTAAGGTTTCTTCCCCGCCCACGCGGCCCGCACGGCGCGTTCCCACTCGTCGGCCAGGATTTGGTGGCCGGAGTAGGTGGGGTGGACACTGTCCCAAATCCAGTGCAGGGCCGGGGCGCGTTCCGTCGCACGATCGAGCGCGACCTGGAAACGCACCAGCACCGCGCCGTGCTTCTGCGCCAGCCGCGCGACGATTTCCTGCCGCTTCACGATGTCCGCATTCGCCGAGCCGCGCTGCGGCGTGGTGGTCTTGTGGTCCACCACAAACGGTTCGCAGAGCACGAGCTTCAACTGCGGGTTCGCCGCCTTCACATCCGTGAGCAGCTTGTCATAGACCTGCTCGTATTGCTCGAAGGGCACGCCGCGCCCCTTGTCATTCACGCCGATGAGGATGCTCAGCACATCGGGCTTGAGATCGAGCGTGTCCTTCTGCCAGCGCTTTTCGAGGTCGAGCACCGTGTTGCCGCTCACGCCCCGGTTGAAGAACTCCACCTTCGCCTCCGGAAACGCCGCGCCGTGCTTGGCGGCGATGATGAAGGCATAGCCGTGGCCGAGGATGTGGTTCGGGTCCGCGCTGCGCCCGCGATTGCCATCGGTGATGGAGTCGCCCTGGAAGAGGATGCGGGCGTTCGGGGCGAAGAGCGGAGGTTCGGCGGCGTGCAACGAGGAAGCGAGCACCGGCAAAATGGAAAGCAGGGCAATAAATTGAAGGCGGTTCATGGTCGGTGCGTGGCGAACATAGTCGGTGGATCAGGAGAATCTGCCAATGACGAATCCCGACGGAATTCCGTCCGGCATGAACCCATGACGATGATTATGGACCACAGAGACACGATGAACACAGAGAAGACGCCCTTGATTTCTGATCTCTGTGTTCATCGTGTCTCTGTGGTCCAAAATGCCTTTCGCCATCACTCGATGATCAGCAAGTCAATTTCCGCCAGCTTGGGCACGCGCACGGAGCCGTTCTCCAGCGCCAGCGGGCCGTGGAGGAGCGAGCGGACGGACTTCACTTCACCCAGCCCGGGCAGGGCCACGCGCAGATCGGTCACGGCCTGCAGGCCGCCTTTGCCGGTCGTCTCCGGGGTGCGCTGGTAGGCCCAGTTCATCAACGCCACGGAGCGGTGGCCGTCCTTCACCAGCGCCGCGCTCTCGACGAGCGCCTCCGAGGGAAGCGCGGGCCGCGCCACCTTGCGGGCGAGCGCGGGCGCAGTGATGAGTGCGCGGACCGCCGGGCTGAAATCCTCGCGCATCGAGAAGTCCGCGCGCCGCACCTTCGCCGAGTAGGTCAGGCCGGACCACAGACCGGCAACGGTCGCATCGCCTTTGCCAAACTTGTGGCGCGTGATGGCGGGCTTGCCGTCGGCGAAGCGCACGAGCACCTCGGCCCCGCCCGGCGTGAGCGCCTCGCGACCGATGCCAGCGCTGAAGGTCGCACCTTCCCATTGCAGCGCGGCTCCGGCGGGCGCGTTGGTTTCGGCGAGGGGCTTGAAGTCCGTCGCGCGGTAGGGGTCCACCGAGCCCCAGGTCTCCAGCTTGCGCTCGCCCAGGCCGAGGACTTCCGCGAAAGCCGTCGCGGGCTGGTTCGCCTCGTCACGGCTGAGGCCGAGGGCATCGGTCCACAGCGAACCGCCGGCGCGGACCCATTCCTTCACCTGCGCGGCGGCGTCGCGACGCAGATGCGGACCGGGAATGTAGATGGCCTTGTAGCGGGCGAGCTTGCCCTCGGCGAGCTGCTGTTCGCTGAGGATGTCCACGGGGATGTGCGCGTGCGCGAGGGCGAGATAGACCCACTTGGCGTTCTCGAAGGCCGTGCCGTTCAGGCCGCCCGCCCGGCCCCAAATCTCCGAGGCACGCGGCGTGACAAAGGCCACCTCCGCCTCGACTAGCGGACGCGCGCCGAAAAGCCGGTCCTCCGCACGGCCAAGGAAACGCGCCGCGCCCGCCACGCGTTCGAGCAGTTCCGGCGATTGCGAAAAGCTGTCGCCCTTCGAGTAGTCCGGGCCATAAGTATACCACTCGATGACCCGCACGCCGCGCGACACCACCGAGAGCATCCGCTGCTCCGGCGCACCCCGGTGCGGCTTCACGAGGCAGCCCATCGGCATGGAGTGGCGCGCCGCAATCCCGCGCCCGATGTCCGCCAGATAGGATTCGCACTGCCACGCGCGCGGGTCGCGATTGGAAGTTTCCCAGACGAAGGCCGTGTTCGCACCGAGGTCATAGAATTCGTTCCAATCCAGGCTCGCACCGCTCCAGCTCGGCGTGGGGCCTTGCATGGCGTAGAGCGGGATGCCGGCGGCCTTGAACTGCTGGGCGCGGGCGGGAAATACCTGCGCCGTGGCGTGCGTCATGAAGCGCGCCGTGTAGTAGCTGCGGAGGGAATCCGCCGCGTTCTCCGGCGTCGCCGGCGGCGTGGCGCGCGGGGCCTTGCCTTTCGCGCCGGGCACGACCTCGGCGGCGGTGCCCCAGATGTCGAACGGCTTCACGTCGTTCCAGTCGGCCTTGCCGAAGTCAGCAGGCGACAGCTTCTGCGTGCGCAGGTAGTCGCGGAACTTCCCGGCACAGCGGTCGCAGCGCGCAATGTGCTCCTTCGCGAAGACACCAATCTCGTCCACCCACAGCGCCCACGATTCCTTCGCCCCGGCCGCGCGGTGTTCTTCGATGGCCTTCACCGCGCTCTCCTGCATCAACGGAGCGAGGGCCGGGTCAAACGGGCAGCCATCATCCGGCAGCTTGCCACCCTTCTGGAGCAGGTTGATCGGGCTGCCGGAGCCGGGACCGCCCCAATAAACGTGGCGGAAGTCCTTGCCGAAACCCGCCGCATCCACGAACCGCAGCGAACCAACCAGGCTGTTTACGCCCAGCATGCGCAGCGTGCGGCATTCGTCGGCGAGGATGGCGGGGTTGCAGTGCCGCACGCCGTAGCCGGCGGGACCGCCCAGGCCCGTCACGCCAAACTGCCCGTAGCCGCCGAGGTGGCCGACCAGTGCAAACTGCTTGGGCATCGGGGCCGGTTCCGTGAAGTGCTTTTCCAGCCGCTCGCGCCGGAGCCGGGCATGGGTCGAGAGGCCGTTCAACTGCGCGATAAATTCCGGCGTGACCTTCGCGCCCAGGGCGTGCCCCGGGAAGGCGATGCCAACCGTCGCACCTTTGGGCGACGGCTCGACGAAGCGATGGAACACCTTCCCGCCCTCGGCGAACTCAAACTCCACATCCACCGACTCCAGCGGCGCGGGCTGCGCCTTGGCCTTCGCCTTCGTCGGCGAGGCGGCCTCGACCCAGATGGTCGGAAAATCCCAGCCGCGCGCATTGGCGCAGAGCGTGCCCAGCGGCAGCCATCCGCTCCACTCCCCGCGCGGGAAATGCTGCTCCAGGTCCGCCGCGAGAAACGGCCCGCGCGTGACCGTGCCGCCCAGCCCCTCGCCACCACGCCGCCAGTTGATGCGCACGAACTCCGGCTCCGGCACGGACCGGACCACGCGCACGCGCACCGCCATCTTGGCGATGGCGGCGGAGCCCTTGCCTCGGACATCGCCCTTGTCTATCTGCTCCTGGGCGGTCAGGGAGGGAGCAAGGAACAGAGCGGGCAGGGCCGCAAGAATGGCGAGAAGAGCAGGTCGGTTCATGGCAGTTGCAGTGGGAGTTAGATTAGAACTCCGGGCAAATATTCCAACGATGAATCAAGCGGAACCCGCGAAGGGGTCTGCGCACTGTCCCGGCCTCCGCACGCCGGGCAAGCGGGGACGCTTGCGACACGGCCGGCCGGAGGCCGGCGCTACGTAGCGCCCGCGTCCCGCGGGCCGTTTCGCCGGTGTCCGCGCCGGCTCGGCGCGGAGAGACGCATACTCGCCTCGTAGGAGACGACGTGAGGAGTCTCACTTCAGCCTTCAAGTGAGAACCAATCAGAGACTCGTCACCTCGTCTCCTACGCGGGTGCGGAAGCCCTCACCGCACCAGCATCCAGTCCACCGTGCCCTTCGCGGGCGCGGGCTTCTCGAAGGTGACGGTGAAGCCTTCGGGGGTCTTCTCCGTGATCGCGCGCTGGCCGAGCCAGGATTGTTCGAGGAAGACGGCGTAGTCGGCGTCGGCCTCGGGCGTGGGGAACTTCACCTTGAGTGTCGTGGCGCTGGCGGTGACGGTGACGTTCTTGCCGCGCAGGTTCTTCGCGGGTTTGCCATCACCGGACAGGCCGGTGACGCCGGAGACGGAGCCGCCCGCGCGCACCCCACCGCCCTCGAACTGAAACTCGCCGCTCTCGCGGCTCACCTTCAACGTGGCGACCTGCGTCGGACGCGCGGGCGAGGAGACGGCCTTGGTGATGCCGGTCTTGCCCTTGTCCGCTTCGCCTTCCGGCGCCTGCCCGTAGAACCACTGCATCACCTGCTCGTGATACGGCTGCTGGAAGAGGATCGCCGCGCGCGCAAAGTCCGCCTTGAAGTTCAGGCCGATGGTCGCGGCGGAATCCACCACCATGATGTTGTCCCACGCGGGCTTGGGCTCGTGGCGCTTGGCGAGGTCGTCCAGGTTCGCCGGGCCGCCGCGCGCGCTGACCACGGAGTAGCGCGCCGTCGCGCCGTTGTTCGCCGCCTCGACAATTGCCGCGGGGAACTGGCCGGGAATGTCCTCCCACGTCCACACGCGGAAGGCCGTCGGCTTGAACGGGTCGGGCCCGATGGCCTGCTCGACGGCATCGCCCTTCTCGAAGTCGTGCGGCGTGCCCACGTCCGGGTGCGGCGCAAGGCCGAGCGTGCGCTGACCGCCGCGGTCGCCGCCGGGGACGGCGCGGGCCACGTCGTTCACATACGCGCCGGGCGCGATCACGTAGCTGAGCGGACGGATGTGGCCGTCCCAGGTGTAGTTCTCGGTCTTGTAAAGCGTCGGGCTGCCCGCGCTCTTCGCACCCCACCAGAAGCGCTGGATCTCGATCTCCTTTGTGCCATCGGAGTTTGCGGTGAACTTGCTGACCTGATACCAGCGCAGGCCGCCCTTGGGCGTCTTCTCGCCCGGGTCGGTCAGGGCGAAGTAACGGCCCACGACCGCCTTCGTCCAGCCGCAGTCCTTGTCGCCGCGGATCAAGCCGCCGAACTTGCGCTCGGTGGAGCCGGAGATTTCGCTCTTCACCAGGGACGTGGTGTAGTCCTTGCCCTCGAAGATGCTCGCGGTCTTGTCGGGCAGATCGTAGTCTGTGCGCCCCGCGACGATGATGACCTTGCCGGCGGTGAGATGCTTCTTCGGGTTGAGATTAACGAGCGGGCGCGAGTCGCCCAGCGTGTTCACGTTGCGCGCGGAGTTGTTGAAGACCAGTTGCGACTTGGCCCAGTCCACCGACTCGACGCTGGCCCGGAAGTTGTCCTCCTTGGAGTGGATGAAGGCCGCGTAGCAGTTGCCGTTCTCATCCCCCGCCGCCGAGTGGATGTTGCTCATGTAGTTGAAGTCGCAGTAGTAGATGTAGGTGTCGCCGTGCGAGTATTGGTTGCGGATCACCTTCACGTCGTAAGTCTGGTTGTCGTTGTGGGTGGTCTGGAGCATGTGCAGGAGGCCGGTGTTGCTCTTGTTGTGCAGGATCGCGCCGGCGACGTGGTCAATGTCCGTGTCGGCGACGAAGTAGCTCAACTGCTTCTCCACGTCATAGCCGATGGACTTCACGAGGCCGCGCGTGACGCCGCCGCCGTAGCCCTTGCCGCCGTGGATGTTGATGAACTGGCCGGGGTGGATGCCGCGCACGGTGGCCAGGTAGAAGCGCTGGTCCTTGCCCTTCGTCACCGGCAGTTGCAGCCAGTCGAGGTAGCTGCTGGAGCCATAGGTGATCTCGCTGTCGAGCGTGAGCGCCGGATGCGTGCCCCAGTGCGGGAGGCTGTCGCCGTCGGCGAGGCGCAGGGGCCGCTCCAGGCGCAGGCCGGTGATGGGCGGGATCTGCACGACCACACTTTTGCCGTTGTGCGAGATGACGGTGACGCCGGGCTGGTCGGTCCAACGCTTGGTCTCGGCGGGCGGCTCCGGCGAGCGCGTGAGGCCCTGGAGTGGGAGCGGCTTATTTTGCAGCACGTTCCAATCGCCGGCGGGGACTTCGAGCACGCCGCCGGTCTTGCGCAGTTCGGCGATGGCCTTCTCGTAGGTCTCGCGCAGGGCCTTGCCGCTGGTGTCACCGAACTCCTTCAACTCGCGGACGAGCGGCGGCTTCGGGTCGGCGGCGGCGGCCAAGGTGGTGCAGAGGGCCAGCAGGCCGGCCGCGCGCAGGACCGGGGAGGCGGAGGTGAAGCGGAGGGGGTGATTCAGATGCATGTTATCGGAGTCTTACCGACGTTGACTGTGCGCGGGGAATTTCAAGGGAATGGCGGAGGACTGGGGAGTGGACCCAAAGATTTGGGAAAGACAAAGATGGGGGCGGCGGAACTCAACCCGAACTCCGAAGCCGGAATGGGTAGCACAGGCTACCAGCCTGTGCCGTCCGGCCACTGGCCGGACGGAACGGCGGGGCGGCCCGGCAGCCACACGAGGCATCGAATCAGTGCGCACGCCGTCGTCATTCCGAGCGGCTGGTAGCCTGTGCTACCCGGCGGCTGCGCCGCCAAGGCGCTCCTGTTCAACGCAAGGCGCTAGACTGCCATTCAGGGCTGAAAGCCCGCCCGGTGACAGCCCGGGGTGAAGCCCCGGGTAGCCTGGCCCGTGAAGCCGGCCCGCCCTGAAAGGGCGGGACTTGCCGCCCCCGGTGCAGAGTGCCGCCCCTTCAGGACGGTGCCGGAATAGACCGCGAACCCGGGCCTTCGCCTCGCGGTGCTCGGCTCCAGCCCGGGCTGTCACCGGACGGGCTTTCAGCCCTGAAACCGTGTGATCCGCGTCATCCGCAGTTTCAATTTCGGAATTTGGGCCTACTTCTTCTTCACCGGCGGCGGGGCGGCGGCCGGGGGCTTCTCCTGGCCGGCGCGGTAGCGGATCCAGTTGTGCCAGCCGCGCTCGAACTCGGGCAGGCCGCCGCGCCAGAGCTTGTCGAGCTGCGCGGTGAAGGCCGCGCCGGGCTTCGCACCGCGCTCGATGCCCGGGGTCTTCAGCAGCGTCCCGAGGAAGGCCTGCGCGTTCGCGGCACCCATGAAGAAGTCGAAGAGCGAGTAGCCCACCACGTAGCCCATCCCAATGTTGCCGCCGAACTGCCGGCTCCATTCCTCGTAGTTCTCGGCTTCGAGATAGGCGCGCAAGGGCGGGAGCTTTTTCTCGTCGAGCAGGTATTTCAGCGTCTGCCAGCGGCGGGCGCGGTCGGTCTTCTGCGCCTCGCTCTCGGCCCAGGCGGGCTTGCCGAACCAGTCGGCGCTGCCCTCGTTCATCCACAACGGGACGTGCAGCAGGAACGACTGGGTGACAGCGTGGGTGGTCTCGTGCAGGACGGTGGCGAGATGCACGGCGGGCTGCGGGTGCTTCCAGGAGACGACCTCGGCGGTGGCGGAGGTGATCTCGCCGGTGTCGGGCTTGTAGGACTTCCGGCTGGCCGTGTAACCGAGCAACTGCGGGCTGACGCTGCGGCCCAGGGTGGCGGAGTAGCTCTTGTAGTCCTCGTAAGTGGGGAAGATGCGGTAGGTGACGGTGAACTCGGCCGGGGCCTTCCGCTTGAGCACCTGCTCGTGCCGCGCGATGAGCTGCTTCAGCTCATAACGGATGGCGTAATCCATGCCGCTGGTGACGGTGTAGCCGGTCTTTTCGTAAGTCACCTCGACGGCGGCGAGCCGGGCGGGGAGCAGCAGCCACAACCCGAGCAGCAACAGGCAGGACAACGCGCGTCCTGGGCGGGACGATGCGGCGGAAGGAGGCGTTCCTGTTAACGCAGAGGCGCAGAGAACGCGGAGGGACGCAGAGATTATACCGACTGTGGCAATCGTTTGGTCAAACGCAGCGTGCAGCACTTCGTGGCCGCTCTCCCTCACCCCAGCCCTCTCCCGCTGGGAGAGGGAGCCACTTAGCCCGTCGCGGTTGGCAAGAGTGGCGCGATTGGACGAGGGCTGCCAAAGATTCTCCCTCTCCCAGCGGGATAGCACTGTTGGGTATTGCACAACGAAAAATCCACATCTCACACACACATTTTGCGCCTCGACAATCGCCCTGACAGCCTTGGCCTACAAGCCCGAATGCAGGTAGCGCCTGCGTGTCTTGGCAGTCCCAACAGCAGACTCGCGTGTTGGGAATTCTCTCGTTTTGGGTCATGTTGACGGCGGGTATTTCGGACCGCGCTTACCAACATCCGTCTGTCTGGTTATCCGTATTTGTTTGAACAAGCCGCACGGAAGGCTTACCAATCAGTCCAGTGCGCGGTTTGCGAAATACTTTGCTCCTTCTGCTGGCGGCGGCTTGGCTGCCGCTGACTGCGCATTGCAGCTTGGAAAGCCTGCCCGGCCTGGCCTTTCTCCAATGTGCTGACGACCGGGCCTGCCATCAAGGGACTGACTCTTCCGACGGAGGAGAGTGCTGCTCTTTTGAGTCAGCCAACTATTTTCTCCCTTCGCACCATCCGACCGTTTCCCCCGCGTTGGTCCTCGCGCTGCCTCCTTTTGAATCGCCGACCGAACTCGTGTGCGGCCAACCCGCGTCCGTCTCGCTCGGTGTCCTGACGGCAGCTCCACCCGACCTCCCGGCTTCCTGGCAGTTTGCTTTTCGCACGGCCCTTCCTCCCCGTGCGCCTTCACTCGCTTCGTAATTAGTCCTCGCTTCCGCTGAGGGCTGCTTTCCCGTTCAACAGGTGCGTTGTCGCCTGCCTTGGTTGTTCCCTGTTCGTGTCCCGTGGTTTGGAAAAAATTCGTGTGATTCCGTGTGATTTTATGAAGCGATATTCGATTGGCAAATGGCGTCCCCAATTCGCAGTGGTGGCGTCCCTGACCGTGCTGACCGTTTTGGCGGCGCAAGCCCAAGATGCTGCCCCGGCCCTCAAGCCACAGACGCTGGACGCGCTGGTGGCCGAGGTGCTGGAGAAGAACCCTGAGCTGAAGTTTTACGAGGCGGAGATTGCAGTCGCCAAAGGCGAGCAGCGCACCGCCAAGGCGCTCGCCAACCCTGAACTGTCCGTCTCCGGCGGCCTCAAGCGCGCCAAGGACATCGCTGGTAATGTGCTGGGCGAGGGCGGCGCGTGGACCGTCGCGCTGCAACAACCCTTCGAGTGGCCGGGCCGGCTCGCGCTCCGCAAATCCATCGCCAGCCAGCAGGTCGCGCTCGCCGAGTTGGGCCTCGAAAACTTCCGCGCCGCCCTCGCCGCGCGTGTCCGCACCTTGGCGTTTGGCGTCTTCGTCGCGCAGCAGCAGGCCGATGCCGCGTTGGAGATTTCGCACCGCCTGCAAGCCCTCGCCGAGGTCGTCGTGCAACGCGACCCCGCCGGCGTCACGCCCAAGCTGGAGCAGCGCATCATCGAAGCCAGCGCGATTGTCGCGCAAAAACGCGCCACCGATGCCCACGTCGCCGTGCGCAACGTGTTGATTGAGCTGAACCAGTTGCGCGGCCTGCCGCTCGCCAGCCCGCTGCGTATTGCCGACACGCCGCTCAAGTTCGCCCCGACCCCCGACCCCGAGGCGTTGCTGGCGCTGGCCCGCACGAACAACTTCGAGCTGCGACAGCGCGTCGCCGAATTGGAGCAGCAGGGCTTCCGCGTGGACCTGGCGAAGAACGAACGCTACCCCGCCGTCACCGTCGGCCCGTTCCTCAACTCGGAGAAGTCCGGCGACTCCCAGACCATCGTCGGCTTCAACCTGTCCGTCCCCCTGCCGTTGTGGAACCGAAACGCGGGCAACATCGAGGTGGCGCAGGCCCGCCGCGCGCAGGCGCAGACCGCGCTGAACGTGGCGCAACGCGAAGTCGAGCGAAAGGTCAGCGAGACCTATCTCCAATACGCCGCCCGCCTCTATGAAATCACCCGCACCCGTCCTGACGCGGCGCAGGACTTCCGCGAGACCGCCGACTTGGCCGACCGGCATTACCGGCTCGGAGCCGTGCCGCTGACCACCTACATTGAGATGCAGAAGCAATACCTCGAAGCTCTCGAAGCCCTGCTCGACACCAAGCGCAGCGCCCTCGAAGCCAGCGAGCAATTGCACCTGCTCACCGGGCGCAGCCTCAACTCGTTGAGCGAAATCAAATCCTCCAAGGATTGAGATGAACGCATTTCAACCCAGCACGACCCGGCCACAGCGGGCGGCTTATGTCCTCACCTTGTTGGTAGCCGGCCTGTTTCTCACGGGCTGCAACCACAAGGAAGGCGACGGCCACGACCACGGCAAGGAGGCTCATGACAAAGACGATGGCCATGGACATGGCGCGGAATCCCCTTCCGGCGCGTCGTTCAAGGCGGGCAAGGGCGTGAGCGTGACGGAGGAGACGAAGAAGATTCTCGGCCTGAAAGTGGCGGACGTGACCGAGGAAAAGCTGCCGCACGAAATCCGGTTCACCGCCCAGGTATATGACGCGCTGCCGGACCGCCTCACGCCCGTCACCAACCGGCCAGCCCGGACGCTACTGGCCTCTGGGTTTGTTGCCCCCGCGCAAGCCGCACGGGTTCGCTCCGGCTTGATGGTGCGCTTCAGTTCGCCGTCAGGTGCCACGGCGGAGGGAATCGTGAAGGAAATCCATTCCGCGCTCGCCTTGGGCGACGCCGAGATTGACGCGTTCTTGCCGGCGGACGCCGCGTTCAAATCCGGCGACTTCGTGTCGGCCATCCTCACCCTGCCGCGCACCAACACCGTCACGGTCATTCCGCAAGCTGCCCTGCTGCGCACGTCGGAAGGTGACTTTGTTTATGCCGTGAACGGCGCGGCCTACTTCCGCACCGCCGTCAAAGTTGGCGCGGAGAGCAACGAGCGGGTGGAAATCACGGACGGCCTGCTGCCCGGCGACCAGGTGGTGACGACGCCCGTGCAAACCCTCTGGTTGGTTGAACTTCGCGCCGTCAAGGGCGGCGGGCATAGCCACTGATTGATTGTGACCCAAGCCTCCAAAACCACCACAGCCTGTGCGGCGGATTGCTGCGCCACGGCGGCTCCTGTCGCCCCGCCGACCGGGCGGCTCGCCGGGCCGCAGACTTTGCTACGCGTGACCGGGATGGATTGCGCGGATGAAGTCGAGGCGGTGAACCGCGCGTTGAAGACGTTGACCGGTGTTGAGGACGTTCAAGTGAATCTCATGGCGGGCACGGTGGCTGTTGCGCACACCAACGTCGTGTCGGTGGAAACACTGGTGGCCACGCTCGGCAAGGCCGGCTTGCGCGCCACGCTGGCCACGTCAGAGGCGGCAGTCGAGTCACCGGCAGACGGTCAGCGAGCGCGGCTGATTTCCGTGGTCGTGTCAGGTGCCTTCACCGGGCTGGGGCTGCTCTTGGAATGGCTCAAGGTGGAACCAGCGGGACTTCGGCTCGGCAGCTTCGGCGTCGCCATCTTTGCAGGCGGTTGGTTCATCGCCCCAAAGGCGCTCGGTGCGATGTGTCGGGTGTCGCTCGACATGAACGTGCTGATGACTGTCGCCGTGATGGGCGCGGCAGCCATCGGTGAATGGGGCGAGGGCGCGGCGGTCGTGTTCCTGTTCGCCCTGTCCGAGTTGCTGGAATCGTTCAGCGTCGCGCGGGCACGCCGGGCCGTTCAGGCGTTGATGGAATTGTCGCCCGAGACAGCCCTGCTCAAGGAAGGCGACGCCTTCCGCGAAGTCCCGGTGGCGCAGGTAAGTGTCGGCAGCGTGGTCGCGGTGAAGTCAGGTTCCCGTGTGCCGCTGGACGGCGAGGTCATCGGTGGCGCGTCGGCGGTGAACCAGGCTCCCATCACCGGCGAATCCATGCCGGTCGAAAAGAAGCCCGGCGACGGCGTGTTCGCCGGCACCATCAACGGCGAGGGTTCGCTGGAAGTGCGCGTCACCAAGGCGGCCAGCGACTCGACGCTCGCCCGCATCATCCATCTCGTCAGCGAGGCGCAGTCGCAGAAAGCGCCGACGCAGCGGTTCGTGGACACGTTCGCCCGCTACTACACGCCCGCCGTGTTTGTCGTGGCGCTGCTGGTTTGGCTGCTGCCGCCGCTGCTCTTTGGTGGGGCGTGGGGCGTGTGGACCTATCGCGCACTGGTGCTGCTCGTCATCGCCTGCCCCTGCGCCCTCGTGATTGCCACGCCGGTTTCCATCGTGTCCGGCCTGACCGCGCTGGCACGGCGCGGCGTGCTCATCAAGGGAGGCGCGCATTTGGAGGCGCTGGGCAAACTCCGGGCGCTCGCCGTGGACAAGACTGGCACCATCACCGAGGGCCGTCCGCGCGTGACTCAAGTGTTGCCGTTCGGTGGCAAGTCCGAGGCGGACGTGCTGCGAATTGCCGCCGCGATTGACGCACACTCTGAGCACCCGCTCGCCAAGGCAGTCGTCGAAGCCGCGCAGCAACGAGGCATTGAGTTTCCCCGTGCCACCAACTACCAGGCCCGCACCGGCAGAGGTGCGGAAGGCGAGGCGGACGGCCACGCTTACTTCGTCGGCAACCACCGCTTTGCCCATGAACTCGGCGTCTGCTCGGAGGCCATCGAGAAGACCCTCGCCGAAATCGAAGCCCGTGCCCTGTCCGTCGTCGTGGTGGGCCATCGCCCGCACGGCAGTTGCGTGGGCGAAGTGCTGGGCGTGCTCGCCGTCGGCGACACCATTCGTCCCAACGCCGCCGAAGCCATCCGCGCCTTGCACGCGGCGGGCATCCGCAAGGTCGTCATGCTCAGTGGCGACAATCAACGCACGGTGGACGCCATCGCCCGTCAGGTCAGGCTCGACGAGGCCTACGGCGACCTTCTGCCGGAACACAAAGTCGAACAGGTGCGCGAGCTGCTCGCCGAGCACGGCCACGTTGGGATGATTGGCGATGGCGTGAACGACGCGCCCGCGATGGCTGCCGCCAGCGTTGGCATCGCCATGGGCACCGCCGGCACGGACACGGCGATTGAGACGGCGGACGTGGCCTTGATGCAGGACGACTTGAGCAAGGTGGCCGAGGCCATCCTGCTGGGCCGCCGCGCCATGCGGGTCATTCAGGCGAACATCATCTTCGCGCTCGGCGTGAAGGCCGTGTTCCTCGTCCTCGCCTTCACCGGCCACACCAGCCTGTGGCTCGCCATCCTTGCTGACACCGGTGCGACCCTGGTCGTCATCGCCAACGCGCTTCGCCTGCTGAAAACATGAACCCGCTGGGAAAGGAACCATTATGAAAACGAAAACCATCACTCCATCCCTGTGCCTGCTGGCCTTCAGTGCGCTATGGCTCACCGCGTCCACCAGTTGGGCGCGTCCGCCGCGTGCGCAGGAGGCGTGCGGCGCGCTCCAAGTCGTGGACCGGCAAACGCACCTGCTGACGCTGCTGCCCGCCGGGCACGACACGCCGCTGCGGCTGGCTTGGAAGGCGGACACGAGCCTCGTTCGGAACGGTCAGTTTGACACGACGGAGGCGCTCAAAGCGGGCGCGCAGGTGTGTGTCTATTACCGCAGACCATTCTTCGGAAAGCCGTTTGTGACGAAGGTCGTTTGGCAGGAGCAGGCGGCCTCCCTCCAGCATTAAACCCACATGAAGAAAATCGAAGCCATCATCAAGCCGTTCAAGTTGGAGGAAGTGAAGGAGGGACTCACCGACCTCGGCATCACCGGAATGACCATCACCGAAGTCCGGGGCTTCGGACGGCAGAAGGGGCACACGGAGATTTATCGCGGCAGCGAATACACCGTGGACTTCCTGCCCAAGCTGAAACTCGAAATTGTCGTGCCCGACGGGATGGTGAAGACCGCCGTCGCCGCCATCCTCAAGTGCGCCCGCACGGGCAAAATCGGCGACGGGAAAATCTTCGTGCAGCCTTTGGAGCAGGCCATCCGCATCCGCACCGACGAACAGGGAGACAACGCCCTCTAGGGCTTTACGTGCATTCCACGCTCCAGCCATGAGCCAATCCTTCTTCCAAGCCGTCGCCGGCACGGGGTTCACCGTGGCGTTCCTCCACGCGGCGATTCCCACGCACTGGCTGCCGTTTGTGCTGGTGGGCCGGGCGCAGCATTGGAGCCTCGCCCGGACGCTCGCGGTGACGGCGCTCGCGGGCCTGGGTCACGTCGCGCTCACCACGTTGCTGGGGGTGGTCGTGGTCTGGCTGGGGATTTCCGTGAACGACTGGCTGAGGTCAGCCTTTCCGCTGCTGGCGGGCGGGACGCTGCTCCTGCTGGGCGGGTTTTATCTCTGGCGGCAATGGCAGGGCAAGGGCCACAGCCATTGGCTCGGCGGACAACACGGCCATCATCATGGCGACGCGCACACCCATGACGCCGGGCACGGGCCGCACGGCGGGATGATGGTCCACACCGGCGACGGTGCGGTGGAAGTCAGCGTCTTTGAAACGAACGTGCCGCCCCGCTTCCGGCTGTATTTCCACGACGCACAGGGCAAACCGCAACCTGCGCTGGCTGGGAATGCCGTCACGCTGACGACCCTCCGACCCGACGGCACGCGGCAGACGTTCACCTTTGCGCCCGAGCAGGATTATTTGGAAGCCACGGCGGAACTGCCCGAACCGCATGAGTTCAAGGTCGAACTCGCGCTCACGCACGACGGGCACAGCCACCGACATGAGCTGGCGTTCGTGGAGCACGGCCACCAGCACGGCCCCGGCGAAGCCCACCCGCATGCCGAAGCACATCCTGCCGGCGAACGCCCGCAGGACAAGCTCGCCCAAGCACTGGCGGAAAACCGTCCGCCGCCGCCCACCTCCGACCGGGTTGCCATCACGAGCCTGTTTGTGCTGCTGACCTTTTCACCGTGCGAGGGATTTCTGCCGGTGTATCTCACCGGCATCCGATACGGCTGGCAAGGCTTCGTCGTGTTGAGCCTCATCCTCGCGCTGGCGACCCTCGCGGGGATGATGGTGTTCACGTCGCTGACCTGGCTGGGGCTGGAGAAGCTCAAGCTCAAGTTCGCCGAGCGTTACGAGAACGGCATCCTCGGCGCGCTGCTCTGCCTGATGGGATTGCTCATCCTTCTCTTCGAGCACTGACCCACCGACCACCACTGAAATGCTCCTGCACTAACTACCATGCTCAACCGCCTCCTCGAATTCTCCGTCCGCCAGCGCGTGTTCGTGCTGCTCGCCACCGTCATCCTCATTGGCGTCGGCGTGTGGTCCGCGTTGCGGCTGCCGATTGATGCCGTCCCTGACATCACCAACATTCAGGTTCAAATCAATACCGCCGTGCCCGCGCTCGCGCCGGAGGAGATTGAAAAGCTCGTCACCTTCCCCATCGAGAACGAGATGGCCGGCGTGCCGGGCCTCACCGAACTGCGCTCGCTCTCCAAGTTCGGCCTCTCGCAGGTCACGCTCGTCTTTGAGGAGGGCACGGACTTGTATCGCTCGCGCCAGTTGGTGAGTGAACGGCTCCAGACCGTGATTGACGAGCTGCCGCCCGGCATTACGCCCAAGCTCGCGCCCATCAGCACCGGCCTGGGCGAAATCTATTACTACATTGTGGACTACGCGCCGGGCGCGACGAACAAGCCCGCCACCCGCGAGGCGCAGCTCATGGAGCTGAAGCTCATCCATGACTTCCTCATCAAGCCGCGCCTGCGCTCCACGCCCGGCATCGCTGAGGTCAACACCAGCGGCGGCTACGAAAAGCAAATCGTCGTCGCACCCAACCCCGACAAGCTCAAGAGCGTCGGCCTGTCCTTCAGCGAAGTCGCCGAGGCCGTCGGCGAAAACGTCGAGAACGCGGGCGGCAGCGTCATTCAACTGGGCGGCGAGCAGGTGGTGGTGCGCGCGGCGGGGCGCGTGCAGACCATTGAGGAAATTGAAAATCTCCCGCTCAAGTTTGGCGCGCGTCCGACCGCGTTGCGCGTGAAGGACGTGGCCACCGTGGGCATCGGCAAGGCCGTCCGCACCGGCGCTTCCACCCACAATGGCGAGGAGGCCGTGCTCGGCTCGGCGCTCATGCTCGCGGGAGAGAACAGCCGTCTCGTGGCGAAGGCCGTCGCCGCCAAGCTCAAGGAAATCCAGCCCAAGCTCCCCGCCGGGGTCGAAATCATCACCGTCTATGACCGCACCGTGCTGGTGGACCGCACGATTCGGACCGTCGAGACCAGCCTGTTCGAGGGGGCCATCCTCGTGGTGGTCGTGCTGCTCATCATGCTCGGCAACTGGCGCGCGGCGCTCATCGTCGCCCTCGCCATCCCGCTGTCGCTGCTGTTCGCCATGACCGGCATGGTGCAGAGCCGGGTCTCGGGCAACCTAATGAGCCTCGGTGCGATTGACTTTGGCCTCATCGTGGACGGCGCGGTGGTGATGGTGGAGAACATCATCCGCCACCTCGCTGAAAAGCAGCACAAGCTCGGACGCCGCCTCACCGCCGTCGAGCGGGCGCATGAAGTGCTCGCCTCCGCCAAGGAAGTCGCCAGCCCGATGTTCTTCGGCGTGCTCATCATCACCGTGGTCTATGTCCCCATCCTCGCCCTCACCGGCATCGAGGGGAAGATGTTCAAGCCGATGGCCATCACCGTCATCTTCGCGCTCATTGGCTCGATGGCGCTGGCCCTCACGCTCATGCCCGCGCTCTGCTCCTGGCTGCTGGGCGGCGACATCGAGGAGAAGGACAGCTTCCTCGTGAACTTTGCCAAGAAGGTCTATGCCCCCCTCCTGCGCTTCTCCCTCCGCTTCCGCTGGCCGGTCACGGGCGCGGCGGTGGCGGTCTTCGCGCTGGCGGTTTTCATCTTTGGCCGGCTGGGCGCGGAGTTCGTGCCGCAACTGGACGAAGGCTCCTTCGCCACGCACATGATTCGCACCACGAGCATCGGCATTGACGCCAGCATCGAGATGCAGAAGCGCGGCGAGAAGCTGCTGCGCGAGAAGTTCCCCGAAGTGGATTACGTCTTCTGCCGGCTCGGCACCGCCGAAGTCGCCACCGACCCGATGGGCGTGAACGTCGCGGACACCTACATCATGTTCACCCCGCAGGACAAATGGCGGAAGGTCAACGGCAAGCCCATCAGCAAGGAGTCGCTCGCCACGCTGATGACCGAGGAACTCGGCAAGCACATCCCCGGCGAGGGCCACCTGTTCAGCCAGCCCATCGAGATGCGCTTCAACGAAATCCTCGAAGGCACCCGTGCCGACATTGCCGTGAAGGTCTTCGGCGACGACTTTGCCATCATCGAGAAAATCGCCAGTGAAGCCCGCGAGGTGCTGGAGAAAATCCCCGGCGCGGCGGACGTGGAGTTCGACGCCCTCGGCAAATCCCCCATGCTCGAAATCGTCCCCAACCGCGAGGCGATGGGCAAATACAACCTCCACGCGGCGGAGCTGAACCGCGTCGTCCACGCCGCGCTCGCCGGGCAGGAGGTCGGCAAGCTCGTTGAGGGCAACCGCCGCTTCGACATCGTCATCCGCCTGCCGGAATCCCAGCGCGAACAAATCGAGGAGTTGAAACGCCTGCCCGTGCGTGTGGACAACGGCGGGCTGCTCACGCTCGGCAAAGTCGCCGACTTCCGCATGGTCGAGTCCGTCGCCGCCATCTCGCGCGAGTTCAGCCAGCGCCGCGCGGCCATCATGATTAACCTGCGGGGCCGCGACGTGGAGAGCTTCGTCCTGGAGGCGCAGAAGAAAGTTGCCGAGCAGGTCAAGCTGCCGGACGGCTACACCATTGAGTTCGGCGGGCAGTTCAAGAACCTCATGGAAGCCAAGCAGCGGCTCACCATCGTCGTGCCCGCCGCACTGGCGCTGATTTTCATCCTCATCTTCATGGCCTTGCAAAGCCTGCGCCAGACCGTGCTCGTGTTCCTCGCCGTGCCGCTGGCCGTGACCGGCGGCGTCTTCGCGCTGTGGGCGCGCGGCCTGCCCTTCAGCATCAGCGCGGGCGTGGGCTTCATCGCGCTCTCCGGCATCGCCGTGCTGAACGGCCTCATGATTATCACCTTCTTCAACCAACTCCGCGAACGCGGCGCGGACCTGCGCACCTCCGTATGGGACGGCTCCCTGCTGCGCCTGCGGCCCAAACTGATGACCGCCCTCGTCGCCTCGCTGGGTTTCGTGCCGATGGCCATCGCCACGGGCGCGGGCGGCGAAGTGCAACGTCCCCTCGCCACCGTCGTCATCGGCGGGATTATTTCCTCCACTTTCCTCACCCTCGTGCTGCTGCCCACGCTCTACGAATGGGTTGAGAAACGCTTTGGGTCCGCCACTGACAGCAGTGCGGCCCAATCGGGACCAACCGGCGCTCCCGCTGAACCCAAGCCGCCGGAAACCAGCCACTAAGAAAACACCACCATGAAACTGCTACCCCTCGCGGTCGCGCTCCTCGCCGCTGCCGCCCTCACCGCCTGCAAGAAAGACGAACACGCCGGCCACGACCACAAACCCGGCGAAGGCCACGGCCACAAAGCCGAGGCAAAGCCCGGCGCAAAAGTCGAACACAAGCACGTCAAGGCTCCCAACGGCGGCAAGATTTTCGAGATTGAGCCGGACCACATCGAATTTGTCGTCGAGAAAGACCGCACCGCCACCGTGCGTTTCTACGACAAGGACATGAACTTGATGCCGGCTGGCGCACGCACCGTCACCGCCATCGGCGATGCGCCCAGCGGTAAAGTCACCCTGGCCTTTACCGCCAATGGGTCCGCTCTCGCCACCACCGCGCCGTTCCCCGAAGGCACTGCCTACCCCGTCGCCCTCGCCTACAAGGCCAGTGCCGACGCCAAGCCGGTGAACTTCCGCCTCAAGCTGAACCTGAACCCGTGCGGCGAGTGCAAGCTGCTGGAATACGCCTGCACCTGCGACCATTGAACCGATGAAAGCCCCCCTCGCCCGCGTGCTGGCGGTGGAAGACCACCCGGAGATTGGCGACTTGATTCGGGCCGCCTTGGCGCGTGCCCGTATCGAAGTGATCCTCATCACAACGGGCGAGGAGGCGTTGAAGGTTCTGCGGCAGCAGCCTTTCGACCTCATCCTGCTGGACATCGCCCTGCCCGGCATCAGCGGGTTGGAGGTCTGCCGCGAGTTGAAGGCGGACAAGGCGACGCGCGCCATCCCGGCCATCTTTGTGACTGGCCAGACCAGCTCACCCTACAAGCAGGAAGCTAAACGGCTCGGCGCGGTGGACTTCATCGAGAAGCCATTCGAGCTGCTGGACTTTCTCTCCTGCGTCATGGGTCACCTGAGATTACAAACGAACGGTGGCACAAAACTCCAACTACCCTGAATGGCCCGCTTCAGCTCACCAGCCATGGCCGCGCGGAAGGCCGAGAAACAGCGCAGAGAAACGCGTCGCTCCCGGCTGCTACTGCTCGGCATCATCCTGCTCATGGTGGCCTCGACGTTGGGCTACCTGTTGTATCTGCTGCCTCGCTTGCGGCAGCACCGCGACCAATCCCACAAGACTCACCAATGAGCCGGCGGTGGAAATCGCCGCAAGCAGCGGCCCGACAATCCGCACGGGCTGCCCGACAGGCCGCGCAGCTTCGCCGGGAGTCGTGGAAGGCGTGGGTGCTGGTCACCTCCGCCATCATGGCCGCCGCCACCGCGTTGGCGCTCTACTCGTGGTCCTACATCAATGTCCACCGCAAGGCGCAGCAACGCCACCAACAGCGGCTGTCGGGGACGAACAGTCCGGTGCCGATGTCGCTGTCGAACAGCGTGGTCATGCCTGCCTCCAAAACGGTCCTTCCGGGACAGCCGTGAGCACAAGCCTCCCTCGTCAGTCTGACCGTGGTTGTGAAATTCAACGCGCCGCAGTTGCCTGGCGGCTTGATTTGCCTTGTTGCCATCCATCACGCGGGAGTAGAAAAGCGTAGTGAAGCTTGCCCGCCAGACCATCGCCCTAGTCTTGCTGCTCGCTTTTGCAGCGAGCCACACGGCTTTGCTGCCGGCTCTTCTGGCTTCTGGCGCATGGTTGGACGATGACCATGAGGTGAGTCTCGTCTCCTCCGGCGGGCACTTGGATGTCGTGCTCTCCCATCACGATGGAACGGCGCACGCCGCCACGCCTTCGGCAAGTTTTCACCACGAGCACCAACACGGTTGGACGGCCCAGATGCTCGTCGCCATGGCCGAAGCCCCCAGCTCGGGGGATGGCGACCACGTCATCCACCTCCTGCTCGGCGGTCAAGTTGCGACCGAGCGTGTCCTCCCAAGTGTTGCACCCGCGAGCACCACCATTGCGCTTTCACCTCCGACCGTCCCCCTCATCGTTCTGACCGCCTTGCCGGTAGCTTCACCGGTCGCCGCAGCGCGACCGCCACCAGTTTCACAACTGCTGCTCGCCCTTCGCACCACCGTCCTGGTGGTTTGATTTCCTTCCTTCCCCTCGGCTGCCTCGACCTGAGTCCAGCCGTCTTCTGCTTTCCACGGCTGTCTTCTTGGATGGCCCCTTTGTTTCCACTCGGTCCGGTCAACTCAGAATCCCTTCGCACGCATGAACTCTGGCACTCAAACAAAAATTATCCCTTCCCTCGGTGTCGCGCTCGTCCTTGGCCTGTTTGCCTCGGCTGCCAGCGCGCAGACCAATCTTAACCCCGCCCCGCTGACCCTTGAAGCTCTCGTATCCGAGGTGCTGGAGAAGAACCCAGAGCTGGCCTTCTACCAGGCGGAGATTGCCGCCGCGAAAGGGGAGCAGCGCACCGCCAAGGCGCTCGCCAATCCCGAGCTGTCCGTCTCCGGCGGCCTCAAGCGGGCCAAGGACATCGCCGGCAGCGTCCTGGGCGAAGGCGGCGCGTGGACCGTCGCGTTGCAACAGCCCTTCGAGTGGCCGGGCCGCCTCGCCCTCCGCAAATCCATCGCCAGCCGCCAGGTCGCATTGGCGGAGCTTGGCTTGGAGAACTTCCGCAATGCCCTCGCTGCCCGCACGCGCACGCTGGCCTTCGGCGTGTTCGTCGCCCAGCAGCAGGCCGACGCCGCGATAGAAGTCTCCCAGCGCCTGCAAGCCCTCGCCGAGGTCGTGGTGCAGCGTGACCCCGCTGGCGTCACGCCCAAGCTGGAGCAGCGCATCATCGAAGCCAGTGCGATTGTCGCGCAGAAGCGGGCCACCGATGCCTACGTCGCTGTGCGCAACGTGTTGATAGAGCTAAACCAGTTGCGCGGCCAGCCGCTCGCCAATCCGCTCCGCATCGCCGACACCCCGCTCAAGTTCGCCCCGGCCCCTGACCCCGAAACGCTGCTGGCGCTGGCCCGCACGAACAACTTTGAGCTGCGGCAGCGCGTCGCCGAATTGGAACAGCAGGGCTTCCGCGTGGACTTGGCGAAGAACGAGCGCTACCCCGCTGTCACTGCCGGCCCGTTCTTCAACTCGGAGAAGTCTGGTGACTCCCAGACCATCGTCGGCTTCAACCTGTCCGTCCCGCTGCCGCTGTGGAACCGCAACACGGGCAACATCGAAGTGGCGCAAGCCCGCCGCGAGCAGGCGCAGACTACGCTGAACGTGGCGCAGCGCGAAGTGGAGCGGAAGGTCAGCGAGACCTACCTCACCTACGCCGCCCGTATCTACGAAATCACCCGCACCCGGCCCGACGCCGCGCAGGACTTCCGCGAGACCGCTGACCTCGCCGACCGGCATTACCGGCTCGGAGCCGTGCCATTGGCGACCTACATGGAGATGCAGAAGCAATATCTCGAAGCCCTGGAGTCGCTGCTCGACACCAAGCGCAGCGCCCTCGAAGCCAGTGAGCAACTCCACCTGCTCACCGGACGCAGCCTCAACTCCCTCTCCGAAATCAAGACCGTGAAAGACTGAGGTGGCCTACACCACCTCGAAGCCCACCTGTTGCTATGACCTCGTTCCAAGAATATCTCACTCAAGGCCACGCCTGGCTGTTCATCCCGACCGCCGTTCTTCTTGGCGCGCTGCATGGCTTGGAGCCGGGGCACAGCAAGACGGTGATGGCCGCGTTCATCATCTCCATCCGGGGCACGGTCCGGCAGGCCGCGTTGCTCGGCCTGTCCGCCACCATCTCACATACAGCCGTCATCTGGGCGTTGGCGTTCGTCGGGTTGCATTACGCGGACCGCTTCAAGGTTGAGGAGACGGAGCCATATTTTGCCGTTGCCACTGGCCTCATCGTCATGGCGATGGCCGGGTGGATGTTCTGGCGCATTCGCCGGGAGCAGGGCTTCCTGCCACCTGAAGCTTTGCCGCCGGCTCCCGAGCCTCAGCACGGGCCGCACGGTGGCACGCTGCTCAAGCTGGACAGTGGCGACGTGGAAATCGCCGTCTTCGAGGACGGTGTGCCGCCGCACTTCGAGCTGCATTTTCGTGACAGCCAGGGAAAGTCCGTCGCTCCACCGGCGGCAGAAGCCGTCACGCTCACCACGCTGCGATCCGACGTTGTCCGGCAGACCTTCGCCTTTGTGGCGCGAGGCAACTTCATCGCGTCCACGACGGACATTCCCGAGCCGCACGAGTTCGCCGTGGAACTTTGCCTGCCCCACGCGGGCGGAACGCAAACTCTGCGAGCGCAGTTCACCGAGGAGCACCATCACGGACACGACCACAGCCATGCCCACGCGCACAGTCACGGGCCGGGCCACGACCACTCACACGGGGACGACGACGCCCACGCCAGAGAACACGCCGCCGAGTTGCAGCGGCGCTTCGCCAACCGCCGGGTGACGACCTGGCAAATCGTCTTGTTCGGCCTTACCGGCGGCCTGCTGCCCTGTCCGTCTGCCTTCGCGGTCCTGCTGGTTTGCATGCAAATGAAGGAGTTCACCCTCGGGTTCGCCATCGTCCTCGCGTTCAGCATCGGTCTGGCGCTCACGCTCGTCACCGTGGGCACGCTGGCCGCCTTGTCCGTAAAGCACGCAACCGAGAAGTTGAAATGGCTTGGTCCGCTCACGCGCAAACTGCCCTACGCGAGTTGCTGCCTGCTCGCCGTCATCGGCCTGCTGGTGGCAATCCAAGGCTTCCGCCACCTCGCTCATTAAACTCACCGCTCTCCCATGATTGACAAGATTCTCGAATTCTCCCTGCGCCAGCGCGCCGTCGTTTTCCTCGGCACGGTGGCCCTGCTCGGCGTGGGCCTCTGGTCCGCCCTCCACCTGTCCATTGACGCCGTGCCGGACATCACCGGCGTCCAGGTGCAAATCAACACCGAAGTTTCCGCGCTCGCCGCCGAGGAATCGGAGAAGCTCGTCACCCAGCCCATCGAACTCGAACTCGCCGGACTGCCCGGCGTCGAGGAGATGCGGTCCATCACCAAGTTTGGCCTCTCGCAAGTCACGCTCCAGTTCAAGGACGGCACCGACATCTACCGCGCCCGCCAGCTCGTGGCCGAGCGGTTGCAGGGCGTGCTGGAGCGGCTGCCCGCCGGTGTCCTTCCCAAGCTCGCGCCCATCTCGACCGGCCTCGGCGAAATTCTCTACTACAGCGTGAACTACCGCGCCGATGCCACCAACAAGCCGGCGACGGAACTGGAGCAGCTCATCGCGTTGAGTGAAATCCAGCAATACACCATCAAGCCGTTCCTGCGCACCGTGCCGGGCATCGCAGAAATCAACGAGACCGGCGGCTACGAGAAACAGTTCGTCATCCAGCCCAAGCCCGAGGCACTCACGGCGGTGAACCTTACCTTCAGCGAGCTTGCCGACCTCGTCGCGCAGAACGTCGAGAACGCCGGGGGCGGCATCATCAACCGTGGCGGAGAGCAGCTCACCATCCGCGCCGTCAGCCGCGTGCAGACGGTGGAGGACATTGCGAATCTGCCGCTGAAGTTCGCCGCCGGGGTCAAGCCGCTGCTCGTCAAGGACGTGGCGGAGGTGAAGCTGGGCACCAAGTTCCGCACCGGCGCAGCCACGCTGGACGGCAAGGAAACGGTCATCGGCATCACGATGATGCTGGCAGGTGAGAACAGCCGGGAGGTGGCCGGGCGTGTCAAGGCACGCATCGCCGAGATTCAGTCCAAGCTCCCTGCCGGCGTGGAAATCCAAATCCAATACGACCGTTCACTGCTGATTGGGCGCACCATTGGGACGGTGGAGAAGAACCTTTTCGAGGGTGCGGTGCTGGTGGTAGTGGTGCTCCTGCTGTTGCTCGGCAACTGGCGCGCGGCCCTCATCGTGTCCGCCGCCATTCCGCTCGCCTTCCTCTTTGCGCTAACGGGCATGAGGCATTTCGGCATCTCCGGCAATCTGATGAGCCTCGGCGCGGTGGACTTCGGCCTCATCATTGATGGCGCGGTCGTCATCGTGGAAAACATCGTGCGCCAGCTTGGCCTGAAGCAACACCAGCTTGGCCGCACGCTCACGGTCGAGGAACGCGCCCATACCGTGCTCGCCGCCAGCAAACAAGTGGGCAGCCCGATGTTCTTTGGCGTGCTCATCATCACGGTGGTTTACATCCCCATCCTCGCCCTCACCGGCATCGAGGGTAAGATGTTTCATCCGATGGCGCTCACGGTGATGCTGGCGTTGGGCGGCGCGCTGGTGCTGGCACTCACGCTCATGCCGGCACTGTGCTCGTTTTGCCTGGGCGGAAAAATCAGCGAGGAGGACAACCTGCTCATTCGCCACGCCAAGCGCGTTTATGAGCTGACGTTGCACCGCGCCTTGAAACTTCGCTGGCTGGTTGTCGGCTCGGCACTCGCGCTCTTCGTCGGTTCGCTCTGGCTCTTCACGCGGCTGGGGGCGGAGTTCGTGCCCAAGCTCGATGAAGGCTCCATCACCGCCATGCTCTACAAGCCCGTCGGCATGAGCATGGAGGAATCCCTCCGCACCGACATCGAAGTCGAGAAGATGCTACTCAAGGACTTCCCGGAAATCACGCGCGTCTTCTCGCGCATTGGCACCAGCGCCATCGCCTCCGACCCGATGCCGCCGAACGAGAGCGACGTTTATATGTTCTACAAGCCGCTCGCCGAATGGCCCAAGACGGCGGGCCGCCCCACGAACAAGGCCGAGTTGCGCGAGCATGTCGAGGCCGCCCTCAAGAAAATCAACCCCGCCTACGACCTGCTCTTCGCCCAGCCCATCGAAATGCGGTTCAACGAAATGCTGGAAGGCACCAAGGCGGAACTGGCCGTCAAGATTTTCGGCAATGATTATGATTTGCTCGAACCACTCGCCGAGAAAATCAAGGGCATCCTCGAAAAGACCCCCGGCGTGGCGCAGGTGGAATACGAGACCGAGGGGCGCACGCCGCAGTTGCAGATGAACATCAAGCGCGAGGTGTTGCGCCAATACAACATCCAGGCTGGCGAGGTGAACAAGGCCGTCCACGCCGCCCTCGCCGGACAGGTGGTCGGGCAGCTCGTCGAGGGCAACCGCCGGTTCGACATCATGGTGCGGATGCCGGAGGAGCTGCGCGCCGACGACGAGCAAATCAAGAAGCTGCCCCTGCGCGTGGGCGACAGCGGCCTGCTGCCGCTCGGCAAAGTGGTGGAGTTCACCACCCTCAAGACCGTCGAACCCATCCAGCGTGAAAGCGGCCAGCGCCGCGCCGCCCTCATGGTGAACCTGAAGACACGCGACATTGAAGGCTATGTGCGCGCCGCCGAACAGAGCATCAAGGAACAGGTGAAGCTGCCTGACGGCTACATCGTGGAGTTCGGCGGGCAGTTTCAAAACTTGCAGGAGGCCCGCGCGCGGCTTGCCGTGGTCGTGCCCGCCGCGTTGTCGCTCATCTTCGTGCTTATCTTTCTGGCGTTCGGTTCGCTGCGACAGGCGTTGCTCGTCTATTCCGGCATCCCGCTGGCGGTCACGGGCGGCGTGGCGGCACTGTGGTTGCGCGGGATGCCTTTCAGCATCACCGCAGCGGTGGGCTTCATCGCGCTCGCGGGCGTGGCGGTGCTCAACGGCATGGTGCTGGTCACTTACTTCAACCAGTTGCGCGAGGAAGGGATGGACCTGCTCACCGCCGTCGTGGAAGGATCGCTCACGCGCTTGCGTCCTGTGTTGATGACCGCCGCCGTGGCGAGCCTCGGCTTCGTCCCTATGGCCATAGCCACCGGCGCGGGCGCGGAAGTGCAACGCCCGCTCGCCACCGTGGTCATCGGCGGCATCCTCAGTTCGACACTGCTGACCTTGGTCGTGCTCCCGGTTCTCTACGCCTGGTTTGAAAAGAAAACTGTGCGGGAGCAGGACGCCCCCTCAGCCGCCAAGTCCGCCTGACAGTCGGCACTCACTTCACTTTCGGAGTGAATGGTAAAGGGCCTCGAAACATTCGCTGCCACGCGCCAGCAGCTCGTCATCGCTCAGGCCGGACTTCGCCCAGCCCTTGAGGCTTTCGACCGGACGGCATCTTCCGTCCGGCCAAGCTTCAGGCCAATGACACGCGTTGGCGTGTTGTGTTTGGCCAGACTCCGCAGTGAGGCCACGTCTTGGCGCGCCCAAGGCGTGCCCGTGTTCCGAGTTGATTTACTCATACAGTGTCAATATATGCTACATCGGCACTCTTGCAACCACTAGATATTGTGGCTCCGCTGAATTTTGTCGGTGGCACTAGGTGCGGCGAGTTGCCGCATCTGACTTTCCAGTTCACCGATGCGGTGACTGCCGGAAACCAGTTTTTCAAGCATCGCCTCGCGCTCCTTCTGGAGCTGCTCGATGAAGTAGTCCTTGCCCCGGTTCAGAATCCGCAAGTCCATGAGTTCCTTCTCCGAGCCGGTGGAGTTGTCTGCACCCACCCCGGCGTTCGGACGCGAGCGAATCGTGCCATTCTCGATTTCGGAAGGTTGCGGAATCGCGGCCACGGGTTCGGAAGGATTTTGTCCCGATTTCGAAGCTTTCGCCTGCTCTTCCGCAATTGCGGACTCGACGCTCTGCGGGGTGATGAACCAGCGCCGGTCGTTCGTGTCGTAGAAGGCATCCAGCCGGGCCATGCCCTGCCGGTTTGTCTGGCACCAGTTCACGATGCTGCGCTCCGTGCGGGCGACACCCGCCGCTTCAAACATCCGCGCTACTTCGCGCACGGTGAGCGTGTGATTGTCCGTGCGTTCGGAAGTATTCGGAAGGTTGCCGAAACTTTCCGCAGCGTGCGGAACTTTGCCGAAGGATTCGGAAGTCTGCGGAACTGTGCGGAACGGTTCCGAACCGTTCGGCATCGGCTGCGTTTGTGGGTGGCTGTCCATGGAAATTGAGTTAGCGAATAATTCGATGCGCCGAGCGGGAGAAATCTTGCCGGGGAATCGTGACTGAATTCTACCACACCCGCGCTCGCCACGGAAACCACTGGAGCGGCTTCCGAACCACGACGGGGGGGTCCATTTGTGGAAACACTGTCGCGTGTGCTAGAATGACTGCCATGGGAGGCACTGGCAGAGATTTCAAGGGCATCTGGATTTCCAAAGAAATTTGGCTCTCTTCGTCGTTGTCCATCATGGAGAAAGTCCTGTTCGTCGAAATCCACTCGCTCGACAACGAGCGCGGTTGCTACGCCTCCAACAAGTATTTCGGCGATTTCTTCGGCGTCAGCGACCGCCAGATTCGCACGCACATAGGCTCGCTCCGGGACAAGGGCTTCATCACCGTTGCGATTCGCAACCGCAATGAGCGCGTCATCCACGCCGCCGGGAAGTATACGCGTGTGCGCGACGAGCAGCTTCGGCAACTGACCCAGTTGAAGGGGGAACTTATCCACAGGATGACCGTCCGCCCCGGTCGCAGGTAGGAAGCGAACTTCCGGGAGGGTAGGAAGAAAACTTCCGCCCACCCCGGAAGGAAACTTCCACAGAGTAATACAATGAGTAATACAAAGAATAATCCAGCATCGAAGGGGATAACTACTTTGAAGGGAGGGAAAATGCAGGAGAGGGAGCGGCACGAATTATTCGTCCACTGGCTGACGGTGTTGTTGCACGACGACCACGGACGCGCGGTCATTCGGGCGATGGTGGAACAGCACGAAATACCGGTGATTGAAGATGCCACTGGACGCATCGTGCGGCCTTGAGCCGCTAAGATAAACCTGAACTCTGGGTGCAACGGACAAGCGAGATTTTTTGCCAGACCACGAAGTCCGTGGCCTGTCAAATCGCACCCTTAACCGCGCTTCGTCAGGCCGTGGATTTGGCCCGAGGTCGCGAAACAGATATTGTGCGACCCTACATACGGGGCGACAAACATGGTTTGTAGGGGCATTCGCCCGTCACTTTACTACGGCGCGGCTCAACTGCCGCCTACTACCTCCCCAACGTGTCGTCGGCTAGCGCCCGACTTCGCGCTTTTTCCCTGCGGGCTATCGGGTGGCAGTCCACCTAGCCGGTGTCCTTTACCAAACAGCGCGAAGTCGGGCGCTGCGCTCCTATCGTCGCTAGCCCACGACACGTTGGGGGGACTGGTTTTAGGAATCACGATGGGTTCGCTACCGCGCCCACTTCGCGCCGACGCGCGGAGGACGACAGCTTCGCGCGCAGCGCGGAAAAAGCGCCGCCGCATTTTCGGCCTGCCGGAACAGTGTCGCGCCGCAGGCGCGCGCGGCTTGGCCGTGATAGAATACGACTGCATCGGGTTTCAAAGTCAGTCGCCATTACCTCGCCGGCTCGTCCCCAATACGCATGTCGGCGCAAGCGAGTGGCATTCGCCGCCCGCCCGCTGTGTCCGCAGGTTTTACACGACACGGGAAACCTTCGACATGGCAGGAGTGGCGGCTGACTTGGGAACCATGAACAACCAAGACCACATCATCATCATCGGCGAGCAGCACGGCTGGGGCGACCCGGTGCCTTTTGGCATCTCCCCTGCCGACCAGCGGCAGCACCTTTACATCATCGGCAAGACGGGTTCAGGGAAGACGACCCTCCTTCGCAATCTCATCGTGCAGCACATCGCCGCCGGGCACGGCGTCGGCCTGATTGACCCGCACGGCGACCTCGCCGAGGAACTGCTCGACCACATTCCCCCGGCCCGTGCCGACCATCTAGTTTATTTCCACCCCGGCGACCTCGACTTCCCCGTCGGCCTGAACCTGCTCGCCAACGTCGCGCCCGATGACCGGCATTTGGTTGCGTCGGGCATCGTCGGGGCGTTCAAGGGCATCTGGCGCGAGTCGTGGGGGCCGCGCCTCGAATACCTGCTCTACAACGCCATTGCCGCGTTGCTCGATTGCGAGAACACGACTCTGCTTGGCGTGAATCGGCTGCTCACCGATGACGCTTATCGCGCGTGGGTCGTGCGTCAGGTCCGCGACCCGTTCATCCGAGATTTTTGGGCCAACGAGTTCGCAGGCTACGACGAGCGGTTCCGCCGCGAGGCCATCGCGCCCATTCAGAACAAGCTCGGCCAGTTCCTCCTCAACCCCGTGATTCGGAACATTCTCGGCCAGGTCAAAAGCAAGGTGAGTATCCCGTTCGTCATGGACAACGGGCGGCTGTTCATCGCGAACCTCTCGAAAGGCCGGCTCGGTCACGACAAGGCGAACCTGCTCGGTTCCCTGCTCACGACTCAATTCCAGCTTGCGGCAATGGCCCGGACTAACCAGCCGGAGCACGAACGCCGGGATTTTTACCTGTTCATCGACGAATTTCAGAACTTCAGCACGGATGCGTTCGCAGCGATTCTGGCGGAGGCCCGCAAGTATCGGCTCTGCCTCACCCTCTCGCACCAATACGTTGACCAGCTCGCGCTGCCCATCCGGCAGGCGGTATTCGGCAACGTCGGCACGCTGATTGCCTTCCGCATCGGCAACACGGATGCCGAAGTGTTGCAGGCGGAATTCGGCCACGAGTTCGCGGCGCAGCAGTTGGTTGACCTCGACCGCTTCGAGGTCGCTGTCAAGCTTCTGGAGGACGGCACGAACAAGCAACCCTTCCGGGCCAAGACAATTCCCCCGTTGGAGAACCGCGTCGGGCACCGAGAGACATTGCTTGCACACTCGCGAGAGCGATTCGCCACTCACCGGACCAAAATCGAAGCGCGATTAAACCGGTGGTTGAACGGAACCGACAAGGCGCTCGAAGCCTAGCGCAATGCCTAAGCTTCAATGCCTTGATGACGAGCATTGCCACCAGGTGCTTTTTGCCTTTCGAGACGCATGCTCGGTTTCTGAGGCCGTTCTCGAACACAGCAACGGCATGAACTCGTGTGTTTGGAAAGTGGCCGGAAAAATCTTTCCTTCTTTCGCCGCCGGTTCAGAATGATTTCAGAACAACCCTGATGAAAATTCCGTGTGACCCGGAGCACAAAGAGCCAAACTCGTTCACTATGAAAAAACTCTCAATGGAACTTCGCCTTCGTGCTGCTTTGGTGGCGGTGGTTTCAATTCTTTTTGCTGGCTGCTGGAGCCAAAGCGACACGGTCTCCATCCGCGCTGACGGTTCGGTGCAGTTCACGTCGCAGGTAGTAGTCGAGGATAAAGCCAAGGAGTTTTCTCCTGCTGATATTGAGGAAGTTGTCGGTGGCCAAGTTAAGGAACTCGTCAAAGCGGGCTGGACGGTTGAGCGAAAGGTTCTCAGCAAGGAAAGACCCTATCGGCAAACCATTACGGGCAGCGGCAACCTTAAATCGATGCGAAGCGCCGCTGCCAATTATGCGCTTACCAAAGTGAGCGATAAAGAATTCCGAATCCGGTTCGATGCTCCGCCTCGCAAAGGCAATGAGGGGAGTCGGAGTATTACGTTCAGCCAAGGAATCGGGCAGCAAGGTGCTGTTGTTTCCGACCGTAGTGGCAAAGCTGTTACCAAAATCGAGGTTGCGAACTTTGATGCTGTTTACACCATAAAGCTCAATTAGGAGCTGCATGTTGTTTCGCAGGCAGGCTGCACCCGCCCTTAGCGCTCTGTTTTAGTGAGGCTTTCTCAGACCTCAGACGGCTAAAGCCGAGCGGTGTAACTTGGGCTATTTCCAATTACGGCACTGCTCGACGAACGCGACGAACGCGTCGTTGTGCAGGACTTTTACGCGCTCCCACACCACGAGCGGAATCGGCAGCGAGAAGAACCACCAGACATCGCGGCGCAGCCCTTCGGGTTTGACCACCAGTTCGTCGCGCAACGCATGGAAGACGCTGCTTAGGTGCTGAATCACGAGGTTGACGAAGATTTCCTCGTCCCGGTTCACCGGCTCTTTCCGCGTGTCCGCCGTCGTGTCCAGCACTCGGGCCAACTGCGGGTTGCGGAAATACTCCGACCACAGGGCGCGGTGGTTCTGCGTCAGCGTGAGCAGGTTCGCGACGCGGCGGGTCTTGGTTTCGGAATGGAGCGAGATGCCCGTGAACAGCAAGCCACCCACGACGCCGACCGCGTTGAGTAGGGGGAATCCGTTTTCGACCAGCCACCGCAGACCTCCCATCATGGAGATATTCTACCACAAGCCCGCGCAGGCGGACAAGGCGACGCCCTATACGGATTCGGGAATGTCGCGCTTGGCGAGGACAAGCAGCTTGCGCGGGACGCGGACAATGGCCTCGTCGGGCGCGCACCCGGCGGAGGGCGGCAGCAACGCGGCGCTGGCCGTGATGTTCGCGCCGATGATGGCGAAGTCGCCGTCGGCGAGTTCCCAAATGTCCGGGCAGCCGAAGGTTCCGTAGCACGGGAGTTCGCGAGCGGCGGGAGCAGGTCCAAGTCGTTTGATGAACATGCCTAAACCTCACAATAGTTAGGTTCGTTGTCAAATTATTCTCGCCTAAAATCCACGCGTGTCCGTGGACAAGAATCGTCAGGCGGTTTGCACGCGCGTAGCGCGACTTCTCAAAGAGGAGCGTGAGAAGCGCGGGCTTTCAATGACTGTCCTTGCAGAGCGTGCCGGCCTGTCGCAACAAATGGTCAGCTATGTGGAGCGTGGCATGAGGAATCCTGGGCTGGACACGCTCATCCGATTGACCGAAGCGATGGAAGTTGACCTCGCAGAACTCATCAAACAGGCGCAGGCCACGGCTTCAAAGAAGAAGCCCAAGTGAGTTTCTTTCCGTGCGGCATGGTAGAATGCAGGGATGGAGTCCCTTCGCCTTCCCCGGTTCAAACGCGTTCCCGAAGTTGCCGCCATGCAACTTACGGAGCGTGACCGTGACATCCTCCGCCACGTTCACAGGCATCGCTTTCTCCGTTCCTCGCACCTCGCCACGCTCATCGGCGGCAGCCCACAGCAACTCTTGCGGCGGCTGCGCTTGCTCTACCATCACGGCTACCTGGAGCGGCCCCGCGCGCAGATTGACTACTACCACCGAGGCGGCTCGCGCTGTCTAGCGTATGGACTCGGCAACCAAGGCGCGGCGCTCTTGCAACAGGAGCGTTCCCGGTCCGATTGGAGCGCGAAGAATACCACCGTTGGTAGGTTGTTCCTGGAACACGCTTTGATGGTGTCCGACGTGATGACGGCGCTTGAAGTGGCCTGTCGGCGGAATGGCCGGGTCCGGTTGCTCATCGGTGAGGACATCCCGCTCCCCGCCGAGACGAGCCGTCTGCGCGAGCCGTTCCAATGGCGTGTGAACCTACCGAACCGAGCGAAGCTTGGCGTGATTCCCGACCGCGTGTTTGCGTTGGAGTTCCTCGCCCAGCCCAAGGACCGCAACCGTGTCCTCTGCTTCCTTGAGGCCGACCGGGCGACCATGCCGGTCGCGCGACGCACCCTCACACGCAGTTCCTTCCAGCGAAAGCTGCTGGCCTACGAGACGACCTGGACGCAGGGCTTGCACGAGGCTCGGTTTGGTTTCCAGCGCTTCCGTGTCGTCACTGTCACCACAAGCGCGGCGCGGGTGGCTTCACTCGTTGAAACCTCCCGCCAGTTGTCGCGCGGCCAGGGCTTATTCTTGTTCACCGACCTCGCCTCGCTGACCGCGCACGACGATTTGCTCACGTTCCCCTTTCAAAGCGGACGTGCCGGCCAGACCACGACGCTGCTGGACTGAGTTGCCGGAGCGATTTGGACACGACGACAATTCTGTGGCGTAACCGGCAGGGGGGCTGGTTTTTTCGGCGCGTTTCGTGGTAGGATGCTCGATGGAAAAGCGGCTCATTTCGAGCCGCGTTTAGTTCACCCCGTTCCTTGAAAGGAGAATCCCCATGTCCAAATCCCAATTCGTTGACTTCAAGGCGGTGAAAGCCGCCGTGACGATGGAGCAAGTGCTTCAGCACTACGGCCTGCTCGACCAGATGAAGCGTAGTGGCGACAGCCTCAGCGGGCCGTGCCCGATTCACAACGGCACCAACCCGACACAGTTTCGCGTCAGCGTCAGCAAGAATTGCTGGAATTGCTTCAGCGATTGCAAGTGTGGCGGCAACGTCCTCGACTTCGTGGCGAAGAAGGAGGACATCACGGTTCACGCCGCCGCGTTGAAGTTGTGCAAGTGGTTCAATCTCCCGACGCTGGAAAAGCCACCGGAGGAAGAGGACGCACCGCCGAGCGCGGCAGCGCCCAGCCAAGGCAAGCCAGCACCGGCGACCACGGCCTCGAAAGAAAAGTCCCAGCCGGACGACGGCACGCCCAATGCGCCGTTGAAGTTTCGGTTGGAACAGCTCGACGGGAAGCATTCCTACCTGACCGAGCGCGGCCTGACAGCGGAAACCATCGTGGACTTTGGCTTGGGCCATTGCGCCAAGGGCATGATGGCCGGGCGCATCGCCATCCCCATCCACAACGCAGAGGGGAAGGTTGTGGCCTATGCAGGCCGCTGGCCGGGCGAACCCGCCGAGGGCACCCCGAAATACAAGCTCCCGCCGGGCTTCCGCAAGTCGCAGGAGCTTTTCAACCTCGACCGGGCCGGCAAGGAGCCGGGACCGCTCGTCATCGTCGAAGGATTCTTCGGCGCGATGAAGCTCTGGCAGTTTGGCGTGAAGCGCGTTGTCGCCCTCATGGGCAGCACGCTTTCCCACGCGCAGGCGGAACTCGTTCGCAAACACACCGACTCGCGCAGCCAGGTCATCGTCATGCTTGACGAGGACGAGGCGGGCCGGGCCGGGCGCGAGGACATCGTGTCACGGCTCGCGCCGTGGCTGTTCGTGAAGGCGCATGTCTTCGACCAGGCCGGCCAGCAGCCGGAGCACCTGACCGCCGAGGAAGTCGCCGCGTTGTTCAACTGAAAGGAGAACCCTATGGATGTGCATTGTTCAACTTGTGGCGAACCGTGGGATGTTTATCACCTGTGGCAGGAGGCCATCTTCGAGACGGGCCTGACTGCCGAGGCTGCCGAGGCGTGGCGGTCACTCCCCCGTGCTGACAAGCTCGCCGACCGTTACCGGGAGGCCTTCCGCGCCGTCGGCTGGGAATTCGGACAAGGCGTTATCAATGTCGTCCGCTGTCCGTGCTGTCCCAAGGACGCACAAGCGAATCTCAGCCGCATGGAGACGAAGGCCGCGCTGGAGGAGTTGCTTGGTGACGACGAGGACGGACTCGCCGCAACCTTCGAGGACTACCGCCTATGAGTGCCGCGAAGTTTCCCTTGGGGCGGCTGGTTGCCACCCCGAACGCGTTGGGGAGCATCCCGAACCCGGACATCATGGCCGCCTTGCAGCGGCACCTGACCGGCGATTGGGGCGACGTGGACGAGCATGACCGAAAGGAGAACGAGTTTTCACTCAAAGAAGGCTTCCGACTCCTTTCCGTCTATCGCTCCGCACGCGGGGTCAAGTTCTGGATAATCACCGAGGCCGACCGTTCGGCGACCACAGTGCTCTTGCCCGAAGACTACTGACAACATGGCCTCTCTCCCTGTGAGCGGGGCCATTTCTAATTTCCGCCCGTTGGCGGCAAAACCCCTCGCTGGAAATTCAATGACCGTCCCGCCTCCAGCGAGAGTTACCACACCAGAGGCAGCCTGCTTGAACAGGTGGACGGCCGGAGAAAGAGTTACATGAAGAAGGACGTTTATCAAATCATCACGGACCGAGTCATCGCGTTGTTGGAGGCCGGCACTGTTCCCTGGCATCGGCCGTGGAAAGGAGGCCATCAAGCGCCCCGGAACTACATCAGTCGGAAAGCGTATCGCGGCATCAACCTGTTCCTCTTGCACGCGGCGGGGTTTCCGTCCCCGTTCTGGCTGACGTTCCGGCAGGTTCAATCGCTGAACGGTCACGTCAGGAAGGGCGAGAAATCGTTCCCCGTCGTGTTCTGGAAAATGTTCGAAGAGCAGGAAAATGGAGCGAGCAAACGGATTCCGTTCCTGCGCTATCACAGCGTCTTCAATGTCGCTCAGTGCGAGGGCATCACCGTGCCCGCGCCGCCGGAAACCAATGGCTCGTTTCAGCCTATTGAGCAATGCGAGGCGGTCGTGGCCCAGATGCCCCGACGCCCGGCGATTGCGCATGGCGGCGGCCGGGCCTGCTACTCCCCGGGCGAGGACAGCGTCAGCCTGCCGGAGGCGAAGGTGTTCGAGTCCCCGGAGGCGTATTACAGCACGCTGTTCCACGAACTGACGCACGCCACCGGGCATCCGTCCCGCCTGAATCGCAAGGAAGTCACCGACCCGGTTCAGTTTGGCAGCCAATCATACAGCCGCGAGGAATTGGTGGCGGAAATGGGCGCGGCCTATCTGTGCGGTCATTGTGAATTGGAGCAGGCGACCCTCGCCCAATCGGCTAGCTACATTCAGAACTGGCTGGAGCGCTTGAAGGACGAGCGCAAGCTGGTTGTTCACGCGGCAGCCCAGGCGCAAAAGGCGTGCGACTTCATCCTTGATGTCCGGCCCGAGGACGAAGGGCCGGGGCCAAGCCAGCCGAAGGAGTTCAAAGTCGTCGCGCTGCGGGAATGTCCCACGCCAGACGAAATGCAGCTCTGCGACACGCCGCAGCGGGCGGCGGACTACTGGCGGTCACACATCACGAGCCACCCGCACTACAATGCGGAGGTGGAATGCTTCGTCGTGTTGCACCTCAACACGCGCCGCCGCATCCGGGGCCATCATCTGGTTTCGGTGGGCACGCTCGACACGTTGCTGGTGCATCCGCGCGAGGTGTTCCGCACGGCCATCGCCGCCGCCGCGAGCGCGATTGTGCTCATGCACAACCACCCCTCCGGCGAGCCGACGCCCAGCGAGGCGGACATCAAAGTGACCCGCGACCTCATCCGGGCCGGGCAACTCCTGAAAATGGACGTGCTTGACCACGTCGTCGTTGGGAACCCGACGCACGCATCGCTTCGCGACCTTGGTTACTTCTACCAGTGAGGCGTTATGAAGCACACGAAAGCCCTGCCGGTTCCACAGAAGGAATTCGGCTTCGCGAAGGACGTGTTCAACTTGTTCCACGACTGGACGAGCGACGGCGAGCGCATTGAGCGCGAACGGGCTGAGGCGGAGCAAGCTCGTCAAAGAGCGGTAGCAGCCCAAGCCCCGTTGTTTCAAATCAAAGAGTGACGCGCGCGGAAATACCGCCGCGAGCATTCACAACACCCCGACCAGCAATGGCCGGGGTTCTTTAATCGCTGCTTTAAGACACCGCTGGCGTTTTTCGTTGACGCGCGAAGGAGGCGGTTTCAGCTTTTGTTACCGCCGAAAACCGATAGCCAAATGGTTTAACACTCCAAAGGAAGTCCCCCTCCATGCCCACCGAGCTTCCATCTCCCAGCCCAGCAAATCCGTCTCCAGAACCCGCTAGAAGCCCGAGTTCCAGTCCGCCTTCTTCGCCAACCCCGACTGCTCCCCCATCACCGATTGACTGGCTGCTTCAGGACCCTGCCCGATTCGCATTCTTCACTTGCGCCCTCGGTATCGTCGCGTGTTTTTTCGCGCCTTGGGTGAGGTTGGATAGGGGCGTTTCCGCCTACGACTTTTGCCGTGCCGGGGACTGGGGATTGTTTGTCGCTGTGCTTCCAGCCCTCGCCTTGGTTGCGTTAGGGGTGTATTCGGACGAAGAGGGCCGTCGCCGCGCTGGCACCATCACCGGAGTAGCTTCTTGGCTCACCGTTTTCTACTTTTTTAAGAAGGTAGGAATGCTGGGCATCGTCTCGTTGAGCTGGGGCGCGTCCCTCACGCTCCTGTTTGGACTTGGCTTGTTCGCGATGTCTGGAAAGCAACGCTTGACCATGCCGCTTGACCTGGTCGCCAAAAGGCTCAACTCCCGCAAAGCCGAGGTGTTCTCCCACTGGGGTAGCGTGACGCCGGACATGCACTTTTCCGCACAAGAGTTTTATGCCAAAGTTGAGGCTGCGATTCGGACCAAAGAATGGCCGGGCGTCCAACTCCTCCGGGTGGAATACCGAGAGGCCGGCCTCTTCTCCCACTCGCGCGAATACCTCCGCGTCATCCGCCAGCGCCAACTGTTCGACGTTTGCGGGGCCGAGTTTGGCAAGGATTACTTCTTTTCACTGCGCGAGGCAGAAATCCCCGCCGTGGTGGACCTACACGCGTTTCTCGCTCTCCTGCTGGGGTTGTTCATGCTTACCGTTGTATGCCTCCAAACGTTTGGTTTGCTGTTTGGGCCGCTGGCTTTGCTCTTCCTAATCGTTCTCGCCGTTTGGTTCATGTTCAATGTCCTCAAACTCGGCATGAACAAGGCGGACTCGGCTATGCTCACCATGCCAGTTATTGGCCCCGTGTATCAGGCATGGTTCCGCCCGGACACGTATTTCCAACAGGACACGCGACTCTTCTTTCTTCATTGCGTCACTGAATTAGTGAAGCGGCACGTTGCCGAAACTACATCGGCCAACGGTGTGAAGCAGCTTCACGGCTTCGAGAAGAAACCCATCCTCGACGGCCTCTACAAACCGTTCGTGACGCCGCTCGACCAGCCCCGATAAAGCATGGGCCGGCTGGATGAAATCATGGCGGAGCAGTTCTGCCGCTGGGAACAGCGGGGACGCGGCTGGCAAGTCTGGCCGCATCCTGTCGCGCCTGAACCCGCGTTCGTTCCCTTTACGGGCTACCAGTTGCCAACAACAAGCCCCGGTTCTGACGATGGCCGGAAGCCAACGATGCTCGCATCGTTTTTCGACCGCCTGGAACAGCGGGTGAATCCCCAGCCTCCCCCGCTCCCGTCCGAACCCGAGCCAGCGGAACCAGAACCGATACGGTTGGACCGCGAGCCACTCGTCGAGTTGCAGGCCATCTTGCCCGCCAGCCTGAATATCAGTTCCGCTGAGTTTGCCGCCTTTCTCGACCAATTGACCGTTTGTCGGGAACCGGTTGCGTTTGAACTCATCGGAACGAACGAGCGAACGGTGGCGCAGTTTGCCGCTCACCGGCTTGATGCACCAGTCGTGCGAAGGCAGGTAGCGGCCTATTTCCCGGACGTTGCGTTCCTACCCGAGGAGCACAACCTCGCGCAGGCTTGGGACGCCCATGAGGGTGAAGCCGCAGTTGTGGAGTTTGGACTGGAGCGAGAGTTCTTTCTGCCCTTGGCTACCGGGACAAAACTCGACCCGTTCATTGGCCTTATCGGGGCGATGAACGAATTGGCCCAGGGTGAACTTGCCTTGTTCCAGGTTATTTTTGAGCCGGTTCAAAACCCGTGGGCCGCCAGCGCATGGAACGCGGTCACTGACAAGCAGGGCAAGGCACTGTTTGTCAACCGCACCGACCTGCCCGACGAAGTGCGGGGAAAGTTCGCGCTCCCCCTGTATGCCGCAGTGGTGCGCATCGCCACGCAGGCCTCGGACTTTGACCGAGCATGGCAACTGGCCCGCGAACTGGCCTTCGCCTTGCGCGGCTTTGCCAACCCGCAAGGCAATGCGCTCATTCCCCTGCGCAACGATGATTATCCCTTCGCGGTCCATGTGGATGACGTGGTGCGGCGGCAGTCTCACCGCAGCGGGATGCTACTCAATGCCGCCGAGTTGGCTGGCTTGGTTCATTTCCCTTCAGCCGCCGTGCGCTCCGCCAGACTGCAACGGCAGGCCGGGCGCACCAGAGCCGCACCAGTGGCCGTTACCGGAGAGCACCTGCTCTTGCTTGGCGAAAACCGCCATCTTGGAAGAACCACCACGGTCGGGCTCAATCAGGAACAGCGGGTCCGGCACATGCACGTCATCGGGGCCTCCGGCACGGGCAAAAGCACGCTGCTCTTCAATCTCATCCGGCAGGACATCGAAAACGGCGAGGGTGTCGCGGTTCTCGACCCGCATGGCGACCTCGTTGACCGGATTCTTGGAATCATCCCGGCGCAGCGCATCGGCGACGTGGTGTTGGTTGACCCGTCCGACGAACAGTATTCCATCGGGTTCAACATCCTCTCCGCGCACAGCGACCTCGAAAAGAATTTGCTGTCGTCCGACCTCGTGTCCGTTTTCCAACGCCTCTCGACCTCGTGGGGCGACCAGATGGGCAGCGTTCTTAGCAACGCCATCCTAGCGTTCCTCGAAAGTGAACGTGGCGGCACGCTCGCCGACTTACGGCGCTTCCTGATTGAGCCCGCTTTTCGGGACAAATTTCTCGCCACCGTGCATGACCCCGACATCGTGTATTACTGGCGGAAGGGATTCCCGCACTTGTCGGGCAACAAGTCCATCGGTCCCGTGCTTACTCGCTTGGAGACGTTCCTGTCGCGCAAGCCGATTCGCTACATGGTGTCGCAGCGCGAGAACAAACTTGATTTCGCCAATATCCTCGACACGGGCAAAATCTTCCTCGCCAAGTTGCCACTGGGACAAATGGGCAAGGAGAACGCCTTCCTGCTTGGTTCGTTGCTCGTCGCGAAGTTTCAGCAACTTGCCATGAGTCGGCAGGCGCAGCGCGCGGAATCACGCCGCCCGTTCTGGCTTTACGTGGACGAGTTCCAGAACTTCATCACGCCGAGCATGGCGGAGATTTTGAGCGGGGCGCGCAAGTATCAGTTGGGATTGATTATCGCGCATCAGGAGTTGCGTCAGTTGCAGCGCGACGCCGAAGTCGCCAGCGCCGTGCTGTCTAATCCTTACACCCGTGTCGTCTTCCGGGTTGGCGACGCGGACGCGAAGGCGCTGGAAAGCGGTTTCGCGAACTTTGAGGCGCGCGACTTGCAGAATCTCGGCACGGGCGAAGCGATTTGCCGGTTGGAACGCAGCGACGGGGATTTCAACTTGCGAGTGCCATTTCCCGAAGAATCGGACCCGGACGCGGCGGAGCAAACCCGCCAGAACGTCATTACGGCTTCGAGAGAAACGTATGCGACGCCCCGTGCGGACATTGAGGCCGCTTCGTGGGCCAAGTTCGACGCCGGGGAAACGAAGCCAGGGCCAGTCAAAGCCAGGCTGTCTCCCGCACAGGGGGCGAAGGGCACGGAACCGAAGGCTGCCGAAGCTCCGATGGTGAAGGTTTCGGAAAGTGAACCGGCACCGGTCGCAACGCCAGCGGCAGTGTCGACGGTAGCGCCGGAAACAACCGCGCGGGTTGAAAAGCCTCCGCCTTTCCCGCCGCCGGACTTGGGCCGGGGCGGAGCCCAGCACAAGGCGATGCAGCAGCGATTGAAGGCCGAAGCTGAACGGCTGGGTTTTCACGCGACGATTGAGAAGGTGGTTCCGAACGGCAGCGTGGACGTAGCCTTGGAGCGGTCTGGACACACCATCGCTTGCGAGATTTCTGTGACCACGACGATTGATTACGAAGTCGGGAATGTGCAGAAGTGCCGCCGGGCGGGGTTTCACCAAGTCGTCGTCATCTGTCAGGAGGCTGTTCGGCTGGAGAAGATTCGGACGGCCGTCAGCAGCGGCCTGAACCCGGAGGAAAGACCAAATGTCGGCTACTTCACGTTGGACGAATTTCTGACGCGGCTGGCAGGCCTGGCCGCAGAAATGTCCCCACCCGTGGGCCAGCCAGCCTCTGAAAGCCAGACCGTCCGTCGGGGCTATGAGGTGAAGCGAAAGTCATCCGCGCTGTCACCCGAGGAGCGGCAGGCCCGCGAACAGGCCGGCATCGCGCAGATGGCGGGGGTGATGAAGAAGGGGAAGAAAGCGTGAGGCTCATTTCCGTTCCAGCCAATACCTCGGTCCGCCGACGCGGTAGGGCGAGCACGCTTCAATGATGCGGCAGCGCAGCTTCGTCAGGTTCTTTTCCGGGCGCTCCTCCACATCCTGCATGGTGGGGCGTGTCACACCTAGTTCCCGCGCCATCTGCGCCTTTGTCTTGCCGGATTGCTCCCTGAACTTTTTCGCGAGGGCCGCCAGTTCCCGTTCCGCAAGCAGTTGCTTGTTTGCCATGCACTGGGCCTAGCAGTTTGTTAGCAAGATAGCCATACTATTGTCTTGCTTGTTCAGGGCCGTTCTGGCATGAAGTAGTGCAGATTGGATAATTGCGCACATGAAGACCACCATCACCCCGCCCACCGTAGGCAAGGCCATCGGCATTTGGATTCGCGTCTCCACCGAGGAGCAGGCCAACGGTGACAGTCCCCATCACCATCTTGAACGCGCGAAAGCCTACGCTACCTCCCGTGGCTGGGTAGTGAAGGAAGTTTACGACCTGGCCGGACAAAGCGGCAAGGCTGTCACCCAGCACCCGGAGGCCCAGCGCATGATGCGCGACATCGAACGCAAGCACATCACTGGCCTCGTCTTCAGCAAGCTCGCCCGCCTCTCCCGCAACCTCCGCGAGGTGCAGGACTTGGGCGACTACTTCCGCAAGCACGACGCCGACCTGATTTCCCTCTCTGAGTCCATCGACACAAGCACTGCCGGGGGGCGGATGTTCTTCCACCTGTTGGGCGTCTTTGCCCAATGGGAACGGGAGGAGACATCGGAGCGCGTCGCCGCATCGGTGCTCACCCGTGCCAAGCTTGGGAAGACCATCAATGGGAAGGCCCCCTACGGCTACCAGTGGAAGGACAAGAAGCTCCTCATCCAGCCGGACGAGGCCCCCATCCGTCGGAAAGCATACGAACTCTTCCTTGAACTGCGGCGCAAAGGCACCGTCGCCAAGCGCTTGAACGCCGAAGGCTACCGCACCCGAGACGGCAAGCTTTGGCGGGACATGCAAGTCACCCGTGTCCTCATCGAAACCTCCGCCAAAGGCATCTACTATTTCAACCGGGTCAAGAAGCACGGCAACTGGCGGAGCGCCGAGAAGCCTGAGAGCGAATGGGGTAAGGCCCTGTGCGACCCCATCGTCTCGGAGACGCTCTGGAATCAGGTAAACCAAATCATTGAGGAGCAGTTGAAAGGCTGGAAACGCCCCGGCCCGCTCCCCGTGCAGACCTTCGGCACGCTCGCGCAGTGCGTCTGCGGGTCAAAGATGTATGTCCGGAGCGGCAGCGCCAAATACGTCTGCCGCAAATGCCACAACAAGATTCCCATCGTGGACTTGGAGGGCATCATCCACGAGGAACTCAAGGCATTCTTCGCTTCCCCTGCCAAGCTCGCGAGCCACGCCGCCGAGGCCAAACGGAACCTCGCCGAGAAGGAACAGGCGCTCGCCGCCCACGGGCGGGAAATTGCCAAGGTGCGTGAAGAGATGGCGCGCACGCACCGCCTCTACCTCGACGGCCACATTACCCCCCAGGGCTTCGGCGACTTCTACAAACCCGCCGAGGAACGCCTGAACCAGCTCAATGCCGCCCTCCCCAAGCTCCAAGCAGACCTCGATGGCCTGCGGGTGACGGACGTGAGCAGCGAAGAAGTGCTTGCGGAAGCGAGCGCCCTTTACGACCGTTGGCCGACAATGGCGACCGACGAGAAGCGCCGGATTGCGGAAGCGCTGATTGAAAAAATCGTCATCGGCGATGGCAAAATCGACATAACCTTCTCGTATCTACCAACTTCTGAAGAACAGTGCAAAAGCCAACAGCAGTGGAGAGGGCTGGGGTGAGGGAGAGCGCGGACAGTGACCTATGGCGGGCCTTCGCGGATTGCCACTCTGCACAACTCTGCGTGCTCTGCGTTTCTGCGTTGAAACTACGCGCTTCGACTTCACCTGTGTTGGTGCGGTTGGAGGGGCGCAGGCTCATGGTGCGGCCCGGCTCACTGGACGGTGAGCACGGTGTAGTTCTTCTTGCCCTTCCGCAGCAGCAGGTGCTTGCCGAAGAGCAGGTCGGCGGTGGTGAGGGCGCGCTGGGGATTGGTCTCGCGCACGTTGTTCACGTAGATGCCGCCGCCCTCGACGTCCTTGCGCGCCTGGCCTTTGGACTGGCCCAGCCCGGCATGGACGAGCAATTCGACGAGCGTCGTGCCCGCGCCTTCGAGCTTCGCCGTTTCGACCGGCTTGGTTGGCACTTCGCCGACGATGTCGTTGAAGGTGGCCTCAGAGAGGCCATCCAATGGCGCGCCGAAGAGGACTTCACTGGCGCGGATGGCTTCCTGCGTGGCGGACTCGCCGTGCAAGAGGTCGGTCACGAACTTCGCCAGGGCACGGTGGGCCTCGCGTCCGCCGGGGTTGGTGGTGTGGGACTGCTCCAGGCGCTCGATTTCCTCGCGGCTGAGGAAGGTGAAGTATTTCAGGTAGCGGATGACATCGCGGTCATCCGTGTTGATCCAGAACTGGTAGAAGCGATAGACGCTGGTCTTCTTCGCATCCAGCCAGATGGTGCCGGCCTCGGTCTTGCCGAACTTCGTGCCGTCCGCCTTGGTGATGAGCGGGAGCGTGAGGCCCCACGCGGGCCGGGCCAGTTTCTTGCGGATGAGATCGGTGCCCGCCGTGATGTTGCCCCACTGGTCGGAGCCGCCGATCTGCAGGTCGCAGCCGTGGTCGCGCGAGAGCACGTAGAAGTCGAAGGCCTGGAGCAGCATGTAGCTGAACTCGGTGTAGCTGATGCCCGTCTCGCGGTCCTCCATGCGCGCCCGGACGGACTCCTTGGCCACCATCATGTTGACGGAGAAGTGCTTGCCGATGTCGCGGAGGAAATCGAGGAAGCTGACGCCGGCGGTCCAGTCGGCGTTGTCCACGAGGGAGGCGCGGTTGGGCTGGACGTTGAAGTCCAGCAGGCGGGCGAGCTGCGGGCGGACGGCCTCGACGTTCGCGTTGATCTGCTCCTTAGTGAGGAGCTGGCGCTCGGCGGACTTGCCGCTGGGGTCGCCGATGCTGCCGGTGGCCCCGCCCGCAACCGCGATGGGGCAATGGCCGGCATTCTGGAAGCGCCGCAGGGCCAGCAGCGGCACCAGCGAGCCGACGTGCAGGGAGTCCGCCGTGGGGTCGAAGCCGCAATAGAGCGTGACGGAACGGACGGCGAGCTGCCGTTGCAATTCCTCGGCGTCCGTGCAATCCGAGACCAGGCCGCGCCACTGCAATTCTTCGTAGATGTTCATCAAGCGGGAGAGTTATCGCGGCAGGCGGGAGGCGGCTCAAGGGGAAACTCAGTTTGACGTTAACCTCGGTCCGGCTTATCTCGTCCTTGGTGCATTGGCACGCCGGGTGCCTGAATGGACGAGGTTCGCATGAACGAAAACAAAGTGTCGGGTGGAAACGAGGGTGGCCTGCCAGCGGGCGATGGGAAATCCCAGCAAGGCGTGCTGATCTATCTGCCCAGCCGGTGGCTCTTCGGGCTGTGCCTGCTGCAGTTCGCGCTGCTGGCCGCCCTGGCCCTGATGCACTGGCTGCCGGAGCGGTCCGCACCGGCACCGGGCCCGATGTTCGCCAAGACCTCTCCTGGCGAGTCCGAGCTGTTCTTCCAGGGCAAGGCCGGACCCTGGGGGGAGCTGAAGTTTGTCCGTATGAACATTGAGCCGCCGGACGAGTTCGTGCCGGTGGATGACCGCCAGTTCGAGCCGACGCGCTGGCACTTCCTCAACTACTCGCGCGCCCATCTCACGGCCTTCTTCAACGCCTGTGACCTCACGCTCGCCCAGCGGGCGGTCCTCAATGAGACGGCCAACTGGCAGGGGACGACCAACGGCATCTTCGTGACCCCGCCGAACGACCTGATTCTCGAACTGAACTCACGCGCCCGCACGCAGATCTACACCGTGCTGGCCGAAAGCGATGAGAATGCCTTCCACGTCTGGCCGGCCACCTTCCGCAACGGTGCCGTGGACGAATGGTTCCGCGAGAGCGGGCTGACCCCGGCGACCCTGGCCATGGTGAAAGGCCTCGCCTACCCGCGCGGGGCCTCGCTGTGCTTCTCCGACATGCCGCAGGCGTTCAGCCGCATTCCGAGCATCCCGGAGCGCCGGCTGCTGGTGAAGACCCTTTCGCGGCAGTCCACGCTCCTCATGAAGCTGCGGATCACGCCGGAGTCGGACGTGGCGGCGCTGACCGCCTACTGGTCCAAAGGCGGCCGGGCGAAGGACATTGCCCCGCTGCTGGACTCACTGCGGAAGGTGCCCGGTGGCACCACGCTGGACGTGGCGCATGTGATGCCCCCCTTCGCCCGCAAGCGGCTCAACACCTACCCCTTCCCGCCCACCGATCCGACCAAGCCGCTGCCGGACTGCTTCTGGACGGTCATGAATTTCTTCAACGAGCCGCCGGAGGACCGCTATCACGACGACGAAATCTGGCGGAAGGAACTGGAACAGGACTACACGCAGGTGGCGGAGGCGACGTTTGGCGACCTCGTCTTCTTCCTGCGCGCGGACAGCACGCCCCTGCACGCGGCGGTCTATATCGCCGATGACGTGGTCTTCACGAAGAACGGCGGTAGCCTGAGCCAGCCGTGGATTCTGATGAAGCTCGAGGACGTGCTCTCGAAGTATCCGACCACCGCGCCGATGCGCGCGGTGATCTTCCACTCGAATAAGCGCAAGACGTGAGCACGTCAGCCTAACGCGGGCTTCCCACAGGGCTCCCGCTGAACTAGGCTGAGAACGTGATCTCCTCCGGCATCGTCCGCCTGCTGCGCTGGCCCTCTCTGGCGCTGGCGCTGGGCCTTGCCTGCGGTGGTCAGGCGGAGGTCACCTTCCAGACCGATGTCGCGGCGGTCGTCTCCAAGGCCGGCTGCAACCTCGGCACCTGCCACGGCAACGCCACTGGCAAGGGCGGCTTCAAGACTTCCCTGCGCGGCGGCGACCTGGACTACGACTACGCGGCGCTCGTGCAGGACCAGTTCGGCCGGCGCGTGAACGTGGTCTCGCCGGACGAAAGCCTGCTGCTCCTCAAGGCCACGCAGGCGGTCGCGCACGAGGGCGGCAAGCGCTTCGACAAGGACTCCTGGGAATACCGCACCCTGCGCGAGTGGATCGCCGGGGGGGCGAAACGGAAATCGCCCGGCGCACCGACGCTGGTGAAGCTCGAGGTCACGCCGGGCGAGCAGTTTCTCATCGAGCCGGCCAGTTCGGTCGAGTTGAAGGCGACAGCCAAATTCTCCGACGGCTCGACCCGCGACGTGACCAAGATCGCCTGCTACGAGGTGGTGAGCGTGGCGGTGGCGGACGTTTCCACCACCGGCCAGGTCACGCGCAAGGAGTCCGGCGAGACGACCGTGCTGGTGCGCTTCCTCCACCTGCAGCAGCCGGTGCGGGTGGCTTTCGTCCCCGCGCGGCCGGGCTTCAAGTGGGCCGGTCCGCAGCCGCACAACTTCGTGGACGAGCAGATCTTCGCGAAGCTCCAGACGCTGCGGATGAACCCCAGCGCGCTGGCGGGCGATGAAGTCTTCCTCCGCCGGGCATATCTGGACCTGCTCGGCATCCTGCCGACCGCCGAAGAGGCGAGGAAGTTCGTGAACGCCGGTGGTAGTGGGGCAGGCGTCCCGCCTGCCACCGGAGCTTCCAGCCCCAAGCAAAGTAACGCGGGCAAGATGCCCGCCGAGACAGGCTGGAAGCCTGCCCCACTAGCCAAGCGCGCCGCGCTGGTTGACGAACTGCTCGAACGCCCCGAGTTCGCCGACTTCTGGGCGCTCAAGTGGGCCGATCTCCTGCGCGTGGAGGAGAAGACCCTCGACGCGAAGGGCATGCAGGACTTCCACCGCTGGCTGCGCGCGAGCATCGCCAGCGGCAAGCCGATGGATCAATTCGCCCGCGAGCTGATCGCCGCGCGCGGCAGCACCTACGCGAACCCGGAGGCGAACTTCTACCGCGCCAACCGCACGCCGGTCATCCGCGCGGAGGCGGCGGCGCAGGTCTTCCTCGGCACGCGGCTCCAGTGCGCGCAGTGCCACAACCATCCGTTCGACCGCTGGACGCAGGATGACTACTACGACTGGGCCGCGCTCTTCGCCCGCGTGGACTACAAGATTCTGGAGAACAACCGCCGGGACAAAAACGACAAGCACGAGTTCATCGGCGAGCAGATTGTCTATCTCGCGCGGAAGGGCAGCGTGACCAACCCGCGCACGGAAAAGACCGCCGAGCCGCGCTTTCTCGGCGCACCAAAACAGGACTTCGAGAAGCAGGACGAGCTGGAGGCGCTCGCCGCGTGGATGACCCGGCCGGACAACCCGCTCTTCGCCCGCTCGCAGGTCAACCGCATCTGGTATCACCTCATGGGCCGCGGCATCGTGGACCCGATTGACGACTTCCGCGCGACCAACCCGGCCTCGCACCCCGCGCTGCTGGACGCGCTCACGGCGGAGTTTGTGAAGAGCGGCTTCAGCCTGCGCCACGTCCTGCGGCTCATCATGAACTCGCGCGCCTACCAGACCGCCAGCGAGCCGAACGAGACGAACGCGGGCGACGAACTCAACTACGCCCGCGCCCCGCTGCGCCGGCTCACGGCGGAGCAGATGTTCGACACGCTGCACGAGGTCGCCGGCGTGGCGGCGGAGTTCCGGGGCCTGCCCGTCGGCACGCGCGCGGCGGAGCTGCCCGGGGCGCGCATCGAAGGCCGGCGCGGGCGCCGGGCGCAGATGTCGCCGGACGTGTTCCTCGCCATGTTCGGCAAGCCGCCGCGCCTGCTCACCTGCGAGTGCGAGCGCTCCACGGACACGAGCATGGGCCAGGCGTTCTTCATGATCTCCGGCCCGTCGGTGAACGAGCTGCTCACGCGCTCCGACAACCGCCTCGCCGCGCTGCTGGATTCCGGCCGGCCCAACCGCGCAGTAGTGGAGGAACTCTACTGGACCGCGCTCACCCGTGCGCCCTCGGAAAGCGAACTGACCAAGACCGTCGCGCACATCGAGCAGGCGAAGGATCGCCGCGCCGGGGTCGAAGACGTGCTTTGGGGTCTGGTGAACGCGAAGGAGTTTGTGCTGCGGCGGTGAGCCTCAGCGCCAACGGCGCGGCCCATCCCAGCCTGGGGCAACGCCCCAGGAATCACCGCCAAATCCATGAGGGCTGAAAGCCCGCTCCATCAACGCGCTTGGATTCTACCGCATGGAAGGCGAGGCGATCCATGCCTGCGGTTGATGAAGTGACGACGGACAAGCGTGTCCGCCGCACGCTCACGGCTGCGAGAAGTAATCCGCCCCCTGATACCGCCCGTCCACCAGCTTCGCGATCTGCATCAGCACGTCGTTGACGAGGGTGCTGGCACCGAAGCGGAAGAGGTCGGGGGTGAGCCAGTCGTCACCGAGGGTTTCCTTCACCATCACGAGGTAGGCCAGCGCCTGCTTGCTGGTGCGGATGCCCCCGGCGGGCTTCATGCCGATGCGCACGCCGGTGGCGAAGAAGTGGTCGCGGATGGCCTCCAGCATCACGAGCGTGACGGGCATGGTGGCGGCGGGCGTGACCTTGCCGGTGCTGGTCTTGATGAAGTCCGCACCCGCCTCCATCGCGATCTGGCTGGCGAGGCGGACGTTGTCGTAGGTGACCAGTTCGCCGGTCTCGAAGATAACCTTCAGGTGCGCGGGGCCGCAGGCTTCCTTGGTGGCGGCGATCTCGTCGTGGACCTTGGCGTGGTCGCCGGTGAGGAAGGCGCAGCGGTCAATGACCATGTCAATTTCATCCGCGCCATCCGCCACGGCGCGGCGGACCTCGGCGAGCTTCGTGGGCAGCGGATACTGGCCGCTGGGGAAGCCGGTGGCCACGGCGGCAACATGGACGGGCGAATCGGCACCGAGGAATGTCCGCGCGTGCCGGACCATGTTCGGATACACGCAGACGGCGGCGCAGGACGGCACACCGAAGCGGGGCTCGATGGGTGCAACGGCCTTGCGGCAGAGGAAGGCGACCTTGCCGGGGGTGTCTTTGCCTTCGAGGGTGGTGAGGTCCATCATGCTCACGGCGAGCTTGAGGCCGGCGAGCTTGGCGCTGGTCTTGATGCTGCGCTTGGCGAAGCTGGCCGCGCGCTCCTCGGCCATGATCTGGTCCACGGTCGGGACGGCGGGAGCCCGGAACCCGGGACGCGGAGCGCGGAACGGAGTGGTGAGCGCTTTCATGGTGGCAGGATAGGGACGGAAGGGAACCGGCTCCAAGCTCCAAATCCCGGGCATCAAGGCGGCCCACGCAGCATCCTCGACCTGCGGGCAAGCGCGGACGCTTGCAGCACGGCCGGCCAGAGGCCGGCGCTACGTGGCGCCGGCGTCCGCACCGGTTAAACCCAAACTCCGAAGTAGCGGCGGCACCGCCGCCGGGTAGCACAGGCTACCAGCCTGTGCCG
>CAZCBE010000026.1:0-58419 GCA_964496695.1 uncultured Klebsiella sp.
CTCATCCGATGAAGGGAGAGGGAGAAAAGGCCCGCTGTCGCACGCGGCGATGCGGGCTGGGCATTGGACATTGCGTCATTCATTGGACATTGGGATTGGCCATTGGTCTTTTGTCACTGGCTTTTGGTGTCCGCCGCATCTCGTAATCCGTCGCCGAGGAAGTTGAAAGCCAGAACGGTGACGAAGATCGCCGCACCGGGCGCGAGCAGCCACGGGTAGCTGCGCAGGTGCTCGGAGTTTTGCGCGGCAGTGAGCATGTTGCCCCAGCTCGCCTGCGGCTCCTGGATGCCCACGGCGAGGTAGCTCAAGACCACTTCGCCCAGGATGTAGTAGGGCACGCTCAAGGTCGCCGCCACGATGACGTAGCTGAACGTGCTCGGGAGGATGTGCTTCGTGATGATGCGCCAGGGCGTCGCGCCGAGCGCACGGGCCGCCAGCACGAACTGCCGCTCGCGCAGGCTCAAGGCCATGCCGCGCACCACCCGCGCCATGCTCGCCCACCCGATGAAGCTGAGGATGACGATGATCATCGCATAGGCCTCGGTGGAAGAGATGTTCGAGGGGAAGGTGTTGCGCAGCGCGAGGATGAGGTAGAGCGAGGGCACGGACATGATCAGTTCGCACACGCGCATGATGACGGTGTCTATGCGCCCGCCGAAGTAGCCGGAGATGCCGCCATTGATCATGCCGAAACTGAACGACAGCGTGATGCCGATCAGACCAATGCTGAGCGAAATCTGCGAGCCATAGAGGATGCGGGAGAAGACATCCCGCCCGAACTGGTCGGTGCCGAAGAGATTGACCGGGTAGTTTTTCTCGCCGGTGCCAAAGAGGTGGGTCTGGCAGGGAATGAGGGCAAACAGCTTGTATTTGTCCCCTTTGATGAAGAAACGGAGCGGCTTGGTGTCCCCGGCGACAGGCGCATAGACGAACTGGCCGGCCTTTTGTTCCCAGCGCGGGACCACCAGCCGGAAGCCGTCGAGCTTCGGCAGGATCGGCGGGTGGAAGAACCGGTCGCGGTCGTCGGACTCGTAGTGATACGGCGCGACAAAGCCCGCCAGCAGCGCCGTGAGATAGAGCACGGCCAGGATCGCGCCGCCCGCCATCGCGGTGCGCCGCCGCAACAGCCGCCGCCGGAAGAGCTGGCCGGGCGAGAGCGGGAGGTTGGCGGTGGGTTCGCTCATGCTCAGTTGCCCGGCAGGACGGGCACGGACAAGTTCCGGCAGATGGAACGGGCGAGGTGCTTCTTGATTTCGGTGTGACGCGGGACGGCTTCGCGCCGTCCGGTCTGCGGATTGCTCCAAATGGAATGACTGCCGCCTTCGCGCACAGAGATGCAGCCGTGTTCTTGCAAATGGCTTAGGCGTGCGCGGCGTTTCATGCCACGAGCAGATCTGCTGTCTCGGCCCGCGGATCGAGACGGAAGGCCTCCTCGCGCTCGGTGTCCACCAGGAGGCGCACGGCAGCGGCCAGGTCGGCGAGACAGGCCTCCCGCGTTTCGCCCTGGCCGTTGGCACCGGGCACCTCCAGACAGGTGGCCCAGAAGCCGCCTTCGTCCGGCTCGCCGCGATGGATGATGGCTGTGAGATGTTTCATGGTGAGTTAATTACCGCGTCCGGGCCGGTTTGCCAAAAAGCTTTTCATTCCTTGAGCCGTATCCGCGGATCGCTCCACGCCAGCATGACATCGGCCACGAAGTTGCCGATGATGAGCAGCGCGGTGGCCATCACCACGGAGTCCACCACGAGCATCGAGTCCTTGGCAAAGAACGCCTCAATGGTCAGGCGGCCCAGGCCGGGCCAGGCCATGACGTTCTCGACGATGAACGCGCCGCTGAGCAGGTGCGCCAGCGAGTAGCCGAAGATGGTCAGCAAGGGGTTGATGGCGTTGCGGAGCGCGTGCTTGTAGATGACCCAGCCCTCGGGCAGGCCCTTCGCGCGCGCGGCGGTGACGTATTCGGCGCGGAGGGTGTCGAGCAGATTGGACCGCATCTGGCGCATGATGCCGGCGAGTTCGCTGGCGGCCAGCACCAGCACGGGCAGGACGAGATGATGTGCGCGGTTCCAAAACTGCTCCATCGGCGACATGAGGTCATAGAGCGAGCTTTGCGCGCCACCGATGGGGAACCAGCCGGTCGCCGCCGCGAACATCAGGGCCAGCAGCGCGAGCAGAATTTCGGGGATCGAAAGCCCGGCAAACGCGATGAACGAGCACGCGCGGTCCACGATGGAGTCCTTGTTCACCGCCGCCCAGATGCCCAGCGGCACGGCGATGCACCACGCCACAATCGTCGCGAAGAAGGACAGCAGGAAGGTGTTCCACAGCCGCGACCCGATCAGGTCCGTGGCGGAAATCTTGTATTGGATGGAGTAGCCGAAGTCGCCCTGGGCGACGTTCTTGAGCCAATAGACGTATTGGACATACCAGGGTTTATCGAGGTGGAACTTGTTGAGCAGCTTCTCCACCGTCTCGGGGGAGATTTGAGGATTCTGCTTGAGGCTCTGCAAATAGCCGCCGGGGGTGAGCGACATGAGCAGGAACGTCAGCAGCGAGACCCCGAGCAGGATCGGGATCATGTGCAGCAGGCGTTTAAGAATGAACGTGCCCATGCGTCGGCGAAGCGTATTGACTGCCGGACCCCGGTCCAAGCTTCAAAACAGCTTGTTTCCTCGACAATCCGCCGGTGCGTGGTTTTCTTTCTGAAACGACGCACATGAAAAACAGAACCGCCCTCCTCTCCCTGTTCGGCGCGCTGGCGCTGGCATTCTCCGGCTGCAACCGCAAGGGGCCGGACGGGCCGGGGGCGAAGCAGTCCGACCTCCCCCAGCCGCCGTGCGTTTACCGGTGTGAGCCCGGCGTGCGCGGCGGGCGGCTGGTGATCGCCACCTTCGGCGACCCGAAGACCTTCAATCCCATCACCGAGAACGAGGGCACGTCCCGCGAGATCATCCGCTTCCTGTTTGCCGCCATGATCACGCTCGACTGGCCGACGCAGCAGGCCGAACCCGGCCTCGCCCATTCGTGGTCGGTGGCCGAGGACAAGAAGACCTGGACTTGGAAACTGCGCTCGGGGCTCAAATGGAGCGACGGCAAACCCCTCACGGCGGATGACGTGGTCTTCACCTGGAATGACGTGGTCTATAACCCCGACATCATCAATGTGACCCGCGACCTCTTCACGATTGATGGCAAGGAGTTCAAGGTCTCCAAGGTGGACGACCTGACGGTGCAGGTCGTCACGCCGGAGCCTTACGCGCCGTTCGTGGAGTATTTCGGCGGGGTCGAGATCCTGCCCAAGCACATCCTGGCGAAGGCCGTCTCCGAGAAGAAATTTGAGTCCGCCTATGGCATCAACACCGCGCCTGACCAGCTCGTGTGCAGCGGCCCGTTCAAGCTAAAGCAATACAAGGCGGGCGAGTTCACCCTGCTGGAGCGCAACCCGAATTTCTTCGGCGTGGACAAGGCGGGCACGCGCCTGCCCTACCTCGACAATGTCATCTACACGACCGTGCCGGACATGAATGCGACGTCCCTGCGCTTCCTCAAGGGCGAGAGCGACATTCACGAGAACGTCCGGCCGGATGAGTTCGAGCGCTTCAAGACCGAGGCCGACACGGGGAAGTTCAAGCTGGAGTCGCTGGGCATCGGGCCGGAGAAGGCGTTTGTGTGGTTCAACCTGAACACCAACCACGTGGTGAACCTGCAGTTCTCCTGCGACCAGCCCGGCACCACCCTGCTGGTAAAATCCGCCGTGAACCAGAAGCTCGACAAACTGCCCAGCGAGGCGCGCGTGATGCCTGGTGAACTGGAGCTGGTGGCCCGCTTCGGCACCAATGACCAGAAGCGCACCGTCACCATCACCCAGGGCAAGGCGCTCCCGCTGGCGGTCAAGTTCGACTCCGGCACCATCACCATCACGGGCGCGAAGGGCGAGACCACCGTGCAGTCCAAGCCGCTGGTGGACGCCAAAAAGATGCGCTGGTTCAGCCAACTGAAGTTCCGGCAGGCCATCGCCCATGCGATTGACCGGCCCAGCATCATCAAGTCCATCTACGCCGGCCGCGCCCAGGAGAGCGACGGCTTCGTCTCAGCCGCGCTCAAGAAATGGCACAATCCCAACGTGCCCAAGTATCCCTATGATGTGGCGAAATCCCGGGCGCTGCTGAAGGAAATCGGCATCGAAGACCGCAACGGGGACGGCTTCCTGGAGGATGCCCAGGGCAATGTCGTTGAGTTCGAGCTGAACACCAACGTGGGCAACAATGTCCGCGAGAAGATCGCGGTCATCCTGCAAAGCGACCTCAAAAAGCTCGGCGTGAAGCTGAACTTCCGGCCGGTGGACTTCAACGCGCTGGTCAGCAAGATTGACGACACTTTCGACTACGACTGCATCCTGCTTGGCCTCGGCGGCGGCGGCACCGACCCGGCGGCGAACATGAACGTCCTCAAGTCCGATGGCTTCACCCACTTCTGGTTTCCGCGGCAAAAATCCCCTGCCACGCCGTGGGAGGCGAAGGTGGACCAGTTGATGAACGCGCAGTTGAAGGAGCTGGACGAGGCGAAGCGCAAGGCGATCTTCGACGAGGTGCAGGTCATCATGGCCACCGAGATGCCGTTCATTTATACCGTCCAGCCGATGACATTCGCCGCCTACCGCAAGGACCTGGGCAACATCCGTCCCACGGTATTGAGCAGCTACCGCGTGACGTGGAACGCGGAGGAGCTTTACTTCAAGAAGTAGCCACTGTGGCGGCAGGCGTCCTCGCCTGCCGTAGAGCCGGGGCGTCCTGCCCGGCGGATGAAAGCTGCCAGAAATCCGAGCGGTTACTTACTTTTGTGGCCCGGTTCCGGGCGGCGGGACGCCGCCCTCTACGGCAGGCGGGACGCCTGCCGCCACCTTGCTCACTGGGCCGTCGTGATCGCGTGCGCCGTCCGCACGAAGGTTTCCATCTCCGCTTCCGTGCCGATGGTGATGCGCAGATAGTCCCGCACTTCGGGATACTTGAACCAGCGGACGAGCAGCTTCTTGGCGCGCAGCTTGGCCAACCATTCCTCGGCGGGAAAGCGCGGGGGCTTCGCGAGCAGGAAGTTTGTCTGGCTCGGCAGCACGGCCCAGCCCAGGCCGGTCAGCTCCGCCGTGACGTGCTGGCGCGTGGCGATGATGCGGCGGAAGTTGCGGCGGTAGTAAGGCAGGTCGTCGAGGGTCGCGAGCGCGGCCACCTGCCCGAGGCCGTTGACGTTGTAGCTGTCGCGCACCTTGTCCAGCGCGGCGATGAGGTCCGCGTGCCCAACGAAGTAGCCGACGCGCTGGAAGCACAGCGAGTAGGCCTTTGAGAAGGTGCGCGAGACCAGCACGTGTGGGTGCTTGAGCGCGAGGGACATGGCATTCTCCGCCGCGAAGTCCACGTAAGCCTCATCGAGCACCACGACACCCTTGGCCTTGGTGCAGAGCGCGTCCAGCTCCGCCGTGCTGAAGCCGCGTCCGCTCGGAGCGTTCGGCGTGGTGATGAGCGAGAGAGCGGCCTGGAAGTCCCAGCCCTGCTTCGGCAAGGAGGAGAGCGCGGGCATGGTGAAGTCCGCGTTGAGCGGGACGGCGTTGACCAGCGCGCCCGCGATCTCGGCGAGCACGGGGTAAAGCGAATAGCTAGGACTGAAATACTGGACCAGGCTTGCGGATTCCTGCTGATGGCTTTCGTCAGTCCGCCTCCTCACGTCGTCGGCTACGGGCTCGACAAAGGTCCGGGTGGCCAGCGCCAGCAGTTCATCCGAGCCGTTGCCGACGATGATGTTCTCCGGCGCGCAGCCGTGGAGCTTGGCCAGCTTTTCGCGGAGGGCGGAGGCGGTGGGGTTCGGATAGAGCCGGAGCCGGCCATCCACCGCCGCCTTCACGGCCGCTAGGACATTCGGTGAAGGCGGATAAGGATTCTCGTTGGTGTTGAGCTTGATGAGGCCGGGAATCTTCGGCTGCTCGCCGGGGACATAGGCGTGCAACCGCTGAACCAGCGGACGAATCAAAGGGCGTTGGGCGCGAACTGCCATGCGCGGAGTGTCGGGAGAAACCGGGGTGGAAGTCGAGCCGCGAGGCGCGTCTTCAACTGGTAGGGTGAGACTCCGTCGAACCCCATTCCGAGCGGTAGCGAGGCGAGCGAAGCGAGTTTCAACACCGAGATGCTCGCTGCGCTCGCGCCGACTCCGTCGGCATATGGGGTTCGACGGAGTCTCACCCTACCGGGCTGCCGGTCCGTGGGAAACCTGAAGGGGGACAGGAGTGTCCCCCTCACGCCGCGCAGCGCTTCAGCAGGTTCTCCGTGATGCGCTGCACGCGGGCGTCGGGGCCATGGGGACGGCTCCAGTGGCTCCACGGCAGGATGTGGCCGGGCGGCGAGCTGAGGCCCTGCGCCCACCAGATGGTCGCGGCGTTGAACACAATGTTCTTCTTCGGGCCGGGGAAAATCGTCGCAGTCCAGTGCGCGGGCGTGGTGCCGCCGCGCCAGGCGGTGCCCTCGGCCACGACTTCGAGGCCGGGGATGTTCGCGGGTGAACCATGATGCTCCCAGCCGACCAGGCCGCGCACGGAGTCGCCCTTCTTCATGCCCGTGCCCTCGAAGATCCAATGGTCCGGCCTGGTGCAGACCCAGTCGCCGCCACCGTTGAACGGCACGATGCTGCGCGCGCCCATGATGTCGGCTTCGTTTCGCGGGTCGCGCTTCCAGTCCTTCGTGAAGACATTGATGGAGGCTTGTATCTCCGCATCCGTCAGGCCCGCATAGATGCCGGTGCGCTGGAGGATGCGCTTGGGCTGGCCGGTGGACGAGGGCTGGAACGGCGTGACGCCGAAGACGGAGTTGCCCGAGAGCCACAGGGCATGGGTGCCGGAGTTGATGGCGGATTTCACGGCGTCGTATTGCCGCGTGTCCCAATACTCGTCGTGGCCCACGCTGAGGAAGGTCTTGCAGCGGGTGATCTGCGCGGCGTCGAGGCAGTCGCTGTTCGAGCAATAGGTGACATCGTAGCCGTGCTGTTCCATCCAGTAGGCGAGCGGAAATTCCCACAGGAGATACTCGCCGGACCCGATGGAGAGCGGGTGCTCGTAGATCTGCGCATACTTGGCGTAGGGCCGGTCGAAGCTCACCTGCGTGCCGACGGCGTGTGCGCCGCGCGGGTCGGTGTAGAGCGAGAAGTCGTTGGGCCAGCGGTTGTAGGCCTGCCAGGTGTTGTCGCTGCACTGGAAGAGGAAATCCGCCGGCCGGTCGTCACGGACGATGAAGACAACGTAGGTCTGCCAGTAAGGCTCGGTGGCCTTGTCCGGCACGGTCGTGAGCCGGGCGAGATAGACGCCACTGGTCCAGTCGGCAGGGATCTTGAAGGAGACCACCGGCGCCCATTTGCACTCGTGCAGCCGGTTCTCACCCATGGTCGGGTCGGGCTGCTTCGTGCAGGGGATCGGGCCTTCCGTCATCATCAGCCGCGCACCGCGACCGCCGTAGTAGCCGGTGCGGAAGACCTCGAAGTGGAACTTTGCGTCGGGGTTCACGCTGACCATGAAGTCGAGGGTCTCGCCGGCCTTCACGCTCTGCTTCGAGCAGTAGCCCTCGATGGCGGGCGCGCGGAAGGCGAGGTTCTTTTCCAGCCGCACGCGGGTGAGCTGCCAGTCGATCGCACCGGGCTTGGCGTTTTCGGTCGCGATGAGGGAACGGTTGCGCGCGGTGGTGGATTGGGCTTTTTGCTGGGCGTGGCCATCGCTGACCGCGAGGGCGGCGGCACCGGCGGCGGAAGCTTGCAGGAATTCACGGCGGCCAAGGCGGGGAGAGCGTGGTTTCATGTGAGGAATGAGCGAAGGGGAGATTCGCACCGGGGAGGGATTATTCAACCTGAACCCTAAAGCTGAAGGCCAACGGCCTGACCTATCCCAGCCCAGGGCAACGCCCTGGGAACTCCCAAAGGAAACCGCAAAGCCCCGAAGGGGCGATCAACTGGCACACCAACTTTTGGGTCGCCCCTTCGGGGCTGAGATCAATCTGTGGACACACCCAGGGCGTTGCCCTGGGCTGGGATAGGACACCCCTTTGGGGCTTCTCAAAGGGATGGAAGATCCCGTCTCGCAGGTTCACCCGCATTTTCACATCGCCTCCGATTTGATCAGAGACTCCTCACGTCGTCTCCTACGTGGAGAAGAGGGAGCGCGCCGCTACCACATCCCGTGCGATCTGGGCCTTGAGCGCGTCGAGCGAGGGGAACTTCTGTTCGTCACGGAGCTTGGCAACGAAACTGAGTTCGAGTTCGGCACCGTAAATGTCCGCCGCGAAATCAAGGAGGTGGACCTCGCATTGCAGGCGCGGCGTGGGGCTGGCGAGGGTGGGGCGGAGGCCGAGGTTCAGCGCGCCGCGATGCTCCTGTCCTGCCACGCGGACATGCACGGCATAGACGCCGTTGGGCGGCAGCACGAGGCCGGTCACGTCCAGGTTCGCGGTGGGGAAGCCGAGCTGGCGGCCGACCTGATCGCCACGAATCACGCTGCCTGCGATGGCATACTCGCGGCCCAGCATCTGGCTGGCGGCATCGAGATCGCCGGTCCGGACGGTTTCACGAATGCGCGTGCTGCTGACCGGCTCGCCATCGAGCGACACGGCGGCCAAGCCATGGACGGTGAACTTGAGTTCCGCGCCAAGCTGCTTCAGCAGCGCGACATTCCCGCTGCGCTTGTGGCCAAAGGTGAACTCACTGCCAACACACACGCTGTGCAGGTGGCCAAAGTCACGCGCGAGACTGCGGATGAACTGCTCGCCCGTCTGCTCGCTGAAGGCGCGGTCGAACTGGATCAGCAGCGTGTTCGCCACGCCGAGCGATTCGATGGCGCGGAGCTTTTGCGGCAGCGAGTAAAGCATGGACGGCACGCGGTCAGGCGCGACGACGGCGTTTGGATGGCGGTCGAAGGTGATGACGACCGGGATGCCCTCGTGCTGGCGGGCGTCCGCGAGCGTCTGCCGGATGACCTGCTGATGGCCGAGATGCACGCCGTCGAACACGCCGATGGCCACGCAGACCTTGCGGCCTGCGGCCAGCAATTCGGCGGCTTGGTGGATGACGCACATGGCGGGGCCGGTGGCGGGGGTTAAGGGTTGAAGGGTTAAAGAGTTGAAAGGATGAAGCGGCTTCGGTGTCGGGCGCTCATATGCTTTTCATCCCTTCAACCCTTCAACGTTTCAACCCTTCAACTCGAAATCTCACCTCGCCAGTTGCAGGAAGGGGATCACGCGCTTCTCCAGCTCGCCCAGCGGGAGCGCCAGGATGGCATCGAGTGTGAGGGCGTCAGCCACGTCCCACTTGCCGGAGGTGACGCGGCGGAGGGTGGCCAGGTGCGCGCCGCAGCCGAGCTTGGCGCCGAGATCGTGCGCGAGGGAGCGGACGTAGGTGCCCTTGGTGCAGGCGACGCGGAACTTCGCCAGCGGCTCGGCGTAGGCGGTGAAACGGTAGTTGTAGATGTGGACGAGGCGCGGCTCGCGCACGACTTCGATGCCCTTGCGCGCGAGCTTGTAAAGCGGCACGCCGCCCTGCTTCTTCGCAGAAACCATCGGCGGAATCTGCTGGAGGTCACCGATGAAGGTCGCGGCCGCCTCGTTCAACTGCTCCAGCGTGAGCGGGGGCACCGGGTTGGTGCTGGTTACCACGCCGTCAATGTCGTAGCTGTCCGTGGCCTCGCCGAACTTGATGTCGCCCTCATAGACCTTGTCATCGGTCATCAGTTTCTCGGAAAGCTTGGTGCCGCGGCCGAGCACGATGATGAGCAGGCCGGTGGCGTTGGGATCGAGCGTGCCGCAATGGCCGACCTTCTTGATGCCGAACTTGCGGCGGATGCGGTCCACCACGTCGTGCGAGGTGCAGCCGGCGGGCTTGTCCACGAGGAGGGCGCCGTCAAGGGAATCAAACTGGAGCATGAGAAATCAGACTGGGAAAGCAACGCCGCTTACTGCGCGGCGTTCAGGGCTTTTTTGATGGCGGCAATGACCTTCCGCTGGACGGAGAGCGGCTTGCCGGGGATGCGCGCCCCGGCGGCGGCGGCGTGGCCGCCCCCGCCGAACTTGCCGGCGATCTCGTTCACATTCACGCGCTCGCTCTTGGAACGGAGGCTGATGCGCGTCAGTTCCGGCTCCACTTCCTCGAAAACACACGCGACGACCACCGGCTCGATGTCGCGGATGTGATCAATGAGGCCCTCGCTGTCGTTGGTGTCCGCGCCGGTGCGGGTGTAGTCGCGCTTGCGGAGCCAGAACCACGCGATCCGGTCGTCGTGCGTGGTGCGGAAGCTGTTGAAGACGTGGCGCAGCAGCTTGGCGCGCGACATCGGGTAGCTCTGATAGACCTCGTTGCACACGCGCGCGAGGTTCGCTCCGTGACGCACAAGGTCGGCGGCGACGTGGTAGGTGCCGGGCGTGGTGCTCGGATAGCCGAAGCTGCCGGTGTCCGTCGAGATCGCGGTGAACAGACAGTCGGCAATCGCGGGCGTGACGGGCCAGCCGGCGTGCTTGAGCAGTTCGTAAATCAGCTCACCGGTCGCCGGCACCCGGGCGGAAACCCAGTTGAGCTTCGCGTAACGGGTGTTGCTCTCGTGGTGGTCAATGTTGATGAAGGCAGCGTCCGGGGCGATGGCCTTCTCCGCAGTGCCAAGGCGCTCGAAGCTGGCGCAATCGGTCGCGATCACGAGGTCGAAAGTATGACCGCCCTCGGGCTTCTTCACGAACCCGTTGGGCACCATGAAGCGGAGCTTCTGCGGCACCGCGTCCTGGTTCCAGACCGTGACGTCCTTGCCCTGGCTCTGGAGCGCGAGCGCCAGCCCGACCTGCGAACCGATGCAGTCGCCGTCGGGACGCACATGGCCGACCACGCAGATGGTCTTCGCCCGGCGGATGCCGTCGAGGATCTCGTCGAGGATGTGCGTGTAGCCGGTCACGAGGACTGGATGCCGGATGCCGGATGCTGGTGGCTGGAAGGGGGAACGACACCGCCAATGCGCAAGCGGCCCGCCCCCTCACCCCAACCCTTTCCCCCGATGGGGGCGAGGGAGGAGAAGCGGCTCGTGCTCAGGATAGCAGCGTTCATTTCGGGGCATCCTGCTTCTCGAGTTCTTCGAGGATGGTGAGGATGCGGTTGCCGCGCTCGACGCTTTCGTCGAGGTGGAACTCGATCTTGGGGGTGTAGCGGAGGACGATGGAGCGGCCCAGCTCGTATTGGATCTCGCCGCGCTTGCTGTTGAGCTGGTTCATGGCGCGCTTCTTGGCGTCCGCCTTGCCGACCACCCCGATATAGACCTGGGCCTCCTTCAGGTCAGGCGTGACGGTGACATCGGCCACGGTGATGAGGCCGATGTCGCCGGGCGGGAAGTCCCGGCGGATGATCTCGCCCAGCGTGCGCTTGAGCATCTCGCGGACGCGTTCAAGTCGGACTTTCATGGGTGACGTGGGACGTGGAGCGTGGGGTGTGAAACCAAGCCGGCGCGTCCGTGCGGATTCACGCACCACGCGCCACGCACCACGCTGCCGTGAGCCTTCGTGTTCATGGCCAGAAACAGGCTTACAGCGCCTGCTTCACCTTCTCGACGGCGTAGCACTCGATGGCGTCGCCGATCTGGAATTCGTTGAAGCCGTCAATGCGGATGCCGCATTCGAGGCCGGAGCGGACTTCGTTGACCTCGTCCTGGAAGCGGCGCAGCGAGAGGGTGACACCCTCGTAAACCAGGTTCTTCTTGCGCATGAGGCGGACCTTGCCCTTGACGATGCGGCCCATGGTGACGGAGCAGCCGGCGACGGCGCCGCCCTTGGACAGCTCGAAGATCTGGCGGACTTCGGCGCTGCCGACGACGACATCCTTGAGCACGGGCGGCAGCAGGCCGGCCATGGCTTCCTTCACCTCGTCAATCAACTCGTAGATGATGGCGTAGAGCTTGATCTGCACCCCGAACTGCTTGGCCTTCTCGTTCGCGCCGGAGTCAATGCGGGTGTGGAAGCCCAGGACGACGCACTTCGACGCGCCGGCGAGGTCCACATCCGACTCGGTGACGGTGCCGACGGCGTGGTGGACGATTTCGAGCGAGACCTTGTTGGTCTCGATCTTCTTGAGCGCCTCGACGATGGCCTCGACGGAACCCTGCGTGTCCGCCTTGACGACGACCTTGAGCGAGAGCTGCTGGTTCTCGGCGATCTTGGCGAAGAGGTTTTCCAAGGTGACGCGCGGCTGGCGCTCCTCGGCCTCGGCGGCCTTGTCGGCCAGGGCACGCTCCTCCGCGATGTCGCGGGCGGCGCGCTCGTTCTCGACGACGACGAATTCCAAGCCAGCCTCGGGAACGCCATTCAGGCCGAGCACGCGCACGGCAACGGACGGGGTGGCTTCCTTGAGACGCTCGCCCTCTTCGTTGATGAGGGCGCGGACGCGGCCGTAATGCGAGCCGCACAGGATGACATCGCCCAGCTTGAGCGTGCCCTTGCGGACGAGGACGGTGGCGGTGGGGCCGCCGGCTTGGAGGCCGGACTCGATGACGTTGCCCTTGGCCTTGCGGTTGGGGTTGGCCTTGAGTTCCTGCAGGTCGGCCTGGAAGACGATCATCTCCAGGAGCTTGTCAATGCCCAGCTTGGTGAGCGCGGAGCAGTCCACGAAGAGCGTCGTGCCGCCCCATTCGTCGGGTTGGAGGCCCTTTTCCTGAAGCTGCTGGCGGACGCGCGTGGGGTTGGCGTTCGGGTGGTCGCACTTGTTCACGGCGACCAGGATGGGGACTTTCGCCGCCTGGGCGTGGGAGAGTGCTTCGAGCGTCTGCGGCATGACGCCGTCATTGGCGGCGACGACCAGGACGACTAGGTCGGTGACGTTTGCACCGCGCGCCCGCATGGCCGAGAAGGCCGCGTGACCCGGGGTGTCGAGGAAGGTGATCTGGGCCATCTCGCCCTTCTTTTCCGGGTGGGGGACGGTGATGGTGTAGGCGCCAATGTGCTGCGTGATGCCGCCGGACTCGCCAGCGGCCACGTTCGCCTTGCGGATGACGTCCAAGAGCGAGGTTTTGCCGTGGTCCACGTGGCCCATGATGGTGACGACGGGCGGCCGGGGCTTGAGATCCTCGGGTTTGTCGTCCACGGGATCGGCTTCGACCTTCTTGGGAGCGGCGTGGACCTGGCCTTCACCCTTGGCGCGCTTCTCGACCTCGAACTTGAAGCCGTGCTTGGCGCAGAGCTTGATGGCGATCGGCTCGTCAACGGCCTGGTTGACGTTGGCGAAGATGCCCATCTGCATCAGGTCGGCGATGAGCTGGAAGGGCTTGCGCTTCATCTGCTCCGCGAGATCGCGGACCACGATGGGCGGCTTCATCGTGATGACTGTCGCCGAGGACGGGAGCGCGAGGCGCGGGTCGGCGGGCTTGGGCGGGGGCGGCGGCGGCGCCGGGTTGCGCTGCTGGCCATAGCCGGGACGGCCACCTTGGTAGCCACGATTGTCGCCTGGACGGCCACCGGTCTGCGGCGGACCCGCCGGACCACGACCCCGTGGATCGGGCTGGGGCGCACGGCGCTCCTCGCGGGCGGGTTCGCGGCGGACGGCAAATTTGGAGAGATCCACGCGCCCCACCAAGGCACCGGTCTGAGGCTTGGGCGGTTCGGCGGGGGGCGGCGGCGTGGGCGGCGCGGCGGGGGCCACGGGAGAAGCTGGGGCAACCGGCACGGCAGCGACTGGCACCGGAGCGGGCGACGGCGCTGGGACGTGGGGCGCGGAGGCCGGCTCGGTCACCGGCGGGGCGGCGACTACGGGCACGGACGCGGGTGCCTCTGCGACAGCGGGGCTGGGGGCGGAGAAGACCGGTTCCTCGACGGGCGGCTCGGGCTCCGGCTCGGGCTCGGGCGGCGGCGGCTCGGGCTCGGGTGCCTTGATGATGAGAATGGGCGCCTCGACGAAGGGGGCCGGCGCGGGCTCGGCGGGCTTCATCGGGCCCAGCTTCTCCTCGAGAAACTCGGCGGTGATCTTGTCCAGCGAGCTGGAGGGAACCTTGGCTTCCTTGATGCCCAATTCCTTGGCGACGGCGAGCACCTGCTTGCTCTCGATGCCGAGCTTCTTGGCGATGTCGTAAATGCGAACGGGCATATATGCTTGCGCGCCCGGGAGGTGGACCTCGCGGGCGCGCTCAAAAACCGAACTACTCCAGCGCGCTGGCCAGCGAGCCGGCTTTGGCCGCTTCTGTGATGGCGGCCAGCACTGCGCCGGCTTGCTCGCCAATCTGCGGAATTTCCTTCAAATCACTTTCGGCCGCCTGGGTCACCACGTCCTCCAGGGCATGGAAGCCGGTGTTCACCAGCGCCTCGGCCATCTCACGGGACACGCCCGGCACGGCGGCAAAGGCATCAATCGCGTGCTGGATCTTGTCCCCGATGCCGATGTTGGCCACGGCCTCGGCATCAATGTTCACGGCCCAGCCGGTCAGCCGGGAGGCGAGGCGGGCGTTCTGGCCGCGCTTGCCGATGGCGAGGGAGAGCTGGCTCTCGTCCACCAGGATCTTCACCGCATGGTTCGTCTCGTCCACGGTCATGGACTTGAGCACCGCCGGCGCGAGGGCGTTCGTGAGATACGTCTTGATGTTCGGATCCCACTTGATGATGTCCATCTTCTCGTTGTTCAGCTCGCGCACAATGTTCTTCACGCGCTGACCACGGAGACCGACGCACGCCCCGACGGGATCCACCTTCGAGTCACGGGAGTAAACGGCGAGCTTTGTGCGGAAACCGGGCTCCCGGGCGACACCCTTGACCTCGACCGTGCCGTTGGAAATTTCGGAGACCTCGAGCTTGAACAGCTTGAGGACAAACTCCGGCGCGGCGCGGCTGAGGATGATTTCCGGTCCGTGCGGGCCGTTCTCGACCGCCTTGACGTAGCAGCGGATGCGTTCGCCGACCTGGTATTCCTCGGTCGGGACGCGCTCGCGGTTCGGCAGCAGGGCCTCGTAACGTCCGAGGTCCATGATGACGTCCGACCGCTCGAAACGGCGCACCGTCCCGCTGACGATGTCACCCACGCGGTCCTTGAATTCGTCAAAAATCAGGGCTTTTTCCGCCCGGCGCACCTGCGAGAGCAGGGCCTGCTTGGCGTATTGGGCGGCGATGCGCCCGAAGCCGGTGGGGGTCACCTCGACCTCCATCTCCTCGCCGATCTGGCTGTCCGCCTTCTTCCGGCGGGCCTCGGTGAGCGAGATTTGATCGTGTTTGGAAACGACCTTGTCCGTGACGATGAGCTTGGCGAACGCCTTGATGTCACCGGTCTTGGGGTCAATCAGGCAGCGCAGTTCGCGGGCCGGGCCGACCGCCTTCTTGGCAGCCGAGATCAGCGCCTCCTGGACAGCCGCAACAAGGACATCCTTGCTGATGCCCTTTTCGCGTTCCCAGAATTCCAAGATAGCTAGAAAATCGGCGTTCATAATTCGACCCGTGCCTGCGCCCTATCAGGGGCAAAAAAAAGCCGGAATAATTTCCGACTTCACACGCTGGCGAACCAGCATCTCGTTTTACCGGGCGCAAGTTAGGGGCGTCTAAAATGACCGTCAAGCTTCAATTCCGCCACGGAATGGCCGTCACTCCACACTAAGAACCCATGGCCAGCCTGCGCCGGGAGACTTCAACATCTAATTCGGAGGATTACAAGACGGCGACTGAAGCGGACTCAGTGCGGAGCAAATCTCGACCCTGTCCCTGACCTCGTGCCGCCGGGCAAGCGAGGACGCTTGCGGCACGGCCGGCCGGAGGCCGGCGCTACGTAGCGCCCGCGTCCCGCGGGCCGTGTCGCCGGCGTCCTCGCCGGCTCGTCTTCGCCTTGCTGGAGCGGACCGAGGAATTCCAACGCCGCGCGATGATGGGACATTGCTGCGGCTGGTCCCGCGCCGAGCGGGACACAGCCGCGCCCGGGGGCGCGGTCGCCGGGAGGCTCCGCACAAAACATTCACCGCTCCACCTAGAAATTCCTTGCCCCCGTGCCATCCGCCGGAATGATTCCGCCGCCGCACGATGCTGACCACCCTGCGCATCAAGAACCTCGCCCTCGTGGCCGACCTGACGCTCGAACTGCGCCCGGGCTGCAACGTCATCACGGGCGAGACCGGCGCGGGCAAGTCCATCATTATCGGCGCGCTTAACCTCGTCCTCGGCGAGCGGGCGGACCGCACGCTCATCCGCGCGGGCGCGGACAGTTGCGCGGTCGAGGCGGCCTTCGACGTGGCCAAGCTGCGTGGAGCGCTGGCTTCGCTGCTGGAGGAGAACGGCCTGGAACCGTGCGAGGAAAACCAACTCGTCCTCAAGCGCATCTTCACCGCCGCCGGGGCCAACCGTCAGTTCGTCAACGGCTCGCCCACCACCCTCGCCACGCTGGCCGCGATTGGCGAGGGCCTCGTGGACATGCACGGCCCGCATGACCACCAGTCGCTGCTCCACCCGGCGAAGCAGCTCGCGATCCTCGATGCCTTTGGTGGACTGCAAACGCAGGTTGCCGCCTTTGCCGAACTCGTCCGCCGCCGCACCGCACTGGAGGAGGCGAAGGCCGCGCTCATCGTGGATGAGCAGACCTACGTCCAACAGCTCGACCTGCTCCGCCACCAAGTGCAGGAGATCACCGCCGCCCGGCTCAAGCCTGATGAGGAGGCGGAGGTCGAAGCCGAGCACCACCGCACCAGCAACGCCGCACGGCTGCTCGAACTTTCCCAGGCGGCCTTCGGCGCGCTGGATGGCGAGGAGACTTCGCTGTTCAACCAACTGGGTGCGCTCGGCCGCACATTGCAGGACCTTCAGCGCGTGGACGCCGCCACCAAGACCTTCGCCGACACGCACGAGCAGGCCATGGGGTCTTTGCGGGACCTTCAGGCCGACCTCTCCCGCTATGCCGACCGCGTGGAACTCGACCCCGCCCGTCTTGCCCACTTGGAGGAGCGGCTGAACCTGATCCACTCGCTCAAGCGCAAGTATGGCGGCTCGCTGGCCGAGGTCATTGCCTTCGGCTCCGAGGCGAAGGCCAGACTCCAGAGCCTCGAACAGCGTGACGCTGAGCTGGCACGCTTGAACGATGCCCTGGCCAAGCTCGACGCCGAACTGGCCCGCGTCGGCGGCGACCTGACCGCCGCCCGGCGAAAGGTGATCCCCAAGCTCACCAAGGCCGCCACGCGGCAGTTGCAGGACCTGGGCTTCCAGCAGAGTGAGTTTGGCGTGACGCTTACCAGTGTCGAACTCACCGGCAATCGGCTATCGGCTATCGGCAATCTCAAATCTGTCGGCCTCGACACCGTGGAATACCAGTTCGCCCCAAACCCCGGCGAGCCCGCCCGCCCGCTCCGCGCCATCGCCTCCAGCGGTGAAATGGCGCGCGTGATGCTCGCGCTCAAAACCGTGCTCGCGGCGGAAGACGAGATCCCTGTGCTGGTCTTCGACGAGGTGGATGCGAACGTCGGCGGCGAGACGGCCAATGCGGTTGGCGACAAGATGCGGCAGATCGCCCGCGCGCGGCAGGTGCTGTGCATCACCCACCTCGCACCCGTCGCAGCGGCGGCGGACACGCACTTCGTCGTCACCAAGCAGGTTCGCGACGGCCGCACGCTCTCGGACATCCAGCCCCTCAACCGCAAGCAGCGGGTGGAAGAACTGGCTCGGATGCTTGGCGGCCAGGGTGAGGCTGCGCGCAAGCATGCGGAGGCGCTGCTGGGCGGGCGCTAGCCGTGAAATCAAACCGGGACGGAGAAAATCCTGAACGGTTTCGAAAGAGTGCAAGAGCGCATCTGACTTACATCCAGTGCCACTGGTTTTACTTGCGTCCTCCGCGCCCTTTCGCAGCTAAATCAACGGCCCCTTGGACGAGCAACCGCTCCGTTCAGAATCAGATGTTGTTCTGCCCCTTCACCCCTTTGCCGTGCTGGCGCTGGCGGTTGGGACGGAAGGCGCGGTCGGGGCCTTCGCTGCCGTTGGCCTCGCCCATGTAGAGACTGAGAAGATACGCGCGCTTGGTCTGCTGCGCCTGCTGCTGGCGGCGACCACGAATCAGTTGGGCAATTCTGGCAAACAAGCGCATCGGCTGTCGCTGACGACAGCCGGGAGCTTGCGGGAAACCCCGGCGCGCGGAAAGAGGAAATCAACGCGGAGACGCATTCGCGCATTTCCGGCGCGCGAGTCTGTGACCCGCAGCCGCCACCATCGGTCGTTGCTGTCCGTGCCTGCCGGCGAAACGGGAGGTCGGAAGTTGCTGCGGGCCACAGACCCGCGCTCCGACGCCATCCTCAGGCCACGCTTTCGGGCTTGGGCAGCTTGAGGCTTTTATCCTGCGGGTGCGCGCCGACCTGGCCGTGATAGGCGGTGTGGCGACGGAAGCTCAGGGCCGCCGCGCGGGAGTCGTCGCCGGCGGCGGACGTGGCGATGGCGGGCAGTTCAAACGAGCCGTCGGGCAGGGCGAAGCGGTAACTGAAGGTGCCGTCGGGCCGCAGGCGAATCTGGCGTCCGCCGATGCTCACGGTGGCGTCCGGCTCGGTGGCTCCGTAGATGATGAGTTCGGCGTTCACGTTGAACCAGAAGCCAGACGCCTTCTCACCGCCCGCGCCCGCGCCAGGGATGGGGCCGGGCAGGCTGCCCAACGCGCCCAGCCCGCCAAACGGACTGCCGGGCGAACCCAGCCCGAGCGAGCCCTGACCGGCGGCGAGCTGCGCCGCTGATTCCTCGGAGAGCTGCTTCACAAGCTGACGGCGGACCAGTTCGGTGATCTCCAGCGAGCCGATCCACACGCGGCGCACTTCGTCCATGGTGACGACTTCCGCCAGCGCCTTGGCCTGCGCGGGGGTCCAGCGCGGGACGGGGGCGGGACCAGCCGTCAGGGCAGGCGAGACGCGGGCCACGGGGCCGGCCGAGCGGGCCGAGGAGCGGGCTGGAGCCGGCGCGGTGGCAGGGGACGGAGTGGGCGCAGTCGAAGCGACTTCGGGCACGCTGCTCGGAGCCGAGGGCGTCGCTGGGGCCACGTCCAAGGCGGCCGGCGGCGGGGCAAACGTATCGGCCGTGGGCAGATTCGGGTGGCCTTCCTCGCGCAATTGCGACAGCGCCTCGATCAAAGGCACATGCTGGCTCACGACGGTCTTGACCATCTCGACGAGCTGATCGAAGGGCACCTCGACCGGCAGCGTGGCGAATTCCGCGGTGGTGTCCTCGGACACCGCTTCGGGCGGGGTCATGGTGGCCCCGGAGACGGCGACGGTCTGCCACCGTTCCTGCTTGTCGGAGTAGCCGAGCTGCGCCACGAACTTCGTGCCGCCGCGGCCGACGTGGAGGAACCAGTGCTTGGATTCGGGATGAACGTGCTGCGTGACGAGCGGCTCGCCGAGGACTTCCTTCTCGAAGACGCGGACGATCAGGTGGCCATCGTCCGATGCGTCATTGTATTGGCGCTGCTGCGCGGGGCTGAGATCCCAGTGGGCGTAGAGCCACTGCGGGTCGCGGGCGGTGAGCCAGAGGCGGGCGGTGCCGTAGGACTCGGGCAGTTCGCCGCGTTCCTCGACCGGGCTGGCGTGGGCGGCGGGCTTGCCGGGGCCGAGCGCGTAACGCTGGCCGGGACCGCTCACAGCGGCCTGCGCGGCGGTGTCACCGGCAAGCAGGATGGCCGGGATTTCCAGCTTGGGCTTGCGGACCTTGCGCGGCGCAGCGGGGCGCTTGGATTTCATCGCCGTGGCGGGGACGCGCGCGGGGCGTTTGACCTTGGTGGCCAGCTCGGGCTTGGCGGCGGCCTGGGGCTTGGACTCGGTGGCGGTCCGGGCGACGCGCTTGGCCTTGGCAGGAGCGGGAGCGGGGGCTTCCAGCGGCGGTTTGGCGGCCGCGGCGACGGGAGGCACGGTGGATTTGGCAAGCGTCGGCGTTTTCAGGGCACGACGGGTCGTTTTCTTTTCCAGCTTCATAAGGATTCCGGGGCGAGCGGGGCGGTAGGGCAGCGCCTGTTCTAAGCTGCGGCACTTTGCGCCCAAGCTCTCGCCGCGCGCAACGGAAATTTCAGCGGCTTCGCCGTGCGTTTCCCCTCGCCGCCGCCGCTCCCACACCGTAGAAATCCGCCCACCATGAAACATCGTCTGACCTTTCTCGCGGCGGCGCTGCTGGCCGCCCTGCCGCTGCGCGCCGAGAAAATCGTGCTGGTGGCCGGCGGGACCAAGGACGCCGTCGGCGTCCCAGCCCTGGAGGCGAAGCTCAAGGAACCCTTCGGCGTGGAGTTCGACCGCGCAGGGAATCTCTTCATCATCGAGATGGCCGCCGGCAACCGGCTGCTCAAGGTGGATGCGAAAGGCGTGCTCACGCACATTGCCGGCAGCGGCAAGGCGGCCATGACGGGCGACGGCGGCCCGGCCCTGCAGGCGGAGTTCAACGGCCCGCACAATCTCGCCGTGCTGCCGGACGGCAACGTGCTCATCGGCGACACCTGGGGCGGGCGCGTGCGCAAGGTGGACCTGAAGTCCGGCACCGTCACCAGCCTCGCGGGCTACGACGTCCCCGCCGAGAAGGCGAAAAGCAGCGGGCCTTACTGCATCAGCCTGGACCCCGCCGGCAAGAAGCTCCACATCGCCGACCTCACGCGCATTCACGAACTCGATCTCGCCACCTGCAAGGCCAGGGTAGTGGCCGGCAATGGCAAAAAAGGCCGCCCCGAAGACGGGGCCGTGGCCACTGAAGCACCGCTCTCCGACCCCCGCGCGGTGGTGGCGGACCGCAAGGGCAACCTCTACATCCTCGAACGCGGCGGCAATGCGCTGCGCGTGGTCTCGCCGGACGGGAAGATCAAGACCGTGGTCAACGCGAGCGGCAAAAAGGGCGGCATCGGCGATGGCGGACCCGCGCTGGAAGCCACGATGAACGGGCCGAAGCACCTCTGCGTGGACCTCGAGGACAATGTGATCATCGCCGATGCCGAGAGCAACCTCATCCGCAAATACACGCCCAAGGATGGCAAGCTGACCCGGGTGGCCGGCACCGGGAAGATGGGCAGGGGAGCGGTCGGCGGCTCGCCGCTGGAATGCGAACTGGCGCGTCCGCACGGCGTGACCGTCCACAGCGACGGCACGCTCTACATCACCGACAGCTACAACAACCGCATCCTGCGGATTGAGAAGTAGGCGGGGGCGGGAGGTTTCGCCGCTCACGCGCCGGCTCTTGGAGTGCGGTGGCAGAGCGCAGCGGCGACACCGCTTTCGAGCGCCCCGCGACGCACGAGCATCCGCACCTTCCAGACGCAATCCGGCCGCCATCACGCTGGGAAAATAGAACGCCGCACGGGCTTGGAAACTCACTACCCGTCCGTCCGCTCAGAAAGCGCCGTCGCCGCTGGGCTCGGCCGGCGCAGGCCAGGACCTCAAGGGCCATCGGGGACGCTGGCGGGAGAGCGTGGTGCGGACGATCCTCCTCGACGACCCTGACAGGTGGTTGACGTGCTGCGTGTTCCGTGTTGCGTGTTCCGAGCGGCGTTCAGCACGTGGCACGGTCTTGCACCACAGGCCCGGCCTCCGGGAAAACCCTGAGCGTTCCTCGGGACTTTCGGCTCGCGGAGCGGGCCCTTTTCGTGTTGGTTTAGACGCGGTGCCTGTTCATCGACAACTCGCCTGCTGGGGATTTTTCCTCCTCTTCGCCACTGTGTGCGGCGCGGCGGAGTTTGTAGAGTTTCGCTTTCGCGAACCCCAGCCGGTGGCCTATCGGGTCGAGTTGCCCACCGGCGCACGGGTCACGGCGATGCTGCAGCGTGAGCTGCCCGCCCGCCGGAGCGATGATGCGAGTCAAACCGTGGACCTGACCAGCCGGGTGGCGCTCCATCTGGCCGCAGGCGCCGAGGTGACACGCGTGATCGCCGACCGGCCGCTCACGCTGGACCGCACGCTGGCACCGCAGTGGTTCATCCTCCAGGCCCCGGATGCCTGGACGGCGGCGCGGGAAGCCGAGCGGCTGGCGACCCTGCCGGAGGTGCTGACCTGCCATCCGGTGCGACGCTTTCCAATGGCGGCCAACGCGGCCTACGCGGCCCGTTTCAACGACCGGTTCATCCTCAACCAGTGGCATTTGGAGAACCGCGGGATCAGCGGCGCGCCGCAAGGCGTGGACCTGAACGCGCGCGCCGCCTGGGCGTATTCGCAGGGGGCGGGCGTGGTGATCGCCATCGCGGACGAGGGGGTGCAGATCTCGCATCCCGAGTTTGCCGCGCCTGCCGCCGGCCAGCCCCACTACAACTTTGACAACAGCAACACCAACGGGGCGCAGCTTGGCCAGTTCGACAATCACGGCACCGCCGTGGCCGGCTATGCGGTGGCCCGGGGCAACAACGGCCTCGGCATCAGCGGCGTGGCTCCGCTGGCCGGCCTGGCGAGCTGGAAGATGCTCTCCGCCTCGGAGGAAGCCCTCGGCACCATGTTTCAATACATGCCCGACACGGTGGGCGTGCAGAACCATAGCTGGCTCAACAGCGGCACGGGCTTGAGCCCGGTCAGCCAGGTGGTGGAGATCGGCCTGTCCAACGCGCTGACCCTGGGCCGGGGCGGGCGGGGGACGGTCATGGTCCGGGCCTCCGGGAACAACCGGGAGGCCGGCGCCAACGCCAATGACCAGGCCTACACGGCTGATCCGCGCGTGATCACGACGGCGGGCGCACGGATCACGGGGCGCGTGGCCAGCTACAGCACGCCGGGGGCGTCCATCCTGGTGGCCGGAGCCGTGGGTGACGACGGCATGGATGCCCCCCCGACCACGGACCGCACGGGTTCCTCCTTCGGCTACCACGCCGGGATCTTCTATTTGGATGACTCCGCCGACTATGCCTACAATTCGCTCAGCCCGCATGGCACGTCCTTCGCCGCGCCCCAAATCGCGGGCGTGGCGGCGCTGCTGCTCGGTGCGAACCCGAACCTCACAATCCGCGATGTGCAGCAACTCCTCGCGCTGTCGTCCCGGCATTTCGACTTGGCGGACCGTGACCTGGCCACCAACGGGGCGGGTCTCCTAGTGAGCCACAACCTTGGCTATGGGGTGCCGGACACCGGCCTGGCCGTGCGCCTTGCACTGGCGTGGTCCAACCGCCCGCCGGCCACCACGGTCACGCTGGTGTCGAACGCGGTGCAAGTGATTGCCGATGCCGGGTTCCTGCTGCGGGCCGGAGGTCTCGGAGTCTCCCCTACTTTGAACCGGGTGGCGGGGCTGATGCCGGAGGAGGGCCTGCACCCCGCGGACCCACCGGGAGAAAATCTGCGGCCCGATGCCCCCACCGCCAGTCTGCCGCTGGTGTTCGTGGGGCTGGCGACCAACACGTTGACGACCAACCTGACCGGGAAGGCGGCGCTCATCCAGCGCGGTGGCGCGACGTTTGCGGAGAAGATCAAGCGCGCGCAGGATGCGGGGGCGGCGTTCGCCGTGGTTTACAATGACGCGGGCGATGGCCTGGTGAGCATGCAACTGACCAACGAGGTGCTGCGCATCCCGTCCCTCTTCATCGGCCAGACCGCCGGCGATGTGCTGGCCATCACGGCGCAAAGCAACACCAACCTGAGCGCCCGGCTGGAGCTGGATGCGGCTCGTTATCCGTTCGCCGTCACCCATGAGATGATCTGCGAGCATGTCGGGGTGCGCGTGCAGACCACCCACCCGTTCCGGGGTGATCTGCGCATCACCCTCACCTCGCCCTCCGGCACACGCAGCATCCTCCAGCGCTTCAACCCAGCCTCCCCTGGCAGCCAACTGACCGACTGGACCTACTACAGCACCCACCATTTCTTCGAGGGCACGGCGGGCACCTGGACCGTGCAGGTCAGCGACGAAGAATTGGCGGGCACCGGCAACGTGACCTCGGTGAGCCTGATCCTGAAGGGCGTGCCCATCCGTGACACGGACCACGACGGGCTGGATGATGACTGGGAGATGGCGAAGTTCGGCACGCTCGCCCAGGGCCCGCTGGACGATCCGGACGGGGACGGCTTCTCCAACGCAAAGGAGCAGGCCATCGGCTCGGACCCGGCGCAGAGAAACTCGCCGTTTCCCTTCGCGCTCGACGTCTCGGTTTGGAACTCACAATTGTTCCGGCTGAGCTGGCCGGGCGCCGCCGGCCAGGCCTACGAGCTGCGCGGGGGGGCGAATGTCGGTGCGCTGACCACGCAGACCAATGTGAGCGGCCGTTTCCCGGACGGTGAAGTCTTCGTGCCCCGGAGCAGTGCCGGCCAGTTTTTCCAATTGCAGATACCGTGAGGCAATCCTCCGTGGGTGGCGCCTGGCGTTGATTTTGACCTGGTGCCCGCCAAACACGCGACAAGCCGCGAAACAGGCGAGGGTTAGGCACGTCGGTCCGCTCCCCCCTCGGATGGTTCTATGCAGCACCTTCCTTTTCGCCTGTTTGGCGTGTTTCGCGGGCTCAGCCGCCGCGCTTCCATCGCTCGTATTCTGCCACCACGTCATCGCGCGAGCAGCGGGGCCGCAGGACGGTGCGGACGCGGAAGCCGTATTCCTGCATCACCTCCGGCTTGGGGACGAGGAACTGAAAGTCCCACGCCGGATTCGTGGTCTTGAGGACGGCGCTGGCCCCGCCGCCGCTCGGCGAGTGCGTGAACCGGAGGCCCTCCGTGCGGTCAAACATCACCAGCCACATCAGGCCGTCGTGATGGCCGTAGAAGAGCGGCAGGTCGAAGCGGAAGGGCGAGAGGCTCTTGAACAGCGTGTCGCGGCCGGGCGCGAAGGTGAGGTCCAGCTTGTCCGCACGGTGGCGCACCGTGCTGTCCCGGTTGTGGAACTGGGTGCAGAGCTGCGACCACAGCGGCTGCGGCTGGCCGTCCAGCCCGCCGAGGAAATACATGGATTTGTCCAGCGGCGCATGGAGGTAGCTGGCCCAGAAGAGACCCAGATAGCCGCGCGGGAAGACATGCTGATGCGCCACGCAGCGGAAGCTCATGTCGAGATAGTGCGGCGCGACGAGCTTGAAGCGCGTCCAGCTCTCGACGTGGTAGGTCGGGAGGGGCGGCTGATGCAGTTCCGCTTCGGTGTCGGAAACCTGCCGGAAGGTCATGGGCGCGCTGCGCGGTTCGAAGAAGGTCTTGGAGTCCGGGGGTTCCTCACCATTGAAAACGTGCTCCAGGTTCAGCCCGGCAATCTCCGGCACGAAGAGGTTGCGCGCGCTGCCGGTGGTGTGGAGGAGGCTCCAGACACCATTGTAGCCGGCACGATGCTGCTCATGCGCGGCGTTGTCGCCGATGACGGCGGTGAGGTCGCCGACTTTGAAGGTTGCGTGGGCCATGGCCAGGGTGACTGGCGCGAAGCATAACGCACGGGCGTGGTTTGGGAAGCCTAGTCCGTTGCTCCGGCGCGCGGGATTGATGCCGCTTCAGCGTCTGAATCCCGTGGAGTCGGGCCTTCCCCAAGGCAGGCACACGTTGAAGCGGCGTGAACGCCGCGCGCCCCGCTGGCGGCTACTTCGTCGCCAGCGTGATCATCACGGTCTGGGCGATCACCTTGGCCCCGGCGGCGTTCGGGTGGATCTTGTCGGGGAACAGCTCTGGCTTGCCGCTCAAGGCCCGGTAGAGATCAATCGTCGGCAGCTTCAGCTCCTTCGCCACCTTCTGGAGGACCGGGATGACCTCGCCCTTCACCACGGGCTCGTTGATGCCCCACTTGGTCTCATACACGGGCACGGGGAGGCAGACGTAAACCTTGGGCTTGGACGGGAGCGCCTGGAAGTGCGCGATCAGCGCCCGGGCGTCCGCTTCGAACTCGGCCTTGTGCGTGTCCCAGTTCTGCGGCTTCGAGTCGTTGGTGCCGAGCTTGATGACCACGATCTCCGGGCTGTATTCGGTCGCGCCCTCGAACTCCTTGGTCTTCCAATACGGCAGGTCGCCCTGCTTCAGGAGCGTCGCGCCGCTCTTACCGAAGTTGCGCGTCTCATAGCCCGCGCCCAGCAGTTCGCCGAGCACCTTGGGATAGTTGTTCTTCTCACGCATCTCCACGCCCGCGCCAAACGTGATGCTGTCGCCCACGCAGGCAACGCGGATGGGCCGGGAATCCGCCGCGTGCAGGGCGGGGGCGAGGCAGGCGGTGGCGACAACTTGCAGGAACGAGCGCAGACGCAGTTTCATGCGCGGGATGAAACCGGTCAGCGCGCCCGCGGGCAAGGGCAAAGCCAGCGTTGCCCGAATTCCAAAGCGGACGAACGTCGGTAGCGAGGAGCGCGGCCTTCAGGCCGCAGAAACGGGAGCACGCCAAGGCTGGTTCGAGCGCACATTTCCAGTCGCAGCCTTCTGCGGCGTAAACGCCGCGCTCCTCGTCGCTCTGGCCACCTCAGTTTCGGAGTTCAGGCTTTTAACGCGTCTTTGGCTGCAGCTCGCTCAAGCGCAGCGCCTGCTCGAGCCGCGTCTGGCCCTCCGCGTCCACGATGCGGAAGGTGAGCTGCGGGTCCGCCTGTGACCAGTCCACGCGCAGGTGGCCGACATTGGCCTCGTGGAAGGTCTTGGGCACGGCGCGGTATTTGTTCGGCGTGGGCGTGCCGCGCGGGTGGCGCTGGGTCATGCCGCTGGAGGTGAAGTCCCACAGCGGATAGCCGAGCGGGCCGGGCAGCTTCGAGAACTCGCTCCAATGCCGGTCGCCGCTGACGAAGAACACGCCGTTGGCCCGGGTGCGCTGGAGGAGGTCGAGAAAGCGCTGCTTCTCGCGCGGGAAGTTCACCCATGCCTCGCAACCCGCGAATTCGGCGACGAACTGGATGCTCGACGCGATCAGCCGCAGTTCCGCCGGCTGGCGCAGCTCGCCCTCCAGCCACTGCCACTGCGCCTCGCCCAGCATGGTCTTCGTGGGATCTTCGTCCGGCACGTAGGGACCGCCGCTGGGCTCGGCGTTGTGCTCCCCGCGCTTGAGCGGGCTGCGGAAATAGCGCGTGTCCAGGAGGATGACCTGCACCCGTTTGCCCGGCGGACCGAAGACGCGCGCCGCGTAAACCCCTTCCTGCCGCCGCCGTGGGGAGTCCACCGGCTCGTCCAGCCAGTTGAAGAATTCGCGCTGCGACTCGCGGCGCATCGGGTAGGTGGCCCCGGCGTCGTTGCCGCCGAAGTCATGGTCGTCCCAAGTGGCAAGGATGGGCGTCTTCTTCCGCAGCCCTTGGAAGAACGTGCTGCCTTTGAGCGCGTCATACTTCGCGCGCATCACCGTCATGTTCGTCGTGTCTGCGTAGATGTTGTCACCGAGGAAGACGAACAGGTCCATCGGCAGGGTGAGCGTGCGGTCCAGCACCGGGTGCTCGGTCTTGTTCAGACAGGAGCCGAAGGCGATGTGTTCGAGGGGTTCGGCGGCGGGGAGGCCGGTGATGGCCGTGAAAATCCCCAGGAGGACGAGGGGCAGGAAGCTTGAGTGCATGGTGTGAAATCGGTTCACGCTCCCACCTTCTTCTTGATCTCCTTCAACTGCGCGGCCTCGGGCTTGGCGGTGTAATACTTGTCCAGCGGGTAGCAGCCGGAGATGAGGCCATTGCGCGGGGCGGTGGTGCAGTCGCTAAAGGTGCGGCAGATGAGGCGCTTCTCGATCTCCCCCTTCTGCGCCGCGTCTGCGAGCATGTTCGGGTAGCTCAAGACGGCGCGGCCGATGCCCACCATGTCCGCCCAGCCGTGGCGGAGGAGGTATTGGGAGACGTGGGGGAGGTATTCTTGGAGGTAGCTGAGGCCGGAGGCGATCAGGATGGGGCCGGGGGCGGGAGTTGAAGGGTTAAAAGGTTGAAGGGTTGAAGGGTGCTGGCCCTTCACCTCTTCCACTCTTCCACTCTTCAACCCTTCAACCTTTTGCTTCAATTTCCTCACCACTTGCACCTGCCGCTCCAAATCAATGAGCGGGTCGTAGGCCGGCTGGTAGCCGTCGCTGGGCGGGTAGGCGGCGGGGCGCTGGAGGTGCGGGGTGTAGTAGGGCGAGCCGGCGGTGGTGTTGAGAATCTTTACGCCGAGCTGCGCGCACAGCTCGACGAACTGGAAGGTCTCGGTGAGATCAATCTGCGTCGGGTCGCCCTGGTTCACGCCGAAGCCGTAACGGTAGGGCAGGCACCGGCTGAAATCCTCCGGAATGCCGGGACCGAGCTTGCCGGGCACGGACAAAGTGGGGTCGGGGCGATGCGGCACCTTGTCGAACGTGCTGAGGCGCACAGCGAACTCAATCGGGTTCCCGCTCGCGCGGATGCCGGCGATGATGTCGCGCAGGATGCGCGTGCGGTTCTCAAAGCTGCCGCCGAACTTGCCGGGCCGGGTGTGCGCGCCGAGGAATTCATGCAGCAGGTAGCCGTGGCAGTGCTTGAGGTCCACGAAGTCCGCGCCCACGTCCCACGCGATCTGCGCGGCCCGGATGTAGTCCTGGATCAGCCGCTCAATCTCGTCGTCGGTGAAGACCTGCGCATCGCTGGTGACCTTGAACTTTGGGTCGAGGATGGGATGCCGGAAGGCGACGCGGGGCTCATAGACCGTCTTTCCGTTCGGCTTGCAGAAACGGCCCGAGTGCGTGAGTTGGAAGCCAATGACCAGATCGTCCGTGGTGCCGTAGCGCTCCTGATGCGCCTGCTTCAGCAGCCCCATCAATTCCGCCAGCCCGGCCTTGTTCTGCTCGATGATGATGAGCTGGTTCGGATTCGCGCGTCCGTCCGGGCGCACGGCCATGGCTTCCGCGCCGCAGATGAGCTTCGCGCCGCTCTCGCCGAAGCGCTGCCAGCGGCGGCGCATCTCCTCGCTCAAGCCGCCGGTGGTCGTGCCGTCCCAGCCCTCCATCGGATGGATGGCCACGCGGTTGCCGATGCGTTTGCCGTTGACCGTGAGGTTTGGCACCGGCTCGGCGAGCGGTGAGTTGCCAGCGGCGATGGTGTCCTCGCAGGGCAGGTCAATGCCGAGGCCGGCGCAATGCGCGCGGAAGTCAGCAACGGTCTTGAGCGACGGGAGGCGGGTGAGTTTGAAGGGTTCGGGCATAAAATCAGGTCTTGTTACTACGCCGAGTGCGTTCGCTGTTGGAATGCCGGCGTGCGCTCCGCCGAGCCATTATCCGGTGGCCAGTTCCCGGCGCGCCGTGGACTGTAGGATACCGAGGAAGTTGGCGAACAGAATACAGGTTTCGTATTCGGCACGTTCGGCAGGGGTGAGTTGCCCTTCGTTGGCGCGCTCTGCGAGCCACGCGACACGCGCTTCCGCCTCCGGCGTTGCGCGCACTTCATCCAACGCATTGAGCGACGCGGCACTCAAGCAATCAATCACACGCGACATCAACAGGTCCAAAGTCGTGTTGCTCATGCCTAAATCATGGTTGCCGTCCGAATGAATGCGATTCCTCGCCCGTCTCGGGACGGTGCCTTCAGGGCTTGGCGCTCTCCGCCACAAACAGCCGGGTAAATTCCCCGTCGCTGACATTGTAATAGATGCGCCGGTTGTCCGTGCTGAAGGCGGGGTGGGGGTCGTTGCGCCGCCAGGACATCGCACCTTTGCTTTGCACGAAGCTGTGCAGAAGCACCCACTTCCCGCCCTTCATGTCCGCCACCATGATGCCCCATTCCAGCGGCGGGCCGCCCGCCGCCTCGCTGTAGCCGTCGGTGACCATCAGCTTGCCGTCGGGACTGATCGAGGGATGCGAGCCGCGCAGATTGGGCACGTCGTTGAGCTTGGTGTATTTGACCTCGGGGAGGTTGGTGTCCATGCGGATGTTCCCGACCTCGAAGATGTGGCGCGAGTCCGGCTCCCAGGCGGGATGACCCCATTTGCCGCGCTGCCAGATGCATTTGGCCTGCGCGAAGTCGTAGCAGACGATGCCCTGCCGCTGGCTGGCGCCCTTGGACATGAAGTTGTCTCCGCCATTGCCGGCGGCGATTTTGAAGAACACCCGCTTCGTGTCCGGGCTGATGACCGGGAAGAAAATCGAGCAGGGCTTGCCAGCGAATTCGGTTTTGAGCCAGTCGCCATACTTGGCCTCCACTTCGGCAATGGTCGCGCTGCGCGTGAGCTTGCCGGTCTTCGCGTCCCACAGCTCGAGATCGCGGTGCGGTCCGGGATTCCAGTGGCAGCCATAGAGCGGCAGCAGGTCGCCGCTAGGCTCGCCGAAGCCGAGCTGCCGGTTCTCGGCGATGACGGTCTTCGCGAGCGTCGCCACATCCACGACCACCACGCGCCATTTCTTTTCGACGACTTCGTGGAAGGCGACGCGCTTGCCGCCGGAGAGCCACTGCTGGCAAGCGGCCCGGTGGGCGTCCTCGGTGTGGACATTCTCGGCGAGCACGGTTTCCTTGCCGGTGGCGCGTTCCATGATCCGCACTTCGCCGACGTAGCCGGCGGGATGCTTGGAGGAGAAGAACAAGACGTGCTTGCCGTCCGGGCTTTCCGGGTTCGCCACGTAATAGCTGTGAATGGTGTGCCGGCCCGGCACGGTGGACACCGGGGTGAGCTTGACGCCCTTGGTCCACGGGGCGACGGGGTCGGCGGACGAATCAGCGGCCAGGAGCGGCAGCGCGGCGAGGGACAGGAGGCAGAGCAGGAGTCTCATAGGGTGAAAGGTCGGCAGCCTTCGGGGGCGGTCGAATTTGAATGGCATGGCCATGTGAGCGCGGCGAGGCGCGAGTGAACATTAAGCGACCGACGCGGGGAGACAAGCCGGGAGGTGGTGGTGGCTACGCAGCGGGCGAGCCTGCGCACAGCCCCCCAGTCCCCGCTCGCCGGGCAAGCGCGGACGCTTGCGGCACGGCCGGCCGGAGGCAGGCGCTACGGGCAGGCGGTTTATTTGCGCCGCGCCATTGGGGGTGGAGGGAAGGGGTGGCAGGGTGGGGTGATGAGCGATTTCAGATGGGAGATTTCAAATTTCAAGGGGGAAACCACGAATGGACACGAATAGACACGAATGGGAGGGGATGCGGAGGGATGCGGAGGGCGGAGATTTTGCCGAACGAAGCCATTGGGGACGCCGGGTCGCCTTGGCTACTCTGCGGCTGTCCTGCCTCGCGGTGAAAACAGATTCTATTGCACCGCAGAGACGGGACGGGTGCAGAGGGGAGCTGGGACGAGATGTGCTTTACAAAACGAAGCCATTGGAGACGAGGAAGCCACGAATGGACGCGAAATGCGGAGGACGGAAATTACGAAACGAAGCCATTGGGAGGGGCGGCAGCTCGACGCTGCTCCCCGGAGCGTGCCGACGCACTTTCACTGAATCGTGACCCAAATTGCTTTGCCTCACCTACGGTGCGCGTGTAAAAAACCGCACTGATTTTCCGGGCAGTTTGCGAATGAAAAGCCTTTTCCACCACCGGCCATGGCCGCTCGCGGGGTTGCGGCTCGGGCGCGGCCTGGTGCTGGCGGGCCTGCTGGGCCTCGTGGCTGGCTCCACGGGCTGCTCGGTCAAGCGGCTGGCCATCAACCAGCTTGGGGATGCGCTCTCCAATGGCACCGGCAGCTTTGCCACCGACGACGACCCCGATCTGGTGCGGGATGCCGCGCCGTTCAGCCTCAAACTGATGGAATCTCTGCTGGCTGAGTCCCCGCAGCACCGGGGGCTGCTGCAGGCGCTGGCCAGCGGCTTCACCCAATACGCCTTCGCCTTTGTTGGCCAGCCGGCGGATGAGTTGGAGGAGAAGGATCTCACGGCCGCGAACGCGGGGCACGCGCGGGCCATGCGGCTCTACGGGCGCGCACGGACTTACGGGCTGCGGGGACTGGAGGCGCGTCATCCGGGCTTCGAGAAGCAGTTGCGCGCCAATCCTGCCGCTGCGGTCATGGTCGCGAAGAAGGCCGATGTGCCGCTGCTCTACTGGACCGCCGCGTCCTGGGCCGCAGGCATCTCGCTGTCCAAGGACAGTCCGGACGCCGTGGCCGATCTGCCGCTGGCGGCGGCGCTGATTGACCGGGCGCTGGCGCTGGATGAGTCATTTGACCATGGGGCGATTCATTCTTTCCTCATCACCTTCGAGCTGGCGCGACCGGGGGCGACGACGGACGGCGTGGCAAAGGCGCGGCAGCACTTTGCCCGGGTGGTGGAGCTGAGCGGCGGCGGCCAGGCCGGGCCGTATGTCTCGCTCGCGGAGAATGTCTGCGTGAAACAGCAAAACGCCGTGGAGTTCAAAGCATTGCTCGAAAAGGCGCTCGCGGTTAGGGTGGATACCCGTCCCGAATGGCGGCTGGTCAACACGATCATGCAGCGCCGGGCCCGATGGCTGCTGGGGCGGATGGACGACTTGATATTGCCGGCCTTGCCGCCGGAGAACAAACGATGAACGCCCAATGTCCAATGCCCAATGTCCAAGGAATTACCAATGGCCAATTCCCAATGGTCAACCAGCACCCGGCCGGTCATTGGGGCTTGGGCATTGATTGGTCATTGGCCATGGGTCATTGGTCATTGCGCCTGCTGACGTGCGCGCTGGCACTCGCCGCCGCTTCCTTGCAGGCCGCCGCGCCGGTCAAAATCCGGCTGGCCACGCTCGCCCCGAAGGACTCCTCGCCGCACAAGAGCCTGCAGCAGATGGGGGAGAGTTGGAAGAAGGCCACGGGCGACCAGGTCCAGCTCACGCTATTCACCGATGGCACGATGGGCGGCGAGGCGGACATGGTCCGCCGGATGCGCATCGGCCAGGTTCAGGCGGCGATGCTCACCGTCCCCGGGCTCACGCAGATCGAGGATTCCGTCGGCGGGCTCCAGTTCATGCCCATGATGTTTCGCTCGCTCGACGAGTTCGACTACGTCTTCGAGAAGCTCCGGCCCGGGCTGGAGAAGAAGTTTCGCGACAAGGGCTTTGAAGTGCTGTGCTGGGGCGATCTCGGCTGGGTGCGTTTCTTTTCCAAGCAGCCGGGCAAGCGCATTGACGACTTTCGCAAGATGAAGGTCTTTGTCTGGTCTGGCGACGCCCGCTCCGCCGACGTGATGCGCGCCCTGCGCGTCAACCCCGTCCCTGCCGAGCAGACGGACGTGCTGCCCGGGCTCCAGACGGGTCTTTTCGACATGGTGCCGAGCGTGCCGATCTATGCACTGGCCGGGCAGTTCTACGGCCCCGCCTCGCACATGCTGGAGCTGAACTGGGTGCCGCTCGTAGGCGCGACCATCGTGCTGAAGAAGAGCTGGGACGCCACGCCGGCCGACAAGCGCCCGGCGCTGCTGGCCGCCGCCGCCGAGGCGGGCAAACAAATCCGCGACCGCGGCCGTTCCGAGAGCGATGAAGCCGTCGCCGCCATGGTGAAGCGCGGCCTGAAAGTCACCAAGCCCACGCCCGAGGACCTCGCCGACTGGGTGCGCTTCACGGACGAAGCCTACGCGACCATCCGCGGCAAGCTGGTGCCGGCTGAGATGTTTGACGAGGTGGCGAAGCTGGTGAAGGAGTATCGGACGAAGGCGGGGAAATAGGCGGCTGACATACGAGTGAGGCAATTAGCGATTTGACTCACTGCACGACGTAATGACTCGCCCCATCAAAATCAATAGAGGTCTTGCCGTGGACAAATCGGAGTGGCTTGTTCTTCGCGACACCTATTCGCTCTTGAATCCGAATTCTCACATCCCGCGTTACCCGCGTTTTCCTCTAGGTGATGAACCCCTTCTGATAATCCGGGACTGGTTCAGTCATCGCGAATGGCGCGCGAGTGTTGGACTTTGTGAGAACCGTAAGATTTTCTGGCTGGAGTATTTCGCGTGCGAATCAAAACCCAAACGTCCAAGGCGCGGCGATGCTCCTTGGGCAACGTATTGCGCATCTCCTGAAGAAGTTTCCCTCAGAATACTCTGCCGCTCGCTTCAGGAGTTACTGCTTAATCTGGACAAAATTGTCCGACCAAGGCGGAAGTCACGACCAGTAAAGCAGGCATGAGCATTCCGCTAGTCACCGAAACAAGCCAGCAAGCTGAATTGACCGGCCCCCGCGCCTGGCTGCGGAACGGCGAGAATCTGGTGCTGTGCAGCGTGCTTGTCGCATTGATGGTGCTGCCTTTGCTGGAGGCGTTCCTGCGCAAGGCCTTCTCGGCGGGCATTCCTGGGGCGACGGCCATCGTCCAGCACTTCACGCTCATCATCGGGATGCTGGGCGGCGCGCTCGCGGCGCGGGACAGCCGGCTGCTCGCGATGTCCGCGCTGCCGACGATCCTGCCGGACAAGTGGAAGGTCGTGGCGGCGCTCTTCAGCGGCACGGCGGCCACGACGGTCACATTTTTCCTCACGGTCGCCGGCATTGAGTTTGTGAAGACGGAGCGGGAGAGCGGGAACTTCCTCGTCGGCACCATGCCCATCTGGTGGATTCAGACAGTCACTCCGATCGGCTTCGCGCTGGTGACGTGGCGGCTGCTGTGGAACTCGTCGCGGGAGTGGTGGGGCAGGGTGATCGTGCTGGTCGCCAGCGGCCTGCTGGTGTGGCTGGCGACGCATCCGCCCACTGACCCGGCGAAGCTCGTCTGGCCGGCCATTGCCACGCTGTTGGTCGCGACCGTGCTGGGCGCGCCGATCTTTGTGACGCTCGGTGGTGCGGCCATGATCTTCTTCTGGGGCGACGACCTGCCCATCGCCTCCATTCCGCTCGACCACTACCGGCTCGTCACGAACGCCACGCTGCCGACCATCCCGCTCTTCACGATGGCCGGTTATCTCCTCGCGGAAAGCGGCGCGTCGAAGCGGCTCGTCGGGGTGTTCCAGGCGCTGTTCGGCTCGCTCCGGGGCGGCCCGGCCATCGTCACGGCGCTGGTCTGCACGTTCTTCACCTCGTTCACCGGCGCGAGCGGCGTGACCATCCTCGCCTTGGGCGGCCTGCTCATGCCGGTGATGCTCGCGGCGCGGTATTCGGAGCGGAACGCCCTGGGCCTGCTCACCGGCTCGGGCGCGCTGGGCCTGCTCTTCCCACCGTCACTGCCGCTGATTCTTTACGCCATCATCGCCGGCTCGAAGGCGCAGGCGGCGGGCGTGACCATCGAGAAGATGTTCCTCGCCGGTCTCCTGCCCGGCCTGCTGCTCGTGGGCCTGACGGCGTGGTGGGGCGTGAGCCGCGGACCGAAGGACGCCGATGACCGGCCCAAGTTCAGCGGGGCTGTCGCGCGCGCAGCCATGTGGGACGCGAAGTGGGAGCTGGCCGTGCCGTTCGTGGCGCTGGCCGCGTTGTTCGGCGGGATCGCCACGCCGGTGGAGGCCGCGGCGGTGACGGCGCTGTATGTCTTCATCGTGACTGTCTTCGTGCATCGTGACCTGAAGCTCATCACGGACATTCCCCGCGTGCTGACCGAGTGCGGCCTGCTCGTGGGCGGCGTGCTGATGATCCTCGGGGTCGCACTCGGGCTGACGAACTACCTCGTGGACGCGCAGATTCCCGACAAGGCGGTCACATGGGTCACGGGCACGATTCACTCGAAGCTCTTGTTTCTCCTCGTGCTGAACGTGCTGCTGCTGCTCGTGGGCTGTTTCATGGACACGTTTTCGGCGATTGTGGTGGTGGTGCCGCTGCTCGTGCCGCTCGGCTCCGCGTATGGCATTGATCCGCTGCACCTGGGCATCATCTTCCTGGCGAACATGGAGCTGGGCCTGCTCGCGCCGACGGTGGGCATCAACATCTTCCTGGCCTCCTATCGCTTCAAAAAGCCGGTGATGGAAGTCTCCCGCGCGGTGCTGCCGATGCAAGGCGTGCTCATTGTCGGCGTGCTGCTCATCACCTACTTCCCGCCGTTGACGACGTGGCTGCCGGGGTGGTTGGGGAGATAGGCGGCGAAGAACTTGAAACTCCGAATGGGGAGGTGTGTTCGTGCTGCGTGTTCCGTGTTGCGTGCAAAGCACCGTTGCAGCACACGCAACACGTCACACGCGCTTGTGCCCGCGCCAGTCAAAGTCGCCTGAGTAACATTTTCACTCGGTCTGCCCTGACCTCCGCTTCAGGGATTTCCTGAAAAATCGTTCCGGCACGCCCTTTGCTAATTTCTCATTCGTCGTCGGCCCGGTGCCGGCGGCGTTGGTTGCCGGTCGCCAACTTTATTAACTGCGGTGCGTTGCGCCGCGCCTTTTCTGCCACTGCCATGAGAATCCCCCCCTCCCGCACGAGCGGCTTCACGCTCGTTGAAATCATGATCGTCGTCGCGATCATCGGACTGCTCGCCGCCATCGCCATTCCGAACTTCGTCAAGGCCCGTGCCACGGCACAGCGGAACTCGTGCATCGCGAACCTCAAGCAGGTGGACGGGGCGGTGCAGCAATGGGCGCTGGAGACCAAGAAGGCCGCCACGGACACATATGCGCTGACGGACACGGCCTTGCTGGAATATCTCAAAGGCTCGCAGCTTCCGGTGTGTCCGGGGGGCGGCGCCTACACGGCCGGGGTGACGGTTTCAGCGGTGCCGTCCTGCAACCTTTCGGCGGACGGGCACACACTCTGAGCGGCCTGGCGAGTTGTCAGCAGGAGAATGGACTTGGGATCGCTGCAACGGGCGGCATCCTGGGATGAGCCGGTGCTCTTTGGCATTCGGACGATGAAGCGGCCTGAAGGCCGCGCGCCACAGAGAGGGCGCAGTTCACCGCTGACTTAAGGCTTGGGCCACGCACCATCGGGCATCGGCTTCACTTCCAGCTTGGCTGGGTCAATGACCACATGCCGCACGCGCTGGCGCTTCCAGGTGTAGGTGATGTGGACGATGCCGTCGGCGGTCTGGATGACGGCGGGGTAGCTGTATTCGCCCGGCTCGCTTTCCAGCAGGGCGGCAGCCTGCCAGTCCTTGCCATCAGTGGAGACGGCGACGTTCAGCGGGCTGCGGCCTTTGGGCGTGTGGTTGTAAACAATCAATTGGCGACCGTCGCGGAGCGAGACGGCGTCGGTGCCGGAGTTGGGATTGGGCAGCGGCGTGGCGCCCAGCTTGCCCCAGGTCTGGCCGCCGTCCTCGGACCAGACTTGGAAGACCTTGCCCTGACGGCTGCGGCCCACGGCCTGCAGGCGGTTTGCGCCGTGGAAGAGGATGCTCGGCTGGATCGCGCCGAACTCCTTGCCGTCGTTCACGGGGCCGATGATGTCCCAGGTCTTGCCCAGATCGCGCGAGCGCTCGAAGTGAACGCGCCAGCCGTCGTGTTCGCTGCTCGTGGGGCTGAGCAGGTCGCCGTTGGCGAGCTGCACCGGCTTGTTCTTGATGGGGCCGAGGATGCCGTTCGGCAGGCGCGTCGCCTCGCTCCAAGTCTTCCCTGCGTCAGCCGAGGTGCGGAGCATGCCCCACCAGGAGCTGGGGCTGGGGCCGACCTTGTAAAAGAGCAGCAGCGGGCCGGTCTTGGGCTGGAAGAGCACGGGGTTCCAGCAGGGGTGGCGCTTGCCGTCGCTCTGCACGCCGTTGGCGACTTCGACGGGCGGGGTCCACTTGCCGCCCTCGTGGCGCGCCACCCAGATGCCCACGTCGGGATTCTTCTCCGCCGTGCCGCCAAACCACGCGGCGACCAGCCCGGACTTGCCCTCCACAATGGTTGACGCGTGGCATTGCGGGAAGGGAGCGTGCTCATAAATGAACTCGCTGAGGACGACGCCCGGGGACGCGGCAAAGCTGTGGAACGGGGCGGTGGCAAAGCCCAGGCAGACCAGGAGCCGGCGGAAGAATCGGTGCATGAGAGAAGGTTGCGTGAGAACTCGTGGTCCGGCAAGCGTGGGCAGCGGAGGCGAGGGGGCTCGAAGACCTTGGCTTTCCGCGGTGCGAGCGCACGCTGAGCAGGGCTAGGGCGCGGCTGCTTGAAGCCGGTCCGGCAGCATCCAGCCCTCGAACACTGCCATCTGCACTCGCCTGCCGCTCCGCAAATCAACCAGCCCCGCGCTCCGGAGGCGCACCTGCACCACGTCGAGCTTGGTTTCCGGCCGTGCGGGTGTGGCGGGATACACGAGGGTGTTGGTGAGGACGACTTCCACGCGGTCGCCGCGATTCAGGACGTAGGGCTTCGCGCTGTTGACGGGCCGGCCTTGGGCGTGTTCCAGCAAGGCGTTCATCGCCGGCGAGCCTTCCACTTTGGGGTAGGGAAACAAGAGCGCGCCTTCGCGGCTCACGGTCTGAAAGACCAGCGCGGCGGGGGGCGCATCTGGCGCTTTTTCCTGCGGGGGGGAGGGCTTGGCTGCCGGTGGCGCTGTGACCACGGCTGCTTGCGTAGTTGCCGCCGAGGCCGGAGCGGGAGGCGCGACCACCGGGGCGACCACGGGAGGTGCTGGCGCGGTGGGGGCGGCCGGGACAGTGGCGTGGGCGGGAGCGGGGGTGGTGAGCGGGGCGAGTTTGGCCGCCGGCACGGGGACGGGCTCTGGCACAATGATCACCTCGGCAATGTCCGATTTGGAGAGCCGCAGTTCGGCGCCCGGCGGCACGTGAATGGTGACGCTGTCGTCAGCCTGCTTTAAGATTTTCCCCTCAATTCGCCGGCCGCTGTTCATGACCAGGGTGTCGGCGCGGACGCTGGCCGTCGCGACAAGGATGGCGAGGATGGAAACCAGCGACCGGAAGTCCTTCCGCACGAATGATGCTTTCATAGCGGTGGTGAGAATGCCGGAGGCGCTCCGCACTCTTCAATGCGAAATGTGTGCTTCCGCTGGGGCGCTTGGATGCGAGAATGGGCAGCCGGTCAATCCTCGGCTGCCGCCCCATCCTCACCTGGTGGCAGATACGCTGGGGATGCGCTTCCGCGACAGCTTTATCGCTCGATCACCTGATAGAACCGGTGCCGGTGGTTTGCTGCGTCCACATCGTCGAAGGTGAGCCAGCCGTTGAGGACCGTGAGCGGGAGATTCAGGCGAACCCAGTTGGTCGAGAGAAGATTTGTGCTCACCCAGACTTCGAAATTGGGGGTGTCGCCCAAGGTCAAGGCACCGTCATCGTGGTCGTTGAAGCGGAGACGGAGCCCGCCGCCGGGGAGCGGCTGCGGGGGTTGGAGGCGCGGAAAGTTCAGCACGCGGAGGGTGGCGGGCTGGCTGGCCGTTGCGCCGCCGGGGTTGCTCACTTGCAGGACGTAGGTGCCGGTGTTCGTGCGGGACACGTTCAGAAGCGTGAGCGTCGGGCTGGTCGCGCCGGGGAGGTTCTGGTTGTTGTGCTGCCACTGGCAGGTCAACGGAAGCGAACCGGTGACCGTCGCGCTCAAGGTCACGTTCGTTCCGGCAATGACCACGCGGCTTTGCGGCGGCGAGGTGATCGTGGGCGCAGTGACCGGTGCAGCGGTGCTCCACTGAAACACGTTCATCGAGAAAGGCGGCAGGCTGAAGTTCGCCGCGGGGTTGAAGCCGCTCAAGATGTTCGTCGTGGTGGCGATGACCTGGGCACTCTCGTTGTGGTCCGTGATGTTCGCCGAGGTCAGTCGCTTGAGCGTGACCGTGCCGGACGGTGCGTTGCTGCCGGTGAAGTTTACGTCCAGCGCACTGGTGCGATGCAGGTTGAACACGATCAGCGAGCGGTTCGTGCCGCTGGCGGTGGCGTAGCTGCGCAGATGGTGCGCGCCGTTGTAGTTCACGCGGTTGAGGTTGCTGACGTTCCAGGTGGGGTCGTCGCCGGTGTGCGTGGTGGCGAGGAGGTCGCCGGCCAGCGCCTCGTTGGCGAGCTTCACGGCGAGATACTGCGGGCGCTTGCGGTCGGTCACGCCGAGATCCTTGACCACGCTCCAGAGGTTCACGGCCTTGCCGTCGCTGCGCGAGTAGCGCCAGCCCGCCAGGCTGAAGAGGCACTGGTCGCGGCACTCCAGTTCACGGAGCATCAGCAGCATGTGATCGGCCACGGCCAGGCCCGCGCCGGTGCTGGAGGTGAAGTTGTCGAGCGTGGGCTGGTCAATCGCCCCCTCCGTGGTGTGCAGGTTCACTTCGTAAATGTTCAGCGGCACGCGCCGGCCCGTGGTGGAGGCGATGCGGAAGTTCTCGCGCATGAAACCGTTGGTCGCATAGGGCGAACGCGAGTTCATCTCCGTCTCCGCGAAGAGCGAGCCGAACAGCTCCTCGTGGTTCGCGAAGTTGTCCACCTGATAGCCGATGTAGGGGGCGACGCTGAACGAGTCGTGGTTCGCGCTGTTGGTGTGGATCTGCGAGTTGCGCGCGGTGAAGGTGGCCTGCCCGCCGAGAATGAGATTAAACTTGGCGGTGTCGTAATGCGGCGAGGTCTTGGCCACGCCGAACAGCTCGCTGCCGCGTGCCGCGTAGGCCTGCGCGATCTCAATGGCCCCGCCGCGAAAGACGGGGTTCCAGCACTCGTTGCCGAACTCGAGGTGAATCCTCGGGAAGGCGGCGGTCCACGGCGCGACCCGGCCGTTGGCCGCGCGGCGCGCGCCCCAGACGGTGTTCGTCGGGCCGGCGAGATACTCGATCAGCGCGAGCATCTCGGCCGTCGAGACGCTCACCGGCACGATATACCACGGCTCGGCCCCGACGTGCTCGCACAGCGCGAAGTGCTCATCGAGCGAATAGACGAGCTTGTTCTCGTTTGTCGCGTAGCTCGTGTAGGCCGCCCGCATCCGCGCAAAAGACGGCGCGGTGTGGTTCGCCACCGAGTCGGTCCAGTTGAACGTCGAGCCGCGGATGATGCCGGGCTGCAGGGCGCGCAGGGCGTTCACCACGGCGTCGCGCCACGGCGTCGGGTTCCCCGGGTCACCGTCGGTCTGGCGCAGGCTCACATCATCCAGCAGCACGGCGGACTGGTTGACGGGCGTGAACTGCGTCGCGAAGGAGCCGGTGACGGTGGGCGGCTCCGCCGCGTTGAAGTCCAGTTGATACGTTTGCCAGCCCGTGGTGAGCACGAGGTTCGTGTTGAGGAAGGTGTTGGCGCCCCGCAGGACGGCCACCTGCAGGCGGTTCGCCCCGCCCACGCCTTTGGCCTTGAAGCTCAGGCGAAACCGCCCGTTGAGCAGGACAAACGTGCCGAGCGTGTCGTTCGCCGCACTGAGCCGGAGGAAGTCGCCCGAGTTTGTCGCTGTCAGCCGGATGCACTGGCGGCCCTGCGTGCCGGGCGGCAGGTCGGCGAACTCGGTGTCCACCCGTGGGTTGCCGTTGGTGGTCAGGCTCCAGCCGGTGGCCGCGCCGCCGGGGAACACTTTGCGGAGGATGAGATAGTCGCCGTTGCCGGGCACGGTGCCGGTCTCGGCAAACTGATATGTCGTGCCTTGGGCGGAACCGGCGGGATCGCTCGGGGGATTGGCACGATTGGGCGCGAGCGAATGGGCCACCATGCCGGTGCGCCCCTTCGCCGCGCCGTAGATGAACTCGTAGCTGGCCCCATCCCAGAAGCCGCTGGGCCATTGCGTGAACGGCTGGTCTTCGATGCCGCTCGTCGTCGTGCCGCCCGCGCCGAGCCGCACCTCGGACTGATACTGCAGGCCCTCGAAGCCGGGGTTCACGAAGATCAGCTCCTTGAGCATCTGCCCGGAATCGAAGTAGTTGTTGTAGCCAAGGTTGATGCCGAAGCGCTTGACCTGCGGCACCAGGACGTTGGTGGCGAGGTTGATGGTGGTGGCGGCGTGTGCGGTCGGGGTGGTGAGGCTGAGCAGGACGATCAAAATTCCAAATCCCAAGCTCCAAGTTCCAAAGAAGTTCCAAATTCCAAACTCCAAATGGCGCGGGGCCCGTGATGCCTCACTGCACGCGACGCCGGTAAGCGCTTGGAATTTGGAGCTTGGAGCTTCTTTGGAACTTGGGATTTGGAGCTTGGAGCTTTCACCCGTCCATTTCGTTTTCATGCCGCACGCTCGCACCAGGCGCATGAACCCAGCATGAACCCCGGATGAAAAAGTGTTCATCTCGCAGCCAGCGCTCGCGGCGGCGCGGGACGGCTGCTAGAACCGGGCCATGCGCATCCTGGTCGTCGAGGACGAGAAGAAGGTCGCGCGCTTTATCGAGCGCGGGCTGAAGGAGGAGCGCTTCGCTGTGGACGTGGCGCATGATGGCGAGGCCGGACTTGAACTGGCGCTGCTCAATCCCTACGACCTCGTGGTGCTCGACGTGCTGATGCCCAAGAAGGACGGCTTTCAGGTGCTTGCGGAAATCCGCGCCGCCAAGCGCCCCTGCCGCGTGCTCATGCTCACCGCACGCGACGGCGTGGATGACCGCGTGCGCGGCCTGGACACGGGCGCGGATGACTACCTCACCAAGCCATTTGCGTTCGCCGAGTTCCTCGCACGGGTGCGGGCCTTGCTGCGGCGTGGCGCGGTGGAGCAGACCAGCCTGCGCATCGCCGACCTGGTGCTGGACTTGAAGGCGCGCAAGGTCACGCGGGCCGGCCAGCCGATTTTTCTCTCCGCGAAGGAGTTCGCCGTGCTCGAACACTTCGTGCGCCACGCGGGCGAAGTGGTCACGCGCACCGAACTGGCCGAACAGGTGTGGGACCTGCACTTCGATCCCATGACCAACGTGATTGATGTGACGATCTATCACCTGCGCGAGAAGGTGGACCGCGACTTCAAGCCCCAGCTCATCCACACGGTGCGCGGGGCGGGGTATGTGTTGAAGGAGGAGAAATGAAACGGCAAAACGTCCAACGTCCAACGTTCAACCTTCAACTTCCAACGGCGTGCGACGCAGCCCCTTTGAAAGTTGAGCGTTGGGCGTTGGACGTCGAGCGTTTCCCTTTCTTCTCTGCGCTCTCTGCGCCCTTTCGCGGCGAAACCTCCGCATGAACACCTTCCGCTTCCGGCTGCTCCTCGGCCTGACCGTGCTCACCACGGTGGCCGTCGCGGCGTTTGGCGTGTTCGTGCAGCTCACGGCGGCGGACGCGGTGCGGGCGGACATTGACCGGCTGGTGCAGGACCGCGCGTTCATGCTGGCCAAGGCCACCTTCGCCGGCAATCCACAGCTCCAGCCGTGGATGGAGAGTTTCCTGGAGACGGACAAGCAACGGCTCTTCGTTCAGCTCTTCGACGCCGAGGGCAACCTGCTGGCGAAGTCCGCCAACCTCGCCGAGCCGCTGCCGCTCTCGCCAGCCGCGCGGCGCACCGTCGAGACTTCGCTGGCCGCGCACACCGAGACGGTCGCGCGCAAGGATGGTGAACTGGTGCGGCTGGCGACCGTGCCGGTCGCGTTCTTCCGTGATGGGCGCAATCAGGTCACGGGCTTTGCGCAGTGTGCCGTGCTCGTGCGTGACCGCGAGGCGCGCCTGCGCGCGCTGCGGCTGTGGCTCTGCGTCGGGGGCGCGGCCACGGTGGGGGCAGTGGGGCTCGTGGCCTTCCTGCTGCTGAACCACTGGCTCCGCACGGTGGACTCCGCAAGCGAGTCCGCGCATCTCATCGGCGCGCAGGGCCGGTTGCGCGAGCGGCTCTTTGTGCCGCCGCAGGATGATGAGCTGGCGCGGCTGGCCCGCACGTTCAACGAGCTGCTCGACCGCCTGGAAGCCGCGCACACCACGCAGCAGCGTTTCCTCGCCGACGCTTCCCACGAACTGCGCACGCCGCTCACGGTGCTGCGTGGCGAGATCGAGGTCGCGTTGCGGCGCGAGCGCACGGGAGAGGATTACCGCGAGGTGCTCCAGAGCGCCCGCGAGGAGATCGAACGCCTCTCCCGGCTCACGGAGAACCTGCTCGCCCTCGCCCGTGCCGATGCCGGCGAAGGCATCGCCGCCCGCGAGGAAGTGGACCTGGCCGCGCTGTGCCAGGAAGTCGCGCGCAAGCTGTCCTCGTTGAGCGGGCTGACCGGTGTGGCCATCAGCGTGGCCGCCCCCGCCCCGGCCTTCGTGCATGGCGACAGCGTTGCCCTCGAAAGAGTTTTCGCGAACTTGGTGGAGAATGCGTTGCGCTACACGCCGCGCGACGAAGGCGTGACGTTGTCCGTGGCCACAGAAGCCGGTGCCGCCATCGTGCGTGTGCGGGACACGGGGCCGGGCATTCCGGCGGAGCACCTGCCGCATCTCTTCGAACGTTTCTACCGCGTGGACAAGGCGCGCTCGCGCGAGTTCGGCGGGGCTGGGCTGGGCCTCTCCATTGTGAAGGCGCTCATCGAGGCGCACGGGGGCAGCGTGAGCGTCGCGAGCGAGGTGGGCCAGGGCACCGAGTTCTGCGTGCGCCTGCCCGCGAGCGGGCGCAGATGAACACTCTTTCATGCGCCTTTCATTTTCCCTTCACCGGCCACGTGCTATTCAGATGCCATGAAAGCCAAACTCTGCTTCGGTCTGCTCTTCGGCGCGCTCACCCTCACCACCCCGGCGGCGGACAGCTCCGCTGACCTCAAGAAACTCCTCGGCACCTGGGAAGGCGCCGCCGTGGACGGCGACGGCTCGCGCCCCGGCAGCGCCCGTGCCCGCATCAGCGAACTGGTCATCACTGCGGAGAAAATCACCGCCAAGGACGGCCAGGGCAACCCGCTCGGCGAAGGCACCTTCACGCTGGGCAAGGAAGGCGCGATGCTGACGATTGACGCGAACGGCACGGGCGGCCAGACGCGCGGGAAGTTTTACAAGGGCATCCTGCTCCTCGAAGGCGACCAGCTCAAATGGTGCTCCGGCAACCCGGGCAAGAACCGCCCCACGCAGTTCCGCAGCACGCCGCCGGAGGCATTCCTGATGGTGCTGACGCGGAAGAAGACGTGAGGGCGAAACGGATCGCGAACGGAGCACGGCGTTTACGCCGCAGGGAGCCGCGAGCGCAGAAGAGTATTCCAAGCGCTCCTGGGTGGCGCACGTTTCTGCGGCCTGAAGGCCGCGCTCCTCGCCGCCGCCCGCCGCCAACTTCCCGGGCCCGGCTGTGCATTACGGGCGCAAATCAGCTTTTGAGCACAGCGCCCGGCGTCATGACTCGCCAGGGCAATGGGTGACCCCTCTCCCTCACCCCGGCCCTCTCCCAGCGGGAGAGGGCCGGGGTGAGGGAGAGCGGCTACGAAGTCCAGACATGCGCCCTCCCGCTGTGCCCTGCGGATTCACTGCTCAAAACCTGAGCTGCCCGTGCATTACTCCACCAACACAATGTCGTTGATGCCCAATGGCAGGGTGAACTCGATGCTCTGGTCCAGGCCTTTCGGCGCGACCTCGCGTTTCGTGCCGGTCGTGAACTTCAGTTCGCCGTGCGTCACCGATCGCATGGTCTTAGGCAGCTTCACGACTGGCAGCACCACGCGGAGTTCCTTGATCGGCTGATAGGTGAAGTTCGCCAGCACCAGCGCGGTGCCGGCCGGTGCGTCATAGACCCCGGCCTCCACCACCGCGTGGGAGACCTCCGCAATACGCGGCACACTCGCCGCGCGGGCCAGACCGGTGATGAGCCGCCGCTGCGCCTCGGGCCAGACTTCCTTAAGTTCGAGCGGCACGAAACGCGCGTCCTTCACGCTGGCCACGCCCGGCGTCCCCGCCACATAGACTGTCCGCCCGCGACCCAACTGGTGCGTCAACACCGCCGGTGAGCCGTCTTGAAACTTGCCCGCCACCTTCGCGCCTGCCGCCGTGACGGCGACCTTGCAGCCCACTGTGCCGAACTCGACCGCGTCTACGCCCGGCCCGGCCTCGCTGCGAATGCGGTCAACGTGCGACAAGCCATTCAGCCGGCCGCGCACTCGGTATTCGGCGTCCTGCGTGGTGACGGCAACTTTCGGTGCGAGGCCGAACACGCGGCTCAAGCCCGGCACCTCCTCGTTGAACTCATTGCGGCTGCCGGCGGCGCATGAGCCGTAGAGCTGACCACCGGTCTGAACCCACTTCTCGATGCCGGCCATGGACTTCGCCGTGAGACACGGGTCGGTCGCGTAAAGCACGTCGTAGTCCGCCAGCCGTCCGGCTTCGATGTCCTCCTCGGTGACAAAGTCCACGCCGAACTGGAGATGCGTGAGGTTCAGATACGTCGCGCGCCGCTCCAGCATCTGCACGTAGCCAAACGGCTGCCACAGATCCGACGACACGCTGTAAAGCACCGCCAGCCGCGTCGGACGCAGCCGACCGGGTGCAAGGATGTGCTCGGCGGCGGCGAGTTGTCGCGTGACCGCCGCCACACCGTCGTAAGCCCCGCGCAGGTCGGACCAGTAATTCTCCGTGGCCGTAGCGGTCGGGCCGTAGGTCCAGTAGAAGAAATGCTTCCCACCCTGCGCAAGCGCGGAGGCGGACTTGAGCCGGAGGTTCGTCTCATCGCTCGGGGTGATCCACGAGATGATCGGCTGCGCGCCCCGGCTGCCGCTGCGGAACATCGCCGCCTGGAAGCCCATGAGCTGAAAACCTTCCCATGTGTAGTTCGGCCCATACATGAACTGCAGGCCCATCCAGTCCTCGATGCCCGCGAGGTCCACCGCCCGCTCACGCGCGAGGTCGAACCAGTCCAGCGCGAGCGGCGCGCCGCCCCAGGCCATGTTCGGCACCATGCCCATGCCGAGCCCGGTGCCGCTGAAATACGGGTGGTCCGCCACGAGCGTGGACGTGATGGCCCCGCCCGGGAAGTGCCGGTGAAACGCCTCCGTGTGCCACTTCACGCGCTGCGTGCCCGCCAGTTGCCGGAAGCGCGAGGTGTGGTAGAAAATTCTCCGTGCCGCCGGACCGTTCACCTGCTCACGGGCGCGCAACTCCGTTGGCGTCTCGATGGGCACGACGTCTTCCAGCCGCGCCACGCCGAGGTCTTTTGCCGCGATGCCACGGGCGGCGAGCCACTCGCGGAAATGTGCGAGCGCCTGCGCGTTGGTGCCGATGCCGGGTCGCGCACAGATCTCGTCCGCGAAGTTGAACGGCACGCCCGCACCGAGCGGCTGCTTGTGCGCCGCGCCAGCCTTCTGCATGAGCGCTTCGATCTGCGGCTGCGTGGCCTCCGGGCCGAGGTGAACGTTGTGCGTGTGTCCGGGCTGCTTGAACACGAACTGCTCGCGCGTGTCCGCCGGCTGATTGCCGACGACGTTGAAGCCCAGCAGCCACAGGACCTCGGCCTCCTTTGCGTTCAGCTCCGCACGCTGCGGCGGCCAGAAGCCGGTCTGCACGATGAGTTCCTTGGGCGAGACACGCTGGCCCCCGGTGGCTGCCCGCGCCCAACTGAGGCGGCGATCGGACATCTGCGCGGCGGTTTCGAGGCTGTCCTTGTCCTTTGCCAAATCAGGCGAGACGAGGAAGCTTGTGAGCGTGCCGGTGAAACTTTCCTCAAAGCGTTTCACCATGCGCTTGGGGTCCGGTGCGGTGGCCAGCTCGATGATGACCTTGCAGCGCTCGGCGGCGGGCTGGCAGACGAAGTTCACCGTGACATTGGGAAACTCGGCGATGCCGCCCGCGCGGTTGGCGCGCCCGTGCAGCAGCTTGCCGTTGTGCGCCTTGAGATCGAACCACTCGGTGAACGCCCCGGCGGCCAGCGCTTTGGTGCGGTCCTTCGCCACGCCTTCGGGGAGCGTCGCTGCCTTGAGATACCAGGGCGGATGGTGGATGTAGCCGCCGAGCACGACATGCCACGTCGCCCCCGCTGGCTCGACGAGTTGAAACCGCACGAAGACGCCGTCGCCAAAGAGCGACTGCGCGCGCAGCGACGTGGAGTGCGCAAAGGCCAGTAGCAACAACAGCGTGGAGGCGAGGCGGCGCATAACAGGAGTGTGGCTCGCTACTTCACCTCGTCCACCAGCAGATACTTGGGCCACAACTTCACGGAGAAGTGAAACATGAGGCGGGGCAAATGCGGCGCGCTGGAGTGATAGACGGCCTGGCCGTTGTTTCCGTTCAGGGCCGCGGCTAGCATCGGCAGGCGGGTGCCGGCGAGGGCGTAGGAACCGTCTGGGCGGCGTTGGGCGGCGGGCGCGCCCAGGCCGGCCCAGGGCAGCCGGATTTCGCCCGTATAGCCGAGGTCGCGGTCGGCGGGAGTGTTCACGGTCGAGGGCTTGCCGTCCTTGCGCGGCTTGAGCTGCACCGCGCGGGCCACGGTGAACTCGCCGTCATCCGTCACGAAGCGTTCGCGGTGGAAGGTCACGTCCTTGTAGGAGGGCTTGGGGATCTTCGCGAGGGCCTCGGCGGTGGGCAGTTCCACGGCGAGGTTGTTGAGATTGTTCCCGGCATCGTGGTGGATTTCCCAGAACCCGCGTTCGCTGCCAAACGAGATGAAGAACTCCGCAAGATCCAGGTGCTTCTCCGGCAGATACTCCTCGGCTCCGGGCCGGCGGTTGCCCGGCGGGCCGCTCTCGCGACCGCTGGCGAGGGCGATGAGGTTGGTGTCGTTCACCTCGTAGGCGATGTAGAGATAGCGCGCATCCCACGCGAAGCGCGCGATGAGCGGCGGCGGTTCGGTGCGCTGGCCGTCGCCCGCGTAGAGGAAGTTGGCCACCACGACGACGGCGCTCTGCCAGCAGGCATCGTCCAGCTTGCCATCAATGACCGGCGCGGTTTTCGCCCGGTAAACCGGCGTGGGCGGCACGGTGCTGGTGCCCGCGGCGGTTGCCTTGTCGCGCTGAAACTGGGGCGACTCGAAGTAGCCGGCGGGCGGCGTCCAGACCGTGCGGAAACCGACGTGGTAGTAGGTCTCGTCCGGCTTGAAGCCGAAACGCTTCGCCGCGTAAAAGCCCACCCAGCCGTGATACCACGAGCCGCCGCGCAGGCAGACATTCTTGCCACCGGAGTATTCGCGCATCTTGTCCGCCTGCGGATTGCCGGGGTAGGGCTCGATCCAGTCGGCGGTCCACTCGTATTGGTTGCCGATCAGGTCGAGCGCGCCATAGGGCGAGGCTCCGCGCGGGTGGCTGCCCACCTGGGTGTAGAGCCGGGGCAGCTTGCCCTTCACGCCCATGTGGCCGTGGTCGGAGGTGGGCGCGTCATTGCCCCACGGATAGAGGCGTCCATCGGGGCCCCGCGCGGCCTTCTCCCATTGCGCTTCGGAGGGGAGCGACTTGCCGGCCCAGCGCGAGTAGGTTTTGGCCTCGTCCCAGGTGATTTCCCCGGCGGGCAGCGACTGCGCCTCGGGCTGGTCGAAGTGCCGCGTGGTCTCCTTGAACTTCGTCTGGTGTTTCGTGGCGGTCACGAACTGCTTCCAACGGGCGACCGTCACCTCGCACTCGTCAATGAAGTAACCGGGCAGCTCCACCGTGCGGCGCGGATAGCATTCCCACGCCCACAACGTCGCCGCGTCCTTGAAGCCGAGCTGCTGGGCGACCGCGTTCGCGTCCGCTTCATCCAGGCCCATGATGAACTTACCCGCCGGCACATAGACCATGCGCGCCCCATCCGTCGGATGGACAATGAGCGTGCCCGGCGGCGGCTCGGCGGCGTGAATGGCCAGGGCGAGAGTGGTGAGAAGGGCAAGCGCGGTGCGCGTGAACGGGTTCATGCGGAGTGGCCGCAGGTTAGACGCACCAAACGTAGGAGGCGACAGCAAACCACATGAAGCACAGTGATCAAGCACTGATCCCGAGCCGCCTTTGTCCGACTGCAAGTTGGTGCCGGTGGCGGGACTCGAACCCGCACGACTTTTTACGGTCCCGGGATTTTAAGTCCCGTGCGTCTGCCATTTCGCCACACCGGCAGCCTGTGGAAGCTGGCCGCAGATTGAACCGGCGGCGGCCCGGCTTTGCGACACTTTTCGGGGCAGGGCAGGCGTCCATCACGACGGATTTCGCACCCAAGTATTCTCATTGCCACGCGCTTGACGGAGGGTAGATTCCCTTCCTAACACTCAGTCCACCTCAACCAAAAACGGTCCATGAACCTGCCCAAGACTTCGCGGCGTCGGTTTCTTAAAGCGGCCGGCGGTGTCGGCCTGCTCAATCTCGCGGTCCCGGGACTCGTCGTCGGGAAGGACAAGTTCGACGCCTCGGGCAAGGCCGTGGCCTCGAAGAAGTGCTGCATCTTCGTGCTCCTGTGCGGCGGCCCGAGCCACATTGACACATGGGATTTGAAGCCCGACGCACCGTCCGAGGTCCGCGGGCCCTACAAGCCCATCCGCACCAAGGTGCCGGGCATGCAGTTGAGCGAACTGCACCCGAAGCTCGCCCAGGTCACGGATCAGTTCTGCCTCATCCGCTCGATGACGCATCCGCGCCCGATCAACAACCACTTCGACGCCATGCACAACCTGCTGTGCGGGCAGGTGGTCGAGCGTGTCCGCGAAGGCGTCCCCGATGACCTGCCCTATATCGGGTCGGTGGTGGCCAAGCATCTTTCCAACGAACGCAACCTGCTCACCAACGCGTGGCTCATCAAGTGCGTGGGCGCGCCGGTCTTCTGCGCGCCGAACATCGGTTCGGGCGGCTACCTAGGCTCGAGCTACGCGCCGGTGTTCATCGGCTCGGCGGACAACCATCCGGCGATGCCGAAGTTCAAGCTGCCGGAGATTTACGAGACGGGTGATCCCGCCCGGATGCAGGAACGGCGTCGGCTGCTGGCCAGCCTGGAGTCCGACCGCTTGTCGGAAGACGCGCAGGCCAAGGACTGGGGCGATCTGCGCGAGCTGGCCTACGATGCGATGACCCGGCCGGAAGGGCGCGAGGCTTTCAACCTGAAGCAAGAGCCGCTGGCGGTCCGCGAACGCTATGGCATGCATCCGCTGGGGCAGAACCTGCTTCTCGCGCGGCGCATGGTGGAGGCTGGGGTGCGGTTCGTGACCGTGAATGGCTGGGTGGGTCCTGCGCCGGGGGAGACCGGCGGCGGGCCACCCGCCTCCAGTTGGGACATGCACGGCGGCAACATGGGCATGGGCAACGCCTTCAGCAACGGTTCCTACGGCATGAACTTTTGCCTGCCGCGCTTGGACGAGGCGCTTTCCGCCCTGCTCACCGATCTGAAAGAGCGCGGCATGCTCCAGGACACCATGGTGGTCGCCGTGGGCGAGTTCGGGCGCACGCCGGTCATCCTCACGCAGGGACCGCCCGGTCGTCAGCACTGGCCGCAGTGCTTCTCGGCGATTGTGGCCGGCTGTGGCATTCGCGGCGGGGCCGTCTATGGCGAGTCGGACAAGACGGGGGCCGCTCCGAAGAGCAATCCCGTGACGCCGCAGGACCTCCACGCCACCATTCTCCACGCCTTGGGCGTGCCGCTGAACGACCTCGGCAAGAACACCGGCATCATGCGTCCGCCCTTCTCCTCGGGCAAACCGGTCATGGGGCTGTTTGGTTAAGCTTGTGGGAAGTTCCAAATCCCAAGCTTCAAATTCCAAAGAAGTTTCAAATTTCAAGGGGAGGCGTTGCTCCCCTTGACCGGACGGTCGAAGGGCTTGGCCGAGTGCTGCCAACAGGGAACCCCGCCGATTTGGAATTTGAGACTTGGAGCTTCGTTGGAGTTTGGAATTTGGAGCTTGGGATTTAAGCGCCACACTCCGCGTAGTTCTTGAGCCCTCGGTCCTTTTCACCGCACCATCGGGGCAACTGACATGACCAACGACCCGACCACCGCCGCCCTGCACCAACGGATTCACCGCTCCGGCGTCATTGCCGTGCTGGTGATTGACCAGGCCGACGATGCCGTGCCGGTGGCCAGGGCCTTGCTCGCCGGCGGCGTGGACTGCATTGAGCTGACCTTGCGCACGCCGGTGGCGATGGCCGCGCTGCACCGCATCCGCAGCGAAGTGCCGGAACTGGTCGTGGGTGTCGGCACCATCCTCACCCTGCAGCAGGTGAACGAGGTGAAGGCCGCCGGGGCTGCGTTTGGCGTGGCTCCCGGCCTGAATCCGCGCGTGGTGGCCGAAGCGCAGCGCGTGGGACTGCCCTTCTCGCCCGGCATCTGCACGCCCACGGACATTGAACTCGCCCTTGAACTGGGCTGCCGCCTGCTGAAGTTCTTCCCCGCCGAACCGAGCGGCGGGCTGGCGTATCTGCGCGCCATCGCCGCGCCTTATGCGCATTTCGGCGTGAGATACATTCCGCTCGGCGGCGTGTCGGCGGGCAATGCGGAACAGTATTTGAAGGAGCCTACCGTCCACGCGCTCGGCGGCTCCTGGCTCGCGCCGCGTGACTTGATTCAACGCCAGGACTGGCCGGCCATCACGGCCCATGCGAGCGCGGTGTCGGCCATTGTGAAACGGGTGCGTGGAGGGGCCGCTTGAGCCGGGTCGTTGCGTTTGGGGAGATCATGGGGCGACTCGCCGCGCCGGGCTTCAAGCGCTTCCAGCAGGCGATGCCCGGCGCGCTGGATGCCACTTTTGCCGGGGCGGAGGCCTCGATTGCCGTGTCCATCGCGTATCTCGGCGGTGACGCTGCGTTTGTGACCGCCCTGCCCGCGCACGCCATCGCCGACGCCTGCCTGGCCGACCTGCGCTCCTTGAACGTGGAGACGCGCCACATTCTGCGCACCGCACAGGGGCGGCTCGGTTTGTATTTCCTCGAAGCCGGAGCGAATCAACGGCCCGGGATTGTGATCTATGATCGCGAAGGCTCTTCCGTGGCGATCACGCCTGCGAGCGCCTACGACTGGCCGGCCATCTTCGCCGGAGCGGAGTGGTTCGTCATCTCCGGCATCACCCCCGCCATTTCGCGCAACGCCGCCGAGGTGGCCCGCACCGCCCTGCGTGAAGCCACGCAACGCGGCGTGAAGGTGGCCTGCGACATGAACTATCGCAGCAAGCTCTGGCAATGGGAGCCGCCGCTGCCGGCGCGGGCACTCGCCACCCGCACCATGCGGGAGCTGATGCCCTTCGTGGACCTGTTCGTCGGCGGACGGGAGGATGCCGAGGCGATGCTGGGCCTGTCCGGCAGCGGTTCACTGGAAGACCTGGCCCGCGAGATCGCGAAGCAATTTCCCCGCACCCAGCGCGTGGCCATGACCCTGCGCGAAGGTGTCTCCGCCACGCACAACAACTTTGGCGGGCTGCTCTACGACCAGGCCAGCGACCAGGTCAGCTACGCCCCGGAGCCGGGCCGGCTGTATCCGATCACCGACATCGTGGACCGGCTCGGTGCGGGCGACGCCTTCACCGCCGGGTTGATCTACGCACTGATGACGCCTGCGCTGGCCGCGCCGTCCACCGCCATCCGTTTTGCCACCGCCGCCGGCTGCCTGGCCCACTCCATCGAGGGCGATTTTAATTACAGCACGCGCGAGGAGATCGAGGCCCTCATGAACGGCGCAGCCTCGGGGCGCGTGAAACGGTGACCGGCTGATCTAATCTGACTGTTGGGTGGGCAATGTCGGCGGGCCCAAAAGCCGCGTGGAAGCTGGTGCCCCCGCCAGGAATTGAACCTGGATCTCACGTTTAGGAAACGCGAGCTCTATCCATTTGAGCTACGGGGGCGTGGGCACGCCGGGCCTGCGCAATAGTGCGGTCCCCGCAGGCTTTGTCCCGCCAAAAGATTTGACCGGCTACTTCGCCGCCAGCGGCTTGGGCTGCGCCTGCTGCCACTCGGACGCCGAAACCTTCTTCGTGCCGTGGACATGGACGAACGTGCCCTTCTTGTTGCCCACCACGATGTCGGGCAGCTTGTCGCCGTTCACGTCCGTCACCAGCAACTGCGTGCCGACGCCGGAGTTGTCGTCAATCAGGTGCGGCACCCAGTCCACGGACTTGTCTGCGTTGCGCACGAGCTTGAACCAGTAGAGGACCGCCGGCGCGTTCGGTTCGGGGTCGCCCTTGGGGCCGTGCGCCCAGAAGCGCTTGCCGGTCACGAGATCCTTGAGGCCGTCGCCGTCCATGTCCACGAGGTCCATGGCGTGCGGCTGGGAGAATTTCACGCCGTATTTGTTCTCGTTCGGCTCCTTGTTCACGAAGGTGTGCTGCTTGAACTTCGGGTTGCCCTGCTCGTCCTTTTCGGCGAGCTGCTCGAACCACGCCAGCCCGTAGCCGTGCGCGACAAGGCTGGTGACCACGTCGTTGCGGCCGTCCCCGTTCACGTCATAGACATGCATCTGCGCACCGCCGGCCCCGAAGCTGGTCTTGTGAAACTTCCACTCGGGATCGCCCGCCAGCGAGGCGGGCTGCTCCCACCAGCCGTCTTTCTCGAGCAGGTCCGTCCGACCGTCACCATTCACATCGCCGATGCCCAGGCCGTGGGTGAACTTCTGCCAGGGGCCCTTGGGAGAAATCTTGTGGAAGGTCCACTTGTTCGTGGGGTTCTTGAAGTCCGGCGCCGCGTAGCCGAGGAAGCCGCCGGAGCTGAAGATCAGCTCGGGTTTGCCGTCGCCAGTGAGGTCCGCGAAGGTGGGCGATTCGTTGTCCGTCACGTCCACGGCGGTGTGGCGCGGCCAGTGGCCGGGCTTGCCTTGCGGGTTCTCATGCCACCAGGACTGCAGGCCAGGGAAGCCGAGCACGATGATGTCCGGCCAGCCGTCGCCGTTGAGATCGTGGGTGAAGGTGAAGAAGTTGTCCGAGTAGGCGTTGTTGGTGCCCAGCCCGCCTTCGAAGCCTTGGATGACCTCGTCCTTCCCGTCGGCCGACTTGCGGGTGAAGGGGGCCTTGCCGGCGGGGGAGCTGCGCGTGGAGGGCGCATATTCGTGGCGGGTCTTGAAGTCCGGGCCGGCATACCAGAACGGGCCGGAAACCACGTCCGGCTGGCCATCCTTGTTGATGTCGGCGACGTGCGCGCCCTCGCCCCAGAACTGGTCGGTGAGCTGGAGCTTCTTCCACGTGTGCAGAGTGTTGTCGGCGGCGGTCGCGGCCGCCACGGACACGCCGATGGCGAGGCCGGTGAGGAGCATGTTCATGGGCGGCATCATTCGGGTTGGACGGTCTGCGGTCAAGCGGCAGTCAGTCGCGGTGGCGCGCGGCTTTCGCGCCAGGCGTATCTCGGCACTGCCCCCGGAGCGCGGGTCTGTGACCCGCAGCGGCCACCTCCATCCGTTGCCATTCGTATAGGCGAGCGGGACGGATGATCGGACGTTGCTGCGGGTCACAGACCCGCACTCCGTCGGCTTTCGGGGGCGATGGCGGTTCGGATGTTGAAGTGGCTGGACGTCATGCGCCACGGCGGGCCTTTGACTTGCCGCCGGTGCGCAGGCAAACTTGCGGCGCGATGTCGTTCAAGCTCGTTTTCCTCGGCACCGGCACTTCCAACGGCGTGCCGGTCATCGGCAAGGAGTATGCCCCGGAGTTTCTCGCCAACCCGAAGAACCACCGCACCCGCCCCTCCATCTATGTCGAGACGCCCGGTGCGCGGCTCGTGGTGGACACCACGCCGGAGTTCCGCGTGCAATGCCTGCGCGAGCGCGTGATGCGCCTGGACGCCGTGCTCATCACGCACGCGCATGCGGACCACATCATGGGCCTGGATGACTGCCGCCGTTTCTGTTCGCTCGCCGGCGAGCAGCCGCTGCCCATTCACGCCGGCCCGGAAACGATGGATCAGCTAGGCCGCATCTTTGCGTATGCCTTCCGTGAAGGCCCGCGCCCCGAGGGCTACTTTTGCCCGGCTCCGCGCGTGTTCGATGGGCCGTTCTCGGTCGGTGACCTGCGCATCACGCCGTTGCCGCTGCCGCATGGGAAGACCCCGTGCCACGGCTTCCTCTTCGAGCAGGGCGGGCGCAAGCGGCTCGCGTATTGCAGCGATTGCAAGGATGTGCCGGACGAGATCATCGCGCAGATCAAGGGCGTCGAAATCGTGGTGCTCGACGCCTTGCGCAAGGCTCCGCACTGGACCCACATGAGCCTCGACGAGGCGCTCACCGCCGCCCGTCGCATCAACGCCGGCCAGGCGTATCTCACACACCTGACGGACGGCTATGACCACGACCTCGACCAGGCGGAGATGCCGCCGGGCGTGGCGCTGGCGTGGGATGGATTGAGGGTGGAGTTGTGAAACGTGCTGCGTGTTGCGTGTTGCGTGATAAGAGGTGCGTCCGCTCGCAATTGTCTTCACACGCAACACGCAACACGCAGCACGGCGTCCGCCTATCGGCGTTCCTGCTGCTCGTCGTTTCATCCCTCGCCTCCGCTGCTCCCGGCGACTCCGCCCTCGTCCTCTACAACTCGGCCAGCGAGGATTCCAAGGCCGTCGCGGTGCATTATTCCGCCGTGCGCGGGGTGCCGGCCAACCAGGTCCTCGGCCTACCGCTTCCCAAGGGCGAGACCATGACGCGCACGGAGTTCCGCGAGCAGTTGCAGGCGCCGCTGCTCAAGGCGCTGACGCAGCGCGGGCTGTGGAAGCTGCGGGCTGATGCGGCCAGCCGGGAGTTCAACGTCACAAACCTACCGGCGGTCACCGAATCGCAAGTTCGCTTTGCGGTGCTGTGCTACGGCGTGCCGCTGAAGATCACCCGGGACAACGCCCTCACCGAAGCCAGTGCTGAGAAGCTCCCGCCGGAACTCCGCCGGAATGAGGCGGCCGTGGACGGCGAACTCGCGGCACTGCCGCTGGCGGCCGGCCGGCACCAGCTCACCAGCGCGCTGCCGAACCGGAATTACGCCGCCACGAACACGGCCGCGCTGCACCCCACGAACGGCATCCTCCTCGTCGCGCGGCTCGATGGCCCGACCGTCGCCATCGCCCGCGCGCTGGTGGACAAGGCGCTGGAAGCGGAGCGCGACGGGCTGTGGGGCCGGGCCTATTTCGATGCGCGCGGCCTCCACGAGGGTGCCTACGTGACGGGGGACGAATGGCTGCGCAAGGCGGCGGGGAGCGTGCGGCGGTTCGGTTTCGAGACCGTGCTGGAGGACACCGCGCCGACCTTTTCCGCCGGCTTTCCGCTCAGCCAGGTGGGCCTCTATGCGGGCTGGTATGACGGGAACGTGTCGGGGCCGTTCACGCGTCCGCAGGTTGAGTTTCTGCCCGGCGCGGTGGCGTATCACCTGCACTCCTTCAGCGCCTACACGCTTCGTTCCGCCGACAAATACTGGTGCGGCCCGCTGCTGGCGAAGGGCGCGACCGCCACGCTGGGCTGCGTGGAAGAGCCGTTTCTTGCCGGCACGCCGGACCTGGGCGTCTTCTTCCACCGGCTCACGGCGGCGGGCTGGACGTTTGGCGAGGCGGCTTATGCGGCGCAGGGTTCCCTCTCCTGGCAGACCACGGTCATCGGCGATCCGCTCTACCAGCCGTTTGGCCGCCACCCGGCGGAACTGCACGCGGACCTGCTCAAGCGCCGGAGTCCGCTGGTCGCGTGGTCACACCTGCGGGTGGTGAACTTGAATCTCGCACAAGGCTCCACGGCCGCCGAGATGATCGGCTACTTGAACGAACAGGCGGAAACCAAGACCAGCTCCGTGCTGCTGGAAAAGCTCGGTGATCTTCAGCTTGGCCTGCAAAAGCCTGAGTTCGCCGTCGAGGCGTGGGACAAGGCGCTCGCCGCCCAGCCCACCCCGCAGCAGCGCGTTCGTCTCCTCCTCGCCCGCGCCGAACAGCTCACCAAGCTGGGTCGCGAAATCTCCGCGCTCGCCGCCTGGCAGGAGCTGGCCGAGCTGCTGCCGAATTCGCCGGAGTTGAATCGCGTGAGGCAGCAGGTGGAGGAGATGAAGGCGAAGCTGAAGCCGAAGAAGTAGCGGAGCGCCGGTCTTCGGGCCGGCGTGCTGGAGGGTGCATGAACGCGCCGGGTCGGAGACCGGCGCTCCGCTCACTTCACCGCGTCCCGGATTTCCTGCGGCTCACGGAAGATGCGCCATCGCTCCCGGGGCACGTCCATGAAGGCGTTCTGGTAGCGCGCGGCGTCGGCGTTCTCATCCGTCACGTCCCGGATGAAAATGCGCTGGATTTGCTGCGGGAATTTCCGGGCCAGCTCGCCATAGATTTCCGGGTCGCGCTCACCGGAGTCGCCCACGAGGATGAAGCGGCGGTTTGGGAACTGCCGCAGCATTGGTTCGATGACGCCGGGCTTGTAGCGTTCCGGGGAATCGAAGAGCGCATGGAAGGAGCTGTCCTTCACGCGGAACTGCTTCATGTGCCACGAACCGGCGGGGAAGCCGCTGGCCACCGTGAACTCGGTGATCGGCTCGTAGAGCTGCCACGGGCTGGCGCTGACGTAGTGGAAGGTCGCGCCGAGATTGGTGGCCCACTGCTGATACACTGCCGCCATCCCGTCCACCGCCTGGAACGGCTCGTAGAAGGTTTTGCGCAGCAGCTTCTGCCGGTCGCGGACGTGGCTGATCTTGATGGTGTCGTCCACATCGGAGATGACGGAGACGCCGGTGTCGCGGAGCAGGAGTGCGCTGCCGGAGAACACGCGGGCATCGCCCGGCCGCGTGACGGCGCGGAAGGAAAGGGTCGTTGCGTCGGCACCCGCGAACGCCTTCAGCTCCGCATCCGTGAGCCGCAACTCACCGTGCAAATGGCCGTTGGCGGGCGACTCGCCGAGGGGGATGACACGCTCGGCGACCCGCACGCTCACGGACTTGCCGCGTTCGTTGTCCACGACGAAGGCGCGGAGGCGGTCCGCGAAGACTTTCCGCTCCGCCGCGTCTTTCGGCTCGGCGGCGAGGCCGAGGGCCGAGCGCAGCACCGTGGTGGTGAACACCCGCCGTTCCGGCTCGAAGACCAGCGCGTGGACCGGGATGTGCCACGCTCCGGCTGCCGCATCGCGCCACCCAATCGTCGGGTAGAACAGAACCCGCTCGTCGGACCGCAAGTCGGCTGCTGCAAGAGGAGTGGCCACAAAGAGGCACAGAAGGCACAAGAAGCAGAACCGATAGGCGATAGCCAATCGCCCATTTGGCTGCGAAGTCCGATGGCGAGTCCCCTCTCCCCCATCGGGGGAGAGGG
>CAZCBE010000026.1:58429-60327 GCA_964496695.1 uncultured Klebsiella sp.
CGCTCGGCTGGGCGGCCCCCCGCCGCCCGGTGGGGGGGGGGGGGGGTGGCGCCCGCCGGGCCGGCGGGGGAGCGCTGGAGCGTTACGCTTGGTGAAAAGCATCCGGCAAAAAGCCTCTGAGCTGTTTGAGCTGGCTGTGGCAAATGCGCGGCCCACCCCCTCACCCCGGCCCTCTCCCCCGATGGGGGAGAGGGAGAAGCTGGGCGCAGTCGTCCGCGTATCGCGTTCTCCTTTTGCGCCTTCTGTGCCTCTTTGTGGCAAAGCAGTTTCCCCCTCGTGGCTCATTTGAGCTTCGGCAGGTCTTGCGCGATGATGTGCCACTTGGGGCGTTTCCAACTGGCACGGAACGTCTCCAAGGTGGCCTCGGCGGCGGTGCGGGCGCGTTCCTGCCCGTCGAGGAACAGCACGAATTCAAACTGCTGTGCGGGCGTGCCGAACTGCTCGTCGAACTGCTTCACGATTTCATTCGGTGGGAGCGTCTTGCGCCCGAGCACGCTGACCAGCGGCAGGCGCAGGCCTTCGTAGCCGGTCGCAGGCTCGTAGGCTTTATACACCAGCTCAGAGCAGACCAGCTCGGCGTCCGTGGCGAAGTCGAAGTTGAAATCGTAGGGCCGGCCGGAGTAGTGGAACGCGCGCAGGAGGGCCGTGGCTTTCTCTGCAAGCGGGACCTTGGGCCGGAGCACCACGAGCGTGTCGGCATCCACGGCATGCTCGATGGAAGTGAACGTCACGCCCTCGCTGATCGCTTCGAGCACGCGCGCCGGCCGGTCGTGCATCGGTTGAAGGCTCTTCGCGTAGGCGGTGGGATAGCGCTTTTGCAGCACGGCCTCGAAGTCGCGCGCACCCTCCTGTTTCGCGAGCCAGTCCGCCAGTCCGTCACCGAAGAACTTGCGCCGCTCCTCGGGCGTGCCGATGTAGAGCGCGGCATGCGGCCAGAAGCCGGGCAGGCCGATGTTCGAGAGATACCATTCGTGGCGGATGATCAGCACGTCGCCGGGCAGGAGACGGCGCGGCAGTGCCTGCGCCTGCGCCTCCGAGATGAGCGAGCTGTGCCGCCGGTAAACTTTCGTGTCGCCCATCCACTCGGCGACGCCGGTCTGGATGGGCAGCCACGCGGAGCCGCCGGCCTGCTTGATGACTTGCAGGGCGTTGAGGACGGTGAGCACATGCCCCGTGCCCCGGCCTTGGCGGAGGATTTCCGCCTCGTCGTCGCGGATGGCCGCGCGGACGGCGGGCGCGAGTTGATCGTCCACCGTGCGCAGATACGCGGCGAGCGCGGCGAAGTCCGCGGCGCGGGCGGGGTTCAGGAAACGGAACTTGAGCCGCGCGTAAGTGTCCTTGGGCAGGCCCAGTTCGGGCACGGGTTCGTTGAGGAACGTGTCCATGCCCGGCTCGTTCTCGGCGCGCTCGATGAAGGAGAGCGCCCAGCGGTATTGGGCGAGCTGCGCGGCGCAGCGGACCATGAACGACTCGTCCTGCACGCCGCGTTTGAGCAGGAAGAAGTCGCGGTGGTAGCTGGCGGTGGTTTCCAGCGCGAGCAGGTAGTCGAGAAAGGTTTTCCAAGTGCTCCAGATGGTTTCCTTGTCCTCGCGCAGGAGAACGGTGGCGGTGGAACGCCGCTTCTCCGGGAACAGCTCGGGGTGCTGTCGCACGAAGGCGAGCGTGTTCGTCAGGCCGCTGCGATGGCGCAGGACGCCACGCTGATCGCCGGTGATGCGGTCACGCTGCTCGGCGGCGGGGAGTTTGGAAATCGTCTCGGGCGGCGCGGCGTGACAAAAGGGGACAGCCACAAAGAGGCACAGGAGGCACAAGAGCGATAATTTCGGCGACCCGAATGAGCAGCCAAGCCGGCTCGAAGTCTGGTGGCGAGTCCCCTCTCCCCCATCGGGGGAGAGGGT
>CAZCBE010000027.1:0-60296 GCA_964496695.1 uncultured Klebsiella sp.
TGAATGCGGGAAACTGCATCATCTATGCGCGTTCAACTGCATCGTTCCGGCTAAGTGTTGATGCAGCAATCCAGTTGTATCAACGCCAAGCCGCATAACGCACCCCACCATCATGCTCAGCAAAGCCAAGACCCTCAACGGCTACAAACTCAACGGCCTCGATGGCGAAATCGGCACGGTCAAGGAGTTCTACTTCGACGACCGGTATTGGACCATCCGCTACTTGGTGGCCGATACTGGCTCCTGGCTTACGGAGCGGAAGGTGCTGGTTTCGCCCTACGCATTGAACAGCGTGGTGGAAAGTGACCGGCAGATCTGTGTGAACCTGACCAAGCAGCAGATCATTGACAGCCCTTCATTGGACAATGACAAGCCCGTCTCCCAGCAGTTCGAGGATGATTATCACGGCTATTATGGCTGGCCGGTGTATTGGGGTGGCGAATCTGTCTGGGGCAACTCCACATTTCTTGAGCGGGATCGCAGCAAGTGGGGAGTCGCAGCAGCAGCCCCGAGGAAGGTTGGGGATCGTCATTTGCGCAGCACCCACGAGGTCACCGGCTACCACCTGCAGGCTTTGGACGGCGAAATTGGCCACATCAACGATTTCGTCATTGATGATGAGAGCTGGACGGTTCGCTACCTGATCGTTGGGACGAAGAACTGGTGGCCGGGCAAGACGGTGTTGATTTCCCCGCAGTGGATCGAGCGGGTGAGTTGGAGTGAGTCGAAGGTGTTCATCAACCTCTCCCGCGAGGCCATCAAGAATTCTCCGGAATACAACGAGGAGACGCGGTTCACCCGGGACTATGAGGTTGGTCTGCATCGTCACTACAGCCGCAAAGGCTACTGGCATCACGAACTCACGTCGGTTTGAGGTGCGGGCTGCGGGTTCAGGAATGGGCTGCTGCTGTTGAACAACGGAAGGCCTGAAATTCAATCCAACCATGCCTCAAGGCGATAAATCCAGCTACACTGAGAAGCAGAAGCGACAGGCGGCCCACATCGAAGCCGGCTACGAGAAGAAGGGGTTGAGTGTGAGAGCCGCAGAAGCACGGGCATGGGCTACCGTCAACAAGCTCAGCGGGGGAGGCAAGTTGAGTGGTTCAGGGAGGAAGCGGGGATGATTGCGGCAGCGAGAGGGCAAGGTGTTCATCGCAGCTCATTTGTTGTTGCAGCGGTCAGCATCGAAATGCAGGCCGTCGTCAGCCAATTGCCCCGGTTGATGATGGAGGCAGGAGAGGATTATCAATGTAAACGGGTCACCAGCACTCAACGCCAATCTTCAGTTGCATACTCCAGAAGGCTCCAAATCAACAGTCCTGCTTGGTAGAAACGCCCAAAATTGAAGATTGGGTCTATGTGGTTGGGGAGGTTATTGAGCTAAAGAGGCTTTGGCACTGAGGCCTGGTCTGTGATGACGATTGCGCCGCGATCATTGTGTTTGGGGCTGCTTGGATGATGATTCGTTCGCTTTTCGACCCGTATCAATAGTCTCGACCACCGCCAATCTTCAACTTGCCCCTAAAATGCCCCAGGACCGATTGGGGTGGCTGGACGCGTGTTGATGAGCCAATTGCTCATCCATTCAATGACAGGACAATGGAGAACGATAACGGGCGTCCAGGTTGACGAGGCTGAAGTTACGCTCTGGGTTTGAAGGCTGCGGCGAGGAACCCCTGAACCGCCTTAATTGAAAAGGCGATCCGGGCGGCAGACGCCAAGGAGGTGGGGCTGGGGAAGCCCGCTGAAGAAACGTGCTGCCACCCGGATCAAATCAGCGCTGGCATCAATGCTATGAACTCGCCGGCCGCAGTCAAGGCTCCCAACGTGGCCAACCCGACAGAACCAACGGCTGGTCCTTCTGGTCGTAGTTTGAGATGGCCCGTGATGCAGGCGAGGAAGGGAGCTATGTCGAACGGTTTTTGCAGGAACTCCACTGCGCCAAGCTGCACGGTGTCCGCCTTGTTGGCCTCGCTGGCGTCACCACTCGTCAATACCACGGGGACATGCGCGTGCGTCTGGCGGGCTCGGATTTGGCGGAGCACCTCCAGACCGGAGATTTTCGGCAGATGGATGTCCAGGAGTATCAGATCGTAGGTTTCGGTGCTCAGCCGCTCCAACGCCTCGACACCGGTGCGGCAAATGGTCGTTTCAATGTGGGCATAGGCCAAGGCGGCGACAATAATCTGGGCCATGAGTGCCTCATCCTCGGCCACAAGGACCCGGGCTGCCGGCTGCTTCCGAAGGTTGAGGTCAACGTTGGGCAGGTAGTCAGCCATAATCGGAAAGGGATGAGTTTTGCCAGCCGGGTCTTTGAGGCTGCTGGCAGCCAGCTTCAAGTGGCCTTTGAGGCAGGTGATGAAGGGTATCAGCTCGAAGGGTTTGCCGATGACATCCACCGCGCCAATCCGCCTGGCTGCTTCTTTATAGGCCGCGGAGCAGCGGCCACTGACGAAGATGACGGGGATGGACTGGAGTTCTGGCCGGGCCTTGATTCGCCGGCAGGTCTCCAGCCCGTTCATGCCGGGCATGTGCAGGTCCAGCAGGATCAAATCAAAGGATTTCCGTGTGAGCAACTCGATCGCGGCCTCGCCGGAGGGGAGGAGGGTGGCTTCAAAACCAAAGCGTTCCAGGACGGTCTTGAGGATGCTGCCAAATTCAGGATGGTCTTCCACCGCCAGCACGCGGGCCAGAGGTTTAGGCTTCACGATGTTCTTTACCGATCGGGCCATGCAGACGATAGGTAACCATTGCCGGAGAAACTCCGAGCGCTTTCGCCCCCGCACAATCAGAATGTGGCGCTGGACGGGTAGGAGTATTCCTTACCGCGGGTTGAGATGGACGGTCGGCAACTGGCTGCTCCGGCGGGCGGCGGTTCGTAAAGGCCTGGTGCAGCTTGAAGGCACCGAAGAGCGCCAGTGTGCCCAGCAGCCAGGGCAGGACGTGCAGGAGCACGAACCCGGCGATGGCGATGAGCACGACGAGCGCGACCAGTTTGGTGAGGAGGTTCATGGGTTGAAGGGCCACGGCGGCGGGATTCTCCCCGCCGCCGTGTCCCGTGGTTACACCTGGATGCGCTGGAGCGAGCGCAGCGTGGCGCGGACGGACTCGACCTCCTTGTCGGAGAGCTTCTTCTCCTTCTCGGCGGCCTTGAGCAGCGTCAGCGTCTCGTTGAGGTCGGTGATGACGTCGCGCAGCTTGCTCTTCACGCCTTCGATGTGCGTGACGACGGCGGCATACGCGGTCTGGGTTTCGACCGGCACGACGGGCCGGGTGCCGCGCACAGGCGGCGTCAGGTTCTGGGGCATGGGGGCTGGTGGTTGATCCGTCGGGGTTTCAGCCGACGACGCGGACGGTGGCGCGCTCACCGGGGTCTCGTTGGGAGAGGCGGGGCCTGACGCTGCCGGTGCTTCCGGCGTGCGCAGCAGGGCGATGAGGAGCATGCGCCCTCCGTGCGAACACGCTACCGGCGAGCGATCATCCGTGATGTCCACGGTCGTCAGGCCAAAGCGCAGCGCCTTGAGGAAGGGCTCCCGGTTGAAGCTCAGGCTGATGGGCGGACCGCTGACCTGCACACCCGGCACGGCCAGCACCGACCATTCCTCCACGTCCTTCGCCCGGGCCTTGACGCGCACGCTGTCGGTGGTCACTTCCAAGGTGACGGGCGACAGATGCTCCTTCGCCGCCGGGAGCTTCGGCAGCCCGGCGAGCAGCGTGGCCACGGTGCCGGCGTCGAACTCAAGCTTGGTGCGGACCGCGCCCGCCTTGGGCAGGTGCTTCCGCCACTCGGGGAACGGACCGTCCCACGACTTCGCGATGAAGGTCCACGGACCCGATTTGAGCTGGAGCCACGGACCGTCCTTCTGGCCCTTGGGTCGCACACTCAACTCGCCGGTGCCCTCCGCCAGGAACTGTGCCCAGTGCAGGAAGCGCTGGTTCGGGATGAGCACGGGAGCCGCCAGGTCGAACTGAAACGAGTTGGCGCAGTAGAGCTGCCCGCCGTCCGCCGCCACCACGTAGTGGCTCTGCGGATCACTGACATCCAGGCAGACATGGTTGACCGCCGGCTCGTAGCTGCCCTCGGCGCAGCAGCTCAGCGCCTGGCGCAGGGCATCGCGGAAGTGCGCGTCCACGGCCAGGGGCGGGCCGTCCACCTTGGGCAGCGGCGGATACTCGTCCACCGGCAGCGACGTGAGCACCTGCTCAATCGGCGTCGTGCCGAGGAACGTTTTAAGGCGCACGGCGGTCTTGCCCTCCAGCATGAGCTGAAGGCGTTCGGTGCTGCCTTTCATCGCCTGGTTCAGCGGCGCGTAAGGCACGAGGAAGTCGCAGGCCGGGCCGGGGTCGGGCTCCGGTGCGCGATAGACGACATGGGTGTCCAGGTCGCTGGCGTGCAGGGAGACGCGGCCGTTGCGGTCACGCGTGACGCGGACCTGGCCGAGCACCGGCAGGGTGCTGCGGCGGCTGATGACTTTGCCCAGGCCGGTGAGGACGGGGCGGTGGAGTTCGATGATCGGATTCATTTGGGGTCGAGAGAAAGCCGGCCAGCCCTGTCTGAGGAAAACAGGACTGGCCGGCGGTTGGTTGTGGGGACTGTGCCTCCGAACGGAGGCACGGGGGAGGGTTGCGGGCGCTTCCTCTTGCGCCCTGTGGAGCCGTGATGCGGCTCTGCTTGCTGGTCTTGCTGACCGACGCAGGGTGGTGGACCTGGGTCGCGGATCAACGCGTGCGACCGCTTTTCAGCGGTCGTTACGGTTTCACGTTGGCACGGATGAGCAGCGTGTTGCGGCGTTCACGGTTCGTCTTCGGGGTCATCGCGTTTGAACTTCAACTGCGACACGCCGCACTCCTCCGCGCTGACATCAGTGCGCTGGCCCAGATACACGGGCTGATACAGCGAGCCGTCGCGGTAGGCATACAGATAACGCGTCTCGACGACGGCACCGACATCGGGAACCGGGTGGTTCGCCGGGATGGTGACGTTGCCGATGGCCTGCCAGCCCTCGTGGTTGAGCAGCCGGAGTCCAACGCTGCGTTGCGCGTTGACCGCCGCCACCACCGCGCTGAGCGTGGCGACGAACTTGTATTTCAACTGCGGCCCTCCGGAGTTCGGCCGTCCGGGGGTGTAGGGCGCGTCCAAGCGCTTGAACACGACGCCCTCGGCCTGCTCTTCCTTGAACGTGCGCAGCCGCGCAGCCTTGTCCACCGGATCCACCCAGCAGGACACGACTTTGATGTGCCACCCGCCCGCGAGCAGGGTGAGCAGCGCGCTGTAGCGCCGGCTGTAGGAATCGCCCCGCAGGTCTTCGCCGTTGCGGAACAACAGGTCAAACGCGTGCAGGTGGTCCCCGATGGCTTCACCATCCAGCACGAAGTCGCCGGGCAGGTCCTGGGCGGTCTTGAGGATCGTCTCCGGCGTTCCGACGACCAGGCCCAGCTTGTTGATGCCGGTGATGGTGCCGCCCGTCTTGCGCAGGAGCAGTCGCTTGCCGTCCAGTTTCTCCTGCATGGCCCAGCGCGGATCGCTCACGAACCGGGCGGCCTCGGCCTCATCCACCGCGTTGAGCAGTTGGGGCCTGAGCCCGGAGACCTGGCTGGCGGTGTGCTGATACGGCGTGCCACTGGCCCCTTCGGTGTAGCCCTTGGCCTGCTTCTCCTTCACGAGCTTCTCATAGAGGTGCAGCGCGGCTTCATACTCGATCGGGGTGGAAGTCTTCGTGCCGGTGCTCATCGTCGAGCCGCGGCGACCGTAGGCGAAGTTGACGACGTAGCCGTCAACCTTCGGTTCCAAGTAGATATGGTATTCCTTGTCGGAGGAGCCTTCGCGGTAATACAGGCTCGTGGTTTTGGGTTCTTCCATCGTGGCGGTCATGGGGTTTTCAGGGGTTGAAATGAAACCGGCCGGAGAGCGTGAACTCTCCGGCCGGTCTCGGGTTTGGTTTGAGGGTTGGGACGATTGCTACCGTTGAGGCATGGCTAGGTCACGGGCGGCGGAGGCTAGAGGGGAAAGGGCTGCCGTGGGCGTATTTACTAACCGACCGGCTGCCGTCTGCACTGTCAACCGAACCGTTCCGACTGACCGCTCTGACACCGACCACTAACACTGACGCCCACGACAGCCACACCGGAAGATAGCACACGTCGGTCGGGTGCAAGGGACATTTTGAGCCGGGCATCCGTAAGGATATCCAGCGCTCCGGGTTGTCAACTCCACCGACGGCACTCGGCCTGAAAGGAGCACATGCAGCACTGCATGCCGGGCGAGGGCACGAAGTCCTGCCGGGCCAGGCCCTCGCTGTAGCTCTCCATCTGCCGGAACAACCGCGTCTGCTGTGCTCCGGTCATCGGGCCTTGCTGGGTGATGACCAGCTTGGGGGTCTTCGTTTTGACGAGCTGGTGCAGGTCGCGCCCGCCCTCGATCTTCCCGGTGTTGGCCCGGTAAAGGATCGCGTAGCCGGTGAGCTGCACTTCATTGCTGTGGATCGCCTTCTCGTCATTGGGCGTCTGGCCGACCGTCTTGCAGTCCACGATCCGGCCACCCGAGCGCACGAGGTCCAGGATGCCGATCAGCCTGGGCAGGCCGTGCTTCGCCAGGTCGGTCTCCACGGAGACCTCGACGGCTTCCGGCCGTTCATTGGGCGGGATGGGGGATTCGCGGAAGTAGAGGTCAAGCAGCGACCACGCAGTCTGCTGCTCGCCGGTTTCCTCGCCGTCCTCCCACCGCACCTTCTCCCGGGCCTGATCGGAGGCCCAGAGCGTGTCGAACTGCTGGCGCAGGGTTTCAGGAGTCAGCACCTGCCGCCGCCACCGGGCGTTGTTCCACAGCTTGAGAATGCCATGCACCGTGTGCCCGACATAGAGCGCCGCGGTGCGTGGCTTGGTAATCCCCAGCACGTAGCGGAAGTAGAACTTCAGCCGGCAGGACAACCAGGTGTTCAGCCGGGACGCGCTGACGGTGGCGCGGAGTTCGGCGAGCGAGCGTGGCCCGCGAGCCGCGGCGGCAGGTTCAGCGATCATCGCACGGCGTAGTTGGGGCGTTGCGGATGGCCGTTGCCGTTGCGCGGGCGGGGATGCCGCTCGAACAGCTCCTCGATGAACCCGGAGGCTTCGAGCTTGTTGAGCTGTTTGACGCCCTTGCCAAACCGGTCCTGGGCGAGCTGCTCGATGTCCTGCTTGTCCAGCCGGTTGTCCGCCACGATCTTGAGGATCAGCTCCTGCTGCTTGGGAGTGCAGTTCCACACGTCGCCGTGACCGTTGGCACTGAGGCTGCGTCCGTTGCTGTGGCCATTCCCGTTGGTCGGGGGATGGCCGTTGGCGGGGACATGGCCCGGCGGGAGCCAGCCGGGCTGCTGGAGTTCGCGGTCCACGCTGGCCTGCAGGAGGCCGTGGAGCCGCTGGCTCTCCGCGCTGACCTGTGACAGGTCGCTCAGCTCGGCGCGGAGCGTGAGCATGTATTGATGGCTGCTGTAGCCGGGGAGACCAATCTTCTTGCTGTAGTTGGCTTCAAGGATGATGGGCATGGGTGGGGTTGGGGTTGGGGGTTTCAGGACGGAACAGACTGTGGGTGGGCGCGCGGGGCGGCAGGACTTCGCCGCCCAGCCGCACACTGATGGCCGTGAACCCGCCGGGTCCCCAGCGGGTCTCGCCCTCCAGCCAGCGCCGGATGAACTCGGCCACCTGGAGGCGGGCGGTTTCCCGCACCATGCCCAGATGCTGTTCGTTGCTCGCCCACTGGGACACCAGTGGCGTGACCTCACGGTGCAGTTGCTGGAGCAGGGCCTGAGGCGCGCTCCGGCACCAGCCGCGCTCGGTATGCGCCTCCATTTCATCCGTGTGGATGGCCGGAGGCAGGGAGGCGCGGAGCATCGGGGCGTGGACAACGAGGTGCATCCCGTGCACCTCCAGCCGCCACGGATCGGTGAGCCGGAGATGGTAGCGGTAGGTCACGGGCAGGCGGAGCCGGGCGACGTTGGTGCCCAGGGCTAGCAGGCCCCAAAGCGTGGACTTCTGGTCGCTGCGCTCGAAGAACTCGACCTGGCGCGTGGTGGCGACTTCGAGGTTGAGTTCCCGGGTGAGGTTGGGCAGGGCGGCGACGAAGGTGCGGGTGATGTGCTGGGCGCTGAAGGGATCGGGGGTAGGCAGTGATGGCGATGACGGGGGCACAGGCAGCCGGCCTTGGGCTTGGAACCAGAAGTAGCCAAACCCGAGGATGGCCACCGCAATGAGGAAGCCGAAGAGGTCGAGCCAGAAGGCAAAGAAGGGGGACAAGAGTTCCTTTTAGGTGAAGGCCCCGTCCGGCTAGAGCAGCCGGACGGGGCAGGGTTGGGGTTGGGAGCACCGGTAGAGCGGGGTCGCTCGGACCGGCCGAGACCGAACAGGAGGGTTGGTCTCAAAGGCTTATAGCGCCGGATGGAGGGCTATTGCCTGTGGCACCGGCCAGCAACTCGCTTGGTGAAGGCCGTCGTCTCTGATATGGCTCTCGCCCGTGACGCCTACCCGGCAAGGTTCCTTCCATCTGTTCCGCCTGGCGGGGATTGACCTGTATCTCCACTGGTCGTGGTTCCTGGTCGCCGCGTATCAGATCACCAGCCGCAAGGGCGAATACACTTCGCCCGCCTGGAACGCGTGGAGTATCTGATTCTGTTCGGGATCGTGATGATGCACGAGTTCGGGCATGCGCTGGCGTGCCGGCAAGTCGGTGGCCAGGCCGACCTGATCGTGCTCTGGCCGCTGGGCGGCGTGGCCTATGTGAACCCACCGCCCCGGCCGGGCGCACTGCTCTGGAGCATCGCGGCCGGGCCGCTCGTCAACGTCGTGCTCGTCCCGGTCTTGTCCGGGCTCCTCGCCCTGGCGAAAGCCAGCGGCTCACCGGATGTCATCGAATGCCTGCGGGCAGTGTGGTTCATCAATGTGTTCCTGCTCGTCTTCAACCTGCTGCCGATCTATCCGCTGGACGGCGGACAAATTCTTCGCTCGCTCCTGTGGTTCGTCTGCGGCCGCACGCGCAGCCTGGTGGTCGCCAGCGTGCTGGGCCTGGCCGGGGCGGCGTGCCTGCTGGGCGTGGCCGTCTGGTTGCAGTCGCCGTGGTTGGGCATTCTTACGATATTCATCGCGCTGGGCTGCTGGCGCGGGTTCCGCTCCGCACAGGCACTGGCCCGCGTCCAAAATCTTCCACGTCACCCGGGGTTCGCGTGCCCGGTGTGCCACGCCGCACCGCCCCAGGGGGCATTGTGGCAATGCGGCAAGTGCCGGAACGCCTTCGACACTTTCGTCACCGGGGCCATGTGTCCGCACTGCGGTGAGAAGTTTCCCGCGACGGGCTGCCCGGACTGCGGGCGATTGTCACCGTTCAGCGCGTGGTTGATTGCGCCACCCAAGTTGTAGGGGTTTGGACCGGGCAAGTGTGTCCCGGACTCCGAGCGGCGACTTTTGCACGACTCTTCCGAATCGCGTTGCTGCTGCCGCCGAAGCTGCCGGCACCCAATCCGCTTTCCCGATGCCCGCATCAGGTCATTTGATTTCCCATCACGAGCCGCCAGAGGATACATACGAGTTGAACAGCAACGTCGCAACCGGAACGAAAGTCACGAGTATGAAAAAGCTCCTGATCCACAGCCGCCCTCACCGCCAGCCTCGCTTCAGCGCAGAGTTACGGCCAAGGCATCGAGCGTCTGCCTGAACAGTTTGGTGACCAAGGAGCTGAGTCAACGGGCACGGACGGAGGATGGGACTCCGTCCGCGCTGGGCAGTTGCATTGCTGGACTTAAACGCCAGCGGGGTGCGTGCTACGCCATCCGGCGTTCCAGCCGGCAGGCGACCTGTTCCCGGAAGGACCGCAGGCCCTCCTGCCACGCCGGGGCCTGCTGGAGCCAGTGGAGCAGTTCCTCGCCCATGAACGAGCGCACCGCCTGCGGCAGCGTCTGCCGCCACGTCTGCACCGTCGTGCGGGACACGGCGTTGGCATCCGCGACTGTTTGCAACGGAATCTCCCGCGCCAGGCAGTTGAGGATGGCGATGGCCCGGTCATCGAGCGTGCCCAGGAACGCCTGCCAGTCCAGATTGCGGGCTGCGGTCTCTGACGGGTCTTCGGCCTCGCTGGCGAGCACTTCGCCGAGCGTGAAGGTGTCATCCGGGAACTCGTCATCGGGGGCCAGCGGGGCTTCCATGGACTGCACGCGGCTGTAGCCCATGATCTGCGTGCGGGTGCCCATCACGTCGCTGCGCCCCGCGCTGTGGCTGCGCCGGCCGCAGCGGATGTGCAGCATCGTATAGTAGGCGATGTTGCCGGGCGTCACGGTCTTGCCGTTGGCCCGGGCGCGGGCGATCAGGGTCGCGTCTTGCAGGATTTCCTCGGCATCCTCGGCACCCACGAAGGCAACGTGGTGGGGGATCAGGTTGCGGAGGCGGGGGACAATTTCATCAATGAGGACGGTATCAGCGTGGGAACTCATGGGGATCTCCTGGAGATGGACCAACGTGGACCCGCGGCCGCTCCCGCCAGCGGCAGGAGATCACGGCCGTGGCGGGGAAGGCACAGCGTGGCTGGCCTTCAAGGGCTTATAGCCCCGGAAGAGGGGGCTGTTGCGGGGCGAGTCGGCCGCTGGTGTGGGGATTGGGGTGAAGGAATCCCCTGCCCTGCGACTATGCTGACCGTGCACAGATTTTAGGTGGCGACTCTGGCCCCACCAACACCAACCGGTGAACAGTGGTGCTTTTGCACCACTTTCAATCATTTGGCTGACGGAGAGTGCAATCCGTCGCTGAATTTCTTTCTATACTCCTTTTCTATACTTGATGGCCAAAATTCAGCCTAAGTGGGAGCACGTGGGGAACGTCGGAATGCCAGGATAGCCAATATTTACAGGGCTTTGGTGAATTCGGACCAAATGGGGATAAATGGGCAAATCCGCATGAATGAAGTGTAAAGCATCTGCGCTAACCACTGCGCCACTCGCCCAGGCACGCCGGCCAACGCGCTGCGCGCCGCCAGACGAACCGGCCCGACTATGCTGGCTTGCGGTTGGCCAGCAAGTTTCTTTGGTGCCGGGCTCTCGCCGTCGCCCCAACCATCCGCAGGGTGCCGGGCTTTCCTGATCGAGTTCGCAACCGGCAAAACGCCAGCCGTGCCCGGCCGGCGTTTGCGAAGGTGATGCGAGGCCGTTTAGCCCGAACGCCGAAGTAGCGGCGGCGCAGCCGCCGGGTAGCACAGGCTACCAGCCGCTCGGAACGACGAGGGCGTTGCGAATTGGTTTGGTGTCCAAACAGATGGGTGGCCGTCTCGCCATTCCGTCCGGCCAGTGGCCGGACGGCACAGGCTGGTAGCCTGTGCTACCTATTCCTGATTCGGAATTCGGATTTAGTTCTCCTGCTTCTTCACGACCAGCGTCGCCTTGTATTTGCCGAGAATGCTCAGGGTCAGTGCGCCGGTTTCGTCGTCCTGCTTCTCGCCGCTCAGGTCAATGGGATTGGTCGAGGCGCTCTCGGCCTTGCGCAGCGTGACTGCCAGGAGCGGAGTCTTTTCGTTGCCGAAGACGACGAGTTCAAGCTGGCCTTCCCGTTTGCGCGCCCCGAGCAGGCAGAGCGGGATGCGCAACTGGTTGCCCTTGTCCTCGAAGGTCAGGATGCGCAGCTTGTCGTTGGCAGTGACCTTGCCGTCCTTCGCGGGGGCGATGCCGCGGAAGTAAATCTGGCCGATGGGCACTATGTCCGCGCCCGCCTTCTCCAGGGCCGCGGCGGTGAGGCTCTTGTCCGGCAGCACCAGCATGCCGACCTCGCCCGCCTTGATCGCATCGCCGTGGTCGGCATCGGGGGCGACCTTGATTTGGGCGTCGGATGGCGCGCTGAACTGCTCCAGGATGCGCCGGGCGATCTTCTGGATTTCTTCCGCAGGGACTTTTTCCTGGGCCGGGGCGGAGAGCGCGGCGCAGAGGGTGGTGAGGAGGAGAAGTTTTTTCATGAGTTGGGTTGAATGGGTCGGTTCGCTGAAGGAAACGCCAGCCAGGCCGGACGGTTACAGCTTTTTCTCGCGCGGCTCCACCCGCAGGAGGTCGAGGGTGATCTGAGATGGGCGGGGTTTCATCTTGGCAAATTCCTGCTGCTGCTCCGGCGTGAGGCTGGCATCCACCTCGGAAACCAGCTCCTTCACGACTACGCTGGCCTCAGCGAGGGCCTGCTGGCGGATGCCGGTGAGCTTGCCGATGGCGCGGTCCATGGCCTGGCGCGCCTGCTCCTGCTGCGGAGGTGTGAGCTTCACCTTGGTGTTCAAGGATCGCACAGCGGCCTCGTGCCAGCTCTCGGCAGGTGGCCGGCTCTCATGCCGGCGCGCCCGCGCGATGCCAAAGCGCACGCCGGCATAACCACTCACGGCCATCAGAGCCGCGAGTCCGAGGGCAATCTTCCAGTGCTTCATGTGGTCCAGAAAAGGTTGGGGGTCACGGTTTCGACGGCTGGCAGAAACGACTCGCTCTCGGGTGCGCTCGGCGGATCGAGCAACACGCTCGCGACCAGCACCACACCCGCGCACGCCAGCGCGCGCCAGGTAAACCGCTCGCAGATCAGTTCCCATGGCGTGGCGGGTGCGGTCGCCACCCGGGCCCGGGCCACCACGCGGTGCGCGAAGCCAGGCGAGGCCTCTACTGGCTCGGGCGGTTGGGCCTCACGGGCACGGGCGGCACCCGTCTGCCATCTGCGGTCGAATTCGTTCATAGGAATTGGGCTTTCAGTTGCTCCGCTGCCTTGCGCAGCCGCCGGCGGGCGCGAAAGGCGCGGACTTTCACCAGCGAGGCGCTCCAGCCAGTCAACGCGCTGATTTCCTTCACCGGCCGGCCTTCGAGATCGAGCCATTGCAACACCAGCCGGTCAGGTGCTTCGAGCGTGGCCAGCAGCTTGTGCATCGCATCGCGCACGGTGGCGGCCTCGGTCTCCGGCGCGTGCTCGGCGGGCGCGCTGCCGGTGAGGAACTCCAGCCAGAGCAACTCCCCCTCGCCGAGATCCGCGTGGCGAAGCTCAGGCCGGCGCTTCTCGGCGCGCAAGGCATCCAGACAGGTCGTGACCGCCAGCCGCGAAACCCAGTGCGTGAGCGGCACGCCTTCGCGCGCCTCGTATTGATCGAGCCGCTGGAAGAGCTTGATGAACACTTCCTGCGCCAGATCTTCCTCGGCGGTGCGGACGGGCAGATGCGAGCGGACGATCTTCATCACGAGCGGATACAGGTGCCCGACGAGCGCCCGCGCGGCGTCATCGTCCTGCGCGCGCACCCGGCTCAGGCACGCCACGACATCGAAGTCAGTTTCAGAAACAGTCGCGGCGGCCACTCCCACTGGTAACGCCACGCAACCCGGGCCGGTTACAGCCAATGTGACCGGTGCTTCCTCCCGCACTGGCAAACGCTCACTCGTAGGCAACGGCGGTGATCTCCAGCTCCTTCTCCCCGCTGGGCACGTGTAGCCGCACCCGCTGGCCGACGTGCTTGTTCAGGAGCGCCTTCGCGATAGGCGAGAGCCAGCTCACCCAGCCGCGGTCGAAGTCCACCTCGTCCACGCCCACGATGCGGTGCCGCGTCACCGTGCCGTCCGCCTCGCGCACCGTGACCACGGCACCGAAGCGCACGCGGTCATCCGGCGTGGTCGGCGGCTGCACGACAGACGCAGTGCGCAGGCAGTCGTCGAGCAGCAGGGCGCGCTGTTCGAGGGCCGCAAGCTTCTGGGGCTTGTCGGGGTCCCCTCGGATGGTAAGCAGTTGCTCACGGGCGGCCTGGACCTGGGCGAGTTCGGTCTTCAGCCGCAGCGCGCCATCGGGCGTCATCAGGTTTTGCGTGCCCGGCGGGAGGGACGAGACGCGCCGCGCCACCACGGGCATCTCGGGGGCATCGTCTTCGCGGGTGAAGGCCTTGCTCATCGGCTCGTGCCGGAAACTCGCCCGGGCAGGGTGGCGAAGCAGTCGAACAGTTGCTGGTGCATGGCGGGATTGGATTCTGCGAAGACGCGGGTGTCGAGCAGTTCTTGAGGCTCCCAAAGGCCCGCGCCGTATTCTTCCTCTCATTAGCACCCGGCTTCAGCCGGGTGTTGTGGACACCAGTGACAGCAAACCGTTTCAACGGTTTGCGCCCGGTTACTCAAGCCGTTGAAACGGCTTTCGCTTTCCCCGCGCCACACCCGGCTAAAGCCGGGTGCTAATGAGAAACGACTCGCGGGTTTCCAAGTAATGCGATTCAAACATCTCCCGTCGGCGCTTCTTCCTTCACCGCCGGCGTGTTGTCCTTGAACAACACCGCAAACACAAAGATCAGCACCGCCGACATCACCGCCGGCACCAGCCAGATGCCCGACCAGTTGTGCGTTGCGCCCCCGGCATTCGTGTAGTGCTGACCGACGACACCAGAGAGCCACGACCCGACAAACATTCCCGCCCCCAGCGTCACGAACGCATGGAAGCCCTGCGTCGCCGCGCGGATGTCCACGCTCGCACGATTGTCCACATACATGCGGCCCATCACGAAGATGTAGTCGTAGCACATGCCGTGGACGGCGATGGCGACGAAGAGCATCCATGCTGCGTTCGTCGCCTGCGGGAATTGCGTCAGCAGCCCGAAGCGCACGGTCCACGCCACCATGCCAAGGATGAGAATGCCCTTCACTCCGAGGCGCTTGAGCAGGAACGGCAGCAGCAGGAGGAACACCACGTCCGACACCTGCCCCACGGTCATCTTCGCCGCTGCGTTCTCGATCTTCAGTTCATTCATGAAGGCGTTCATCCAACTGAAGTAGAAGCTCAGCGGCACGCAGATGAGGAACGAACAGATGATGAACGTGCAGAACGACCGGTCACGCATGAGCTTGAGCGCGTCGAGGCCCAGCATGGTGCGGGCGTTGACCGGCGCACCGGCCCCCTTGGGCGGCGTGTGCGGCAGGGTGAACGAGTAGAGGCCCATCACCAGCGCCGCGCCGGCCGCGAGCTGGAACATCCCCGCGTTATCCTCGAACTTCAGCACGCTGACCGTGATGCCGGCGGCGATCCAGCCCACGCTGCCCATGAGCATCACCAGCGGAAACTCCCGTGCCGGATTCTTCGAGTGCGTGAGCGTGAGCGCGTTCGTCAACCCATGGCCCGCCATGTAGCTGATGGTGTAGGCGATGAGCACCGGGTAAAACTGCCCGAAGCTCTTGAGCGTGGAGACATACCAGAGCAGCGCAGCCCCGACGAGGTGCAAGGCCCCCAGCAGCCGTTGCGTGGCAAAGAACCGGTCGGCGATGATGCCCGCGAAGAACGGCGACACCATCGCCCCAATCGCCGTGCTCCCGTAGGCCAGCCCGATCTGCCCGCCCTCGAACTTGAGCGTCGAATGGAGGTAGGTGCCCATGGTGACATACCAGGTGCCCCACACGAAGTAGTGGAGGAACACCATGAACCAGAGGCGGGCGAAGAGGGTGAGTGACATGCGCGATTCGGGAATGAAGTTCCACTACCGACTCCCCCTGCCCTGCGGTCATTCATGCGGCATCAGCCACCTCGTTCAGTCTGTCCGACGTAACCGCATGCTGCACAATTTCAAGAAGACGGGTTGTTGCCGCGCGGAGCAAGATTCCTGCGGCTCCAGACTTGAGCGCAATCATCGACACGCCGGGTCGGAGACCGGCGCTCCGGCGGCACACGTTCCGTAGGGCCGACTCACACCATCGCCACCCCATCAATCCCTTGGCCGGGTCGGGTCGGAGCCGGGCGGAAAGAGGGGAAGTCCGTGGAGTTGCGGCGGAGCGAAGACTTTGGGGGACTGGCCGAAGTGGCGCTTGAAATCACGGCTGAAGTTGGCAGGCCGGGAATAGCCGAGCTGCAGCGCGACCACTTTTACCGCCAGTCCTTCGGTCAGGAGCTGGACAGCGGCGGCCATGCGTTCGCGGTCGAGCCATTCGGTGGGGGTGCGGCCGAGTTCGCGCTGGCAGAGCCGCTCGAACTGCCGCACCGAGACGCCGACCAGTTGCGCGGCGGTCTGGAGGTCATAGCCCGCGCGGCGGGCGAGCGCCCGCCAGTGTTCCTCGGCGGTTCGCTCAACCCGGTCTATACGACGGCTGGCCATGCTCGGTTGACCGCTCCCAGCCCGGCTCCTGGCAATCCGCACACAGCCCGCTGGGCGGATTTTTACGGGAGTTCAACCGTCGCGCATCGTAGTGAACCGAGGCGCCCGCCCAAGGTGTAAAATGGATGACACGCGTGTCATCCACTTGGATGACGCCGTAGGGGCAAGCAACGCGGCCACAGGCAACCGCTTAATTCTGCCGCACGACTTGGAGGGAACCGAGGTCGAACCAAGCACGGCCCTTTTCAGCACGGAGTTCGCAGACGAGGGTGACCTCGGTGGCGGGGGCAGGCACGTCGAACTCGAAGGTGACTTTCTTCCAATCACTGTCGCCACTGAGCTGGTTGGGCCGGGAGGAACCGGAGATGCGCAGCCCGGCACCTTCCCCGGTCGGTTCCTTCAACGGCACCACGCCCTTGGTGGCGATCTTGCCCTCGAAGCGATACTTGCCGGTGTCCAGCAGCACGCGGGAGCGCCAGGAGGCCACCACGCGGCTGGACTTGTCGGGGTTGATCTCCAGGGCCTTGACGCCGCCGAGATCGGCATTGTCCAGCATCTTGGGCTCGCCGGCGTCCGCCTGGGCTTCCCACTTGGCGAGCTTGAAGACGCCGTTCGAGTCGGGCTTCACCGGCTTCATCGGGAGGATGCCAAGCTGCTTCTGGATGCCGGCGACGCGGGCCAGCACGCGGTTCTGGATGTCGCGCGTGGAGTTGTCGAAATTCTTGGCCGCGCCCTCATTGACCTCAGCCAGCGCGGGACGGACATGCGAGTAAACCTTCGCGATCTCATTGGTGAGGAATTCAGGGGTGAAGACGTTGGTGAAGAGGAACCCGACCCGGTCGCGGTATTGCTGCTTGGTCTGGGGGAGCTGCCAGAGGCCGGCGGTCACGAGGCCGCCCATGCTGTCAAAGACGGGGAAATTCGGATCGCCGAAAAGCTGGTCCATGCCGGAGGGAAGGAAGTAGAGCTTGCCCAGCGGGTGCGAGAAGAGCCGGTAGTTGTTGCGGTTGCGCGCGTAGCCGTCCCAGTGCGCGATCATCATCTCCATGGCCACGACCGTGAGGAAATGCTCCACCGCGAGCGTCTGGTCGAGGCGCTGGGCGCGCTTGACCAGGTCCGGCTCGCGTGCGGCCGCGACCAGCGCCTTCAAGTCAGCCTGATCGTTCGTGCCGGTGCCAATTTTCCGGTCCTTCCGCTGGTCCACATCCGCGCAGAACCCCCCGTCGTAGAAGTTGCCCGCTTTGGTGCCGAAATGGTTTTTGAGGAAGCCCGAGTCGAAACCTTCCTTGACCACATAGAAGCCCAGGTCGCGGCCATTGAGCCAGACGCGGGCGTGCGAGATGCGCGGGGCCGGGACGCCGGCGGCGTTGAAGAGCGCGGAGGCGAGATACTCGCAGAGATAGCTGCCGTCCTGCACCGAGTTGTTGAGGTGCAGCTTGTCGAGGCCGTGGAACTTCTGCTTCTCGCGGAACTTGTCGAAGTTGAGCGTGAGCGCCGGGCGGTCGTTCACGGGTCGGAAGCTGCCCGCCGCGCCCTTGAGGTGGATGCCGACCTCGCTGTAGATGAAGTCCTCGCCCTCGCGAATGGTGCAGCGGACGAAGGACCGGTTGTCCTTGTTGAGCTTCGCCAGTTCGGCCGGGGTGATCTCGATGCGCAGCTTGGGGACGAGACCCTCACGGAAGAAGACCTGATCGGGATCGTCTGGTCGCCCTGCCCCGGCGGCGGCCGCTGCCTGGACGGCCAGCACCAAGGCGAACAGAACGGCGGACAGGCGGTTGAAAAGGCCGTGAAAAGGCGCGGACATTTGAGCTTCGACTGCGCGACGTGCGAAGTCGTTCGATGGTTATGAAGAAAAAGTCATCTGTGCAAGCCAGCAGAAGCCGATGCGAAGACGCGCAACGCATTCACGCGCCGCGTTGTCCCGCGGGAGAATCAGCACCGCGTCAGTTGCGTGGCACCTGCTAAGGCGCCGGGTCGAGCGCCCGGACCGTGTAGCCGCCGGATTTCTCATCCGCCTGGAGTTTCAGCAACCCGCGCTGCTGCGCTTCGAGCAGGAGGTCGTTGAAGGAGCGAAAGCCATGCGCGCGCTCGTTGAACCCCGGGTGCCGGCGCTTGATGGCCTGCTTGATCATCGAGCCCCAGATCGGCTCGTCCGCGCCGCGTTCCGCGGTGATGGCCTCGAGCGTCTCAACCACGAGATCGAAGGCCTGTTCCAGTGAAGGCCCCTTGCTCCCGGCCTCGGCCGGCTTGGCGGGAGCCGCGCCCGAATTACTGCGCCGCCGCCGTTGGGCGGGTTCCGCACGCACCAGGTCGTCGTAGTAGATAAACTCGTCGCAGTTGTTGATGAAGAGGTCCGAGGTCGAGTTCTTGACGCCCACACCGATCACCGTCTTGGCATTCTCGCGCAGCTTGCTCACCAGCGGGGAGAAATCCGAGTCGCCGCTCAGGATGACGAAGGTGTCCACATGGCCCTTGGTGTAGCAGAGATCCAGGGCATCCACGACCATGCGGATGTCGGCGGAGTTCTTGCCGGACTGGCGGACGTGCGGAATCTCGATCAGTTCAAAGGCCGCCTCGTGCAGCCCGCGCTTGAAGTCCTTGTAGCGGTCGAAGTCACAGTAGGCCTTCTTGACCACGATGTGCCCCTTGAGCAGCAGGCGTTCGAGCACCTTCTGGATGTCGAAGCTGGGGTAGTTCGCGTCGCGCGCGCCGAGGGCAATGTTTTCGAGGTCGAGAAACATCGCCATGGTGGCGGTGGCTTCCTGAGCTTTCGATTGTTCCGGGGTCATAGGTTCATTTGTGCGGGACGATCACCGGCTTGTGCTTGACGACATGCTTGTGCTGCCGCCGGAGATTTCTCAGGTGGCGGAAGCTGACCAGCTTCTTGAGCTGCTCGTCCCAGAGCCGCAGGTTGAACGACTTCAGGCTGGAGGTCAACGTGATCGGCTTGACGCTCTGAAACAGCGGGTCCGCCTCGTGACAGCGCTGGAGGTTGTAATTGGGGATGCGCGGGCTGAGATGGTGAATGTGGTGAAACCCGATGTTGCCGGAGAACCACTGGAGGAGCTTCGGCAACTGGTAGTAGGAACTGCCTTGCAGCGCGGCGGCGGTGAAGTCCCAGTGCTCGCCGCGCTCCCAGTAAACGTCTTCGAACTGGTGCTGCACGTAGAACATCCACACCCCGGCCCCGCTGGCCACCATCATCGCCGTCAACTGGATCACCAGATACGGGATGAAGCCGAAGATCCAGCTCAGGCCGAGGGCCATGACCAGGATGGCCAGGTTCATCCATTGCACCGATTCACGTTCGCGCGCGTTCGCCTTCGGCGACGGAAACCGCTGCAAGACCAGGAACAGAAAGAGCGGGGCGAGGACGAAGAGGACAAAGGGGTTGCGCGCCAGGCGATACGCGAAGCGCTGCCAGCGCGAGGCGGCGAGATACTCCTCCACCGTCATCGTCCAGATGTCGCCCACGCTGCGGCGGTCCAGGTCACCGGCCGTCGCGTGGTGGATCGCGTGCTCCCAGCGCCAGTGGTAGTGCGGCGTGAAGGTCAGCAAGCCGCAGATGAACCCCACCACATCATTGGCGGTCCGGGACTTGAAATACGAGCCGTGCCCGCAATCATGGAAGATGATGAACACGCGGATCAGAATCGCCCCCGCGAGCATGGCCAGGGGCACCGTGATCCACCACGACACACCCAAGCTGAGATACATCAGATACCAGAGCAGGGCGTAGGTGCCGAAAGTATTGGTCATCTGCCAGACCGCCCGCCAGAGCGAGGGCTCCTGGTATTTGAGCACAATCTCCTTCCATCGTTTGGTATCCACCGTAGGTTTTCCGGTGACTGCCACTGGTTCAGCATTCATGACTCACCTGCCACTTTCTGCGATTCATTCAGCGGTGTCGCGAGCCGCCCACTCACGGCCAGCGGCCGACCTGCCCGCCGCTGACCCCTCTGCTTTCAAACTACGACTAAACGAATTTTACGCCAGCGTCTCACGCGTGATTGCCATTCCTTCGCCGTTCCTTGGCACCGTGTGATGCGGCTCCATGGCGCATCCGCACAGGCCGGCCAATCTGCTTCCTGCTCTCCGCCAAAAATCGGTTGGTGCAGCTTGCCCATCCACCCGAGGCTGCGGGCATGAAAACGACATCTCCAACCACTTCGCACAAACTTGGGGCGAACCGCAATGAATTGGCCGCCACTCCGCGCAAGCGCGACCCAAACTTCCGCCAATCCCGCGACGTGCGGGAAGACCGTGGGCAACGGCGCATGAAGACGGCTTCTGCCTCGCGTTCAGGGCGCCCGTAGGCAGCCGCGTCCCCAAGGTTGCCCGGACGAAATCGGCCGAGGCCGGAACACCAAGGAACTTGCGGGGCAACTCCACCTCAGCGTGAAGACCGTGGCGGCCTGCTGAGTGAACTTCGAGGCCAAGCTCAAGCTCGCCACCCGCCCGGAACTCGTCCTCTACGCCGTGCAGTGGGTAAAGTCGCAGCCCGTCTGACGGTGTGCCCTGCCCTGCTAACGCAGTTTTCCAGCCAGAACCCTGCCGCCGCCGAGGCTGACGCCCTGTCAGGCGGCACAGTTTTCCATGCAAATTCACAAATCAGACTTGTCCGCCAAGACCGGAGCCGCTAACCAAACCGCGACATGAACCAACTCGACTTGCAGGGAAAGAACGGGATCGTCACTGGCGGCGCGCGCGGCATCGGCTTCGCCATCAGCACGCGGCTGCTCCAGTCCGGCGCGCGCGTGTGCCTCTGGGACCGAGACGCCGAGGCCTTGCAGGACGCCCGGCAAAAGCTCTCCGCGCTGGGCACCGTGACCATTCAGCAGGTGGATCTGACCAACGCGGACGCCGTGTCCGCCGCCGCCGCCGCCACCAAGCAGGAGCTGGGCTCCATCGAACTGCTCGTCAACAACGCGGGCATTGCGGGCGTGAACGGGAAACTCTGGGAATACACGCCCGAGCAATGGCACGCAGTCATCAACACCAATCTCAACGCGGTCTTCTACGTGTGCCGCGCCGTGGTGCCCATCATGCTGGAGAAGCAATACGGGCGCATCGTGAACACCGCCTCCATCGCCGGCAAGGAAGGCAACCCGACCGCCTCCCACTACAGCGCGGCCAAGGCGGGCGTGATCTGCCTGACCAAATCCCTCGGCAAGGAGCTGGCCCAAAACGGCATCCTCGTAAACTGCATCACGCCGGCTGTGATCCAGACCGACATTCTCAAGCAGGTGGCGCAATACCACATTGACTACATGCTCTCGAAAATCCCCATGGGCCGCTTCGGCAAGGTGGACGAGGCCGCCGCACTCGTGGCCTGGCTGTGCTCGAACGACTGCTCCTTCACCACCGGCGGGGTGTTTGATTTGTCGGGCGGGCGCGCGACTTACTGAGCTGGCAGGTTGCTAAGTGCCGCAGAAGGTGCGGCATACCGGCGTGCCCGGGGCTGGCGGATTCAGCAACTCGGCGGGCTGGCCAGCCTCGTCGTAAGGAGTTGCCAACGCGGCCAGGAGGCGTTCCAACGGAACGAGATTGCCACTGGTGGCAGCGGTGAGGGCGGCTTCCACTACATGATTGCGGGGAATCACCGCCGGATTGTGGGCGTGCATGAGCCGCGCGACTTCAGCCCAAGGCTGAGGCTGCCGGGCCAGGCGCTCCGTCCAGCGCCGGTGCCAGGCGGCAAAGGCCGCGTCACCCGGAGTCGCAGGTGCGGTGGCTGCGTCCGGGCGCAGATTCCTGAAGGTGTGGGTGTAATCGGCGCGGGTCTTCTGCATCCAGCCAAGCAAATCCTCGGCGAGGGCGGCGTCTTCCTGCTCGTCAGTAAACAGACCGAGCTTGGCATGTAGGATCTCGGTCCATCGGCGCTCAAAGCGCGCGGAGAACGTTTCGAGAGCGGCATTGGCGAGTGTGATGACGGTGTCCGGGTCAGGATGCAGAATGGGAAGCAGGGCTTCCGCGAGGCGGGCCAGATTCCACGAGGCAATCCGCGGTTGCTGCCCAAAGGCGTAGCGGCCGTAGTAGTCAATCGAACTGAAAACCGCCCCCAGATCGTAGCCATCAATGAAGGCACAAGGACCGTAGTCCAGCGTCTCGCCGGAGATCGCCATGTTGTCGGTGTTCATCACCCCATGCACAAAGCCGACGCGCATCCAGTGGGCGATCAGCGAGGCCTGCCGCTCAATCACCTCGTCGAGCAGGCCCTGCACCGGATTCTCCGACTCCGCCCGGTTCGGAAAGTGACGGAGGAGAGAGTAGTTCGCCAGGACTCGCAGGCTGTCCGTGTCCCCGAGTGCGGCGAAGTATTCGAAGGTGCCCACGCGGATGTGGCTGGCCGCGACGCGCGTCAGCACCGCGCCCGGCAGCGGTTGCTCGCGCAAGACCGCTTCGCCGGTGCTGGCCACGGCCAGGCTGCGCGTGGTCGGAATACCGAGCGCGTGCATGGCTTCGCTGATCACGTATTCGCGCAGCATGGGACCCAGGGTGGCCCGGCCATCGCCCCGCCGCGAATAGGGCGTGGGCCCGGAGCCTTTCAACTGAAGGTCAAAACGCTGGCCCGTAGGCGTGCAATGCTCGCCCAGCAAAATCGCCCGGCCATCGCCAAGCCGGGCCAGATTGCCAAACTGGTGCCCTGCGTAGGCCTGGGCAATAGGGTCGGCTCCTTGAAAGATCTCGTTTCCGGTAAAGCAAGCGGCAGTGGCCGCCCCGGTGAACGCATCGGGATCGAGCCCGAGGCACTCCGCCAACGGCCGGTTAAAGAGGATCAGGCGAGGTCCGGCAACACGCGTGGGGTCTACCCGGGAATGGAACGCGTTCGGCAGCCGGGCATAGGTGTTGTCGAACTGCCATCTGGCACGGACTGGTTCAGGGAGATTGGACATCGTAGGTGATGGATGGATCGGCTACTTGGTGCCTCCGGCAAGCGGCGACATAAGCGCTCTCAAAACACAAAAACCCTTGTTGTTACAAGGGTTTTTGAGATTGGTAGCCCGTATGGGAATCGAACCCATCTTTCAGCCTTGAGAGGGCCGTGTCCTAGCCGATAGACGAACAGGCCAACCAGAACGGGGGCAATGCTAGTCAGGTGCGTAATGAAGTCAATCGCAGAGAACAAAAAAGCCGCCCGTTTCCGGGCGGCTTGAGAGTTTAAGCGACGACGCAATTACTTGCGACGGCGGGCGAGCAAACCAGCAGCACCGAAGATGCCCAAGGCAATGGTGGCCGGCTCCGGCACGGTGACAGCGGTGAGTGCGAAAGAACTGTGCAGAGACGTGTTCGGGGCCGTGGAGAGCGAGGGAGGGCCGCCGACGGTGATCGAAGTAGTAGCTGAATTACCGATCTTTGCGCCGGGCGTAGCCGAAGCCAGCTCGTAGGTAGAAGCACCAGTCCACGCGCGGAGCTGATAAACAATGGTGTCACCAGAGTTGATCGAGCTAACCGTGCTCACCGTGTTGTTGATGATGAAACCATTGGCCGCAACATTGGGGGTGCCACCGACCGTTCCAAAGGCCACTGGGGTGCCAATGGCCACGAGACTGCCAGCGTTTACACCAGCGTAGATCTGGCCAAAAAACGTTGAATCAAGCGTTGTCGTGCCATTGACGTCAAACACCGGATTGGTCAGGCCACCGTTCGCCGTGTTAAAGGTGACGTCATAATTCGCCTTGGCTGAAAGAGCCACGCCCAACAAAGCGACGAGTATGAGTGATTTCATTTTCATAGTCTGATGTATTTGCCGTCAATTTACTGGTTAACGGAGAAAGTGCGGGACCAACTGGCCGAGCCATTCTTCTTCAGGAAGAAGCCTTCACCAACCCCAATCGTCGGCTCACCACCGCTCCAAGTGCCGAAGAACAAGGTCGAACTGGCGTAAGAGCCGCTAAGGTTGTTGAACTGGTAAACAGTTTCATTGTTGCCAACAGGAGCCCCCAAATCAGTGGTGACCAAGCCAGCCTGCGGAACTTGGGAAGACACCAAGTTGAATCCGGCGGAAAGCGGAGTGGCGAGGGTGCCCTGCTTAACATTGCCAACAAACGTGTTGGTGATCGCGGTCCCGGACGGGTTACGGAAGAAGAATCCTTCTCCCGGAACCAATGTCATCGCGGGGTCGCTCCATGTGCCGAAGAAGAACGTGGAGGAAGCAAACGATCCGGAAACCGGGTTAAACTTAAACACCTGGCTGTTATTCGGGAGCGTGTTCGGAAAAAGCGCAACCACGGTATTGGTTGCCCCTTCCAGCGGATTCGCGACCAGCGAGAAACCCGGAGGCAGAGTAACATTCACGAACCCCACCGCGTTCACCGAATACACCGTCTGGGCGAGGGAGGCTGCCGCGCTGGCGGCCAGCATCAGCCCGGCGGTGAGAAGTGTTTTGGCTTTCATGTCTTTGTTTCTTTCTCTATTTCGTGTGCAATGTGGTTGTCGCAGAAAGTCAGCCAGCAGTCAACGGTTTTTTTCTCAGGACTTTGCCGTATTCCATGTCCGGCCAAAGCAGCCAAACGCACTGGGAAGCAGGCGCTTGAGATGTGTCGTTCGGTTTTTCATTGACCACGCTAATCTGAATGAAATCGGCCAATTTGGCAATCAGGTGTTCACCGCAATTTTCGTCCCCCGCACGGCCCCTGCCTGCGCCACAATTATCTTGAGCGAATCCGGCTGCGGCTGCGCCGCCAGCGCCACCGCCGCCGCCGTCTGCGCCAGCGGAAACGTGTGCGTCACGAGGTCGCGGACATCGAATTGCCGTGAAAACACCAGCTTTGCCACGGGTTTCTGCAGCGTCACGTCAGACGAATAGCTGCCCAGCAGATCTTTTTCATCCACACACACGCTGGAGTAGTCCAGCGCCGCTGCACCCCCACGCTTGGTATGAGCAAACAATAAAACCTGCCCGGCCCCGCGCACCAGCGCCAGCGCCTGCTGCACTGCCGCATCCACCGGCACGGCGATCACCGCTGCATCCAGCCCGCGACCCCGCGTGAGCCGCTGCATCTGCTCCGCCAGGTCCGGCGCATCCGCCCGCAGGGCACTGGCCGCCCCGAAGCGCCGCGCCAGCTTGAGCCGCGCATCCAGCAAATCCGTGGCAATCACCTTCAGCCCGCGCAGCGCCAGCAGCTTCGTGAACATCAGGCCAATCGGCCCCTGCCCCGCCACCATCACGAAATCACCCGGCAGCACCGCCAGCCGGTGGACGCCTTTGAGCACCGTGTTCACCGGTTCGAGCAGCGCCCCCTCGATGAACGAATTCTTCGCCGGGATTTTCACCACGCCCGGCAGGCAAAAGGACATCACCCGCACATACTCCGCGTAGCCACCGCCCGCCGGCTCGAAGCCCGCCGTGATGCCCGTCCGCTTGTATTGCGGACACTGCGCGAACGCCCGATGCCGGCACGCGTGGCAGTCCATGCACGGCACATGATGATGCATCGCCACGCGGTCCCCGACGCGGAAACCCCGCACACGCGCCCCCGCCTTCACGATGGTCCCAGCCGTCTCGTGCCCGAAAATGCGCGGCGGCGCGACCGTGCCGTGGTGGATTTTCTTGATGTCCGTCGGGCACACGCCGCACACCGCCACGCGCACCAGCAGCTCGTTCGCGCCGATGCGCGGCACCGGCACCGTCTCGACACGCAGATCATTCACGCCGCGATAAACCACGGCCTGCATCTCATTCGGAATCGTCAGCACAGTGATGTTGTAGCGGAGAAGGGCCGTTCGACGCAAAGGCGCAAAGAAGCAAAGCCAAAAATGTGCAGTCGAGATCGGCCGTTCACTTTGATGTCAGGGGCAGGAAGTGGCGGCCGCGAATCGGTGAACCAGAGGTTCAATCCCTCCTTTGCGCCTTCGCGTCTTTGCGTCAAATCTCACCCCATCACAAATACTTCTCCGCCCAGTCCGGCGTGCATGGCTTCCCCGCCACAAAATCGTTAAACCACGCCTCCGGCTCCGCACGAAACTCCCAGTCCTGCCCGCGCCAGTGAAAGCCCAGCCGCGCCGCGTGCAGCGCCTGGCACGGCAGGATCAGCCGCGCCCGCTGCTCCACTGTGAGCTGCCGCAGCACGAAGTCCAGATACAGCCGCTCATCGCCGCCATAGAGCTTGTCCCCCACGAGCGGATGCCCGAGGTGCTGCAGGTGGATGCGGATCTGGTGTTTCCGCCCGCTGTGCGGCCGCACGCGCAGCAAGGTGAACTTCCCCTCCGCCCGCTCGAAGCGCCGCTCCACCGCGAACTCCGTCTTCGCCACCGCCCCGTCCGCCCGCACGCAATCCTTGATCGAGATGATCGCCTGTTCGTCCTTCCCCAGCGCCGCCTCACACGCCATCGCGTCCTCCGCGAAGTGGCCATGCGCGACGGCCAGATACTCCTTCTGCACCTGGCGCTGCGCGAAGAGCTTCTTCAGCGCCGCGTCGGCCTCCGGCCCTTTCGCCACCAGGATCACCCCGCTGGTCTCGCGGTCCAGCCGGTTCACCAGATGCGCGGTGGCCCCTTCGCCGAGATGCAGCCGCACGCGGCTGATCAGGCTGGAGTAAACGTCCCCCTTCGTCGGGTGACACACGAGCCCCGCCGGCTTGTTGATCGCCAGCAAATCCGTGTCCTCATGCACGATGTCGAACAAATGAACCACGCACTGAGTTTCAAACCCCGACGACCACCTGACCAGCACAATGACTCCCCTGCCCTTCCACCGGAGCGCCGGTCTCCGACCCGGCGGGTCCGCAAGCCCTCCGGGAGGCGGCAGGGAACTTCCAAGCTCCAAATCCCAAGCTCCAAAGGAATTCCATGTCCCAAATTCCAATCGTTCAGCGCGCCGCACCGCCAGCTTCCACCCTGATTTGGCCCTTGGCCGAAGGGCTGGTCGGCCCGGCTGGCCCAGCCAGTGCCGGGCGACGCCGCCCTTTGAAATTTGGAGTTTGGAGCTTTTTTGAAATTTGGAACTTGGGCTTTGGCGCTTCACCCACACCCCTGCCAGCCGAGAAGCCGGTTGCAGTCGGCCCCGTCGTCGGCTACCAAGTCGCCATGCGTTTCATCGGCAGCGTCATCGAGCGGCTGCAGCGGCACCCGAAGCGGATCGTCTTCCCCGAGGGCACCGAGCCGCGCGTGTTGCAGGCGGCCCGGCAGTTCTGCTCGCTCCAGCTTGGCGCGCCCATCCTGCTTGGGGACCGCACCCGCATCAAACGCGCCGCCGAGGCGCTGAATCTCTCGCTCGCCGGCATCCGCATCATCAACCCGGAGGAGAGCGAGGAACTGGACGGCTTCGCCAAGACTTACGAACGGCTCCGGCGCGCCAAGGGCGTGGAGCATCCCGAAGCGCTCGATGCCATGCGCAAGCCGAACTACTTCGGTGCGATGATGGTCGCGATGCGCCAGGCGGACGGCCTCGTCTCCGGTGCCGGCGAAGCCTCCGGCAGCGTGCTGCGCCCGGTCTTCCAGATCATCCGCCTTGCGCCCGGTTACTCCTCGGCGTCGAGTTGCATGGTGCTGGAGGTCGAGGACACGCGCTTCGGCCATCAGGGCGCCATGCTCATGGCGGATTGCGGCGTCATCCCCGAGCCGACGGTGGAACAGCTCGCGGACATCGCCGTGGCCAGCGGCTTCCTCGCCCGGCAGCTCCTCGCCGTCCGCCCGCGCGTGGCCATGCTGTCCTTCTCCACGAAGGGCAGCGCGAACCATCCCTCCGTCAAGAAAGTGGAAGCAGCGACCGTGCTGGCACGCTTGCACGCAGTGCAGCGCGGGCTGGAAGCGGACTTCGACGGCGAACTTCAGGTGGACGCCGCGCTCGTGCCGGAGATCGCCTCCCGCAAGCTCCCCGAGAGCCAGGTGGCCGGCCACGCGAACGTGCTCGTCTTCCCCGACCTCAACTCCGGCAACATCTCCAGCAAACTCGTCCAGCACATGGCCCGTGCCAACGCCTACGGCCAGATTCTCCTCGGCCTCGACATGCCCGCCGCAGAGATTTCCCGTGGTGCCAGCTCGCACGACATCCTCGGCGTCGCCGCCATCGTCGGCCTGCAAGCCATCGAATTCCGCCTGCTCTACCCCGACGCCGGCGCGCACTTGGCCATGACCTGAAACCACGCATGGACACGAATAAACACGAATGGGCGGGGAAGGTCGCGAGTGAGCGGCGTATTCCGTGTTGCGTGTTGCGTGCCTGCTACCCAACGCGTCCTGCCGGCCTCACGCAACACGCAACACGCAACATGCCGCGCGCCCTCCCCTTCGTGTCCATTCGTGTCCATTCGTGGTCGCCCCTCCCCCTCGCATGAACATCGTCACCCCCCGCGTCTTCATCGCCGCCACCCGGCAGAACGACGGCAAGACCACCACGTCGCTCGGCTTGCTCTCCGCGCTGCAAAACCAGTTCCCGCGCGTCGGCTACATCAAGCCCGTCGGCCAGCGCTTCGTCGAAATCGCGGAGCAGAAGATTGACGAGGACACCGTGCTGATGGACGCCGTTTACAAGCTCAACTGCCCGCTCGTGGACATGAGCCCCATCGCCGTCGAGCCGGACTTCACCCGCAAATACCTCGCCGAAACGAATTATGAAACCCTCGTGCGGCGCATCCAAAAATCCTTCGACCGCGTGGCGTGGGAGAAGGACTTCGTGCTCTGCGAAGGCTCCGGCCACGCAGGCGTCGGGGCGGTCTTCGACCTGTCGAATGCACAGGTCGCCAAGGTTCTCGGCGCGAAAGTCGTCATCGTCACCCGCGGCGGCATCGGCAAGCCCGTGGACGAGGTCGCGCTGAACCAGGCGCTCTTTGAGAAGCACGGCGTCGAGATCATCGGCGTCATCGTCAACAAGGTGCTGCCGGACAAGCTCGAATACATCGCCGAGTTCACGCGCAAGGGCCTCAAGCGGAAGGGCCTTGAACTGCTCGGCGTGCTCCCGCTCCAGCCCATCCTCGTCAAGCCCACCCTCGCCACCATCCGCGACGAGCTTTCCGCCGAGGTCTTGAACGCGCGCAAACGGCTGACCAACCTCGTCGAGGACATCGTCGTCGGGGCGATGGGCGCGAACAACGTGGCCAAGCATTTCCGGCGCGGCAATCTCCTCATCGCCCCGGGCGACCGCGAGGACATCATCCTGGCCGCCGCCAACTTCTCCCAGGCGAACCCTGACCAGGCCCTGAGCGGCCTCGTCCTGACCGACAATCTCCGCCCCAGCCCGGCCACGCTGGACGTGATCCGCAAGCTCGACTTCCCCGTGCTGCTCGCCGAGGCGGACAGCTACGAAGTCGCCTCCAAGGTCCACGACATCATCGTGAAGACCCGGCCTGACGACGCAGAGAAGATCACGGTCATCCGTGATCTGATCGCGCAGCATGTGGACGTGGCGAAGCTGGTGAATGCGCTGTAAGATGCGAGCGGCGAGTTCAACGCAAAAGCGCGAAGGCGCAAAGGCGCGTGTGTTTGGGTCGCTCGGAAGCCAACGTCGTCTTGGACTGCGGTGGCAGAGCGCAGCGGCGACACCGCTTTGGTTTCCCGCGGAGCGGAAGTCCCGTTGCTTCCACAGCCGCTCCGCGGAATTCCAAAGCGGCGTGGCGCTTCGCTTCCCGCCGCAGTCCAAGACCGTGCGGAACCTCGGTCAGCCTCTGAGCGCACGGCCAATTACGGTTTTCACAAGCCAACCTCTGCAACTCCGCGCCTTTGCGTCTTTGCGTTAAAACCACCTCCCATGCCCCTGCCCTTCCCCCTCAACCCCACCCTCGCCACCCTGCCCACCTATCAGCCCGGCCGCCCGATTGAAGAAGTCGCGCGCGAGATCGGCCGGCCCGCCAGCGACATCATCAAGCTCGCGTCCAACGAGAACCCGCTCGGCCCCTCGCCCAAGGCGCTCGCCGCCATCCAGGCCGCCGCCGCCAGCGTGCATCTCTACCCGGATGGAAACGCCTTCTACTTCAAGCGCCGACTGGCCGACAAACTCAACGTCGAGACGAGCAACCTCATCCTCGGCAACGGCTCGAATGAAATCATCGAGTTCATCGGCCACGCCCTGATGGCCCCCGGCGTGGACGTGGTCGTCTCGCAATACTGCTTCGCCATCTACCCCATCATCACCAAGATGGCTGGGGCCAACCTCATCACCGTCCCAGCGCACGGCCTCAGCCACGACCTGCCCGCCATGCTCGGCGCCATCACGCCGCAGACGCGCGTGCTCTTTGTGGCGAACCCAAACAACCCCACCGGCACGCTCGCCTCGCGCGCCGACGTGGTGCATCTCGTCAACGAAGTTCCGCCGCACGTCCTGCTCGTGATGGACGAGGCCTACATCGAGTTCTTGGAAGACCCGGTGAACCTGATCCCGCTCATCACGGCCGGCACACGCCCGAACCTGCTGCTCATGCGGACGTTCTCAAAGATCTACGGTCTCGCCGGCACGCGCGTCGGCTACGGCATCGGCCACCCGGAGCTGATTGCCGCGCTGGAGAAAATCCGCCAGCCGTTCAACTTGAACAGCCTCGCCCAAGCCGCCGCCCTCGCCGCGTTGGATGACGACGAGCACGTCCAACGCACCCGGGGAACGAACTTCGCCGGAGTTCACCACTTGCAGACCGAGTTCGAGAAGCTCCGCATCGAGTTTGTCCCCACGGCGGGCAACTTCATCCTCCTGAAAGTGGGCGACGGTGCGCGCGTCTTCAATGAACTCCAGAAGCTCGGCATCATCACGCGCCCAATGGCCGGCTACCAATTGCCGGAATGGCTCCGCGTGAGTGTGGGCACGGCGGCGGAGAACGCCCGCTTCCTGGCCGGGTTGAAACAAGTGCTGGGGAAGTAGCCCATCTCGCCGTAGCCGACTCGATGACGACTGGGGGAGAAACCGTCTGCTGACTCGACGGCTACCGAGCTTCCTTCCTACTCGTTGATCCCGCTGTGCGTCAGATCCCGCTCCTCGGGAAACCACTCCGCCTCCTGCCGCTCCCAGCGAGAGAGCTTGCGGGCAGCGCCCGAAGCCGGGGCCGCTGCACCAGCTTTCGCTGCCGACGCTTCGACCGGCGGCGTGCGCACGGATAACAAGACCACGGCAGGAGGTGGCCCGGGCTGGGGCGACAATGGCGACGACGTGCTCATGTCAGGCGATTCCTGTAAGGGGCCTCAACCAAGTTGGTCACGATTTCAATTCGCGCAAGGGACAATTTTCAGCGGCGCATCTCAGTTTCATGCAACGGTGGTGGCGCGGCCTTCAATCACCCCGGGGTGGCATGTGAACAGCCGGGGGTGAAACCCACGGTGAGCGAGGCGTGGGGCACAACCCCGGGAGGGGGTGAACGCATCGCCGCGCGCGAGTCCGACCCTTTCAGGGTCGCGCCGGAAAACCGCCCCCGTGGGTTTCACCCACGGCTATTCACCTTGAAACCCTCCGGGTTTCTCCGCTCGGCCAGAGACTCGTGCATGAAACTGAGCTGCGCCCGGCTCCCCAGGATGGTTGGTGTTTGGGCTTTCCCTCCGGGCTGGCAAACGGAAACATGCGCGCGTGAAACCACCCTCGCCAACGGGCACCGCCCGGGTCATCGCCAGGGCCGGCGCGCTGCGTCCCCGGCTCGCGCTCGTGCTGGGGAGCGGATTTCAGCCGGCACTGGAACGGGTGACGGTGGTGGCGGAGATCCCTTATGCCAAACTGCCGGGCTTCCCGCAGCCGACCGTTCAGGGACATTCCGGCAAGCTGATTCTGGGCGCACTCGGCGGCACCCCGGTGGCGGTGCTCAGCGGGCGCGCGCACTATTACGAAGGGCATTCGATGGCCGAGGTGACGTTCGCCGTGCGGACGCTGGCGGCTCTGGGCATCACCGACCTGCTGCTGACCAATGCCGCCGGCGGCATCAACCGCCGGTTCCGGCCGGGTGATTTCATGCGGCTGACCGACCATGTCAACTTCATGGGGGTGAACCCGCTGCGGGGGCCGTGCCCGCCGGAACTGACCCGCTTCCTCGATTTGTCCCAGGTCTATGACCCGGCGCTGGGCGGGCTGCTGGACCGGGCGGCCAGGACGGCGCGCGTGCGCTGGCATCGCGGCGTCTATCTCGCGCTGTCCGGGCCGACGTATGAGACCCCGGCGGAGATTCGCGCCTTTGGCCAGCTGGGGGCGGACGCGGTCGGGATGAGCACCGTGCCGGAGGCCATCGTGGCGCGGCATCTGGGCCTGCGGGTCGCGGGCGTGTCCTGCATCAGCAACCAGGCGGCGGGCATCAGCCCCGGCTCGCTCTCGCATGAAGAAGTGCTGGCCACGGCGAAAGAAGCGAGTCGCCACACGGCGGAGTTGCTGGAAGAATTTGCGCGGCGGTATGCAACCATGCGAGGAAACTGAACCGCTGACCGGCGCTAACTGGCACTATGGGAAACTCAAATGAACGCCCGGGCAAATCTCTGGCACAGCGGGTCCAACTGGACCACTGGCCGCACTTCCGACCAGCGTAGCCCAGTGAATCATACCAATTTCCAATGCAAATCGGTGAAGTTCAGGCGGACGACACCCCTCACCCCAACCCTCTCCCCTCCTCCGAGGAAGGGAGAGGGAGCCGATCATGCGTCGGCTCCTCATCACTAATTTCACCGATCGTCATTGGGAATTGGTGTTAGCCATCCATGTCGTATGCCTGAACTTGATTCCAAAGCCCTCATCCGCGAGGCCGTGCGGGCCAGCCGCCGCGCGGTGGCGCCTTACTCGAAGTTCCGCGTGGGGGCGGCGCTGCTGACGCGGGACGGGACGATCATCCACGGCGCGAATGTGGAGAGCGTGAGCTACGGGCTGACATGCTGCGCGGAGCGGGTGGGGCTGTTCAAGGCGCTCACCGAGGGGCACCAGGATTTCACCGCCATTGCCATTGTCGCGCCTTCCACTCACACCGTTCCCTGTGGGGCGTGCCGGCAGTTGCTGGCAGAATATGCCCCAGGTGCCCGGGTATTCGTGGCGGACAGCCGGCGGCCGGCGAAGATCCGGGAATTCACCATTGACCAACTGCTGCCCGAGGCGTTTCGCTCTCTGGACAACAAGCGCAAGCGCACGTGAAAGGCTCAGGCTTCACCCAGATGTTCTTCCGCCGGCCGCAAGTGCGGACGGATGCGAAGGCGGCTGATTTCCTCCTGGAGGCGGCCGCGTGGCCCGTGCTCATGGTGAGCGTCCTCGGCGAGATCCTGCAGGCCAACGCCTACGCCCGCGCGGTCTTTGGCGGGGCGGACGGCGAACCGCCGAAGCGGCTGGTCGGCCTCTGGACCTTTGACAACGGCTGCTCGGCGGAGCAGTTCCTCCGGCAGTTGGACAACGGCCACACGTTTTCCTTTCCGCTGAAGCTGCAGACCACGAAGGAGGGCCTGGTGCCCTTCACCGTGCATGTCGCACCTTGGCATCAAGACGGCCGGAAGGAGTTCATTTTCCAGGTTCATCCGCGGGCTGCGCCCTTGCCGGCCCCGAAGCCGGCGGCCCCGGCGGCTGCGCCTGCTTCGGAGCCAGTTCCAGCCCCGACTCCCGTGGCCGCCCCTGCGACAGTGCCGAGCCCGGCACCCGCGCCAGTCGTGGAGGCAAAACTGGAGCCTGATCCCGCCGCGCTGACGGTGCAGCAAAAGCTGCTCTGCGCGCTCCAGCTCACCCGCACGGTGGCGATGGATTTCAACAACGCGCTGACCAGCATCCTGGGCCATACCACGCACGTCCTGGGTAAAATGCCGCCGGATCATCCCTGGCGAAGCTCGGTGCAGCAGATTGAGAAGGCGGCGGACCGCGCGGCACAGGTGGCCTTTGATCTGTCGGCCTTCAGCCGGGAAGAACGGGAGGCGCAGCCGGACACGACGGGCAACCTGAACAAGCTGGTGCGCAAGCTGGTGGATCACGCCAAGAGCCGCACCGCCCCCGGCGTGACCTGGCGGGTCAACCTCGAGGGCCGCCCCTTCGCCGCGTTGTTCAGCGAGGCCAAGCTGGCGCAGGCGGTGGACAAGATTCTGGACAATGCCCGCGAAGCCGTCGGCGCGGAGGGCACGCTCTCGGTCACCACGATGAACCGCGAGCACAGCCAGCCGACACCGGACGGGCGCGTGACGGTGCAGCCCGGCGCCTACGTGTGCATCGAGATCAATGACACCGGCCCGGGCATTCCGCCCGATGTGCTGCCGCAGGTGGTGGACCCGTTCTTCACCACCAAGGCGGGGCATCGCGGCCTGGGACTGGCGTGGGCCTACGGGATCATCACCAACCACGGCGGCTGCCTCGCGATCACCAGCCCGCCGGGACAGGGCACAACCGTCCGGATTTACCTGCCCGCGCATGGGAAGACGCTTGAAGAGGGCGTGCTGGCCGATGAGGATTTGCGCGGGGACCAGACGGTGCTGATCGTGGATGACGAGGAACTGCTGCTGACCATGAGCGAGATGGTGCTGACCTCGTTCGGCTACCGCGTGCTCACCGCCGGCAACGGCCGCCAGGCACTCGACATCATCGAACGCTCCGGTTCCAACGTGGACCTAGTCGTGACCGACCTGATCATGCCGCACATGGACGGCCATCAGTTGATCCAGCACCTGCAAAACGTCGCGCCCGGCCTGCGGATCATCTGCACAAGCGGCAATTTCCGTCCGAGCAACCGGCAGCTTGGCGTGACTTATCTGCAAAAGCCCTTCACGAGCCAGGATCTGCTGCGCGTGGTGAAGGAGGCCTTCCAACGTCCGGCGGCGGGTGAAGGCCAGACGGCGATGGGTGCCGCCGGAGTGGATCGTCACGACCACTACGATCCCTCGCATCTCGGGCAATCCTAGCGGTGGTTGCGCACAGGGCGGTCATCCTCGGGGATGCGGTGGTGATGCTAGGAAACCAACTGCGGGAATCGTTTGGCAAAAACGGAACGTGTTGAACTTCGTGGCCGCTCTCCCTCTCCATGAACCTGTGCCGGCGGCTGGCAGCCGCCGACCGTTGGTCGCAGCAGGACGAACCGGCTTCAACCTCTCCACCCGCAACGCGGTGGCTGCAAGCCACCGGCACGCGGTTCAGGGGTTCAAAGCACGAGGCTTTGGATCTTCGCGCGCTCGGTCCGCCGGGCGGGACGCCCGGCTCTACGGCAGGCGGGGACGCCTGCCGCCACGGGGGGAGACGCCACTTTCCGCTTCGCCCGGTCCGGTGCATCTGTTACGAAATCCCTGTGCGTTCTGCGGTTCTCCAAGACATCTCTCGCATCGTCGTCAAGCTCGGCACCGGCGTCCTCACGGACAGCCGGAAACAGCCGGACCTGGCGCAAATGGCCCAACTCGTGGCCCAGGTGGCCGCGCAGCGGCAGGCCGGGCGCGAGGTGGTGCTGGTCACTTCCGGCGCGGTGGGCGCGGGCATGGGCGTGCTGGGCTTTAACGCGCGACCCAAGGACCTCGCCGAGTTGCAGGCGTGCGCGGCGGTCGGACAGTCGCGGCTGATGACGACCTACGAAAGTCTCTTCGCCAAGTATGGCTACCACGTCGCACAGGTGCTGCTCACGCACGACGATCTCGAACACCACGAGCGGCATTTGAACGCCCGCAACACGCTCGTTGCGCTGCTGGACCGGGGCGTCATCCCCATCATCAACGAGAACGACGCCGTCTCCTTCACCGAGCTGAAGTTCGGCGACAACGACAAGCTCTCGGCGCTCGTGGCGTCCCTGCTGCCGGCGGACTTGCTGGTGATTCTCACGACGGTGGACGGGGTGATCGAAGGCTTCGGCACGCCGGGGGCACGGCTGCTGCCGACCGTCGAGCGGATTGATGACTCCGTCGAAGGCATGGCGGGAGGAACACTGAGCGCGACGGCGGTCGGCGGCATGGCGACCAAGATTCAGGCGGCCAAGATCGTGACGCGCTCGGGCATCCCGCTGGTCATCGCCAGCGGCCGGAAGCCCACTGCCATTGCCGACATTCTCAGCGGCGTGGAAGAAGGCACGCTCTTCATTCCGCAGCCGGACCGGATGCCGGGCCGCAAGCGCTGGATCGCCTTCTTCCACCATCCCAAGGGCACGCTCTTCGTGGACGACGGGGCAAAAAAGGCGCTGCGTGAGAAGGGCCGCAGCCTGCTCCCGCCGGGCATCACGCGGTGCGAAGGGGACTTCGCAAAGGACGAAGTGGTGCGCATCTGCGACGAGGATGGCACCGAGTTCGCCCGCGGCATCACGCGCTTTCACTCCGTGCAGATCGCCGACCACCAGCTTCCGCGTGAGGAAGTGGTGCATCGGGATGATTTGGTGATTTTGTAATGAGGGAGTCCGGTTGAAGAGTTAAAGGGTTGCAGGGTTGAAGAGAGGCCTCTTGACCCCTTAAACTTTTCAACCTTTCAACTCTTCAACCCTTTCAATCCAGCCCCATGAAGAAATCGAAATCAGCCCTCAAAGACCTCCTCACCGTCATGGCGAAGCTGCGCTCGCCCGAGGGCTGCCCGTGGGACCGGGAGCAGGACCACATGACCTTGCGCACGCACGCGGTCGAGGAAGTCTATGAGTTGATGGACGCCATCGAGGCCGGCGACGACCATGAGATGGCGGAAGAGTTGGGGGATCTCCTGCTGCAAGTGGTCTTCCACTGCCAGCTTGCGAACGAGCGTGGGGCGTTTGATTTCGAGCAGGTGGCTCGGCGCATCACGGACAAGCTGCTGCGCCGTCATCCGCATGTCTTTGGCGACGTGAAGGTGAAGGACGTGGACGAGGTCTGGGCCAACTGGGAGAAGATCAAGCAGGCGGAGAAGCACGGCACCAAGCACGCGCGTCCGTCCGCGTTGGACGGCATCCCGAAGCACTTGCCCGCGCTGGCACGGGCGGAGAAGCTGGTAAAGAAGGCGCGCAAAGCAAACTTGTTTGCCGGGGTGAAACCGACGGCGGCTGTTGGCAAGCAGAAGCTGGCGGCCGTGCTGTTTGAACTGGCGGCCTTTGCGCAGACCAAGGGATGGTCGGCGGAGGAGTTGCTGCGCGAGGAAGTGAAGCGACGGGAGCGGGGGCTGCGGAAGAGCGAAGCGAAACGACCGATTCAGAAGACGTAGTGCCAATCCTTCCCGGTTTCCGGCGCTCGCCCAACAGCAAAACCCGGAAGGTTTCAAGGTGAATAGCCGTGGGTGAAACCCACGGTGAATCACCGTAGTGGCGCAACCCGCAGAGGTTGAACTCCGCACTCCTCACGTCGTCTCCTACGGGGATTGGGCTGATTCACTCCTTCCCCGTCTCGTGCGGGCTTGCTACAAAGACGCCGTGCGGAACACCACTGATTCACTTTGGAAGCAGCTCGCGGCGCGCAAACGGCTTTTCCTGCTCGCAGGACCATGCGTCATCGAGAGCGAGGCGCTGTGCTTTGAGGTCGCGCGGCATTTGCAGAAGGTCTGCGCGCGGCTGGACATCACCTACGTCTTCAAGGCCAGCTACGACAAGGCCAACCGCACGTCGGGCAAGGCCTTTCGCGGCCCAGGCTTGGACGACGGGCTCGCCGTGCTGGAACGCATCCGCAACCAGCTTGGCGTGCCGGTGATCACGGATGTGCATACCGAAGTGCAGGCGCTGGCGGCGGGCGAGGTCGTGGACATCCTGCAAATCCCCGCCTTCCTCTGCCGACAGACGGACCTGATCGAGGCGGCGGTGGCGACGGAGAAGATCGTGAACCTGAAGAAAGGTCAGTTCCTCTCGCCACAGGAGATGGGCCGCGTGGTGGAAAAGGCAAAAATGGCCGGCGGCACCAAGCTGCTCGTGACCGAACGCGGCACGACCTTTGGCTACAACAACCTCGTCTCCGACATGCGCGCCATCCCGGTGCTCAAGCAAACGGGGTTCCCAGTGGTCTTCGACGCCACGCACTCCGTGCAGCAGCCCGGTGCGGGCGGTGACCGCACGATCGGCCAGCGCGAGTTCGCCCCGCTGCTCGCACGCTGCGCCCTGACCGCCGGTGCGGACGGCCTCTTCATCGAGACGCATCCCGAGCCGGACAAGGCGATGAGCGACGGGCCGAACATGATTCCGCTGGCGGAGATGGCGGGGCTGCTGAAGGGGTTTCTCAAGGTGAGAGCGGCGGTGCGCTGATGAACTTCCAACGCCCAACGCTCAACGTCCAACGTTCAAAGCCGAGGTCGCTCGACGCAGCGGCTGGCGCGTGGAAACTGAGGCAGCCTTCTCCTTCGCCCCTCGGAGGGGAGAGGGCCGGGGCGAGGGGTGAGAGCCACCTCCGCACTCACAGCAATCGTCTACACCGCATCGTCCCACTTTGGACGTTGAAAGTAGAGCGTTGGATGTTGGACGTTTCCCCCTTCCGCATTTAGCCCATGCCCAAGCTCTCCTCAGCCCAGCTTCGCTCCCGCCTCAAACGCATCCAGATCCTCCTCTGTGATGTGGACGGGGTGCTCACGGACGGAGCGATCTTCATCACCGGCGACGGCGAGTTCAAACGCTTCCATGTCCACGACGGCCTCGCCCAACGGCTCGCGTCGCACGCGGGGCTGAAGGTCGGCTGGGTGTCGGCGCGGCCCTCGGCCATCACCACGCGTCGGGCGGAGGAACTGAAGACGGACTTCATCGTGCAGACGCGCGATGGCAAGGTGCCGGCGGTCGAGCGCATCCTCGCCGAGACGGGGCTGGGGTGGGACGAGGCGTGCTTCGTGGGCGATGACGTGGTGGACCTCGGGGTGCTGCGGCGCGTCGGGCTGGCCATCTCGCCAAGTGATGCGCGACCGGAGGCCAAGGCCGTCGCCCACTGCATCACGAAGGCCCGGGGTGGCAACGGCTGCGTGCGCGAGGTGGTGGAAATGATTTTGAAAGCCCAGGGCAAATGGGCAACGGTGATAGAGCAGCATTCGAAATGACCGTCGGAAGCACAACCGAATTGGCCGTATCGAGCGCAGCGAGGGTCTCGGCAAACGGGTGCGGCGACCGAGATGCTCGCTACGCTCGCGCCAACTGCGTCGGCTCGACGGTCATTGAGCAATACTCGATATGAGCTTTGGCTCGACAAAACTGTTCGCCCTTGCCGGGCTGCTCATCGCGGCTGGCATCCTGGCGATGGTGCTCACCAAACGGCACGACAAGCGCCTGGCCGTGGCCCGCGCCCTCGCGGTGGCGGCCGTGCAGCAGCAGGTCGCCAGCGCAACCGGCCTGAGCGCCGGCACGGCCCGCGGCATCCGCATCCCGTTCTACGAAGGCGAGGCGCAGCAGCCCACCTCGGTCATGCTGGGCCGGACCGCCGAACCAGTCGAGGGCGGGCGGTATCTGGTCAGCGATTTGCGCGTGGAGAACTACTCACACGGCCCCGCCGGCATGACGACAAACTTTGTGATCGAGGCGCCACAATGCCTGATTGACCCGGCGCGGAAAATCGCCTCCTCGCCCGGACGCATCGTCGTCTCACGCACCGACGGCAGCTTCATGACCACGGGCGTCGGCTTTGAGTGGCGGCAACTGGATTCCATCCTTAGCATCTCGAACGAAGTCACGACGCATCTGACCCGCGACGGGTTCAACCCCATCCCCCTCAAAAAGCCATGACCTTGCGAACCCTCCTGCTCCCGGCGCTGCTGCTGGCCGGCGCGGCTGCCCCGGCGCAGACCAGCCTTTTCAGCCCCTCCACTTCCGCGCCCGTGCCCAAGGGAACCCGCGCGACGCAGGCCATCGAGGTGCAGGCGCAGGCCGGCACGTTCTCACTGAAGGATGAGTATGCGCTCTACCGGGGCGGGGTGCGGGTGGACGATCCGCAGTTCTTCCTGAGCTGTGAGACCTTCCGCCTGAACCTCGACCTGAAGGCGGCGGGCACAAACCAGCCGTCCACCAACGCCGTCGGCCAGGTCATCCCCCCGCTGACCGCGCCCATGGGCGGGCGCGTGCGCTCCGCCGAGGCGCACGGGAACGTGGTGTTCTCGAACAAGGTGGACGCCGCGCAGGCCTTCGCCAACCAGATCCACTACGCCAGTTCGAACGACGCGTTTGAACTCACCGGCAACGCGCGCTTCATCCGGGGCCCCATCACCACCAAGGCGGACAAGATCCTCTATTACCGCAGCAAGGGTGAATTCGAGGCCATGGGCAACGTGCGCACCGAGGGCACCTACTCGCCAACCAGCACCACCAACGCGACCAAGAAACCCTGAGCGATGGAAACCGACGCGACCACTCCCGGGCCGCTGCTCGCCGCCAGCCAGCTTGCCAAGGCCTACCGCCACCGCCGCGTGGTGGATGGCGTGTCCATTCACGTCAATGCGGGCGAAATCGTCGGCCTGCTCGGCCCCAATGGCGCGGGCAAGACGACGACCTTCAACATGGTGGTGGGCGTGGTGCGGCCGGACGAGGGCACGGTGCGCTTCCGTGATCAGGACATCACCCACAGTCCGATGCATGAGCGGGCGCGGCTGGGCATTGGCTATCTCACGCAGGAGCCAAGTGTGTTTCGCAAGTTGAGCGTCGAGGACAACCTGCTGGCCATCCTCGAAACCTGCGAAATGGACGCGGATGAACGGCGGGTGCGGCTGAAGTATCTGCTGGAGGAGCTGGACCTGACGTCCCTGGCCAAGAGCATGGCCTATCAGTTGAGCGGCGGCGAGAAGCGGCGTTTGGAAATTACCCGAGCGCTGGTCACGACGCCCAAGCTGCTCTTGCTGGATGAACCACTCGCGGGCATTGATCCCATTGCCCAATATGAGGTGAGCAAGATCGTCCGTCGGCTGAAGGATCGCGGGCTGGGCGTCCTCATCACCGACCACAGCGCCCGGGAGATGCTCAAGCTCATTGACCGGGGCTACATCATCGTGAAGGGGCAGGTGCTGATCGAAGGCACGGCGGAGTTTCTGGCGAATGATCCCAAAGCACGGGAGATCTACCTCGGGCCGGACTTCAATATTTCGTGAGCGTAGCGCAAGCCTCTGGCTTGCCGTATCGTCGGCATCCTGCCGGCCCGGTCGAGCGGAGTAGGCGGCCTCGCCTGCGCACGCGCAACGGGCCGGCGCGGACGCCGGCGGCACGGCAAGCCGGAGGCTCGCGCTACAGGGGAGCGGCGAGCGCATCGCCCCGGCCCTTCGGGATTCTGCCCAGGTGGAAGATCAGGTAGCCGTGGAGGAACTGGCGCAGTTCCGTCGCCTGGCCGGAGCTCAGCTTGAGCGGCGCGAGCCCGGGCCAGGCTTCCGCCTCCAGCCGGGCATACACCTGCCGGCTGCCGGGACTTAGCTTGGCCTCGTCCAAGTCCGGCTGCTGACCGAGTTCGACGAGCAGCTTGGCCTCGAAGGCCAGCACGGTGCGGGGTTCCCCTGCCCCGCCGCCCACCTCGCCCAGCAGTGCCTGAAACAGCTCATAGATGCCCGGCAGCGGCGTTTCCGTTTCGGTCGTCTGCTCCAGCAAGGCGGTGCAATAGGCGGCCTGTTGGAGCGCATGCAGATCCTCGCGCAGACGCGTGTGCGTCCGGCGCAGGCTGACTTCCCGCAGCGTGTGCAGCTCGGAGCGGCGGCTCCGGGCGAAGCTGAAATCCGCTTCGTAGAACAGGTCGAGCTTGCCGCGAAAGGCGGAGTTGGGCCGGCGCGCGCCCTTGGCCACCGTGGCCACCCGGCCCAGGTCCGGCGTGAGCCAGTGGACAATCAGGCTCGTCTCCGTCAGCGGACGGGTGCGCAGGATCAGGCCGCTGGAGGAGACAGAGTTCAAGCGATGGCCCGCGAATCACACGAATAGACGCGAATGGAAATCCGGGCGCTGGTCGGATTCGCGTTCATTCGCGTCATTCGCGGGCAGATCCTTTTTCCAGTTCGGCAAAGTCAAACTGGCGGGCGAGTTCACGCATGATCCGGTTCTCTTCGCGTTTCATCACGCGGCGCTGGGCGGGCTCCAGGTCATCATAGCCCCGCAGGTGGAGCAGCGCGTGGACGGCGTAGCGGATGACTTCACTCGGCCAGGTGGTCTGGAACTCGCGCGCCTGCTTCACCGCATCCGCCACGCAGACGAACGCTTCGCCTGAAACGGGGTCTGGGGTCTGGAGTCTGGGGTCTGGGGAAAGGGCGGGAGGGGCCGAGTAGTCGAAGGTGATGACGTCGGTGGAGCCTTCGTGCTGGAGGAACTGCCAGTTCACCCGGGCCATCTCCGCGGCGGTGACAAAGTGGAAGCAGAGTTCGTGGCTGCGGCCGGGAAACTCCGTGGCCAGGACGTGGCGGAGAATGCGGCGGAGGAAAGAAAGGCGGAGAGCACGGTCACGCTGGCGGTTGATGAGTTCCAGCGTGTTGCGTGTTGCGTGTTGCGTGTTGGCTGAGTTCGGCCGTGCACCGGCTTTGACGGAACACGCAACACGCAGCACGTCTGTGTCCCGCTTCACACTATTTACCCATTCATCGCCCGCCCGCGATGCTCCTCGTAGGCCACGATGATCCGCTGCACGAGCGGGTGGCGCACGATGTCCCGCTTGGAGAACTCGATCACGGCGATGCCTTCCACCTGCTGCAGCACCTTGACCGCCTCACGGAGGCCGGAGGTCTTGTGGCCGGGGAGGTCGGTCTGGGTGGGATCGCCGGTGACGACGGCCTTGGAATTGAAGCCCAGGCGCGTGAGAAACATGAGCATCTGCTCCGGCGTCGTGTTCTGGGCCTCATCGAGCACGATGAAGGCGTTGTTCAGCGTGCGCCCGCGCATGTAGGCCAGCGGCGCGACCTCAATGACCCCGCGCTCCATGTGCTTCTCGATCTCCTCGCCCGGCAGCATGTCGTGCAAGGCGTCGTAGAGCGGGCGGAGGTAGGGGGTCAGCTTCTCGTGGAGATCACCGGGCAGGAAGCCCAGTGCTTCGCCAGCCTCGACCGCCGGGCGGGTAAGGATGATACGCGAGACCGTGCCTTCGCGCAGTGCGGAGACGGCCATGGCCATGGCCAGGTAGGTCTTGCCAGTGCCGGCGGGCCCGACGCCAAGCGTGACGTCATGGGTGCGGATGGCCTCGACATATTTCTTCTGCCCGGTGGTCTTGGGCAGGACGGTGCTCTTGCGCTGGGAAGTCTGGATGCGCTCGGCGTGCAGGCTCTGGAGCGCGGCGACGCCTTCATGCTTCACCACATCGAGTGCGGCGGCAAAGTCGCGGTGGCCGACCGCCGTGCCGGCTTTGAGCGAGGCTTCCAACTGCTGGAACAGGTGCTTGGCGTGCTCCACCCCTTCCGCCTCGCCGTCGAGCCGGATCCAGCCATCGCGGGCGGTGGCCTTGACGCCGAGCTGGCTTTCGAGCGCCTTGAGGTTGCGCGGATCGTTGCCGAAGAGCTGCTGGGCAAACCGCGCGTTCTCGTAGTGGAGGGTCTCGGAGGCCATGAACGGCGGTGGTTAGAGAATGGGCGCTCCCGGCCTTACTTGGCCTCGTCCGCGAGCTTTTGCAGGTCGGGCACCTTGAGCCACTGGGTGTTGTTGTCGCTGCCGTAGCGGAAGCCGTGCTCCAGGCGGGTGCCGAGCTTGCGCTCTTCCACATCCTGCAGGGGATCGTAGGAGGGCATGACCACGAACATGTCGTCCTGCTCGAAGGTGTTGCGGGACTCGTCTTCGGAGACGAGCACCTCGTGGAGCTTCTCGCCGGGCCGGATGCCGATGCTGTCCACCTGGCAGCCGGGCGCGATGGCGGCGGCGAGGTCCATGATGTTCATGCTGGGGATCTTCGGCACGAAGGTCTCGCCGCCGTGCATCTGCTCGATGCACTTGATGACGAAGCGCACGCCCTGGTCCAGCGTGATCCAGAAGCGGGTCATGCGCGGGTCGGTGACGGTGACTTTGCCGGTCTTGCGCTGCTGGAGGAAGAGCGGAATGACGCTGCCGCGGCTGCCGACCACGTTGCCGTAACGGACGCAGCTAAAGCGGGTGCCGACATCGCCGGAATAGGCGTTGCCCTGCGTGAAGAGCTTCTCGAAGCACAGCTTGGTGGCGCCGTAGAGATTGACGGGGTTGACGGCCTTGTCCGTGCTGAGGGCCAGGACGCGCTTCACCTTCTGGTCAATCGCGGCATCAATGATGTTCTTCGCCCCCATGACGTTGGTCAGGATGGCCTCGAAGGGGTTGTATTCGCAGGCGGGCACCTGTTTGAGCGCGGCGGCGTGAACGACGATGTCCACGCCATGAAAGGCGCGTTCCAGGCGGTCGCGGTCGCGGATGTCGCCGATGAAATAGCGCATCGGCGAGCCGGCGGTGACCGGAAACTGCTGCTGCATCTCGTGTTGCTTCAGCTCGTCGCGGCTGAAGACGATGAGCTTCTTGGGCCGGTAGTCCTGGAGGAGGATTTCAGTGAATTTCCTGCCAAAGGAGCCGGTCCCGCCGGTGACCAGCACGGTGGAGTTCTGCCAATTCATGGGCGAAGGCTAGCAACAACCCCGGCGGACGCGCCATAAGAAGTTCTCCCGGCTGCCGGGCGGAAACGGCCCGGCGGAAATCCGACGCAAATCGGATTGCCAAAAACCGTTGGCTGCTTCTAGGTTCAAATCGTGAACCAAGCTGCCCTCCTCCTTTGCCTGGCGTGCCTGGGATTGGCTCGTCCAAGCACCCATGCGGCTCCCTCCGCAGCCGAGCTTTACGTTATGATTTACGAGACGATAGTGCATGCGGACTCGCTCCGGGAGCGCGGGCAGGGCAGGCCGGCATTGGAGAATTATCTGTTCGCCCAGGAGGAGTTGAAGCAGCTCCATGCTGCCGACCCGACGTGGGAGCCGAAACTGGTGGACTTCCGGCTCAAGTATCTGGAGGGGCGCATCGCCCCCCTTGCGGTCCAGTTTCCCGGCACCCGGCCGGCCAAATCTGCCGTCCCCGCCAGCAAGCAGCAACCGCCGCGAAACAAGCAGCAACCGCCGCCGCCACGCCCCAAGCTGATCGCAGAGGCACCGTGCCGAAGCAGCCTTGTTTAGATCGGGCGCAAATCGGATTGCCAAAAACCCGTCCTTGTTTCTAAGCTCTCCGACCATGAAGCACGTTTCCTTGCTCCTCTGCTTGGCGTGCCTGGTGCTGGCCACCCCCAGCGCCAAGGCCGCCGCCGCAGACGAGCTTTACGTCAAAATTTTCAACACGATTTTGCAGGGCGATTCGCTCCGCGAGGCCGGCCAGGGCAAGCAGGCCCTGGAAAAATACCTCCTCGCCCAGGACGACCTGAAGAAGCTCCAGTCGGCCTACAAGACCTGGGAGCCGAAGCTGGTGGACTTCCGCCTCAAGTATCTGGAGGGGCTCATCGGCTCCCTCAACGTGCAGTTCCCCGGCACGCAACCCCCGAAGCCGCTGGTTCCCCAGAGCCAGACGGCGGACGACGGCGGTTCCGCCATGTTGACCGGGCTGGAGAAGCAGTTGCGCGACCTGAACAACGAACTGGTGAAGGTGCGCACCGAGCGCACCGCCTATCAGGAGAAGCTCAAGGAAGCCCTCGCCGCGCGCCCCAAGGACACCGACCCGGCCGAGATGGCCAAGGCGCAGCAGAAGGCCCGCGACCTCCAAAAGGCGGCTGATCTCAAGCAAATTGACATCGAGGACCTCACCAAGAAGATGGCCAGCCTGAGCAAGGAACGCGACGACTTTCAGAAGCAGGTCACCGTGCTCAAGGACAAGGGCGAGGTGCCCGTCCTGAAGAAGGAAGTCTCCGCGCTCAAGAGCAAGGTGGACGAACTCACCAAGCGCGCCGCCGCCGGGGACAAATCGGAGGAACTCGCCCGCCAGCTTGCCTCCGCCAAGGCGGAACTCACGACGCTCGCGAAGGCCAACCAGAAGATGGAGGCCATCCTCACCGACCCGAACAACGCGACCGGCATCACGGTGGATCAGTTCAAGTCCCTCGAGAAAAAGAACAAGGACCTGGAGGCCGCCGTCAAGACGCTCGAAGACCAGGTTCAGAAGGGCACGGCGGACGGGAACAAGCTCCGCCAGATGGAAAAGGAGCGCGAGGATTTGCAGAAGCAGCTCAACGAGCTGCAGAAGCAGTTGAACGAAAAGAAAAAGGTCTCCAACAATGCGACTGAGAAAGTGGAACAGGAGCTGGCCGCCGCCCAGGCCAGGGTGGCGGCACTGGAGGCCCGAAAAACACCCTACACCGCGGAGGAGCTCGCCTTGTTGAAAGGCTCCTCCGCTCCGGCCGCGGTTCCCGCGCCGGTCGTCAAGTCGGCAAAGAAAAACTCTGCCGACCTGCCGCCTGGTGCAGCCACTGTGGCCCTCGAAGCGCAACGCGCCTATGCCGCCCAGCGCTTCGACGAAGCGGAAAAGAAATACCTCGAAGTCCTCGCCCTCGACCCGGCCAATGTCTATACGCTCGCCAATCTCGGCGCGGCGGAGATGGAGTTGAACAAGCTGGTCGAGGCGGAGGCGCATCTCAAGCGGGCGTTGCAGATTGAGAGCGAAGACGCCTTCTCCCTCGCCTTGTTCGGCCTGCTCAAGTTCCGGCAGCAGAAGCCGGATGATGCCTTCGACGCCCTCAGCCGCGCCGCCAAGCTCGACCCGGAAAACGCCCAGACCCAAAACTACCTCGGCTTGGTGCTCAGCCAGAAGGGCCAGCGCGAAGCCGCCGAGGCCGCCTTCCGCAAGGCCATCCAGATCGCCCCCGGCTACGCTGTCGCGCACTACAACCTCGCGGTTTACTACGCGACCCAGCAGCCCCCGACCCGCGAACTCGCCCGATGGCACTACCAGAAGGCCGTCTCCGTCGGGCATCCGAAGAGCGACGAACTGGAGAAGCTGCTCGCGCGGAACTGAGGTGCTGGCGGGAGGATTCAGATTAGGAGTAGGAATAAGATTACGAGAGGGATCTTCTCCTGCTCATACTCCTAATCTTAATCTTTCCCATGCTCCGCCAAAGCACCCACGAACTCATCATCCCCACCCGAGGCCGCGGCTTCACCGAAGTCACCCGCGAAGTGGCGACGCAGTTGCGTCAGGCTGGCCTGCAAACCGGCCTTGCCACGCTGCACCTGCGGCACACTTCCGCCTCGCTGCTGATCCAGGAGAACGCCGATCCGGAAGTCCGCCGTGATCTGGAGCGCTTCTTCGCCCGGCTTGCTCCCGACGGGGACCCGCTCTTTCAGCACACCTGCGAAGGGGAGGATGACATGCCGGCGCACATCCGCACGGCGCTGACCACGGTGAACCTGAGCATCCCCATTTCCCACGGCGAACTCGTGCTGGGCACCTGGCAGGGCATCTACGTCTGGGAGCACCGCACCGCGCCGCATCGGCGGCAGCTCGTGGTGCATCTGCTGGGGGAGTAGGCGTATGCAGCTTCGCCGTCCGCACCACGGCACAAAAGCGCTACGCTGGAGCGGGGAGCTTCGACAGCGCTTCGATCAGGCGAACCGCTTCGCACCAGCACTCCGGTGGGGCTGAAGTCGCGAAGCGTGTGGAGTGCGGCGCGTTTCACCGCCGCTTTCGGTCGAGCGTGCGGTGAGGCTGCGGATGCAGTAGCACCTCGCACGGGAAAAGCGGTGCTGAAAGACACCGCACTCCAGACGCTGGCGCGACCTTCGGTGGGCTTGGAGACGCGGAGCGTTTACCGCCGGCCTGCCGACGAGCTCAGCGCTTGGGCGGAGGATTCCCCGCCCGGACACAGGCCTGGTTCTGCTGGCCGATCACCCGCACGCCGCGCACGTCCTGCGGCAGGCCTTTCCAACGGTTCGTGACGGTCAGTTCGCTGACCACCGGGGCCACGATCGCATCGGTGCCGGGGCGCACGGCGAGGAACTGGAAGTTCACGTAGCGGTCCTCCGACGGGTTGAGTGTGAGCACCTGATCCAGCCACGGGCTGCTGTAGCCGCTCGTGGGCACCGTGCCCTTGGCGATGATGACCAGATCATAGGACGTGCCCACGGCTTCCCAGTGGGCTTTCACGTCCGTCACACGCAGCACCGCGTTGGCGGAGGGGGTGATGTTAATGGTGCAGCAGCCGGCAAACACCACACCGGTGAACAAGGCGAGCAGGAGCGACTTGGCTTTCATACGTCGGCCCTTGGATACCCCGTGCCAGCAGCCATCGTCAGCATTTTTCTGAGCGGACTCGGCGGCTCAGGCCACCTTCACCGCCGGTGACCCGGAGTTCAACACGCGAATCTCCCGCTGCGGGAACGGAATCTCCACCCCTTGCTTGCGAAACTCCTCGGCGATGGCCTGGTTCACCGCCGCTGCCGCCGGGCCGAAGTCAGCCACCCTGGTCCACGGTTTGATCGATATGGTGATGGCGGATTCACCGAAGCCCGCCACCCCGACCATCGGGGCGGGGTCTTTCAACACGATGGGAATGCGCGCCAGCACGGCGTTGACCACGTTGAGAGCTTTGTTCAAGTCCGTCGTGTAGGCCACGCCCACGTTGACATCCAACTGCCGGATGTTTCCGTAGTTATGGAGAATCTCGCCGATGATCTTGCGGTTCGGGATGACCACGCGTGAGCGGTCCCCATGGACGAGGATCACGGAGAACAACTCGATGGCATGAACCTGCCCGTTGACCCCGTGGATCTCGATGTATTCGCCCACCCGAAAGGGCTTCGTGAAAATGATGAGCAGGCCGGCCATCAGGTTCCCGAGCACGCCCTGCAAGGCCAGGCCCACGCCCACGCCGGCGACGCCTACGCCGGCGACAATGGGCGCGATGGCCACCCCGACCTTCTCCAGCACCAGCATCAGCGTCAGCCCCATCACCATCAGCCGCGCGACGCGCACGATGAGGATGCGGACGGGCGGCTCCAGATCCTTCTTGCCCAGCCACCGTTGCAGCACCTTCCCCACCTGCACCGCCACCGTCAGGCCCACGATGAAAATGACCGCGGCCCCGAGCAGCTTCGGACCGTAGTCGAAAAGAAAGGTGATGCCTTGCTCTGTGATTTTGTTCAACAACTCGGTATCAATGGCGGCGAACATAAGCGTGATTGGAATGCAACCGACGCCCGAAGATAATCAACCGTCCACCGCAGGCCAGCCGGAAAACGGACTGCCCACTCGCCGCGCTGCCCTGCTGCGGGTCGGTCTGGTGTCACTTTTCGGCTGGCAGCTCTCCGGCTGCCGGAGCGTGCAGCCAGCTCCCCTCCAGCGCTTCGAGTTCGAGCAGGCCCAGATGGGCGTGCCCTTCCGCATCGTGCTCTACGCGGGCGGCCAGACCGCCGCCGAGACCGCCGCCCGCGCGGCCTTCCGCCGGGTCGCGGAGCTGAACCAAGTATTCAGCGACTACGAAGACACCAGCGAGTTGAGCCGGCTCTCCCGCACTTCCGGCAGCGGCCAGGCGGTGAAGGTGAGCGACGAACTGTGGCGGCTGCTGCATGTGGCCCAGGCCATGTCCCGCCGCTCGAACGGCGCCTTCGACATCACCGTCGGTCCGCTGGTGCAAGTCTGGCGGCGCGCCCGGCGGCAACGCGAGTTGCCCACAGCGGAAGTAATTGCTGAGGCCAGATCCCGCGTCGGCTGGGAGAAGGTGGATCTCGATGCTCGCACGCACACCGCGAAGCTGCTCGTGCCCAACATGCGGCTGGACCTCGGCTCCATCGCGAAGGGCCGGGCCTTGGACGAGGCACTCCGCGTCCTCCGCCAGCACGGCATCCGACGCGCACTCGTCACCGGCAGCGGCGACATGGCCATCGGCGACCCGCCGCCAGACCGAACCGGCTGGCGCATCGAGCTGGCGCCCCTGGATGCGCCCGGTGCCCCGCCTGTTCGCTACTTGTCCCTCCGCAACTGTGGCTTCGCCACTTCGGGCGACCTGTTCCAGCACGTTGAAATTGGCGGAAAGCGCTACTCTCACATCGTGGACCCGCACACAGGCCTGGGCATGACCGACCATAGCCTCGTCGTCGTCGTCGCACCTGACTGCCTCACCGCGAATAGCCTCTCAACGACACTGTGTGTAGTTGGCCCGAAACTCGGACTTCAGCTAGTATCCGCATTTCCGAGGGCTGAGGCGAGAATGTTAAGAAAACCAGACGCAATAATTGAATCGGCCGAAACAGCACTTTTCCACCTGCATGAAACCAAGTAAGCTTATTTAGCTAACCAGCCCATCTCATCCAAGAGTCGACCGAAACCTGTGAATCTAATCATCGATCTCTGAAAACAATTGAGTCCTCACCTCCTTGGACATTTTGTCATAGGCAAAGTTTTCGACAACCACGCGTTCGTTCGTGTTGAAACCCTTAAGCGAGGTCGCCATAACAGTTCGGAATCCGCAATCGTTTAACTCCTCCTCGGAAGGCATTTTGTGTGAGGCTAACGATCTCGAAGAGGCGATTATCCCAAGCTCCCGACAATACGACTGTAGTCGAGACGCGAGGTTGATTGCATCGCTTACAAATTCCGCCCCTTGCTCGCCATTCGTCAGCATGTAACACTCCCCAAACGCGATTCCAAACCGAATGTTTTTAATTTGGGCAGTTTGGCCCGTGATTCCATCAATTTCTCGCAACCTTCCCTTAAACTCTCGTCTTATTGTGCTACAAACGCAAAGCAACTCCATGTAAAACTCATGGAGTTTGACTTCGTTACTCACGGGCCATATCAACAACAACCCATCCCCTAGGAACTTCGCGTGCATGGGTGCGACCAATCCGAGACGAAACTCGAAACCACGTGGGTCTTGCGCAATTTCCCGTTCCGCTTTTCGCGTGAAATTCTCTTCAAGAACCAAGAAGCTTTTTTGAAGAATTCGAGGGATAAACTTCACCCCGTTCCGGTCATTAAAAAAGCTCGTAAAACCCTCCAAGTCACAAATAAGGCAAACAGCAGGCTGCCCACCGCTGATATCCGCGTGAAAATTGTTAAACGCGTATTTTACCTTCACAACAGTTCACCTCCTCCGAACAGCTGACGCGATTCGCTTCGATTGGACAACGGCATTATTGAGGTTCGGGAAGTAGCTCCGATGTTTTTGAGCGAGTTCTTCGAAGGCGCTCCAAAAGCGGTCGAACACTTCTTGATCCTTCTGGGGATCCGAAATTACTGCGGCCTCAGCGCATGCCTCCCTAAGGCCCTCTTTAAGTTTTCCTAGCAGTTTGTGGTCGTCCTGCCTTGCAATCCGTCCGTCTTCTCCGACTTGGTGATCATTCCACTGGCCATAAGTCGTAGCGATCTTGCCAAGCCGCGAGGCGAAATTTTTCGACAAAAAAGCGTTGTGACTTGCGGCTGTGGCGGTCGTGACAATTGTTTGGAGCATCCGTTTGACCGATGGGCAAACAGAATCATCCTTGAATCCGTGCGGGTTATGTTCCTTCAAATCCGCATGCAAACTACAAAAGAACTGCCAACGGACAGTCTTGAAATACCAAGCGGGGTTTCCGCGAACAGGTTGCTGAACGTGAGCGGGTTTCATCTTTTGTTACAGGATTAATATGTTTGTGAAAGAATTCTGTCAATCATGATTGAGATCAATCATCGCACCGCTTAAAAGGCAACTTTCGGTTTTCGACTCCAAATGAACCGATTAATTCAGCCAAATGCTCGGCTCAGAAGCACACTCCTTATGGCGGTGTGTAGTGCATCGCTTGTCGAGTTCTCGATCTCATTGGCGACCGCGGTTCCGCCCGACTTCCAACGCGAAGTTCGTCCGCTCCTTTCCCGCCAGTGCTTCGCCTGCCACGGGCCCGATGAACACGCGCGCAAATCCGGCCTCCGGCTGGACCTCCGCGAAGAGGCGCTCAAACCCGCCAAGTCCGGCCAGCGCGCCCTCGTCCCCGGCCAGCCCGACCAGAGCGAACTCGTCCGCCGCATCACCAGCACCGACCACAACCAGGTCATGCCGCCACCGGAGACAAAGAAGCAGCTCACCGCCGCCGAGCAGGACATCCTCCGCCGCTGGGTCGCCGCCGGCGCGGACTACCAGCCACACTGGGCCTTCATCAAACCGAAGCAGACGCCCCTGCCCAAGGTGAGGCAAACCGGCTGGCCGCAGAACGCCATTGATCACTTCATTCTTGCCCGCTTGGAACAAGCCGGCCACAAACCTTCAGCCCCCGCCGACGATTACACGCTCGTCCGCCGCCTCTATCTCGACCTCATCGGCCTCCCGCCCACTCCCGAGGAAGCCGATGCGTTCGTGAAGTCGGTTCAAATCGGCAATCGCCAATCGGCCATCGGCACTCTGGCGGACAAGCTGCTCGCCTCCCCTCACTACGGCGAGCGCTGGGCGCGCAAGTGGCTCGACCTCGCCCGCTACGCCGACACCAACGGCTACGAGAAAGACCGCGCACGCAACATCTGGCCCTGGCGCGACTGGGTCATCCGCGCCCTCAACGAAGACCTCCCCTTCGACCAGTTCACGATCCACCAACTCGCCGGGGACCTCCTTCCCCCAGACCCCAAACGCCAGACCCTAGACCCCATAGTAGCCACCGGCTTCCACCGCAACACCATGCTCAACGAGGAAGGCGGCATTGACCCGCTGGAATTTCGCTTCCATGCGATGGCCGACCGCATCGCCACCACCGGCACCACCTGGCTCGGCCTCACACTCGGCTGCGCCCAGTGCCACACGCACAAGTTCGACCCCGTCCCACACACCGAGTATTATTCCATGATGGCGTTCCTCAACAACGCCGACGAACCGGACCTCGACCTGCCCGACGCAGCGCTGGAGGAGCAGCATCGCAAGAATCTGGAGCGTGCTGCGAAACTACTCGCCGAACTGCCGGACAAGTTCCCGCCCAGCAAGCCCACCACTCCCGAAACTCCGAAGACATCTTCGCCCTCTCCCCCATCGGGGGAGAGGGCTGGGGTGAGGGGGCAAGCCGCCGAGGCACTCACCGGCCCCGAGCATCTCGAAAAGCGCTTCTCCGAATGGCTCGCCACAGAGCGCACCCGCGCTGTGCCATGGATCACCCTTCGCCCGCACGAAGCCAAATCCAACCTCCCGCTCCTGACCGTGCAACCAGACGGTTCCATCTTCGCCAGCGGTGACATCAGCAAGAACGACACCTACACGCTTCGTTTCAAGAACGTGTCCGCCGGCACCACCGCCCTCCGCCTCGAAGCCTTGCCCGATGACCGCCTCCCCGCCCACGGCCCCGGCATGGCCTACTACGAAGGGCCGAAGGGAGACTTCTTCCTCGGTGAATTCCGCGTGAAGGCCGGGGGCCAAGCGGTGAAACTGGCACGCCCCTCGCAGAGCTACGCCAAGATCTGGCTCGGCGGTGACAAGTCCTCCGCTGCGCTCGCGATTGACGGGAACCCCGAGACTGGCTGGGGTGTCTTCGAGCGCTTCGGCGAGCGGCACGTCGCCGTCTTCCACTTCGCCCAGCCACTCGCCGCAGCGAGTAACCTGGAGGTGCAACTGCAGTTTGGCCGCCACTACGCCTGCTCGCTGGGGCGCTTCCGCCTCTCGGCCGCGACCGAGGCCCAGGCCGCCGCGAGCGATGTGAGCGAGGAAGCCGAGGTGCTGCTCCGTGTGCCCGAGGCCCAGCTCACCGCCGCCCAACGCGCCAAGCTGCGCGAACAGTTCCTCCTCGTCGCGCCGGAACTGAAAGCCGCGCGCGCCGAAATCGAAAAACTGCGCAAGCCGCCCACGCATCAGACCACCCTCGTCCTGCGCGAACGGCCGCCGGAGAACCCGCGCCCCACCTTCCGGCATCATCGCGGTGAGTTCCTGTCGCCGAAAGAAACGGTCACTCCCGCCGTCCTCGGCGTGCTCAACCCGCTGCCACCCGGCGCTCCCGCCAACCGTCTCAGCTTCGCCCAATGGCTGGTCTCGCCGGAGAACCCGCTCACCGCGCGCGTCACCGTGAATCGCCAATGGGCCGCCTTCTTCGGCCGCGGCCTCGTGCGCACCACCGAGGACTTCGGCCTGCAAGGCGATGCGCCCACTCACCCCGAACTACTCGACTGGCTGGCGGTGGAGTTTATGAAGGGGTCTGGCGGATTGGGTCTGGGGTCTGGGGGCTCTGCTCGGAAACCGTGGTCTTTGAAGCAGCTCCACCGGCTCATTGTCACCAGCGCGACGTATCAACAAACGTCCGTGGTTAAAGGGTTGAAGGGTTTAAAGGTTGAAGAGGCGGCGGTCGCAACCCCCTTCAACTCTTCAACTCTTCAACCCTTCAACCATCCTACCCTTGACCCTGACAACCGCCTCCTCTCCCGCTTCCCACGCGCCCGCCTCGACGCCGAACTCATCCGCGACTCGGTCCTGCGCGCCAGCGGGCAGCTCTCGCCCAAGATTGGCGGCCCCAGCGTCTTCCCGCCCCAGCCCGCGAGCGTGACGCAGGAGGGCGTCTATGCCGGCAAGTCGTGGACCGAGAGCACGGGCGAGGACCGCTACCGCCGCGGCCTCTACACCTTCGCCAAACGCTCCGCGCCGTATGCGATGTTCAACACGTTCGATGGCCCCAGCGGCGAGGCCTGCGTTGCCCGCCGCGATGTCTCGAACACGCCGCTGCAAGCCCTCACCCTGCTCAATGACACCGTGATGCTCGAAGCCGCCCAAGCCCTCGGACGGCAGTTCACCGTGCAGCCCGGCAGCGTCGAAAGCCGCGTTGAAACCCTCTTCCGTCGCTGCCTCACCCGCCCTCCCTCCGCCGAAGAACGCGCGCAGCTCGTGAAGTTCTTCGAGACTCAACGCACCCGCTTCACCGCCGGTGAACTCAAGGCCGCCGCCTTCGCCGGCACTGGCGATGGCGACGCCAACGAACGCGCCGCCTGGACCGCCCTCGCCCGCGCGCTGCTGAATCTCGACGAGATGATTGCGAAAGGCTAAGCTACAACCATGCAACTCACCATCGAACTCCCCGACGAACTCGGCCTGCGTGTGGAACCAGAGCGGGAGCATCTGGCGGACATCATTGAGCGCGGACTGCAACAGCGCCAGTCCGAGTTGTCCGGCCTGCGGCGGGAACTGATCGCCTTTCTCGCTCGCGGTCCCCAGCCCAGTGAAATCCTGGCCTACCGGCCGCCTGCGTCGTTCGTCGAGCGCGCCCGTGAGCTGCTTCGGCGCGGCAAAACTGGTCCGCTCAACCAATCCGAGGAAGCGGAACTGGATGAGCTCTCCAGTCTCGACCACCTCATGAGTCTCATCAAGGCCGAGGCCCGCCGTCATGCGCCTTCAATCTTGCAGCTCCAGCCTAAAATAATATGAAAGCCAAATACCAAATCACTATTCTGGAGCATGAGGACGGCGTGTCCGTGAGCTGTCCGGAGTTGCCCGGCTGCCACTCGCAGGGCGCGACCGTCGCCGAGGCGCTGACCAACATTCGCGATGCAATTCGTGACTACACCGAGCTATACGGCGAGCCGGATGTGCGCTGCGAAGTTCGCGAGTTGGAAATGACCGCCGCCTGACCATGCCAAAGCTGCCGGGCATAAACCACCTGCGCGCCGTGAAAGGTTTGGAGAAAGCGGGCTTCCGCATTGACCGGCAGAGCAAGCACATCTTTATGTCGAAGGGCGAGCGACGCGTCGTCGTGCCGCGCAACAATCCCATTGATGCTTACACCATGGCCGCGATCGTTCGCGACGCTGGCCTGAGCATCGAAGAATTCCGCGAACTGCTGTGATGACTCCGCTCCAACAACATTGTCTCGCCCTCACCCGTCGGCATTTCTTCCGCAACTGTGGCGTCGGCCTGGGCAAGATCGCCCTTGCCGGCCTCCTCACGGACGCCTTCGCCCGCCGCGCCTCCGCCGCGCCGGCCAATCCCTTCCCCATCAAGCCACCGCACTTTGCACCGAAGGCCAAGCGCGTCATTCACCTCTTCATGTCTGGAGCGCCGAGCCAGTTGGAGCTGTTCGATTACAAGCCCAAGCTCGCGGAACTCGAGGGCAAGCCCATCCCGCCCGAAGTCATCGGTGGCCAGCGCTACGCGTTCATCCGGTCAGATGCGGCGGTGCTCGGGCCGCGCTTCAAGTTCGCGAAGCACGGCCAGTGCGGCGCGGAACTGGGTGAGACACTCCCGCATCTCGCCAAGATCGTGGACGACATCGCCATCGTGAAGTCCATGCGCACGGACCAGTTCAACCACGCGCCCGCGCAGATTTTCTTCAACACCGGCTTCGGCCAGCCGGGGCGACCCAGCATGGGCTCGTGGGTGCTCTACGGCCTCGGCGCGGAGACGAGTGATCTGCCGGCGTTTGTCGTGATGAGCACGGGCAGTGGCATCAGCGGCGGCTCGGCCTGCTGGGCCAGCGGCGCGCTCCCCGGCGTTTACACTGGCGTGCGCTTCCGCAACCAGGGCGACCCCATTCTCAACGTCTCCAGCCCGCCCGGCGCGGACGCGCAGTTGCAACGTGACTCGCTCGACCTCATCGGCAGCCTGAACCAGCGCCGCCTCGCGCTCGATGGCGATCCGGAAATCGCCACTCGCATTGCCGCGTATGAAATGGCCTTCCGCCTCCAGACCAGCGCGCCGGACCTGATGGACCTGCGCAAGGAAAGCAAAGCGACATTCGACCTCTACGGCTGCGACCCCGCCAAGCCCTCCTTCGCCCGCTCCTGCCTGCTCGCGCGGCGCATGGTCGAGCGCGGGGTGCGCTTCATCAACATCTACAACGAAGGGTGGGACGCGCACTCGAACGTCGAGGGCAACGTCCGCAGCAACTGCAAGACCACCGACCAGGCCAGTGCCGCCCTCGTCATGGACCTCAAGTCGCGCGGCCTGCTCGACGACACCCTGGTCATCTGGGGTGGGGAGTTCGGGCGCACGCCGATGGTAGAGTCCAACGCCGCCCTTGGCCGCAGCCTCGGCCGCGACCACCACCCGCAGGCCTTCTCGATGTGGCTGGCCGGCGGTGGAGTGAAACCCGGCCTCACCTACGGCCAGACCGATGAACTGGGCTTCCACATCGTCGAGAACCCCGTCCACGTCCGCGACCTGCAAGCCACCATCCTGCACCAACTCGGCCTCGACCACGAGCGCCTCTCCGTTCGCTTCCAGGGCCTGGACTTGAAACTCACCGGGGTGGAGCCGTGCGAGGTGGTGAAGGGGATTTTGGCCTGAGCCGGGTCCGCATCTCAGTTTCTTGGCATCTCATTAGCACCGGGCTTGAGCCCGGTGTCTGTTGGCCCAGCCCGAGCCAAGCTGTTTCAAGAGCTTGGCTACGCGGTCGTTGGTCTTCGACTCCCTCTCCCTTTGCGGAGCAAGGGGAGAGGGTTGGGGTGAAGGGTTGCGTGCGTCGGCGAGGGTGCCCCCCTCCTCCGGCCTCCGGCCACCTTCTCCCCTCGCTCCGCAAAGGGAGAAGGCTCTCAAGTGGCATCTCGGGGTGCAAGAAACTGAGATGCGCCCCTGATCGGCAGGCCTACAAGATTGGGCTTGTGCGCAGCAGCGGATTCCCTAGTTTCGCCAATGTCCACTCCGCAAGACATCTCTACTTATGAACACTTACACCGTTTCCTTAATTCGGCGGCGTGTGGCTTGCCTGGTCACGACGTGCCTCGTCGCGACAGCATCCGTTGCGATCCTCGCGGCGGAACCAGAGGGCAAGGGCGGCAAGGGCAAGAAGAAGCCCGCTGGGGACAAGCCAGATGCCAAAACTTCGGCCAATCCTGCGCCGAACAAGCCCGCCGCACCCGCCAGACCTGAGCAAGCCAAGAAACAGAACACGGGACGGGCGAGCGATCTGGTGGCGGCCACGAACGACAAAAAAAAATCAGACAAGAAAAAGGACAAGGAGCCGGAGCCCAAGGGCACCGGCAACGTCGGACTCCTTCAGGAGGGATACAGGACGCTGGCACTGGGCAATCATGTCTATGACGGACATCGTCGCGCGGCGATGAACCAGCTCGACAAGGCCGCACATGTGCTCGGCGCTGATTTCTCAGGTGACGGACGGGGAGGTGAGCCACGGATGCTCTCCGATGCTCAACTGCTGGCCGTTAAACTCATCCTGGAAAGGGGTCGTGGCGGTTTCACTGGGGCCGCGCTGGGGCATGTGGACTCCGCCATCAAAGAGCTGGGCACCGCGCTGTCACTTCCCAAGCGGCGGTAGCCAGTCTCGCGCGGGAACCATCGGTCGCATTGGACCAGGGGCGATTGCTGCTGCTCCGGCCGGGCATTTCCATGGCGGGCCACCGGACTCACCAGACCCTTGACTCAGGGCCTGCTGGAGGATGGCGTTCAGGCTGGCAGCATCGTGCATGGCCCGGCTCGTATTTTGCATTCGCGTCGCCTGCTCATTGAGCTAAATTCCACCACGTTCAAGCACAGCATTGTCGCGCACCGCATGAGAGCCGTTACATTCTTCGCCACGCTGGTTCTGGCCTTGCCATTTACGCGTCCGGCCACTGCCGCGTCCGCCGCGCCGGACTTCACGCTGGTCCAGGCGCTCTTCAAGAAACACTGCGTGGAGTGCCACGCGTCCGCCGACGCGGAAAACAACCTCATCCTCGAAACCCACGCCTCCCTGATGAAGGGCGGCGACGGCGGCGTGCCCGTGGTGCCCGGGAAGAGTGCTGAGAGCCTGCTGATGAAGTCGCTCGAAGGCCGCGACGGGAAGAAGATCATGCCGCCCGGCAAGAAGAAGAAACTGGAGGCTTCCGAGCTTGGCGTCATCAAAGCGTGGATTGACGGCGGGGCCAAACCGCCCGCCATCGCCACCGACCCCGTGCGCGAGCTGGTCACGCCGAAGATCGCGCCGCGTGTCACCCCTCGCAGATCCATCCAGTCCGTCGCCTTCGCCGCGCAGCCCAACGTCATCGCCGTCGCGCGCTACCGCGAGGTCGAGCTGCGCGACGCCGACTCCGGCGCGGTGCGGCACACGCTCACGGGCATTCGCGGCAACGTGAACTCCGTCGCCTTCTCCAGCAACGGCCAATGGGTCGCGGCGGCCGGCGGCGAGCCGGGCTTGCAGGGGCAGGCGGCCATCTGGAAGGTCGCGGATGGCGCGCTCGTGCGGAAGTTCGAGGGTCATTTCGACGCGCTCTACTCCGTGGTGCTCTCGCCCGACGGCAAGCTGCTGGCCACCGGCAGTTACGACCAGAAGATCAAACTCTGGGACACCGCCATCGGCACGGAAGTCCGCACCCTCACCGGCCACAATGGTGCGGTCTATGGCCTCGCCTTTCGCCCCGATGGCAAGGTGCTTGCCAGCGCCAGCGGCGACCGCACCGTGAAGCTCTGGGAAGTCGCCACGGGCAAGCGCCTAGACACCTTTTCGCAGCCAACCAAGGAGCAGAACACCGTCGCCTTCAGCCCGGACGGTCGCCGGCTCGTGGCCGGCGGCGTGGACAACCGCATCCGCCTCTACGCCGTGAGCGCGGGTGCCGTGGAGGGGACCAACCAGTTGCTCGAATCCAAGTTCGCGCACGAAGGCGCGGTGCTGCGCATCGTCTTCTCCAGCGACGGCGCGGCCCTCCTCTCCAGCGCCGAGGACCGCACGGTGAAGTGGTGGGACGCCACCAAGCTCGTCGAGCGCGGCCACCTGGACCCGCAGCCCGACCTCGCCCCCGCCGTGGCCTTCACTGCGGGCAACATGCGCTTCGTTGTCGGCCGCCTGGACGGTTCGCTGCAATTCTTCGACGCGAAGACGGGGCAGCCGGGGAAGGTGGCGGTAAACAAATGAACCAAGCCGCGACATCCGCGAACGACGCGCGCCCTATGGAGTGCGGTGACTTGTCACCGCTTTCTCAAGGCGACTTGTCGCCGTCGAACCGCAGCGCTGGCTGTCGTGACAAGTGCGTCTCGCCGCTGGCGCGAGCCAAGCACCGGCCTTGGCAAGACCACGCGTCGGGTTTGCGACGGCGACAAGTCGCCTTGAGAAAGCGGCGAGAACTCGCCGCACTCCATAACTTTCCCGCCGTGGCCTTCACCGCCGGCAACACCCGCTTCGTTGTCGGCCGACTGGACGGCTCACTGCGATTCTTTGACGCGAAGACGGGGCAGCCCGGGAAGGTGGTGTGAACAAATGAGCACCAGCCAACAATCAGCGAGGAGGAAGAACATACGCATTGCCCTGACCTTGGCAGGTGCGGTTGCAGTTCTGGTTGGGTTGAGCCTGCCGTCGGCTATTTCAAACCTCCGGCGACAGAATGAGCGGTCAAAGATCGCGAAAGCGCTTCAGACCCTTCCCCGTGGCCTCACCGAAAGCATTGAGGAATATCGCGTGACTCAAAGCAAGCAGGGGAATTCACTCCCGGCGGAAGTGCCGCTTGAAGAATTGGTGGCTGCCGGACATTTGAAAGCTGCCGACGTCGCAGGGTTGAAAGCTTTCCGCACCTACGTCTCGCTCAGCACCGATGAGACGACACCAAACAGCATGCTGATACGTGTGCAACATCCTGATGGCTTTCAAACTGTGCTGTTTACCGACGGCAGCATCATAGCTTTGTCCCGCAAGCAATGAATCTCCAGGAACCCCCGCACACACGGCGCGCGATCCCCTCTCCCCCATCGGGGGAGAGGGTTAGGG
>CAZCBE010000028.1:0-59864 GCA_964496695.1 uncultured Klebsiella sp.
TCCATGCCTGCCGACTCAGAATCCTTCGGCGTCTTTTTTCCATGAGGCAACGTGTGCTTGCGAAGCGGCAAGGCGTGCAAACCCACCGGCCTGGGCTCTTGTTGTGCGTGTCGCAAACATTGAAATCCATCGGTCCTCTGCCACTCTTGGCTTATGAAATTCTCGCGGTTCAAAGCCCTCCTCCTTTCGTTGGCCGTCTCGTCCACCGCCGGACAAGCCCAGGTCGTCGAAGCGGACCTCTGCATCTTTGGCGGCACTTCCGGCGGCATCGCGGCGGCGGTGCAGATGGCACGGATGGGCAAGACCGCCGTCATCGTCAACCCCACCAAATATCTGGGCGGCCTCACGACCGGCGGGCTCGGAGCGACGGACATCGGCAACAAGGCGGCCATCGGCGGCGTGTCGCGTGAGTTTTATCACCGGCTCGCGCAGCACTATTCCCAGGACGCCGCCTGGAAGCTGGAGACGGCGACCGACTACTTCGCCAAGCGGCGAGGCGGTCAGTCTGCCGCGAGTTCGCTCGGTGGCGCGGACGCCACGATGTGGACCTTTGAACCCAGCGTGGCGGAGAAGGTTTACCTGGCGATGCTCGCGGAGGTGAAGACGCCGGTTTACCTCGATCAGCGGCTCAAGTCTGTGACCAAGTCCGGCCCGCGCATCACCGCGATCACGATGGAGAACGGCCGCGTCTTCCGCGCGAAGATGTTCATGGATGCCACCTATGAAGGCGACCTCCTCGCGAAGGCGGGCTGCTCCTTCCACGTCGGGCGGGAGGCGAATTCCGTCTATGGCGAGACGCTCAATGGCGTCCGCGCCCTGACCCCGCACCATCAGTTCACTGTGCCGGTGGACCCGTATGTGAAGCCCGGCGATGCCTCCAGCGGTCTCCTGCCCTTCATCCAGTCCGGCGATGGCGGCAAGCCTGGTGACGGCGACAAAGCCACCCAGGCCTACAACTACCGCCTGTGCTTCACCACCGACCCGAAGAACCGCCTGCCTGCGCAGAAGCCGGCCGCCATGCCACAGACCCAGTGGGACACGCTGCTCAAGGCCGCCAACCTCAGCCTGCCGGTCACGCCCCCCGCGAACTACGACGCGCAGCAGTTCGAACTGCTCGGCCGCTACCTTGTGGCGCTGGTCGCCGCGAACAAGAACCCCAAGCTCGCCCAGTTCTGGAACCCCATCTGGATGCCCAACCACAAGACCGACATCAACAACAACGGCGGCTTCTCCACGGACTTCATCGGCCGCAACTACGATTTCCCAAACGCCGACTACGCCACGCGCGAGCGCATCGCCAAGGAGCACGAGAACTACATCCGCGGCTTCCTGACCTTCCTGGCCACCGACCTGCGCGTGCCCGAAGAGATGCGCCGCGAGATGCAGACCTGGGGACCGGTGAAGGACGAGTTCCGGGGCACCGATGGCTGGCCGCGTGAGCTGTATGTCCGCGAGGCGCGCCGCATCGTCGGCGAATACGTGATGAGCGAGAAGAACTGCCGCGCGATCGAGGTCATCACCGACTCGGTAGGCCTCGGCGCCTACAACATGGATTCGCACAACTGCCAGCGCATCGTGAAGAACGGCAAGGTCGAGAACGAAGGCGACGTGCAGGTGCCACCGATGAAGCCCTACCCCGTCTCCTACCGCTCCATCATCCCCAAGGCCGCCGAGTGCGACAACCTCTTCGTCCCCGTCTGCCTGAGTTCCTCGCACATCGCCTACGGCAGCATCCGCATGGAGCCGGTCTTCATGGTGCTGGGCCAGAGCGCGGCCACGGCAGCAGCCATCGCGATTGATGACCAGGTGCCGGTGCAGAAAGTGAACTACGAGAAACTCCGCGCCCGGCTGCTCGCGGACAAGCAAGTGCTCGACTGGACCGGTGGCGGCAACAACGTAGGCGGCAAGTTCGTGGACCCCAAGAGCCTGCCGGGCGTTGTGCTCGACGACGAATCAGCGACGAAGACCGGTCACTGGGCGGAATCCGTCTCCTCCACCTGGCGCGTCGGCAAGGGCTACCTGCACGACAGTAACGCAGAAAAGGGCGGCCTGAGCGCCGTCTTCACGCCGGACATCCCGAGCACAGGTGACTACGAGATCGTCCTCTTCAGCGCCCCGAACCCGAACCGCGCGAGCAACGTCCCCGTGACCGTGAGCATCGCCGGGCAGCCCGCCAGGACGCTCAAAGTGGATCAGCGGACGAAGGGCGAAATCACTCTTGGCACTTTCAAGCTGCCCGCCGGCAAGACCACCACCGTGACCGTGTCCAACAAGGACACCGACGGCCACGTGATCCTCGACGGCGTGCAGTTCAAGCCGGTGAAGTAACACCAATCCCCAAATGCTATCGGTGCAATGGCGGATGAGGACCGCGACGCGCATCTTCTCCCTCTCCCTTCCTCGGAGGAGGGGAGAGGGTTGGGGGGTGTCGTCCGGCGACTGGCTACCGACTCACATTGGGAATCGGTAAAGGCAGCTTGGTCAGTGTGTGGCAGCCTCCACCATTGCGTCAGCAGTCGCGAAGCGTCTGGAGTGCGGTGACTTTCAGCACCGCTTTTTGGGTGTCCGCCATGTCGCGGACGTAGAGGATGATTTCGTGGAGTAGACCGAACCTCTCGGCAGCCTCACTCCGCCAGCCACAGCCGGGCGAGCCCCGTGGGCTTGAACTTCGCCTCCTCCGCCGAGAGCGTAAGCGTGACCTTGCTCTCGCGGCCCTTGGTGCTGACCGCAGTGACTTTGCCCGTGAGCGGGGCAGTGAGGGGCTTGCGGTCCACGCCGGCGGGCGCGACCCGGACGGACTTGCCGACCTTGATCTGCTTCGCCACTTCGCCGCCTTCGTTGAAGAGCGTCAGTCGTAGTTCGGTCCCTTTCGACTCATCCACATAGCCCGGCGCGCCTTCCTTGAGGATGCGCGCGGCGTGGACGGCCTTCTGCTCGGTCTGGAACTGCACGAGGCTCTCGTCGTCGAGGAAGACCTCCCAGGCCATGCGCGTCTTGCCCTTGCCCACGCCGTGGGTCTTCGTGCGCAGCTTGTCGCCAATCTTGATGTCGGTGAACTTCGCGGGCGCACCGGCCTTCCAGAAGCGCGTCTCGCCGTCGGTCTCGATCAGGACGTTGGTCTGCCGGATGAAGCTCTTGTCAAAGCTGGCCCAGGTGCAGTCGAACGCGCGCTTCGCGGCATCAATCTTGTCCACGTAGAAATACTCCTTGTGGCCGTTCATCATGTTCATCTCGTCCTGGATGTAGGTCAGCCAGACCCACTCGCCCTTGTCGTTCTCGTGCAGGCGGAAAATCGCGCGCTCGCCGACGCGAAAGTCCTGCAGGTCGCCGCTGGCCCCGTGATGCAGCAGCTCGGCATAGGGCATCACGGTGAAGCTCATCACCGTATCGTCACCCTCGTTGCGGAACTTTCCAGTGCGCGTGGCGAGATCAAGGCTGATCAGTTCACCCCACGGGCGGCGCATCTCGCCGGCACCCGTCGGGACAATGACCTGGCCGGGGATGATTTTGAGCTTCGGCTTGGCGGGCACCCATTGCCACGAAGTCAGTTCGTGCTTGCGGTCCAGTTTCTGCCACACAACGGCCTCCGCCAGGCGGTTTGTCCCGTGGTCTTCCACCTTGAGCGTCAGCCGGAAGTTCATCCCGGCGACCACCTGCTGCTGCGCCTGCTCGACCCCAAGCAGCTTGAGCTGCGGGTCGCGTGTGGCGACCGCAAACTTGGCCGCCGCCTGCACATACGGGTCGCTCGTCTGCGCGGCGGAGAAACCGCCGGGAACCTGGGCTTCAACAGGCGTCGGGCCAAGCGTGAACAGGCAGCCAGCCAACAATGCGGTCGAAAAGATTCGAGAGTTCATGAGAGTGGGTTTTCTGATCCGGCCAGACTATTGATACAGCCGCTCTTCGCGCGGCAAATCGTCAATCCGCCACGGGCTGGGCCAGAGGCGGATGATGCGCTTGGGACGGAAGCCTTCGATCAGCAGCTCGGCCTTGAACTTCACCTGCAGGCCGCTGCTGCCGGGCACGACCGGGATTTCCTTCGCTTCAAGCCAGGTGCCGCGCTTGCGGTCGTTGATCTGGTCCCAGGTGCGGAGGTTGTCCTCGGCCGTCGCGGCGATCATGGTGTCGTTGGTCGTCTGGGTGACACGGAACATTTCTTTGAGCTTGGGATCAAAGGCTCCGAAAAGCGTGACGGTCACGATGGCCTGCTGGTTGTCCACCGCGTCAATCCACCCGGCAAACCCGCGCTCGCGCAGGGACTGCCGATGCACCTCGGCCTGCTGCGCCGTGGCCAGCGCGCGGCTCTCGGCGTCCAGCCAGATGTCCACGCAGCGGCCCGGCCCCTTCAGCGTGGCGTAGGTGAGGTTGATGAACACGGACTGGCCGGCGGCAAGGTCCGTAAGCGCGCCGAAGCCGCGGCCCTTCCACACGCGTGTGGCGGGAACGAGTTGAAAGGCCGTGGCCTTCGCGTCGGCCTTGCCCGCCGTGATGCCGGTGGCGGTCAAAGTGTTCTTCTCCAGGTCCACCGCATCCACGCGCCAGGCCCGCTGCTGGCCGGCCAGGTAGCTGAAGTCATCTTCAAACCGCGCGACGAGATTGTAGGCCGCCTCGATGCTCAGGCGTTCATACCTGGGGGTCTGCACCTTGGGCGTCCCTTTGCGGGTCTTGGCATCCTTCGACTCCTTCGGTTCGGTGGGCGTCTGGTAGAACCAGCCATGCAGATGCGTGCCGATGGGAATGTCCTTCAGCTCTGCCGAGGCACCGTGAAACTTCACCGAACCAAACGGCAGCATCGTAAACGGATGCGGCAGATCCCAGTCCCCGCGTCGTTGAGCGTCCGTGCGGTCGGGCCGGAGGACACCGGTGCGGTTGACGTGATCGAGCGCGATCAGTTCGCCAGCGATGTAATGCGCCGAGCCTTCGGGCGGGAATTCCCCGGGCTTGAGCTGGAAAGGTGCCTCGGCGGCGAAGAGTGCGGCCGAGACGCACAACAGCGTGCAAAGAACTTTGGTTGGAAGGTTCATTCGTTCACCAAGATGAGTCTGCCCGCAAAACACGCTAAAGACACGAAACTGAAATCTGCTTTCGCGTCCCTCGCGTGTTTCGCGGGCTGTTAGTGGATCTGACCGGTCACACCACTTCCGACACCGGGCCGAGGCTGTCGGCGAACTTCTCGGTGTTGACCTCCATCTTGTGGAGCATGGTCAGGAGCAGGTTCGTGAGGTGCGCGTTGCTGTTCACCGGGCGGCTGCAGACGCCGTAGTGGCCCGCGGCGTTGGCGAGGTCGTATTGCTTCAGCACCGGCAGGTTGTAGTCAATGTGCTGGCCGTGCTTGAGGCCGAGCGACTTGCCGCCCGCGAGGATGGTCGGGAGGTTCGCGTTGCCGTGGCTGTGGCCGTAGGCCATGCCGCTGCCGAAGAGCACCATCGTGCGGTCGAGCAGGTTCTCCTCGCCATCCTTGACCGCCTGCAATTGGTCGAGGAAGTAGGCGAACTGCTCGGTGATGAAGGCGTCGCTGCGGCTGAGGCGGGCCATCTGCTCGGGGTCGCCGTTGTGGTGGGACAGCTCGTGGCGCGTCTGCGGGATGCCGATCTCAGGGATCGCCAGGCCGTGGCTCTCGCTGCCGCTCATGTAGGTGATCACGCGCGTCATGTCCGTGCGCAGCGCGAGGACCATGAGGTCATACATCGTGCGGTAGTAGTCGCCGGCCTCGGTCTTCGAGACGTTGCGAGTGAGGTTGGCGGCGACCTTTGGGTCCACCGTGGGCTTGGGCACGTTCAGCCAGGAGTCGAGCCGCTCGGTGCGCACTTCGACTTCGCGGACGGCGGTGAGGTATTCGTCGAGCTTGAGGCGGTCCTCGCCACCGATGCTGCGGCGGAACTGCTTCGCATCGTCGAGCACCAGGTCCAGCACACTGTGACGGCGGCTGAGGCGGCGGCGTTGCACGTCAATGCCACCGGGCTCAGCGCCGAAGAGGCGGGTGAAGACGGCCTTGGGATTGTCCTCGGCCGGCAGGGGGACGCCATCGCGCGACCACGCGAGCGTGGTGGTGCCACGGGAAATCGAAAGCTCCAGCGAGCTGAAGCGCGTCAGCGGCGCGGTGACCTCGGCCATGAGCTGGTCAGCGGAGACGGTGTTGCGGAACGCGCCGCCCTCCTGGCTGACCTTGGCGGCGGTGAGCCAGACCTTCTGGCACTCGTGCGCCTGCCCGATGCCGTTCGGATGGTGCAGACCGCTGATCGGGGTGATGTTCGCGCGGTGCTTCTCCAAGGATCGCAGCGGGACGCTCAGCTCGTAGTCCCGGCCTGGCTTGGTGATCTGCCAGGTGAGCACGTTCACGCCGTTGGGGATGTAGATGAACACGCTGCGGCGCGGCTTCGCAGCAGCAGCGGCCGCCGGAGCCGCGCGGAGCGGGCTCATGCAATCCAGCAGCGGCAGGGCGATGGTCGCGCCGAGACCGCGCAGCATGTGGCGGCGGCTGAGGAGCCATTTCTGAGTGAGGACGTTGCTCATAGGGGTAATGACGGAAAGGGGTTGAAAAATCGCCAACTAGATTGTGACTCCGAGCGCCGGGCGGCCGAGGTCCACACCCTTGCTGCGCGCGTGGTCAATCATCTCGGCCACGGCCTGCTTGCGACGTTTCTCGGGGAGGAAGTTAATGCGGGCCATCTCCTCGCCGAAGGCACGAACGTGGAAGTCGCGCATAATGCGACGCCACGCCCGGCGTTCCGCTTCCGGTGAGGAGGCCCGCTTGGGGCGATTCGTGGTAGCGTTCATAACCCGTCAAAATGGCGCTCTGCGACCGGCAGCCAAGATACAATATCCGCCCCCATTGTCGCACCCACATTTTTCCGGGCCTCGGCAACCATCCGATCAAATCCAAACTCCCGCAGCGGCTGAAACGGGAGATGGGCCAGCGCACATTCGATACGTATGGCATGGCTGCTCGCGAGGTCCGCCTCGCGGCGGTCTTTTCGTGCGCGGCGCACTGCGGACAAATAAGGGCGCAGATGCCGCTGATAGATGCCGATGCGGACCAGATCCAGTTCACTCCAAAACACCCGCTCTGCCAGCAACACGCGCTTCACCATCAGCTCGTCGGTGAAGGGAGCCAGTCGCAACACCGGACGCAACTCCATGAGCCGCCCGTCCGGGCGCTCCCGACTTGCACGCCGCCGCAACACCTCCACGTCATATAGGTGAAGCCAGCCATCCAGTTCCTTGTTCTCCAGCATCTGACCGCCGAGTGCGGTCGCAAAGGGCCAGTCTTTCTCCCGGTTCGTGCGCTTCATTTCCGCCACGACATTTTGACGCGCGTAGCTGCCTACCATCTGGCGTTGCCATGGCGAGCTGCCGCGCGGCGCGATCCCGAAGATGTCCAGACACGTCTCCTCAGGCTTGGTCTTCCAGGTGAAGTGCGCCGTCCAGCCGCCTCGCATCCAGCGGGCATCGAGCGGCGGCGAGATGTTGCCCCGGTAGTTCGGCGACAGGCCCCGCAACGCAGTCTCCGCGATGAGCGAACGAAAACCATCCGCCTGCTCGGGCGCGCACAGCACATCGCAATCCTTCGTCGTGGCCGCGACCCCGAAATGCACGCACGCCATGCCGCTCGTGATGGCGCAGACGATCCCGCGCGACTGGGCGGTCCTCACCAGTCCGGTGAAAAAGGCTTCGAGTTCGGCGTAGGGAATCATCTGCCTCATCGCCGCTGGAACAACTCGCTCGTCACCAGCGACTCCACCGTGGCCACGAGCCGGTAGTCAGCCGCCTTGCTCTGCTTGGCAAGATTCGCCAGCGCCTCGCGGTCATCCACCGTCATCACCCGGCGGAGGGCGAAGATGGCGAGCTTCTCGATGAAGGTCGCGGTGAACTTGTCCAGGTCCTCCGTGAGGATCTTTTTGAACTCGGCGGCGTTGGCATACTTGCGCCCGTCCAGCAGTTCGCCGGTGGCGTCCACCTTGGGGTTCTCGCCGCTGCCGTCGCCCACGATCTCCACCGTGCGCCAGCGACCGATGGCATCAAAGTTGTCGAAGGCGAAGCCCAGCGGGTCAATCTTCGCATGGCAGGCGGCGCAGTTCGGGTCGCTCTTGTGCGCGTCGAGCTTGTTGCGCAGCGTCGCCTTGGGCTGGGTGGCCGGCGTGGGCTCGATGGGCTTCACGTTCGCAGGCGGCGGCGGCGGGGACTTGCCGAAGATGGATTCCATCACCCACTTGCCGCGATGCACCGGGCGATGCCGCGTGCCGTCCGACGTGAGGCTGAGCACCGAGGCATGGGTCAATATCCCGCCACGCTGCTCCTCCGGCCGCAGGGAAACGCGCTGGAACTGGTCGCCGGTGACCTCAGGCAGCTTGTAGTGCTCGGCGAGGCGGGCGTTCACCATGGTCCAGTTCGAGTCCAGAAACTCGCGGAGGCTGAGATTCTTGGCCATGACCTCGTGGAAGTAGGCCGTCGTCTCACCGATCATGCTCTTCTCCAGATACGCGTCGTAGTCCGGGTAGAGCTTCTTGTCGGGAGGGAACATGCCGACCTGGCGGAGCTGCAGCCAGTCGCGCGGGAAAGCCTCGGCGAAGCGTGCAGCCTTCGGGTCGCGCAGCATCCGCAGGACCTGCGCCTTCAGCACCTCCGGCTGGCGCAAGGTGCCGGCCCGCGCGGCGTCCATCAGCGCGGCATCGGGCATCGTGCTCCAGAGGAAATACGAGAGGCGGGAAGCCAGCTCCCAGTCCGTAAGGCGGCCGCCCTTGTCCGCTGTGGTGGGTTTGTTGGCCGACGATTTAATGGGGACAAGAGTGTCCCCGTCACGCCCCTCGACCATGTAGAGAAACTCCTTCGAGCACAGCACCGCCTGAAAGGCCGCCTTCATCGCCGATTCAAACTTCTCCCCGCTCTTCACCTCGCTCTCGACCAGCTTCACCAGCCGGTCCACTTCCGCAGGCTGCGCCGGACGACGAAACGCCCGCTCAGCCAGCAGCTTCAGCTTCTCACCGGCCCCAGCCAGGTCCGCCGGCATGTATTCGCGCTGGGCGTAGGTCGGGCCTTCCTCCGCGATGGGCCCGCTCCACTCCAGCCAGTCCACGATGAGAAACGGGTAGAGCGGCTGGCCTTCTTCGTCCGTGAGCTTCATCTGCCAGGCATGGCGGCCGTCCTTGATGCTGAAGAAGGGCTTGCTCCCCGAGCGGCCCGAGCGCGGGAGGTTGGACGGTCCGGGCGTCTCGTTGCTGAACCGCACATTGAGGGAGCCCGCCGGCAGGTGCGTGGTGAACTCGACGACGATCGGCTTGTCCTCCGGCGCGATCACGTCCTGCTCATGCAGCATGCGGTCGAGGTTCACGGCATACACCGCCAGGTGCGGCGCGCGGCCGTTCTTGGGCTTCAACCCGCTCAACTGCACGCGCATCTTGTAATAGCCCGCCACCGGAATGTTGCCGGGGCTGGCGCGGGTGAGGTCATGGCCGGGCCACATCTCCACGCGCACCTTGTCCGCGAGGCCCTGGGCTTCGAGTTCGGCCTTGTTCGGCCCGCCGCGCAGGTCCACGCCTTCCATGCGCTTGCCAAAGGTCTTGGGCGGGGCCGCCTTCCGCCCCTTCTCCACCACCGGCGCCTCGGGGAACGCCTCCGCCAGCACCATGTCCGCCGCCGCCAGATACTTCTCCACATGCGACGGCGACACGGACAGCACCGAGCCGATGCGCCCGAAGCCGTTGTAAGTGTCGTCGTCCGAAAGCCCGCTGGGGTCCGCCGCATCAAAGGTGACGCCGAGCAAGTCGCGGATCGTGTTGGCGTATTCCTCGCGCGTAAGCTTGTGGAAGGAGACGCGCTCGCGCTTCGCCAGCCGCACGGCCTCGCCTTCCTTCAGCCGGGCCGCCAGCCACTCGACGACCTTCGCGGCCTCGGTGGCATTCGGCTTGGCCTCCTTCTTGGGCGGCATCTCGCCCGAGCTGATCCGGTCCATGACCTCGGCCCATTTCCCGTCCGAGCCGCCCTTGAGGAAGTCGCGGGAGAGATTGTCCACGCGGAACTCGCCCTTGTGGACCTTCTCGTCATGGCAGCGGTTGCAATGCTGCGCGAGGAAGGGGGCCACCGCCTTGTCAAAGTCCGTCGCAGCGCCGGGCGCAGCGGCCCGCAAAGGCAGGGCCGCGCCAAGCACCAACCATCCGCAAAACGCGGGCAGCACGCGCCGGGCAAAGCCCCGCCCCAGCGTGCTCTGCGTGGAGGTATTCCAAGTCACGGAGTTAGGACGCAGCCGGGCCGGTCAGGTTTCAAACGGAATCAATCCGCGCAGCCCGAACCCTACGGATTCGGCGCGGGCGGGGGAGGCGTGCCACCTCCGCCGGTGTGCCCGGCGTCCTTGATGATGCGTGCCGCGTTCCAGGCTCCAATCATCGTCCGGCCTGCCGCCGTTGTGCGGAACTGCCGGAGCAGCTTGTCCACCTGACATGAGCCTCTCCCCGCCGAAGGGCTGCATCGTGCAAAAGATAACCCGCCCAAAACAACGGCTTAGATTCTCGCATTCGGAAGTAATCCAAGTCCTGAAGGAATCCAGATAGCTTGCCTGTCGCGCCTGCGCTACCTGCTCACCCGTGGCGTGGCTGGCCCGCCCACACCATTTTGTCGCACTATCGCAGCGCGGTTTTCGAAAAGTCAGAATCCTTCTGCACGTATCCGCGCTGCGCCATAGGCTTGCTCAAATTCTGACTCCCAACCACGGCACAAGTGATCTTGCTCCGCTTTCATCCATCTGAAGAGCTCGCCAGCGCGTTCGTGGTTTTTCTCGACCAGGAGGAAAGCGACCTCCCTTGCCTTCGCATTCTTCGCCAACACGAGAACTGTAAATTGAAAGGTGGTGCGCCAGTTGACATCCAGGGCGTGGCATTCGATTGGGTTCAGGACGTTCAAGTTCCCCGCCAGATAGCAACCCGCCAAGTAGGCTCGAATCAGGTCATGCCGGAATCTGACGGTGGTGCCTCGGGGAATCAGAATTTTATTGTCCAGAAGATCACCCTGAACAGCGCCGGAAATTCCCGAGATGGCCTGATTCCGGCTGTGTAAGGAGGCGAAGGCCGCAGCCAACAGCTCTCCTTGGGACGACGTTTGTCCGTCCTTTTCCCATCTGGCGAAAATTGGTTGCAGGATGGCACCATACAGCTCCAGTTTTGAATCTGGCAGGCAGTCTCCTGAGCCCACTAGCTCCAGTGCCAACTCCAACTCCATCGGGTTTCTGTAAAGTTGGAAGGTTGCATCACTCAGACGGGCCAGTAGCGCACTCGTCTTGTCACCCAGCCGATGACGGATGAATTCCCGGATCTTCTCGTCGGTAAATTCGGGCATCGGGATAGTGCTCAACTCCTTGTCTTCCGCATAGGGAGTTTGGCTAGCAATGCATATGAGGTTGTGCGGCGAGTTCAGTCTGGCAAATTCAACAACGCCCCGTTGCTTCTGTTGGTCTACCTCGTTCAAACCATCCAGCAGCAGAAGGAATCCTCCGTCCTTCAGGAACAACTTGGACAAATCCGGGTCTTTGATTTCACCGTTCCTCGCAAGTTCCCGGATAAAAAGCCTCTCAACCTCATCGACCGTTGCACCTTCCAACGAGTTTAATCTCAGTAACACGGGCCAGCGACAGTCGCGGATTGTGGAGGACAACGAATCGCCACAGAGATAACGGACAAAAGCACTTTTGCCGCTCCCGGAAGGCCCGACGAGAATCTTGGGCTTGCGCACTTCTAGCTGGCCCAGGAAATTTGCCGCCTTGAACTCTTCGCCAGGGCATACATACCGGCCGACCCAGTTTCCTGCCGTTGCGTCCTTTGCAATGCCTTTGCGGTAGCGTCGCAGAATATGCCAGCGGATATGCGGAACCATCGTGACAAGAAGTGGGAACGCCCACAGTGAAGCGATATTGCGGGCGAACGGATTCATCAACAGCCGGTGGCAAAAGCTGGAGAAGGGAGCCAGCAGAATAGTCGTTACCAGCAGCCCCCCCCATCCAAGTGGAATGCAAAGGCCCAAGAGTAGATCGCCTGGCACAACCCAGCCTTCGTGCTTCCGTGTGAATGCGTTACCCCACTTGTCTTTGACGGTCACCCACACTTCATGGTTGCCCCAGTTCAGTGGCAGTTGGTAGGGCGTTAGTGCACCGAAATCGTCGCGTGACCAATCGGACAGGTCGGGAGCAATGGTCTGAACTCGGACCTGAAAACTCCTAGCCTCCGTCGGATCGAGCTTCTGCGGCGGCGAGTAATCAATTTTGGCCTCTAGGTTCCCGCTAACCCACATTGTCTTCAGAAGAAACGGTTTGAGCGCCTTCGAGAGCCAATTGGCGGTTCCCTCCAATTTGGAAGTGATTTGCACATCTGGCAAAATCTTGTAGGCACCTTCCGAAGTCGCCAGCCAGACGGTGCCACCAGCGCGGACCATTTGGTTCACCTTCACTGCCTCGTCAAATAGACGGACCTTGCGTCCACCACGTAGCACGTAGGCCTTGTCTCCAGCCAAGATGATCGCGTTCGTGCCGGCGATTTCGACACTTCGAGCGTCTTCGAAGAGGTTGACTTTATTGGTTCCACTCATTGCATAAAGCATTGGCTGCCGTAGCGCTAGCAGCGAGTTTCCAATCAGCCACTCTTGGGGCGGTAATGCGTATCCGGCATTCGTGAGTTGGAAAGCATGAGTGCCCAGGACCAGGTAATTCCCTGAATCAGCTGATAACCACAGCCCATTCGTCGTTTCTTTGGGTGGTCCCGCCAGTTTACCGTTGACCAATTTGTGCTTTTGCCCTGTAGCGCCCAGAGAATAAAAACCTTCTGGTGTGCCCAGCCACGCTTCGCCTTTGAGGCTGTAGAATTCAGCTCCAGCCTCTCCCACTTGATGGAATCGTGCGTGGTGATAGTGGAAAACCCCGCGTGAACTCCATATCCACCATGTCCCATTTATCTGGGTAACGCGGACATTTCCGACGTCGTCCCCAGTTACCTTCGTCCACTTTTGGCCATCTAGCATGAACAGGCCATTCGTTCCGCTTGCCCAGAAAGTGCCGTTATTCCTATATGCGAAAAAGGAACCCGATTCTGGCCACGCAATCGTGGTCCAGTTGGTCTTTTGAAGGAGTGATATGCCGTCGGGACTTTGATCCCAAATAGGAAGAGACCCAAAGGAATCTCTTCTCCATGACCTAAAGGAAAAAGCGCCCCAATATGGCGGCAATGGGTATGATGTAATGTTAGAGCCTACAATCTGGATTAGGTTTCTCTTAGAAGAAACCCAGATGTTGGTTCCTGAACCGTCGGTGAAGGCGTCGATAATTCCGCTTGTATCGACCAGAACCCAACCCTGCCCGTGCTTGCGAAAGAGACCTTCGTTCCCACCGAGCCAGAGGTGGTCCTCGGAACGACCGAAAAACTTAGGTTTCACATCCCGGCCGAGAACCTGAAGAGTCCTATCACCATCTTCGCTTAACCAATATGGCCCTTCGAGTTCCGAAAACTCCAACCAGTGCTGGTCCCCGACTTGTTCAATTCTGACATCCCAACTGTTGGTCTTGGTAAGCAAATGAAGTCCGCCCGAGAAACGATGAACCTCGTATGGCGCGATATGTGAAACAGTCGATAAGGAGCGACAAACCAACCATAAGTTGGTCCCTAGTTGCCATGCATCCCTAACCGGGAGCGGTAGCCCGCTTAACATTGTGACGTTTGTTCCTTCGATGAGGCTGGTTTTATTTGATTCCGTCAATACTACAGCCCGACGGAATGGTTCAACGACCTTGATTGTGTCCGCAACTTCACTTCCAATGGCATATTGAATTCTTAACGTGTCGGTAAACGGGAAGTATGGGCTCTGCCCCGGTCGAACCCACGATGCCCCGTGACTGGTCATCACCAGAAGATGCTCTCCGAATTTACGCGTGCCGGTCACCGGACTGGTGCGAGTGAACACTGGCACTGCTCGGTCACCTTCCAATGAGAAAAAGTCTCCCCCTGTTGTTTCCATTAGCACATTGGTTCCATCGGAGTGCAAATTCATTAATCTTGGACCAGGGAATATTGGACTAGGAAACTGCATTGGTGTCGCGTTTGTTCCATCGAACTTCCGGACGGCATTAGCGTCGAACAACCAAATATGACCACCCGCCTCGACCGCTCTACCCATGCTGTGCCCATTAGTATCGATTTGAATTATGTTTGTTCCCTTGATACGATAGCCTCCACTCCTCGCAGACACCCAGATGTCACCTCTAAGTTCTTGAATACGATTCACTTCAAACTTAACATCTGGAATTCGCACGGCCACTTGCGCGATGGCTCTTGGGACGAGCACGCTTGTAATCAGCAGCAGGCCCAGCCCTGAAGCCCGTGCAGACCGACTCTTCAACCACTCAAGAGCAAGTTGAGTGTTCATACTGTCAACACTCGAATATCGGTGAGTTAAAGTCATCCTAAAATCAAACCATTTCGTAGCCGACATTCGGCAGGTCGGCTCGCTTTTTCCGACATCTGCCTCGGCTTCAGCACGGTGGCTCAGGAGGTCATCGAAATCGTAAGTGACCTGTCTCATGCTAGTTTGGCGTTGCCAGTGATTCAGCCGCATCCCGGCGCGACGGTAAAGCACGGAATATCCGGTGCAAAGTTCGCCGAGCACACCACCCGACAGCCTCTGGTAGCGGCGGAGCGCGGGTCTGTGACCCGCAGCGAGGGCGGACTTCCTACTGCTTTGTTCGGCCCGGTTACCTTCGGCGCCCGGGCGTTGCTGCGGGTCGCAGACCCGCGCTCCGTAGGCAATGGCACCAAATCGCTCAGCATAGAGAAGGATGGCGTTTTTTATTTCCCGCCTCGCTTCCCTAGTCTCCGCCCGTGGCCCGTAAGACAACGCAAACGGAGCAGTCGCCCGCTCGGTGAAGGGGGGGGAATCCTCATCCTCGTGCTGCTGGCCGCCGCGTGCTACAGGAAAACGTATTCGGGCACTGTCCCGGAGCGCGCCCCCGCGCATCACACCAGCACTTCCCTCACCACACTCCCGCCCGGCGTAATCGGCCGCAGGCGACCGGTCGCATCCTCGACGAAGGCGTCCGGGTCAATGCCCATCGCGGCATAGACCGTGGCGATGAAGTCCGCCGGGCTGACGGGCTTGTCCGTGACCCGCTCGGCCTTCACGTCGGACGCGCCGTGGACATAGCCGCGCTTCGTGCCCGCGCCGGTCATGAGGATGTTGTGGACGAAGGACCAGTGGTCGCGCCCGGCGCTGCGGTTGATCTTCGGCGAGCGGCCCATCTCGCCCATTACGATGACGAGCGTCTCGTCCAGCAGGCCGCGCGCCTGCAGGTCTTCGCACAACGCGGAGTAGGTCTGGTCCAGCGGCGGCAGGCGATGGTTTTTGCAGATGTTGAAATGGTCCGAGTGCGTGTCCCACGCGGTGGGGTCGCCGCCCGTCTTGTCGTAGGATTCCCAATAGACCGTGACAAAACGCGTGCCACGCTCGACCAGCCGTCGAGCGATCAAGGCGGATTCACCGAAGAGGTAACGGCCATAGCGGTCGCGCACGGCGGGCTTTTCGTCGTCCAATTCGAAGGCACGCCAGGCGCTTTCGGTGGAGCTGTTGTCCGCGAGGATGTCGAACGCGCGCTTCTGATAGGCATCGAACCGCTCGTAGTTGTCGGAATTGCCCACGCGGTCCGCCTGCGTCTTGAGCTGCTCGGACAGGGAGCGCCGGCCCGCGAAACGGTCCAGCGTGACCTCCGTGGGGAGCTTCGTGCCGGGCACCAGCACCTTCCCGGCGGCCTGCCGCTGGACGTCGTAGAAGGTCTTTGGCTCGTAGAGGTCGCGCAGTTCGCAGTCCGTGATCAGCGGATCCCACTTGCGGCCCAGCCAGCCGGCGAAGGGGCCGGGCCGCGTGATCTTCTGCCCCCAACCGGGGTTGCAGGGCATCCACACGCTCGCGGGGGCGGTGCTGCGGCTGGTGCGGGAGAGATACTCCACCATCGCGTTCATGCTCGGGGCCTGCGTGTTGAGCACAGGCACGAGGGATTCGAGCTTGTCCGCCGGCGCGCCGGTCATCGTGTAGAGCATCCCGGCGCTGTGGTCGTTCTGGTCGTGCGTGGCGGAGCGGATGAGCGTGGAGCGGTCCATCCACTTCGCCATCTGCGGCAGGTATTCGCAGAAATGGACGCCTGGCAGCGAGGTGGGGATGGAGCCAAACGGACCGCGCACTTCACGGGGCGCATCGCGCTTGGGATCGAAGGTCTCCTGGACCGCCGGACCGCCGAAGAGATAAAGGAGAATGACCGACTTCGCCTTGCCCTTGCCCGGACGCGCGGGAATCGTCGCCTCCGCGCGCAGCAAGTCCGGCAGGGACATGCCGAGCAGGGACAGCCCGCCCAGCCGCAGCGCCTCCCGGCGACGGAGACCGTCGCAGGCGGCTTTGCTTTGTCCGAGGACGCTGATCATGAGGGCATGGCGCTTGGGTGGACGGTTGCCGGACACCGTAGCTTCAGAATCGTGCCCGTCAACGCGGGAAACTGCGAATGAGACCCCGAGCACACGATGCCGCCGGTTAGCGGCCAGAGCTTAAGGACTGGCGCGGTCACCTCGCTGCTTTCACTGAGGCGATTTCCTTGCCGAGGGCGGAAAACCACTGACCAGCACTAACCGGCACTAATCGGAATGCATGAGCACTCGACATTGGAAGGTCGAGCTACCCAGCCTTGGAGCGGAACGGTCGTGGTCGAAAGCCGATCCAAGTGCCCACCACCACGAGGCCGAAGACCGTGTAGCAGACCACGAACACCCACGGCGGCGCCTGGTAGAACAGGAGCTTTTGCAGCCAGTGGGCGATGAACGTCCCGCCATAGGCTTCGTCGCCCGCCTGCCGGCGCAGCCACATCTCCAAAGTGGTCAGCGGACAGATCACGCCAAACCATGCCTGCACCACCACCAGCCCGATCGCCGCCAGATGCGCCAGACGGAACCACGGATTACGAATCCACTGCCACTTGCGAAAGCCACCGCAGACAATCAGCAACAGGCCGACGATGACGAAGCCCACGAAAGCGACGTGCGTCACCAAAACGAGGTCGGCCAGCGCGCGGAGAAGGGTGCTGCGGTCCATGATGCTTGTCGTCGCTGGATGCTCACGCCAGCCGCCCCGGTTAATTGTCAAAAAATATGCCAGCCATCAGCCGCAGCAACATCTTCACTTCCGGCCAGAAGAACCCGACCGCGAATCCAATTGGAAACACGACGATGGCGCACAACACGCCGACGCCAACCCATATCTGCCCTCCCAAGCCCCAGGCGAAGCTGGAAAACACCACGGCGAAGAGGCCGCCTAGAAACAGCCGCATTCCGTATTCCATCGCTTCGCCGGCGTCTTCCACCTTCGACCAAAACGCCTTGCCCTTTCGTTTGGGTGGGGTGCTCATGACACAGGGTCAGGTTTTTTTGATTTTGACGGCAGTCCCATAGGCGAGCACCTCGGTGGAACCTTGGGCAAACTCGGTGGCGTCATAGCGGAAGCCGATGATCGCATCCGCGCCAACTTCCGTGGCATGAGCGAGCATGGTTCGATACGCATCCGCACGGGCCTCTTCACAGACGGCGACATACTCGGGAATATTGCCGCCGACGATGGACCGGAGCCCGCCCACGATTCCCCGGCCAATGCTCGTGGAGCGAACGACAATCCCCCGCACAATTCCCAAGTATAGGATGATCTCGTGTCCTGCGACATCGTTTCCGGTGGTGACTGTCATAAGCGGAATAATGCGCTTCAGAAGGCCGCCATGGCTACGCCCAAATGCCACCGCTCCGCGCCCAGGGCACATCTTGATACTGCCCCCGAAAGCCCCTGGAGCGCGGGTCTGTGACCCGCAGCAACGTCCGCTTGGCCGTCCCCGCTGGCCTACCCGAAGCGCCATGGACAAGGGCGGGCCGCTGCGGGTCGCAGACCCGCGCTCCGGGGGCAGGGTCAAGATACGCCCCGGAACGACTGAGCAGATTTTCAGGACGGGCAATCGACCCCACGAGCCGCACCCAAAGTGGCCGGATGACTTGCTGTAACGCAAAGGGCGCAGAGAGACGCGGAGAGCCGCAAGGGCACCAACAGATGCTACCGTTGGGGTATGGAGTGCGGCGAGAACTCGCCGCTTTCCGCAAGCGACTGGTCGCCGTCGAGCTTCTGGCAGCTCCGGGCTGGCGCAAGCCGCATGTCTCGATGGGACCGGACCAGCTTCGGCCTTCGACGGCGACCAGTCGCCTGCGGAAAGCGGTGACAAGTCACCGCACTCCAAAGCGCGCCAATCCCTTTCGCCTGTTTCGCGTTTTTAGCGGGCAGTCTCTGCGCGGCGGACTCAGAAGATGCCGCCATCCACTTTGATCGTGGAGCCGGTGACGTAGCTGGCGCTCGGGCTGGCCAGGAAACGCACCACTGCCGCGACCTCGTCCGGCCGGCCCACGCGGCGCATGGGAATCCGGGCGACCATCGCCTTGCGTGCGTCGGCATCCAGCTCGCCCAGGCTCTCCGTCTCGATGTAGCCGGGGCAGACCGCATTCACGGTGATGCCGATGCGTGCGATTTCCTTGGCCAGCGACTGGGTGAGCGCCACGACGCCGGCCTTGGCGGCGGCGTAGTTGGTCTGGCCGGCGGGCGCGGCCAGCGCGCTGAGCGAGGCGACATTCACGATGCGCCCCTGCCGTTGGGAGATCATGGCGGGCAGCACCGCCTGGCAGCCGTGGAAGGTGCCGTCCAGGTTCGCGGCCAGCACGCCGTGCCAGGCATCCGGCGGCATCTGGGCCAGCAGCGAGTCGGCGTGATAGCCCGCGTTGTTCACCAGCACATCGAGCCGCTGATGCCGCGCGACGATGCGCTCCACCAAGGCGCGCCATGCCGCCGGCTGCGTCACATCGAGGTCGGCGGCTTCGCAGCGGCCGGGGAATTCCGCCGCCACCGCGTCCGCCGCCGCGCGCCGCTGGCGGACGCCCAGCCAGAGGAAGTTGTCCGGCGATTCGCCGAGGAAGGCCCGCGCGATGGCCTGGCCCAGCCCGCCGTTCGCGCCTGTGATGAGGATGACCCGTGTCATTGTGAAGTCGTGGGGGAAAGCACCGTGAAGCTCGCGCCGATGGCCTCCTGATACAGGCCCGGCGCACAGACCGTCGCCCGGGGCAATGCGAGCCGGCGGGCGGCATCAATCGCTCCCAGCACCTGCCACGCGGTGCTGGCGGCGAAGCTTTCACCAAACTGCGCAATGTCAGCCGACGCGGACGGTCCGGCCGGCAATGCAGCGGTCACACGCCGGGCTGCGTCCGCACGCGCGCCCCGGCCGCCACTGGCGAAGGCCTGCGGGTCGGTCACATATTCCAGCCGGGCGCAGGACTCCGCCGTCCGCTCGCGCGTGAGCAGCACGGCCCCCGCGCCTTCACCCAGCGTGATGGACTTGCGGAAGCGGCGCAGCACCTCGGCGGTGATCCAGTCGAGCTCGTCCGCCGCGACCACGAGGCAGCGCTCGACGCGTCCGTCCTGAAGCCAGCCCGCCGCCAGCGCCAGTCCGTGCAGAAAGACGCCGGTGTCCCCGACGAGCGTGTAGTTGGCGGCGGCGGAACCGAGGACGGCGGACAGATGGCTGGCCGGGGCGTTGAAGACGGTCTCGGGGAACAGCAGCGGGCTGGCCGTGGCCGGGTCGCGCAACGCCTCATCATAGAAGCGCCGGGAGTAGGCGACGCAGCCGGACGTGGTGCAAAACACGATGCCAAGCGGGCCGCCCGGTCCTGGGCCCAGCGCTTCCGCCGCCGCGCCCATCGCGAACTGGCTGATGACCGCCGAGCGGCGCAGCCGGGGATGGACGGCCCACGCGGGACGCGGACTGGCGGGCGGCACCCGGAGGACCGTGAGCGGACGCGGCCAACTGGACCGCTCCATGCGCTGCGCGGCGGGCAGCGCCGCGCCCGCGAACGCCGCCTGCAAGGCCGCCGCCGTCCAGCCCGCCGGCGAAACCGCACCCAGGCCCGAAACAAAGACCTCGCTCACACCCACCTCCGAAAGATGAGCGTGGCGTTCGCACCGCCGAAGCCGAACGAGTTGGTCATCACATGCGTCAGCGGGGCGTCCGCCGGCTGGGTGACCAGCGGAAAGCCACACGCGGCGTCCGGTGTGCGCGTGGCCAGCATGGGCGGCAGCCACTGGCCGCGCAGCGCCAGCACGCACACCGCCGCCTCGACCGCGCCGGCCGCGCCGAGCAGGTGGCCGGTGCCGGCCTTGGTGGAACTCACCGGCAGGGTCGCGGCGTGCGTGCCGGCCCAGCGGGTGATGGCGGCGGCCTCGGCGCTGTCGTTGAGCGGCGTGCCGGTGCCGTGCGCGTTGAGATAATCAATGTCCGGCGGGGCCAGCCCGGCCGAGCGGCAGGCCTCGGTCATCGAGGCCACGGCGGCATCGCCCTGCGGGTGCGGCTGGGTGAGGTGGTGCAGGTCCGTCGCCGCGCCGTAACCGACGAGTTCCGCGAGGATGGTGGCACCGCGCGCCTGGGCGGCGGCGAGGGATTCGAGCGTGAAGGCCGCCGCGCCTTCGCCCAGCGCCAGTCCGTCACGTTGCGCATCGAACGGCCGGCATTCGGTGGGCGAGAGCGCCTGCAGGGAGTCGAAGCCCGCAAAGATCATGTGGCAGATCGCGTCGTAGCCGGCCGCGAGCACCCGCTCCGCCTGGCCGTGGCGAACGAGTTCCCACGCATGGCCGAGGGCGTTGGCGCCCGAGGCGCAGGCGTTGGCGATCACGTCCACCGAGCCGCCCACCCGGCAGGTCTGGGCCACGAGCGACACCTGGCGATACGCCTGATAGCCGATGGAGCGGGTGGGCTGCTGACGGCGCACCAGCGGTTCGTTGAGCGCCGTGCGGTAGTAGATTTCCCCCAGGCTCATGCCCCCGCCGGTGGTGCCCACCACGCAGCGGGCGTCGGGGGCCGCCGCCCAGCCGGCCTGCTGCACGGCTCCGTGCGCGGCCCAGAGCAGCATGCGTCCGGCGTGGTCCAGCAACCGCGCCCGGCGCGGTGGCAAGGACGTCGGCAGGTCCGGCGGCAGATCCACCTCCGCCGCCGTGCGGACCCGCTGGCGGGAGACATCGAAGCGGGAAACCGGACGGAAGGCCGTGCGCCCGGAGCGAAAGCCCTCGGCATTGATTTCCAGGCCCAGGCCCAGCGGTGTCACCAGACCGCAGCCGGTGACCACAACCCGGCGGGGGGGACGGATGCTCTGGGGGCGGGGAAAGAGCATGGAACCGGGGCCGGCTTCAGCCCGCCGTCATCTCCGCCAGCGCCGGCGCGCCCCGCCAATGATCCACCAGCCCGGTGCGGGAAACTTCCAGTCCTTCCGCCGCGACGGCCTGGAGGACACGCTCTTCATTCATGATGAACCGCTCACGCTTGTAGAGCAGGTAATTGCCGCGCATCTCGGTGGGCGTGAGGTTGATGGTGCAGAGATTTGCCCCGGCCCGCAGCCCGCGCCGGTAGCCGTCGTCCGCGCCGGTGAGGTTCAGCGCGCTCACGGCGGGGATGACCAGCTCCGGCCGCATCAGCCGGAGGGCGGCCATGCTGTTCAAGGTCAGGTCCAGTCCGCCCACGGTTTCGCGGATCAGCGGCGTGGATTCGCCCGGGATGAACGGGCTGACGCTGCAGCCGTCGAGCGGCAGCTCCCGCGCCATCCGTAGATTCTCAAGAACCTGCTCCACGCCCTGGCCTGGCAGCCCGGCGATGAAGCCGGAACTCACCCGCCAGCCGCGCGCGGCCAGCAGGCGGATATGCCGGACGCGCTCGGCGAACGTGCCGGGCGCCTCGAACCGTTCGTAACTGGCCGGGTCCGCCAGCTCGAACTTCATGATGTAGAGCACGGCCCCGGCGGCCTGCAGTTCGTCGTAAAGGGTCTCGTTCAGCGTGCCGAGGCACACGCTCACGCCGAGGGACGTCTCGCGCTGGAGGGTGCGCAGCAGCGGCAGGGCCACCTCCCGCACGGCCACGGGGTCCTCCCCGGCCTGGATGTTCACATCGGTGAGGCTCGCGGGCCGGTGGTGGATGAGCAGCTCCGCGAGCTGGTCGTGCCGGGCGCGGTAGCGGTCCAACGAGCGGTTGTCCCGGCGCATCCCGCAGTAGTGGCAGTTCTCGCGGCAGTGATTGGAGATCTCGACCACCCCCCGCAGAAACACCTCGTGCCCAAACCGCTCGCGGGTGGCCGCCGCCGCCTGTTCGTGCAACGCCGCCTGCGCCGCCCCCTGAGCCATCACAGTGTCTGCGCCAGGGTGTGAGAACGAATCCATTTCAGAGGAAATTTACCGCGCAACCACCCCTGCCGCAAACGATTTGTCAGCCAGGGCTGCTTGCGCCTAGGCTGCGGTATTGGACTGCGTCGCCGTCATCCCCTGCTTCAACGAGTCCGCCGCCATCGGGCTGGTCGTGGCCGCTGTGCGCGTCCAACTCCCGCAAGTTCTGGTGGTGGACGACGGGTCCACGGACGGGACGACCAGCGCCGCGCTGGCCGCCGGGGCGGAGGTTCTCCGCCTGCCGGTGAACCAGGGCAAGGGCGCCGCCCTCCAGGCCGGCCTGCACCGGGCCGTTGAAATGAAGTTCGCCTGGGCGCTGCTGTTGGATGGCGACGGGCAGCACGCGCCGGAGGACATCCCTGGCTTCCACGCGGCGTGGCAGGCTGACCGCGCGGACCTGGTCATTGGGAACCGCATGGCCGCTCCCGGGGACATGCCACCTCTGCGCCGCCTGATCAACCGTGTCATGAGCGGGATGCTTTCTTCGCTGAGCGGCACCCGGCTGCCCGACACGCAGTGCGGCTTCCGGCTCGTGCGCCTCTCGGCTTGGACAGGGCTGCCGCTGCACTGCGCCCGGTTCGAGGTGGAGTCGGAGATGCTGCTCGCCTTCCTCGCGGCCGGCCGGCGCGTCGAGTTCATCCCCGTGCGCAGCCGTTACAAGTCGGAGCAGAGCAAGATCCGGCCGGTGCGCGACACGCTGCGGTGGCTGCGCTGGCTCGGACGCGCGCAGGCGGACTTCGCGCGGGCCCGGCGGCGGGCGGCGCGCTAAACACACGGAATCGGGTGTGGGAGAAACTCCAAATTCCAAGTTCCAAATCCCAAAGAAACTCCAAACTCCAAATTTCAAAGGGCGCATCGTCCGGCACTGTCCGGGCCAGCCGGACCAAACCAGCCCTTGGGCCAAGGGCCGAACCTGGGCGGAAGCGCTGGCGGCACGCTGAATGATTGGAATTTGGGCGTTGGAGTTTCTTTGGGATTTGGAACTTGGAGTTTGGAATTTCCCTGCCCGCGCCTCCCTGTCCCACCGAAAACAGCGGTGAATCCCATTTCGCGTCCTTTCGCGTGTTTAGCGGGCTAACCCTTCCGTGCCGCCAGCATGATGCGGGTGCCGGCGTAGAGCCACACCCGGGCGTTGGGAATGCCCGCCGCCGCTGCGTGTCGCCGCCATTCGTCCAGCCGGAAGCCGCGCCGCACGGAGATCAAGCCATCCTCGCGCATGGCGCGGTTGAAACCCACCAGCCAAGTCCCCGCCCACACCAGCGCATAGAGGAACAGGTTGCGATGCAGGTCGCTCAGCAGCATCGCCTGCCGGGCCACCCGCCAGGCCTCGCGGAAGTGCGTGGCCACCTCCGCATCGGTCAGGTGATGGGTCATCTGCGAGGCGATCACCACGTCAAACTGCGCGTCGGGAAACGGCAGCGCGAGTGCGGACCCGGTCACCGTGCGGCCGCCGGGGTGGAGCGCGAGCGCCCGCGCGTTCAGGTCGAGATTCGTGACCTCCCAGCGCCAGCCGCGCCGCTGCGCCCACGCTTCGAGCCGCCGGCCCAGCAGCCCGTCACCCGCGCCGACGTCGAGCAGGGTCAACGAGCGGCAACGCTCGGCTCCGAGCAGGCGCGGCAGCGTCCACACAAAGGGATGTGAGAAGAAGAAAAGGCGGTTGGCCCGCGCGAGCTGCCGGTAGCCCGCCACGATGTCCGTCGCGGGCCGCCCCGGGGAATCGAAGGATTCCGCTTGCGTCGAACGGGCGCGCAAAAACATCCTTCACATCTACGGAAAACACCGGTCCAACACGAGCAAAAGCCGCCTCCCCCCTGCGCCGGGCCGGGAGCCTGCTGGCGCGCATCGCGGGCTTTGTGGTCATGGCATTCGTGATGGGCGCGGCCATGGACTGGAGCGCCAAGCGCACGCGGCCGGACATGCCGGCGGGGTTCTGGTGGGGCTTTGCGCACGGCGCGCTCATGCCGGCGACCCTGCCCACGCTGGCGACGGGCAAGGACGTGGACATCTATGCGCCCCACAACACCGGCGTCACCTACAAGCTCGGCTACACGATGGGCGTGAACGGCTGCGGCGCGCTCTTCTTCGGCCTGGCGTTCTGGCGGCCCAAGGAAAAGCCGGCGGCAGCGGAGCCGAAGGGTTGACCCCCGGCGCAAGCTTTGGAGGAATGGTCCTGGGTGGTTTGCATCCTGGTGGCATTGGGTGGCCGCGCGGCACCTGAAGGCGCAATAACCCATGGCGCGCGTCGGGCATCTCGTCGTGTGCTCAAGTCTCGGAAAGTCCATCGCTGGAATTTTGGCGTGACAAGGGGGCGTCCCAACCGCCTAAATGTCCACTGTCCGAGGCCGACCCTATCGTCCAGCGGTTAGGACACTGCCCTTTCACGGCGGTAACCGGGGTTCGAATCCCCGTAGGGTCGCCATTCTTGATTCCTCCCCCTTCCCCTTGGGTAAAACTTGAAACGGCACGCGGCCGCACTGTTTCCAAGTTCACCGTTCGGAACAGCAACCCCACCGGGCCGAGCACCTGTTGAAGACGCGGCTTCGGCGCAAGGGCGAATTCGGCACGAGGCTGGGTGACGTTGGAAATGACCAGCTCGCCTGCCTGCCGAAACCAAACTTTGGCGGGAGTTTGCGCGGGCCTGGAGTGGCGCTTCTGATGTGCGTGGGCAACCGCAGCCCTGCCTGCGGGGCTACTTTGGTCGGCCCGTGTCTTTGGTCAAAGCCGACTCTGCAATGGTGACGGTGCCGTCGGGTCGAAGCTCAACTTGAAGCAAGTTGGACCGTTGAGGCGAAGGTGACTTCGCCGGCTGCTGCCCTCCGACGAGGCGTTCCGCACCCTTGCGGTCGTCGTTGAGACTGCCTGCTCGTGCCTCGGCAAAGCGGCGGGCGGTGCGCTCCTCGGATTTGAGGTGGGCGATCTGCTCGCGCAGGAAGGCCAGGTCGTGGAGCTGGCGTTCCAGTTCGGTGCGCTTGGCCATCAAGTCCTTCAATTCCCGCGTGAGCAGGTCGCGCTCGCCGGCGGTGATGGCGATCTGCTTCTCCTTGTCGGTGATCTTCGCATTCAGTTCCTTCAGCGCGGTCTGCTGCTTTCCAATCTCCGCGTTCAACTGCTCGGCCTGCTTGGCCATCTGTTCGTTGGCCTGGGTTAGGTTGGCGAGCACGCCGTCACGGTCTTTGACGGCCTTTTGATAGTCGGCAATGGCCTTCTCGAACTGCGCGCGTTCGGCCGCCGCACGGTTCTCGACGGCGCGGGTTTCGTTCTGGGAGGCAACAACCGTGGCTTTCACCGTCTCAATGGCAGCGGTGGCCTGGGTTAGATTCTGCCGGGTCTGGCCCAGCTCGGTGGCCAGCGTTTCCACCTTGTTGGAGTGGGCCGTCGCTTCCGCCGTCCAGGCCTTGAGCCGTTCCGTGAGCAGGTCGGCTTCGCCGCGCAACGCGGTGCCCTGGGCTTCGAGCACCTTGAGCGCACCGAGGAGCTTCTCCTCGCGTTCACTGGCGACCTTCTGCGCCTGGGTGGCGGAGTCGTGGCGGAGGTAAAGGCCCAGGGCGAGCAGCACGCTGATGCCGACGAGGCCCCAACTGGCGATTTTGTTGTCCATGGTGTGCGGGAAAGGTTCGTGGAATTCAGTCACGCTTCGCGCTCTTCGTCACGGGCGCGTCCGGTGGGGCTGGCTGGGCCTGATAATACTTCAGCAGGTAAGCCTTGAACTCCGCGATGCTCGCGCGCGCAAGACGCCGCTCCAGGACATTCGACGTGCCCTTGAGCCGCAGCTCGACGTTGCGCGCGTTGGCGATGTCCACGAAGACTTGCGGTGTGGCGCGAAAAGTGAGGGTGGAGAAACCAGGCCGGCTCACTACGGCCGAAGGCGAATTCGTCGGTGTAAACGCGTGCCGCGTGCCGTCCACCAGCAGGGTGAAGGACTCGCCGGGCGCGAGCGTGAAGTCGGGGATGGGGGTGTGTTCCAGCAGCAGAAAGTGATCGGCAGCCCCGTCGGCCCGAACCTCACGGCGGGCGTTCAGACAGACAACGACCTTTTCGAACCAGCTTCGCGAAACGTGGTTCGCCTCCATCTGCTGGATGCGGACATTGTCGAAGCGGTCCACGCGCTGCGTGGTGTGCTGGCAGGCGGCCAGCAGCGTGGCCGCGAGCGCGACGAGGGGCAGCAACTCATTTTTCATCCCCACCCTTGTCATCAGCCCGGGGCGTGATGTCAAAGGACTCCCGCGCGGCGTGCCAATTGTTACCGGGCCGTAACCGCCCGGTCACTTTCAGCGCCGCAGTGGGGCGGAACTTGGGAAGGTTGTGGCGGCAGCGTGCGGAGGGCTGCGCGACGAAGGCAGTGTGGCAAGTTGCGGAATCGTAACGGGTCCGTCGTTTGTCCGTTGCGCGACGCGACAACGCTGCCGCCATGTTGTCACAACGTCCCCTTGACCGCCGCACACCGCGCGCCCGCTGAACATGGAACAGCTCTTCACCCCCATCCTCGCGAACGCCCTGTCGTTCGCCTTCGAGAAGTCCACCCTTGAAGGCAAAATCACCATCGGCCTCCTGGCCATCTGCTCGCTCGTGAGCTGGACCGTCATCATCAACAAGTCACGGCAGCTCTCGAAGGCCGGCCGGCAGAGCAAAGCCTTCTACGCCGCGTTCCGCGAGACGCGCGACCCGTTGGAGCTGTTCCGCGCGAAAAAGGAATTCGAGGGCGCGCCCGCCTACGAGGTGTATCTGGCGGGTGCGGAGGAACTCACGTTTCATCTGGAGAAGAACCCGGTGCGGGTGAAGGGCGAGAGCCGCATCAGCAGCGCATCCTTCGAGTCGGTTCTGGTGGCGATGGATCGCACCGGCGGAGCGGAGGCGCTGGCCTTGGAGAAGGGGATGATCGTGCTGTCCACGGCAGTCGCGGGCGGACCGTTCATTGGACTGCTTGGCACGGTGTGGGGCGTGATGGAGACGTTCTCCGGCATCGCCATTGCGAAGGCGGCCAGCCTGACGGCGATGGCCCCCGGCGTGGCGGGCGCGCTCATCGCCACGGTCATCGGCCTGTTCGTCGCCATCCCGGCGATGTTCGCCTTCAACTTCATGGTCACCACCATCCGGCACATGACGCAGGAGCTGGACAACTTCAACGCCGAACTCTCCACCGCCATCGAGCACAAATACGTGGACAACCGCGCGCTGGCGGACGAGGTGGCCGACGCCATCCGCTCGCTGGGCATCGGCCGGCAGGAACCCGCCGCCAAGTAGCCTGCCATGCGCGCACGCCGCCGGAAAAAGCTCTCGCAGTCCGCTCATCACACGATGAGCGAGCTGAACATCACGCCGCTGCTCGACCTGGCGTTCGTGCTCCTCGTCATCTTCATCATCACCACGGCCCCGGCGGTGAATGACATCGCCATCAACCTCCCGTCGGCGGCGAACAATCCGAAGGACCCGCCGCCCAAAATCAACAACCTGACGGTGGACGACAAGGGCAACATCTTCCTCAACTCGCGCCCCATGCAGGTCAAGGAACTGCGGGACGTGCTCATCGAGCTGCGCAAGTCCGACCCCGACCTCAGCATCGTCGTGCGCGGTGATCTCACGGTGCAATACCAGAAGGTCATCACCGTGCTGGACATCCTCACGCAGGCAAACGTGAACAAGGTGGGCCTCGCCACGGAGGCGGCAGGACCGTGAGGCAGGCGGGAAGCCAATTCGGAATGCGGAGTTCGGAATGCGGAGTGGCGCGTTCGGACCGCCGGCCTTCATTCCACATTCCGCATTCCGCACTCCGCATTTGAACCATGCGTCGCGAACGAAAGAAAAAGGCGGACAAGACGAGCGTGGCGATCTCTGTCGCCGTGCATGCGGCGCTCATTGGCGGGGTCACCTACTGGGCGGCGAAAAGCGGAAAGCTCGACCCCGTGCTCAAGTGGATGGATCTCGTCGCCACCAAGAAGGAGGAGAAGCAGAAGGAGGAGCCCAAGCCACCGGAGCCAACGCAGACTCAGCCGCAGCCAAATGTGCCGCCACCGCCCGGCGGTCCCGCGCGTTCGGCCACCGTTTCCGCCGCGCCGCCCGGAGCTCCGCCCGCGATGGGCGGGACGTTCTTCACCGCGCCGAAGCGCCCGCCGGGTCAGGGCATCACCGGTGGCGGCGTCTTTGGCGGGACGGGCACCAACGCCGCTCCAACCGCCCCGACCGTGGCCGCGCCAAAAGCAGCTCCTGGCCCCGCACCCGGTCCCAGCATGGTCGTTGCCGCGCCCGCGCCCGCGAAACTTCCTCCCCCCCCGCCGCCGCTCACCGTCGTGAAACCCACGACCATCGCGGCGGTCCTGGAGGAGCGGAAGAAGGCCGCGGCCGTGACCGATGCCATTGGCTCGGAGCAGATCTCCAAGGGCACCAGTTCCGACGCTGGCGACATTGTGTCGAAGGTGACCGGCACGACCATCGTCGAGGGCAAGTTCGTCGTCGTGCGCGGCCTCGCGGACCGCTACACGAGCACGACGCTCAACGGTGCGGACATCCCCAGTGCCGATCCTTACCGCAAGTCCGTCCAGCTCGACCTCTTCCCGGCGGCCATCATTGACAACATCGTCGTCGCGAAGACGTTCACCCCTGACCTCCCGGGTGCGTTCACAGGCGGCGCGGTCAACATCGTCACCAAGTCCATTCCCTCGCGCTACTTCTTCAAGCTGTCGCTGGGCGCGTCCTACAACACGCAGTCGAGCCTCAACGATTCGTTTCCAACTTCCAACGGCGGCGCCCTCGACTGGGCGGCGCTGGATGACGGCACCCGCGCACTGCCGCCGACGTTCGAGAATCCGAACCTCGTCATTCCGGGTCGCGTCGGCACGACTGCGGCAGGCAATCCAACCTTGGTGCGGCTCACGCGGGAACTGGGGCCGGCCCAGTTCGGCCCGGTGAACGGTTCGTCGCCGCTGAACAACAGCTTCTCGCTCTCCACGGGCGACCAGTTCTACTTCCTCGGAATGCCGGCGGGCTATTTCACGGGCATGAGCTACAGCCGCTCGTTCTCCTCCTACGAAGGCGGCACCCGGAACCGTTTCCGCAACAGCGCGGGCGCGCTCCAGTCGAGCCTGGAATCGAAGGACAAGCGCGGCGTGATGGAGGCGTCGTGGGTCACGTCGGTGAGCCTGGGCCTCAAACCCATCGAGGGCCACGAGTTCGCGTTCAACTTCCTCTACAACCAGTTTGCCGAGGACACGGCGCGCGTATCGGATGGCGAAGTCGTTGATTCGGCAGGCACGCGCATCCAGGTCGAGCAGAACGAACTCCTCTTCGTCGAGCGGCATCTGCACACCTTCCAGCTCAAGGGCACGCACGAGCTGCCGCGTCACAACGCGCCGAAGTTCGAGTGGCTTGCCACGCTCTCGGAGACGACCCAGGACGAGCCGGACGCGCGGTTCTTCAACGCCTTCAAGCGCCCCGGGCCCGGCGGCACGACGATCTACAGCATCAACAACAATGAGATTCCCCAGCCGATTCTGCCCACGCGCTACTTCCGCAACCTGCAGGACGAGAACTTCAACCTGAGGGCGGATTTCACCTGGCCGTTCATGCAGTGGGCCGGACTGGACAGCGAGTTCAAGACCGGCGGCTACTTTAGCGCGTCGAAGCGCGAATTCATCGAGCGGACGTTCCAATACAAGATGGCCAGCGCGCTCGGCGACGTGGGCGATTTCACCGGCACGCCGAACACGTTTCTCGACGATGCGGCCCTGCAGTATTCGAGCGGGCGGCTGGAGCGCTACCTGGTCAACGACATTGGCAACAGCCGCTACTCGGGACAGCAGGACATCACGGCCGCCTACATGATGACGGACCTGCCGCTGGCGGAGCGCGTGCGGGTCATCGGCGGGGTGCGGCTGGAGATGACCGATCTGAGCATTGACGGCAGCGGTGGCAGCAATCTGGGCGCGGCCAACACTTCCGTGCAGGGAGCGCACTGGCTGCCTTCCATGAACCTGGTGCTCAACGTCGCCAAAGACATGAACGTGCGGCTCGCGTGGGCGCAGACGATTGCGCGGCCCAGCTACCGGGAGATCGCGAACTACCAGGCCTACGACCCGTCCATTGACACGCTGGTGCGCGGCAATCCCGCGCTCAAGATCAGCACGGTGGACAACTTCGACCTGCGCTGGGAATGGTTTCCACGCGCGGGTGAGGTGCTCTCGGTGAGCGGCTTCTACAAAAAGATTCAAAATCCGATTGAGCGCAAGTTCACCGACCTGCAGGGCGACATCCTGATCTATGAAAACCGAGATCAGGCGACGGTCTATGGCGTCGAGCTGGAGGCGCGGAAGAAACTGGATTTCCTCAGTCCGCATCTGGACAACTTCAGTTGGGGCTTCAGCTATTCCGTCCTGAAGTCCGAGGTGAAACTGACAGCGGCGGAGTTTGCGCAGAAGCAGCAGGGCGTGCCCGACGCCAAGCCCACCCGCCCGCTTTACGATCAGTCGCCCTATATCTTCAGCACGGATCTGAACTACGACAACCCGCGCACCGGCACCTCGATGACGCTGGGCTACAGTGTCGTGGGCCAGCGGCTCACCATCGCCTCCGCGCTCATCAACGACGTGTATGAGCAGCCCGCGCCGCAGCTCGACTTCGTGTGGAGCCAGAAGCTCCGCCCCGGCATGGCGGTGAAGTTTTCCGCGAAGAACCTGCTCGACCCCGTGTATCGCCGCACCTACGGCGAGAAGGACGTGATGGCAAACAGCTACTCGGCCTACACGAAGGGAATGACTTTCGGCGTGTCGCTGTCCTACGAGTATTGATGCGCTGGAGAGCTGCGACGGCGGCGCATGACTGGAATTGCACGAGGATCGCCCAATTGTGACAGCTTGCGCTTCGCCGTCTCACGCGATCGTAACCACCCCGCCCTTGGTGCGTAACCCGGCTCCTGTTTACTGCGCTCGTCGTTTGATCAACTAACGCAAATCCGTCCCTATGAAGAAAATCCTCCAAACACTCAGCCAGGCGCTGGGTCTGTCAGTTCTGCTGGCGGCCTCGCAGGCGGGTGCTGACGTGGTGAACATCTCCGGTTCCATCACGAGCAGCACAACGTGGTATGCCACCAACTCCTACACGCTCACGGGCAAGGTCTATGTCCACAGCGGTGCGAACCTGACCATCGAGCCAGGCACCATCATCAAGGGCACCAATGATGCGACGCTCTTCGGCTCGCTCTTCATTTGCCAGGGCGCAAAAATCTTCGCGCAAGGCACGCCCGACCGGCCCATCATCTTCACTTCCACCGCCGATAACATCGGGACCGCGGGCATCTGGCCGAATCTGGGCCTCTATGACCGCGGCCTGTGGGGTGGCATCGTCCTGCTCGGCAGCGCCTCCCTCAACAGCGGGGCTGACGCGACGGGCAACGGTGCTTCGCCCAAGTATGACGTGTATGAGGGCCTGCCGGACTCCGTCATCAACAGCCAGAACGTCCATCGCTTCGGCGGCAGCAATGATGACGATTCCTCCGGCGTGATGCGCTATGTCTCCATCCGGCACGGCGGCAAGAAGCTGGAGTCCAACAAGGAGATCAACGGCCTCTCGCTCTGCGGCGTGGGGCGCGGCAGCGTGATCGAGTTCGTGGAGGCTTACGCCATTGCGGACGACGGCTTCGAGTTCTTCGGCGGCACGGTCAACACGCGTTACCTGGTCTCGGCCTTCAACGACGACGATGCATTCGACACCGACCAGGGCCATCGCGGCCAACACCAGTTCTGGTTCGGCATCCAGGAGAACGGTCTCAAGGACAGCGGCCTTGAGATTGACGGCGACGCGCCGAACACGGGCCTGCTCCCGACGTCCGAGTGGAAGGCTTGGAACATCACCATCCTCGGCTCCGGCTCGGCCAACGGTCAGGCCAGCGGCAACGCGCTGACTATCCGGGAATTCGCGGCCCCGAGCTTCTACAACTCGATCATCGGCGATTTCGCCCGGCGCGGCGTGAGCATTGACGCCAACGCCGGCACGCACATCGCCAGCGGCAAGCTGGATTTCGCGAACAACATCTTCTTCGGCTTTGGCACGAGTGACACGGTCACGAACATCGCCATCACCGCGAACTTCCAGTCCTTCCTGACCGATCCGGCCAAGACGAACCTCATCGTCAACCCGCAGCTCTCCGGCATCAGCCGCATCAACGACGGCGGCCTTGATCCGCGTCCGGCGGCCGGCAGCCCCGCGCTTAACCCGGCCAACGTGAAGGCGGCGGTCCCCGGTGGCTTCATTGTGCCGACCGATTACCTTGGCGCGTTCGGCCCGGACAACCTGTGGATCGCCAAATGGACGACGCTCTCCCAATACGGCGTCATCCGCCCGAACGGCAACTATGGTCAGAACATCGTCAACATCAGCGGCTCGCTGACCGGCACGAACACTTGGTATCGCACCAACATCTACACGCTCACCGGCAAGGTGTATGTCCAGACCAACGCCGTGCTGAACATCGAGGCCGGCACCGTCATCAAGGGCACCAATGACACCACGCAGTTCGGCTGCCTCTTCATCTGCCAGGGCGGTAAACTCTTCGCCCGTGGCACGGCCCAGAACCCGATCATCTTCACCTCGACTGCCGACAACCTCGGCACCACGAACGCCTGGCCGAATCTCGGCCTCTATGACCGCGGCCTCTGGGGCGGCATCGTTCTCCTCGGCAACGCCTCGCTCAACAGCGCGGCTGACGCCACCGGCAACGGGGCCTCGCCCAAGTATGACGTGTATGAGGGCCTGCCGGACTCCGTCATCAACAGCCAGAACGTCCACCGCTTCGGCGGCACCGACGATGACGACTCCTCCGGCGTGATGCGCTACGTCTCCATCCGGCACGGTGGCAAGAAGCTGGAATCCAACAAGGAGATCAACGGCCTCTCCCTCTGCGGTGTGGGCCGGGGCACCACGGTCGAATTCGTCGAGGCTTACGCCATCGCGGACGACGGCTTCGAGTTTTTCGGGGGCACGGTCAACACCAAGTGGCTCGTCTCCGCGTTCAACGACGACGACGCGTTCGACACCGACCAGGGCTATCGCGGCCAGAACCAGTTCTGGTTTGGCATCCAGGAAAACGGCCTCAAGGACAGCGGCTTCGAGATTGACGGCGACGCGCCGAACACCGGACTGCTCCCCACCTCGGAGTGGAAGGTTTGGAATTTCACGGTGCTTGGCTCCGGCGCGGTCAACGGCCAGGGCAGCGGCAATGGCATGACCATCCGCGAGTTTGCCTCCCCGACCTTCGTCAACGGCATCTTCGGTGACTTCGCCCGGCGCGGCGTGAGCATTGACGCCAACGCCGGCACGCACATCGGCACCGGCAAGCTGAACTTCAACAACAACATCTTCTTCGGCATCGGCACGAGCGACACCGTGACGAACATCGCCATCACGGCGAACTTCCAGCCGTTCCTGACCGATTCAAGCAAGACCAACCTCATCATCAACCCGCAACTCGCTGGCATCAGCCGGGTAAGCGGCTTTGGCCTCGACCCGCGCCCGGTGTTCGGCAGCCCCGCGCTGAACCCGGCCAACGTCAAGGCCACGCCGGCCAATGGATTCTTCGTCAGCGCCCCCTACATCGGCGCCTTTGGCGACCACAACTGGGCTGCGGACTGGACCACGCTCGGCGCCTACGGCGTTATGACCGGCAATGGCGCGCGCATCCCGCAGACCACGCCGCTCCCGGCCACGCCCCCGACCGTGGACGTCCAGCCCGGTGGCCTCAATCTGGCGACTGCAGGCAGCACGCTGACACTCTCCGCCAGCGTCAGCGGCGCGACCTCGTTCCAGTGGTTCAAGAACGGCACCGCCATCCCCGGTGCGAACAGCTCCACGCTCACGTTGAACAACGTGCGCGGCAGCGCGGGTCTCGATCACACCGGCCCCAGCAGCAGCCGCCCGCCATTCTTGGAGCCGCTTGTCTCTGAATACGCGTTCATCTCGCTCATCTCGGTGGGTGACATCGCTGGGACCAACCCCGATGGCAGCCCGCGCCGCGCGGTCGGCGTCATGGATGGCCTCGGTGCCTATGACAATGGCAACGGCACCTTCACCGTGCTCGCCAACCACGAAATCAACGAAACCAGTGGCATCGCCCGCCGACATGGTGGCAAGGGGGCGTTCGTGACACGCTATGTCGTGAACAAGACCAACCTCGCGGTTCTCACTGCCAGCGACCTGATGACCAATGTGTATGTGTTCAACACCAACACCTCGACCTTCGCCCTCGGCACGAACATCGTCATGGGCCGCTTCTGCTCGGCGGACCTGCCCGCGCCCACTGCGTTCTACAACGCTGGCACGGGCAAGGGCACGCAGCAGAAGCTCTTCATGAATGGTGAGGAGTTCTCCACTGAATCCCGCGCTTGGGCTCATATTGTCACCGGCCCGGAGGCCGGCAATTCTTGGCAGCTCCCGCGCTTGGGCCGCGCCTCGTGGGAGAACGTGGTGGCCAGCCCGTTCCCGCAGGACAAGACGATCGTCGCCGGTCTGGATGACGACGGCACGGCCGACTCGCAGGTGTATTTCTACATCGGCACAAAGCAGTCCACCGGCACGAACGAAGTGGAGAAGGCCGGTCTGTTGAACGGCACCCTCTACGGCGTCTCCGTGGCCGGACTGGCGCTTGAGAACGCCAGCACCACGGCAGGCCAGCGCACGTTCACCCTGGCGAGTCTCGGGGACGTGAGCGCCCAGAGCTTCGATGGTCTGGAGACGCTCGGCAACGGTCTTGGGGTGACTGCCTTCCAGCGCGTCGAAGACGGTGTATGGGACCCGGCCAACCCGCGTGACTTCTACTTCGTCACGACTGCCAGCTTCACCCTGCCCAGCCGCCTGTGGCGTCTGCGCTTCAATGACATCGCCAACCCCGAGGCGGGCGGCGTGATTGACATGCTCCTCAACGGCACCGAAGGCCAGAAGATGTTCGACAATCTCGGCTTCGACAATGACGGCAACCTCGTCCTCCAGGAGGATGTGGGCAACCAGACCCACAACGGCAAGATGTGGAAGTATGTCATCGCCACGGGCGCGCTCATTCAGGTCGTCCAGCACCGCTCGAATCTCGTGACCACCGGCCAGCCCGGCTTCCTCACGCAGGACGAAGAGGCCTCCGGCTTCATTGATGTGACCTCCATCCTTGGCTACAAGGCTTACCTCGTCGTTGACCAGATGCACGGTGCCGCAGCCTCCTTTGGCCCTGCCGGCGTCCCGGCCGGTGCCAGCATCACGGAGTTGGTGGAAAACGGCCAGCTTCTCCTCATGGTGGAAGTCGCCAACGGTGCCTACACGCTGGTCGCCTCCAACCCCAACGGCTCCGTCACCAGTTCCGTGGCCAACGTCAACATCATCGCGCCGCCGGCCATCGGCGACACCTTGTTCCGCAATGGCCTGCCTGGGGCGACGGTCAGTAGCGGAGGCACGCTGGTCCTGACCATTCCGACCAACGCCGTCGTCCCGACCGCGACCGGAGGATTGAGCTACCAGTGGTTCCTTAACGGCACCCCGATCCCTCTGGCGACGGGCAGCACGCTCACCGTGTCCGGCTTCGTCCCGGCCAACGCGGGCAACTACACCGTTCAGATCAGCAACGTGGCGGGTGCGGTCACCAGCGTCCCGGTGCCCGTCAGCACGGCGGACATCGCCTTCTTCGGCGGTGTCACCATCGAAGGCCCGGCCAACGCGAAGTATCGCCTCGAATACCTGGCGGACATCAACAACGCGAACTCCTGGACCACCCTCACGAACATCGTTCATGCGGGCGGCAAGCAGTTCTACATTGATACCACTTCGCCCGGCACGCAGCGCCGCTTCTTCCGCGCAGTGCCCACGCCGTAAGGCGCACCACTCAAGGGGCCGCCGGGGAGCAATCCCGGCGGCCCTCTTCCCATGTTCCCTCGTGTGAGGGGACGGCAGGCTCCAGTCCGAAATCGTGTGCGGCTGGGGCCTGCCTTGTTTTTTGACCTCAGGATGCGAGCCCACTCGACGGGGTCGCCCGCCCAAACTTAACTCCGCCGTAACCCACCCGCCGCTGTGGCGACACACGGCGGGATGACTCTCAACCGGCATTGGGCATGAACCGTTCTCAATTTCTCCTGTTGCTGCCGTCGTCCGTCCTGGCCGTCCGCTCCGCGCTGGCCGGCGACGCCGACCTGCCGGCGCTTCAACGCGCGGTCGTGGCGCAGCACGCGCGGCTGGTCCACGCCGCCTACGAGGACGCGCGGGTGGCGGCGGAAGGGTTGCAAAAGGCGGTTGCCGGATTCCTCGCCGCGCCGGATGCCGGGCGCATGGCGTCGGCCCGCCAGGCCTGGCTCGCCGCGCGCGTGCCCTACGTGCAGACCGAGGTTTGCCGATTCTGCGACGGCCCCATCGAGCAGGTCGAGGGCTTCGTCAACGCGTGGCCGATGGATGAACACTACATTGACTACGTGGTGGGCGAGCCGCGCGCGGGCGTAATCCACGCGGCGAAGGAATTCCCCCGGCTTACCAAGGAACTCCTTCTCTCGCTGAACGAGAAGGAGGGCGAGAAAAACATCAGCACCGGCTTCCATGCCGTCGAGTTTCTGCTGTGGGGCCAGGACACAAATCCCAAGGGGCCGGGCAACCGCCCATGGCAGGATTACGATCTGGCGAAGCCCGACGACGGGCAAAGCCCGGTGGCCCGTCGTCGTGAGTATCTCCGGCTTACGTGCGAGCTGCTCGTGGAGCATCTGCGCCAGGTCGAGGAAGCCTGGGCACCTGGTCGGACGGGAAACTTCCGCGAGAAATTCCTCACCCAGCCTGCGGCGGCATCGTTGACGATGATGCTCAAGGGCGCGGGCACGCTCGCCGGGCCGGAGCTGTCCGGCGAGCGGCTCACCGTGGCCTACGAGACCAAGGAGCAGGAGGACGAGCACTCCTGCTTCAGCGACAACACGCACAACGACTTCATTCACGATGCGCTCGGCCTGGAGAACGTCTGGCTGGGCCGCTACCGCCGCACCAGTGGCGAGCTGATCTCCGGCCCTGGCCTGCATGACCTGTTGCAGCGGGTGGACACGCAGCTCGCCGAAAGGCTCGACGCGCAAACCGCCGCCGGCGTTGCCGCCGCGCGCGCGATCCCCAAGCCCTTCGACCAGGCCATCCTCGGCCCCGACACCGCGCCGGGCCGGTTGGCGGTGAAGCACGCCATCGCCACGTTCCGGGCCGAGTCCGACCTGTTTGCCAAGGCCGGAACGGCGCTGGGTTTTAAGCTCAGGATTTAAGGGATGCGATGAGGCGAAATCCGTTCACCGGCAGCAGCCGACGTGAGGAGGCTCTGACTTCAATTCCACGTTGCAGATGGAGCCTCCTCACGTCGGCTGCTGCCGTGGGATTATGGCTTTGCACTGCGCTGCCTGTGTGCGCCAGCGAGCCATCGTCTGCTCCCGATCCGCGCGAGTTGTCGGGCGGTGATGCGACGGTTTTCGACGACAGCCACCACGCCTTCTCGCTCCCGGTGCCAGGGCTGACGGACGCCCAAAAGTCGGCGTTTGCCGTCGGCAATTCGTTCTTCAACCTGAACTGGGTCGCCGCGCCCGCCTCCACCGCCGGACGCGACGGCCTCGGTCCGCTCTTCAACGCCCGGTCCTGCTCCGCGTGCCATCTGCACGACGGCCGCAGCCGCCCGCCAGAACCGGGCGGGGTGATGTCAGTGATGCTCATGCGCGTGAGCGTGCCCGGCACGAATGCCCATGGCGGCCCGCTGTCCGATCCGGTATATGGCGACCAAATCCAAGGCCGCGCGCTGCCCGGCGTTCCCGCTGAGGCGGACGTGGTGGTGGAGTATGAACCCGTGCGCGGCGCGTTCGCGGACGGCGAGGCGTTTGAATTGCGTCGCCCGAAGTATTCGCTCCGGAACCTCGGCTACGGTCCGGTCGCCACGAACCTGCAAATGTCCCCGCGCGTTGCGCCGGCCATGATAGGGCTGGGCCTGCTGGAAGCGGTGCCGGCGGAAGACCTCGCCGCGCAGGCCGATCCCGAGGACCGGGACAGAGACGGAATCTCCGGCAAGCTGAACCGGGTCTGGAACGCGCAAACGCAACGCCACGCGTCCGGCCGATTTGGCTGGAAGGCCGAGCAACCCACGGTGCGACAGCAGGTGGCCGGCGCCTTCAATGGCGACATGGGTTTGACCACCTCGCTCTTTCCGCAGGGGAACCACACGGTCGCGCAAACTGCCGCCGCGCGGCAACCGAGCGGCGGCTCGCCCGAAGTCAGCGACCTGATTCTGGAGAACGTCACGTTCTACTCGCGCGTGCTGGCCGTGCCCGCCCGGCGCAACGTGGATGATGAGCAGGTGCGACAAGGCGCGGTGCTTTTCCGCTCGGCTAAGTGTTCCGTCTGCCATCGGGAGGAACTGGTCACGGGCGACGTGCCCGGCCTGCCGCAGCTTTCCCGGCAAACGATCCATCCTTACACCGACCTGCTTCTGCACGATCTGGGCGAGGGACTCACGGACGAGCGCCCGGTGTTTGCGGCGGAGGGCCGCGAGTGGCGCACCCCGCCGCTGTGGGGCATCGGCCTGGTGGCCAAGGTCAATGGTCACACCTTCCTGCTGCACGATGGCCGCGCCCGCTCGCTCGCCGAAGCCATCCTCTGGCATGGCGGCGAGGCGGCGAAATCGCGCGAGGCTTACCGCCAGATGCCACGCGCGGACCGTGAGGCACTGTTGAAATTCCTTGAGTCGTTATGACCCGTCCCGCTCGCAACCTCGCGCTTCTGCTCGCCGCCATGGTCACGCCGTTGTTCACGGGCTGCGACCGGCGGGAGAGCACTGCTTCGGCCGCCAAACTTCCAGCCCTGCCAACTGCTCCGGCACGCGTGACGAAGGAAGCGGCGCTCGCCGCCATCGGGACCAATGTCATTCTGCCGACCTTGAGCGCGTTCACGGAACGCTGTGTCGCACTCGAGGCCTCCACGATCAAGTTCCGCACCGATCCCACGCCCGAAAGCCTGCAGCAGGCCCGGGCCGACTGGACCGAAGCCTACACCGCGTGGAGCGCGGTGCAGTGGATTCCCACCCTGCCCTATTACAACCTCGGAGTGTATCTCTGGCCCCCGCGCCCGACAAGCATCGAAGGCGCGCTCCAGGGCAGCACAAACTACGACGCAGCCTACATGAACGAACTCGGTGCGGCGGCGACCGGCCTGTTCGCGCTGGAGTGCCTCCTCTTCGACCAGGCCCGGATGGTGCGCCACAAAAACGGCCAGCCAGTCCCGGGAGTGCCCGTGCCATCGCCCGCATGGGAACTGCTCACCGGTCCCAATGGTCCGCGTCGCCGGGCCTTCGTGCAGGCGCTGGCGGAATTGCTCACCCGCCGCGCGCGCGAAGTGGAGGAGGCCTGGAAACCGGCGGGCGGAAACGCGGTCGGAAAATTCATCGCGGGCGGACAGGACAGCCTCGACAAGCTCGTCAACCGGCTGCTGGAGAACTCCGAGCGCACGCTGCGGGAGTCGCTCCTGCAGCAGATCGGTTTCTACGATGCCAAGACGTTCCAGCCCGAGAATGCCCAGGCCATGAGCAGCGGCTCATCGCATCGAGCCGTTCTGGCCGTCATCAGGAGTGTGCAACGGCACTACGACGGGGGCACCGGGTTGGGGCTGGACGATTACCTGCGCACGTTGGACCCGGCGCTGGCCGACACGATGCAGGCGCACTTGGAAGCGTCGGTGAAGGCCGCCACCGCCATTCCGATGCCCATCGAGGAGGCGGTGAAACAGGCGCGTGCCACCGTGGAGCAAACCATCGAGGCCGGGCACAAACTGGAGATCGCGCTCAAGACGGACGTGGTGAGCCGGCTGGGCGTGACGCTCACGTTCATCTCTACGGATGGAGACTGAGCAGGAATCGCATGGTGCGTGGTGCGTGGTGCGTGAGGAACTGGTGGCGCGGCCTGCCGGTGTCACGCAACACGCAACACGCAGCACGCGCTCGCGCGGATTGACCGGAGCTGCCGCGCGTGCCCTCCTCCGCCCCGTCCCCGCCGCCTCCCTCGCCGCGTTTCGCATCCTGTTCGGTTTGCTCATGGCCGGGGCGATGTTCCGGCTGTTGGCGAAAGGCTGGGTGGACACCGTATTCCTCGCCCCGGCATTTCACTTCAGTTATCCCGGATTTGAGTGGGTCCGGCCACTGCCGCCGGGGTTGATGCACGCCTTCGTCGCCGGGCTGGCGGTGTGCGCGCTGGGCGTGGCGGCGGGGTTCTTCTACCGCGCCTGCGCTTGGTTGTTCTTCCTCGGCTTCGCGTATCTCGAACTCATCGAGCGTGCGAACTACCTCAACCATTACTACCTTGTGACCCTGCTGGCGGGCCTGATGGCCGTGCTGCCGTTGCATCGCGAATGGTCATGGGATGCGGCGTGCGGTCGCGTGGTTCAAGCCGCCCTTGTCCCGGCGTGGATGCTCTGGCTGCTGCGCTTCCAGATCGGGGTGGTCTATGTCTCCGCCGGGCTGGCTAAGCTGAATGCGGACTGGCTGCTGCGGGCGGAACCCTTGCGCACCTGGCTGGCGGCGCGGGCGGACCTGCCGTTCGTCGGCCCGTGGCTGGGTGAGCCGTGGGCAGCCTTCGCCATGAGCTGGGCCGGCGCCGCGTATGATCTGGGGATTGTCTTCGCCCTGCTGTGCGCGCGGACGCGATCTTTGGCGTATGCGACGGTCGTGGTGTTTCACGTTGCGACGGCGCTGCTGTTTCCCATCGGCTTGTTTCCGTGGCTCATGCTGGTGGTCACGACGCTGTTCTTCCCGCCCGCCTGGCCGCGCTGGCAGGGTTCCGAGTTGGGAGCTTTGAGTTCCGAGTTGCTTCCTCCTCCGCCCGCCTGGGGAATGGCTGCCATCACGCTCTTCTGCCTGGTTCAGATCGCGCTGCCACTGCGGTCTTTCCTTCAACACGAGAACTGCGCCTGGACGGGGCACGGCTTCAACTTCACCTGGCGCGTCATGCTGGCGGAGCGTTCCGGGCATGTGGAGTTCCATGCGTTCGATCCGGCAACTGGCCGCCGCGAGCGATTGCCGACGCGTGGAATCCTGACGCCATGGCAGGAACGGATGATGGCGCAGGAGCCCGAGTTGATCCGCCAGTTTGCCCGGCACCTCACAGCGGATTTGCCCCGGGGCACCGAAGTGCGCGCCGATGCCTTCCTTGCCCTCAATGGGCGTCCTCACCGTCGCCTGCTCCGTCCGGACGTGAACCTCGCCGGTCCGCTGCCAGCGGACTGGATTCTGCCTGCGCCGTGAGTCCACGGGGCTGCGCGGAAGTCCCCTCAGTTTACGAGAACGTCACGAGGGCTGCGCTGGTTTGTGACCCGCCTTCGGCAGAGTGCGCCTGACTTTGCGGGCGGTGCGCGCAGCAGGTTGAGCGGTTAGCTGTTGATTTGCGACTTGTGGCTGCTGCGGCTCCGCCCGCTTCAATTTTTGGGCGAACCTACCGGCGTGAATCTTGGCGAACCGCCCGAGGCCGGTCACGTTTCCAATCCGGAATCTGCCGGATGGTTCCCAACGAAGCGCGGTGGTAGTTTCGCCGCAGTCAGCAAGCCATGCCTTTGCCCGCTCCCATCAGCCGGTCAGGTGTCCACGCTCCAGGGTGTCCGGGCTGTGCCGTCGCGCCGACGCGTGGCCGCCCGGCGCCGTTTGAGTGCGGTCGCCGGGATTTCCTGAAATGCGCGGCGCGGGCGGTCCTGCTGGTCGAGGCCTCCGGCCTGCCGTGGACGGACCTGTTTGCTCCCCCGGTGCGGGCGGCGGAACCGCCGGCCGGCATCGTCCGGGTAGCGCTGGCGGATTTCCCCGCGCTGGCATCCATCTCCGGGTCGGTGCATCTGCTGGTGACCGCGCCTCCGCCCGGGATTTACCCGGTCATTCTCACGCGGACGGACACGGAGACCTTCGCGGCGGTGAGTTCGCAATGCACGCACGCCGGCTGCGTGGTGAACACTTACTCGGAAGCCGAGGGCGTCCTGCTCTGCACCTGCCACGGTTCGCGCTTCACCCCGGAGGGGGCGGTGGTGAGCGGGCTCGCGGGGTTTGACCTCGCGGCTTATCCCGCGCGCCTGGTGAACGCCGGCGTGGTGGAAGTGGAAATTCCCGGCATTGGCTTCGCGACGGCCGGGGCGCTGGTGAACACGGCCGCCGGGCGCCGGATGCGGCTTTCCTTTCCCACCCTCAGCGGCCTGCGCTACGAAGTTAAGCGGCGTGCTGCCCTGACGGCTCCGGCGGTGGTCGTGCCCTTCAGTCTCACCGAAACCGGAATTCCGGGCCAGACCGTGCTCAACGGGGACGGAGCGACCGCCACCGTGTATGTCGCGGCCGAAGAACCGACGAGCTTCTTGTCCGTGACGCGTTACTGAGTGCTGCGCAAGGTCGGCTGCGGCGCTTCAGCCCGTGCTCCCCGCGTGTCCGGGGGATTGCGCCGGCCTCACTCGGGCTTCAGGCAGTAGCCGCCATTGCGGACGGTGTGAATCCAGGGGCGCAGATGGCCCAGCTTGGTGCGCAGGCGGCGGATGTGCGTGTCCACGGTGCGATTGGTGGCGAGGGAGGCATTGGTCCATGCATGACGCAATAGCTCGTCGCGGGTCTGGGCCCGGCCGACGTGTTCCAACAAGGCGGTGAGGAGCTTGAACTCCGTGGGGGAAAGCCGGAGCTCCCGACCGGCTACTCTGGCCTCGTGCGCCGACAGGTCCACGACGAGTTCACCGACGCGGAATTGTTCCGGCGGCTCAGTCCGAGGGCGGGTCCGGTCAATCATGTTCCGCACGCGCAGGGCGAGTTCACGCGGGTCAATGGGCAGCCGCAAGAATTCATCCGCGCCGAGTTCCAGCGCGAGCAGCCGTTCAATTGGGCGATCATGCGGACTCAGGACGAAGATCGGCATGCGGCCGGCGGCCGGATCGCGCCGCAGTTCTTTGCAGACCTCCAGTCCATCCAGGCCGGGAAGTTGCAGGTCGAGCAGGGCCAGATCCGGCAGCCGGACCCGGGCCATGCGCAGCGCCGCGTGGCCGTCGGGGGCGGAGAGAACCTGACAGCCGACGGCGGCAAGGCTGGCCCTGGCTTGAGGAAGCCCGGCGGCATCCGCCGTGGCGACTAGAATCTGAGCGGACAGAACGGCCATAGTTAAGGGCGGCAAGCATGCGGCGGTCACGTGTCGCAAACATGGCGTCCAAGTTAAGAATCGGTGATAGCCTGACACCGGGACGTAGCGGAATCGTGACCGGGGAGACGTGGGTTCGTGACGCAGCGCGGGCAGATTGACCCCGTTCCGCTGAGTGGCGGAGCACGGGTTCCGGCGACCTTTCCCGCGTTACATCGCAGGAACCCGGTTTCACTTTCTCCAAGGAATGGCCGACGACGAAAAGAGGCTTCACGGAATCGTGACGCCGCCGCCACGCGCCCGGCATCTCGCGGTGGTCAACTCAATGTGAAAGGCAATTCACCGATGCCGACAACCACCGCACTCCTTCCCGACCGCACCGTTGCAACGTCCGCATCGGTGGCGGAGCGGGGTGACAGGGTGGCGCTTACGATGCGCGACATGCTCGGCGCGCCGATGCCGCACAAGGCCGGGCGTCCGCTGGCGCGCGGCGTCATCCGCGGGCTGCTGCTGGCCTTCGGTGGCTGCATCGTCCGGGTGCGCGGCCTGGAGCGCATCGCGCCGGAGCACGACCCGTTCATCCTCGCGCTGAATCACAGCACGAAACTGGAGGCGCTCTTCCTGCCGGCGTTCCTGCTGCATGCTCGGGCCGGCAAGCCGCTGCACTTCATTGCGGACTGGAACTTGAAGCTCGTGCCCGGCATCGCGTGCATCTACCGCGCGGGCGATGTGATCACGCTCGACCGCAAGCCCGCGCGTCCGCGCTTCCTGAACGTGTTGCGTCCGCTGCTCACCGACCGCGTGCCGGCCTTCACCCGCGCGGCGGAACGAGTCGCGGCGGGCGCGTCCGTGGGGATCTTCCCGGAGGGCACGACGAACCGCGACCCGCATCGGCTGCTGCGCGGCTTCCACGGGGCGGCCAAGCTGTCCCTGCAAACCGGCGTGCCGGTCATCCCGGCCGGCGTGCGCTTCCCCTTGCATCAAGCAGCGCCGCACATCCCGGAACTCGCGCCAATGGAAATCGAGTTTGGTCCGCCGCTCACGCCACCCGCCGAGCGCGACCTGACCGCAACCGCTGTGCGCACTTGGCACGCCAGTGTGATGCAAGAAATCGCCCGCCTGTCAGGAAAAACGTGGTCCAACGAAAGGAAAACCCATGATTAGTCTCAGCCGAATCAGCGTCGTCCCCGTCATCTCCGAATGCGAGCGCCAAGAGGCGCTGCAAATCTTGCGCGCCACCTACGAGCGGGAGAAACGCTGGGTGGCCGACGGGAACAAGGTCTTCTCGCCCGACGATCTGGACCGGTTCGATGTGGCGTGGTTCCTCGCGCGCCGCAGCCGCGAGCCGGTGGGCGTATTGCGCGTGCTGTTCAATCCGCCGTTGGAGGTCTATGCCCAATACGGCTTCCAGCCTGTGCCGGGCGCGAACTTTGATGTGACGGACTTTGTGAAGCGCAGCCGGGTGGCGGAGATCGGGCGGTTTGCCGTGCTGCCGGAGCACCGCAAGAATCATTACATCGCCGCCGCGCTCATGCGCGCCGCCGTGCGTGACACGGTGGAGCGTCGCTTCACGCACTATGTCACCGACATCTTCGAGGGTGAGAAGCACAGCCCGTATCTCTTCCACACGCGCGTGATGGGCTTCGAGCCGGTGGCGACCCACGACGTGGGCGAGCTGAACTGTCCAAACCGCCGCGTCACCATGGTGCTGGACCTGGAGGCCGCCTATGGCCGGCTGCGCCGCACCGGCGGCTGGCTGTTCCGCTATCTCACGGCCGATTGGAGCGAGGCGCTGCACCGGAGGCTTTCCGGCGAGGAGCCGAAGACCGCCCCCGCCCCGGTTCCGCATTTCGCCGACGCCATTCTGGCGTGAGGCAACCCTGCTCCTCATGGCTGAAGCGATCTTTGACTGGCAGATGACCGCTGCGCCCATCCCACCCAGCTTTCCCTGCTTCCGCGACCAGGCGATGGCACAATGGGAATGCGATGAGCAGGCATACATCCGGCGTGTGTTCTGGCGGACGCTGCCGCGCATGGCGCTTCCCTTGGCCGCCTTGGTTTGGCTGGCGCGTCGTGACTTCTTTGCCCGTGATTTCGCGCTCATCCGCGAACTGGGCCAGACGCGTGATGCGACAGAGTTCCACATCCTGATCGAGCAGTTTCGGGACGAGGCCATCCGCTCCGGCGGCTGGCTGCGGAACGCGCTTCGCCTGCGGGTCTCAGGACGCCGGTTGCGGCGGCTGCGCTGGGAACTGCGCTAGCCGCCACATTCTCTTGCAAAGGTCGGCCTCGTCGGACGCGGCGCAGGGTCACCGTTCCGTCACCTCCTCTTACCACCACGTAACTTGTTCAACGTGCCCCTGGTGCGCCACAACTCAAGCGGCGCAATTGTCCTGATGCCGGAAGCAAGCTGACCCCGACTGGCTTGGCATTCCCCCCGAAGCGGGCCCAGGAAAAGCGCCGAGTTCAAAACGACTGAACCCAATGCTCACGAGCACCGGCCAGAGCCAATGCTGTCCGGTCAGCCCCCTGAGCAGATTGAATTTCAAATCCCCACCCATGCAAAACCAATCCCGTCCCACCAAAACTTGTTTCACCCACACCGCGCTCCTGGCCGCCTGGCCGCTGCTCGGCGTGTTTTCCAGCGAGGTCCGCGCCCAGTTGGTGATCACGGAGATCCAGTCCAATCAGGCGGCGGCGAGCGTGAACGACTACTGGGAACTCACCAACACCGGCACCAACGCGGTGAGCCTGGGCAACTGGAAATGGAATGACAGTGCGCGGGTGACCACGGGCGCGGCGGTCACGATTCCGGCCGGAACAACGATTGCCGCCGGCGAGTCCATCGTCTTCACCGCGCTCACACCGGCGGCCTTCCGCACCTGGTGGGGCATCTCCAACACCGTGCAGGTGATCAGCACCGGCGCGGCGCCCGGGCTGGGCCAGGGCGATGCGATTTCCCTCTTCGACACCAACGGCACGGAAGTGCTCTTCCTCAGCTACGCGACCAACGGGTTCACCCGGTCGGTCGGCGGCCCGGCGGCGGGGGGGCACGCCGGCGTATCCGGCGGCGGTTCGGCCACCGCCGCACTGGTGCTGGATCCCACTTCCGGCACCAATGCGGCCAGCCGCCGCTACCGGGCGGCGACCGTCGGAGCCTTCGGAGCCTTCGCCTCCGCCGCGAACCCGGCGGACATCGGCTCGCCCGGCGTGTCCGGCCTCAACACGGTTCCCGCGACCATTGATTTGTCCCGGTATGTCCGGGTGGGCCGTTACGACCTCCCGGAACCCACAAGGACCACACCGCCCAACGGCATCAGCCTGCTGGCCCAGGAAGCGTCGGGCGTGGCCTACAACTGGGACACCGACACCCTGTTCATCACCGCCGACGGCGGCACCTCGATTGTTCAGGTTTCCAAAACCGGCCAGCTCATTGACTCGATGACGCTGGCCGCCGGCAGCAGCCCGCAGGGCACGGACTTCTATGACCCCGAGGGCATCACCTACGTCGGCAACGGCAAGTTTGTCATCAGCGAAGAACGGGACCGGCAGCTTGTTTTGTTCACCTACGCCGCCGGCACCACGCTGGCCCGCAGCGGCGCGCAAACCGTCAAGCTCGGCACCTTCGTGCAGAACATCGGCACCGAGGGGCTTTCCTTTGATCCGCTGACCGGCGGGTTTATCTGCCTCAAGGAGACCCAGCCGCAGGGCATTTTCCAGACGACCGTTGATTTTGTGGCCGGCAAGGCCAGCAATGGATCGCCCACCAACGAGAACTCGACGAACCTGTTCGATCCGGCACTGCTCAACCTGCTGGACCTGGCCGATGTCTTTGCCTTGTCGAATCTGCCGGCGCTCGAAGGCCGTCCCGAGGCCAGTCACCTGCTGGTGTTGAGCCAGGAGTCCGGCCAGATCCTCAACGTGGACCGGGCGGGGAACATCCACAGTTCGCTCACGATCATCACCGATCCCGGCAACCCGCTGGACGTGCCCGCCCAGCAGCACGAAGGGCTGACGATGGATCGCGCCGGCAACCTCTACGTCGTCAGCGAGAATGGCGGCGGAGATTTCGATCACCCCCAGCTCTGGGTTTACGCACTCGCCTCGGCTCCCAATCAGGCGCCCACGGCCGTGGTGCTGACCCCCACGGTCACTTCGCTCGCCGAAGACACCAGCACGGCCACGGCCGTGAAGGTGGCGGACATTGTGGTCACCGATGACGGCCAGGGAATCAACGCCCTGGCCCTGACCGGCGCGGATGCCAGCTTCTTCCAGATCACCGGCAACGCTCTCTACCTCAAGGCCGGGACCGTGCTCGATTTCGAGACCAAGACCAGCTACAGCGTCACGGTCAACGTGGATGACGTCAGCGTGGGCAACACGCCGGACGCCTCCTCGAACTACACCCTGACCGTAACCGACGTGGTCAATGAGGCCGGCCCGATTGCGACGCTGATCATCTCGGAGGTGGCCGCGTGGTCCAGCGGTGGCCCGGTGGGTGCCGACTGGTTCGAAGTGTCGAACCTCGGGGCCAGTGCCGTGAACATCACGGGCTGGAAGGTGGATGACAGTTCGGCCGCCTTTGGCTCAGCCTTGTTGCTGAACGGCATCACCAGCATCGCTCCCGGCGAGTCGGTGATCTTCCTCGAAACCGCCAACCTCGCCGCCACCAAGGCCCTGTTCCTGTCCAACTGGTTTGGCGCGAACCCGCCGCCTGGACTCCAAGTCGGCAGCTACACCGGCTCGGGCATCGGCCTGAGCACCGGCGGCGATGCGGTCAACCTCTACAACAGCAACGGCGTCCTGCAGGCCAGCGTGACGTTCGGCGCATCTCCCACCAACCTGCCGTTGGCGACCTTCAACAACGCGGTCGGGCTGAACAAAACGAACCTGACGCAACTGAGCGTCGTGGGCGTCAACGGCGCGCTTGTCGCGGTGAACAACCCCGGCGAAACCGGCTCCCCGGGAACCATCGGCAAGCTGTTCATCTCCGAAGTCGCGCCCTGGTCCAGCGGCAACAGCCCTGTTGGAGCCGACTGGTTCGAGGTGATGAACACCACGGCCCGGCCCGTGGACATCACGGGCTGGAAAGTGGATGACAGCTCAGGTTCCTTCGCCGCAGCGCTGCTCCTGAACGGCATCACGACCATTGCCCCGGGCGAGGCGGTCATCTTCCTCGAAACCGCCAACCTTGCTGCCACGCGCGCCCTGTTCCTCTCCAACTGGTTTGGCGCGAACCCACCGGCAGGTCTCCAAATCGGCAGCTACACCGGCGGGGGCATTGGCCTGAGCACCGGCGGCGATGCCGTCAACCTCTACAACAGCAATGGCGTGCTCCAGGCCAGCGTGATCTTTGGCACCTCGCCCGCCAGCCCGCCGTTCACCACGTTCGACAATGCCGTCGGATTGAACAACACGACCATCTCCCAGTTCAGCCTCGCGGGCGTGCGCCGGGCCTTCACGGCGGTGAACGACGCGAGCGAAATCGGCTCTCCGGGCCTCAGCCTGTCGAACCAGCCGCCCGTCCTCAGCTTTGTGATGCCCGCCAACGGGGTGGTGCTTACCGCGCCGGCCCACTTGGAAATCGAGGCCGGCGTCGTGGACACGGACGGCCCGGTCGCCAAAGTGGAGTTCTTTGTGGACAGCGTGCTGGCGGGGACGGCGTTGGTTGCTCCCTACCGCAGCACCAACACCATCCTGCTCGCCGGAAATCACACGCTCACGGCCATCGCCACGGATCACGCCGGAGCCAAGGCCACGAACAGCATCACCATCACCCTGAACGCCCCGGCGATGGTGGCCATCACGAACCTGGTTTCCGGCGTGCTGTATCAGGCCCCGGCGAGCATCCCGATCAAGACCAGTGTTTCGGACGCCGACGGTTCGGTGACGCAGGTGCAGTTCTTCGCGAACCGCACCCTGCTGGGCACCGTGTCCAACAGCCCCTTTGATTTCGCTTGGGATGCCGTGCCGCAGGGTTTCTATAGCCTGACCGCCGTGGCCATGGACAACCGCGGCGCGACGGCCACCTCCGCCGCCGTGGAAGTAGTGGTGGGCCCGTCAGGCTTGGTGACGCCCAGCGCACCCGTAAACGGCACATTCCAGTTTACTCTGGTGACCACCCCCGGCCGCACGATTCTCATCGAGTATTCGACCAACTTGCTCACCTGGACGCCGCTGCTCACCAATGTGGTGACCACCGGCGCGGCCAGTGTCGTTGACCCGGGCCTGACCAACAAAGGCCGGTTCTATCGCGCGCGCGAACTGGCCGCCCCTTGAGGGGATGGTGCTTCCTTGCCTGCGAGCCGCAGCGTCAGGGCCAGCCAGCAAGTCCTCGAACACCGCGTCCAGGTTCCGGCTGCCGGCGTGGCGGGACTCGATCAGCTCCTCGAACTTGGCTGCCTCGACGCGTTGCCCGCCCGAAAGGAAGCCGATTCGCGGCACGGCGACGGGCACCACGCGGCGTGCGCTACCGGTTCCTCGTCCGCGTCATCCACGGTTCTCGCATCGGAATTCGGGCTTAGTGGCGTGGGCCGTAGGGCGGGGGCGACTGGCCGAGTTCGATGGCCCCGAGGTCTGGCGCGCTGCCGGTGAAGCCATCCGTGAAGTTGGGCAGCGCCAGGCCGGTGTCCACGGCGCGCGTGCCGGGGCGCAGGCGCAGGTCCATCGGCGGCAGCGGGACATTCGTGCCGGTGGGAGTGGCCGCCTGCTCAAGGATGCCCGGGTCCGTCAGCACGCCATGGCGCTCGAAGCCGGTGAACTGGGTGAATTCCGCCAGACTGATGAAGGAGCCCTCGAGCGAGGGCTGGCTGCCGGTGGGCACCCGCGTTTCCTTTGCATAGCGCCACCAGATGGGCCGGGCCGCTGATGATTTGAAGAAATGCCAGCCGTTGTAATCCATGCGCGTGGTTTCCGGCGTGCCCGTGCCGGTCCAGATCACGCCCGGGCCGCCGTCGGTGCCGAGGAAGAGGTTGTTGTGGAGCTGCGAGTTCTGCCAGCCCGGAGCCATCTGGCCCGCCGAGCCGTGGGCGAGGAAGGTGTTGTTGAAGATCAGCAGGCCGGAGGGCTGGAGGCTGGGCTTGAGCGGGGCCCGCGTGGAGTTGAAGACGACGTTGCGAAAGACATACGCCGGCCCGCCATAGACCGGCTGCGCGCTGATGCCCATGAAGCAGTTCCAGATGCGGTTGCGGAACACGCGGACATTGTGGACGGCGTAGTCCAGTTCGATGCCGTCGTCGCCGCTCGCGGCGATGTCGTTGTTGTGGAAGTCCATCGCCGCGTTTTGCAGCTCGTGCTCGGCGGGCGGGCGGCGGCCATAGACATCCACGCCGTCCCAGAAACCGGTGATGCGGTTGAAGCACACGACATGGCCCTGGCCGGAGAGCCAGACGGCGTGGCTGTCGTTCTGCTGGCCCTCGCGCGGATGCCACCTGGGGTGCGGCCCGACGAACACGTTGTCCGCGATGTAGAAATCCCGGCAGGCGGGATGCAGGGCAAAGACGCCATACGCCGTGCCTTCAAACCGGCAGCGCCGCACGACCAGCCCGGTGCCGCCGCGCTCCCGGCCGGCGTAGAGGACATGGTCCGCGCCACGCAGCGTCAGGCCCTCGAAGTAGTGGTGATGGGCCGCCTGCGTGTCAAACAGCCGCAGCGCCCCGCGCCCATCGAAGACCGCCTCGCCGTCGCCTGCGCCGCGAATCACGATGGGCCGGGCTGCGGTCGCGGGCCGGGTGAGGACGTAGTCAGTCCGCTCCTGTTTGGCGGCCACCGTGTAGGTGCCGGCGTGGATGAGCAGGACGTCGCCGGGCTCGGCGGTCGCGTAGGCGGCCATCAGCCCGTCGAAGGCCGGTGACTGGCGCGGGCCGGCGTGGCCGGCGGGATAGACATGCAGTGTGCGCCCGCCGGTGAAGGCCTGCGGCACCGGCCGGGTGCGGGTGGTCACCACCTTTTCCGCGGCCGCGCCGGATGGACTGCTGAGGGCGAGCTTCACCTCGTATTCCGTGTCGGGCTCCAGGTCCACGATGCTGCCGGCGAAGACGTTGGGGGTGGTCCACACCACGCCCGCGCGTTCCTTCTCGGGCAGGTTGCCGGCCACCACCTCGCCATTCGAGCGCAAGAGCGGCAGCCCCTCGCGCCAGGCGCCGGCGCCCCGGGCGCGATACTGCACCCGCACGGTCGCGGTGCGGCTGCTGTCCCCGCTCATATACCAGCGGAAGCCGAGGCAGTTCAGGGTGGGGCGTTCCGTGAAGAGGTCGCCCGGTGTGATGGGGTCGGCCGCCGGGGCCGCGCCGATGCCGGGGGAGAGGGCGAGCAGCCCGGCGAACAGGAGGAGGCGCGTGCAGGTCATGGGCCACTTGCTACCAGCTTCGGTGCGCAAGTCCATGTTGAAGCGAGACGGACACGGGCATGACGCACAGGGAGGCACTGTGTTGCAGCAACTCAACCCGAATTCCGAAGGGAGAACCGCGGATGACGCGGATGGCGCGGATGACGGCGGGCGATCGCCTCGGCGCGAAATAGCATCCCTACATGTCGTAGGCTCGCCTCCTGAACGGAAAGGGACTGGGCACCGTTGCAGGTAGGGCGCGTCTGTCCTCAGCGCGCCGGTTGGGCATCCGCACGGTCCGGCGGCGCGCTGGGGACAGACGCGCCCTACCTGCGACACTTCCTCGGAGCCGCGCCTTGCCCAGCGTCTGCTTCTGCGCCACTCTGGCGCCGTGATTCCGCCGTCGCATGACTTGGTCCGCCCGGGCACCACCGGGCTAGGGCGTTCGTCACTTGCCACCTGTCACCTGTCACCCGACTGATGGCCCGCTTTCTTTTCATCCGACTGCTGCAGACGATTCCGGTGCTCCTGGCGGTCGCCACGCTGACGTTCTTCATGGTGCGCCAGGCGCCGGGCGGGCCGTTCACGGGGGAGAAGAGCATTCCGCCGGAAATTCTCAAGCGGCTGGAAGCCCACTACGGCTTGGACAAGCCGCCGTTGGAGCAATACCTGCATTTCCTCAAGACGCTCGTGACCGGGGAGCAGCCATCCATCCGCCACTCGAACCGCACGGTGGGCGAGATCATCCGCAAGTCGTTTCCGGTGTCGCTGGAGCTGGGCGCGTGGTCGCTGCTGGTTGCGCTGGCCATCGGGCTGCCGGCGGGGATGCTGGCGGCGCAGAAGCCGAACACCGCGCAGGACTATGTGCCGATGTCCGCCGCGATGGTCGGGGTGTGCCTGCCCACGTTCGTGCTCGGGCCGCTGATGGTGCTGCTCTTCGCGCTCCAGTTGGGCTGGTTTCACACCTCCGGCTGGAACACGGCGGGCGACCGCGTGCTGCCCGCGCTCACGCTGGGGTGCCATCTCGCGGCCTACATCGCGCGGCTCACGCGGGGCGGGATGCTGGAGATCATGGGGCAGGACTTCATCCGCACCGCGCGGGCGAAGGGGGCGTCGGGGGTGCGCATCCTCACGCGGCACGCGCTGCGCGGCGGGCTGCTGCCGGTGGTGACCTACCTCGGGCCGGCGGCGGCGGGCCTGATCACCGGGTCGTTCGTCATCGAGACGGTGTTCAACATCCCGGGGCTGGGCAAATACTTTGTGGGCTCGGTCTTCGACCGCGACATTCCGGTGGTGGGCGGCACGGTGTTTTTCTTCGCCGCGCTGATCCTGATCTTCAACCTGCTGGTGGACATCGTCCAAGCCTGGCTCAACCCGAAGGTGCGCCTCGAATGAAACCGCGAAGAATTCTTTGCCACAAAAGGGCGGATAGAAACGTAGAAAGAAACCGGATAGTGGCGCACCTGAAGATTAACAGGGTGTGGTTGACCGTATTCGCAACCCTGCTCGCAGGTGTCTTGGGCTGCGCCAACAATGAGACTCTTTCGTCCGCCGCCCATTTTAGCCAGACTTTGAGGTTAACCACCGCAAGCCCTGAAGCCACAGTCGGTGAGACTGGATCCACGCGAGTAAGGCTATTGTCCATCGCCGAAGATGGCACGACTCGCCTTCTAATAGTCGGTTCCACTTTACCCCTAGCAGTTCGCCCAGGCGAGTTCTTCTCCAGCCGAGAATTCGGACTCAGAGGCCTTCGATTGCTGTCCGCTTCCAAGGCGGACGGCACGGCCACGTTGGAAGCTCGTTGGGCGGGCAAGCGTTGAAATGAAGACTGCTTTTCGCCCCGTCCGTATCGGAACTATGATCACCAGTGTTTCTGTGCTCTCTGCGCCCTTTCGCGGCCAATTGAAATGACCTCCCCCGCCCCAATCGTCACGCTCGCCGAGCCGATCGAGGCCGGCCACTCGTTGTGGCAGGATGCGTGGGCGCGGCTGCGGAAGAACAAGCTGGCGCTGGCCAGCGGGGTCATCGTGGCGGTGCTGGGGCTGGTCTGCGCGGCGGCGCCGTGGATTTCGCCGTTTGCCTATGACGCGCAGGACCTCGCGCTGGGCGCGGCTCCGCCGTCGGCGAAGCACTGGCTGGGCACCGATCACCTAGGACGCGACCAGTTCACGCGGCTGCTTTACGGCGGGCGCGTGTCGCTCATGGTGGGGCTGTGCGCGACCGGCGTGTCGCTCACCATCGGCGTGCTCTACGGGGCCATCTCGGGCTTCATCGGCGGGAAACTGGACGCGGTGATGATGCGCATCGTGGACATCCTCTACGCGCTGCCCTTCACGCTCTTCATCATCCTGCTGACGGTGTGGCTGGGGAATCATTTATGGCTGCTCTTCGCGGCCATCGGGGCGGTGGAATGGCTCACGATGGCGCGCATTGTGCGCGGACAGGTGGCGTCGCTGAAGCGGATGGAGTTCGTGGAGGCAGCGCACGCGCTGGGCCTGCGCAAGCGGCGGATCATTCTGCGGCACATGATCCCCAACGTGCTTGGGCCGGTGATCGTCTATACCACGCTGACGGTGCCGGCGGTGATGCTGCTGGAGGCGTTCTTGAGCTTCCTCGGCCTGGGGGTGCAGCCGCCGCTCAGCTCGTGGGGCTCGATGATCAAGGACGGCGCGGACAAGATGGAGGAATACTGGTGGATGCTGGTCTTCCCCGCCGGCGCGTTCAGCGCCACGCTCTTCTGCCTGAACTTCCTGGGGGATGGACTGCGGGACGCGCTCGATGTGCGGGCGAGCAAGGATTGAGCAACCACGAATGGACACGAATAGACACGAATTCAAAGGGCAAGCTGCGGCTGAAAGCCGAGGTGTTTGCCATCTTGGGAAGGCTCAGGAGGTCGCGCTCTACGATTTCCTGCGGGAGCGGGATGCGGAGCCGGAATTCACACCTGCGACCAAGGATTGGGCTGACTTGCGCAAGCGCGTCAGTGCCCGCGTTGCCCAGCGTCGACAGGCTGGTTGAAACCACGAATGGACACGAATGAACACGAATTCAGATACCAAATTACTGCTGAAGGAGGAGGTGTTCGCTATCGTGGGAAGTGCGATGGAAGTCTTGAACGGGCTTGGGCACGGCTTGCACGAGAAGCCTTATGAGAATGCTCTCATTGTGGAGTTTGGGCTGCGGCAGATTCCGTGGCAGCAGCAGCGGCAGTTCGATGTGCTCTACAAGGGCTGCAAGGTGGGTTTGTTCGTGCCTGATCTCATCGCGTTTGGTGCCGTGGTCGTGGATGCCAAAGTCATTGAGCGCATCACGGACGTGGAGCGGGGGCAGATGCTGAACTATCTTCGCATCACGAAGCTCCGTGTCGGTGTGATCCTGAACTTCAAGAACCCCAAGCTGGAATGGGAGCGCATCGTTCTATGACTCTCTTTATTAGTGTTCATTCGTGTTCATTCGTGGTTTCCCCATGCCTCTCCTAGAAGTTCAAAACCTGCGGACCTTCTTCCACACGCGCAACGGGGTGGTGCGCGCGGTGGATGGGGTGTCGTTCAGCGTGGAAAAGGGGGAGACGCTGGGGATTGTGGGGGAGAGCGGGTCGGGAAAGTCGGTGACGTGCTACTCGCTGATGGGGCTGATTCCGAAGCCGCCGGGACGGATTGAGAGCGGCACGGCGCGCTTTGACGGAGCGGATTTGCTCGCGATGAAGGACGCGGAGCTGAACCAGATTCGCGGCAAGCGCATCGCGATGATTTTTCAAGACCCGATGACGTCGCTGAACCCGTATCTGCGCATCGAGGAGCAGCTCATCGAGCCGCTGATCATCCATGAGAATATGCCGCGGGCCGAGGCGGTGAAGCGGGCTGTCCGCGCGCTGGAGGAGGTCGGCGTGCCGGACGCGGCGCGGCGCATCCGCAGCCATCCGCACGAGTTCAGCGGCGGGATGCGGCAGCGAGTGATGATCGCGATGGCGCTCATCACGCAGCCGGATTTGCTCATCGCGGACGAGCCGACCACGGCGCTGGACGTGACGGTGCAGGCGCAGATCCTGGATCTCATCGCACGGCTCCAGCGCGAGCGTGGGATGGCGGTGATCTGGATTTCGCACGATCTCGGCGTGGTGGCGGGGTTCTGCCGGCGCGTGCTGGTGATGTATGCGGGCCGCGTGGTGGAGTCCGGCCCGGTGGAGGAGATTTTCGCGCGCCCGCTGCATCCCTACAACCGCGCGCTCCAGCGGAGCATCCCGGCGCTGCAAGGCAAGGGCGCGGAACTCTACACCATCCCCGGCCTGCCGCCGGATGTGTCCAAGCCGCTGCCGGCGTGTGCCTTTGCGCCACGGTGTGAGTTTGCGTTGGAGAGCTGCAAGACGGGCGAGGTGGCGCTGAAGGAGATCGTGCCGGGGCATGGGAGCGCGTGTGTGCGGGTGCAGCGGGGGGAACTTGATTTGAAGTAGCTGGAAACTTCTTCGCCACGATGCCAAATCCTGTCCCAAATGACATTCTGCGAGTGCTCCTCCCTGCTGCTGAGGCGGGGGATATCGCATCAGTCAAGAAGCTGCTTCGCAAGCATCCAAGAGTCCCATCTTACGCCTTCATCCATGCAGTGCACTACCAACAGTTCGAACTGCTTAAATTCCTAACCACCGAATGGCGGACGCATATTGAAAACCTCTGCTACACGTCCGAACTACTATCTTCTTTTCTGCGGTTCGACACGAGGATGGCTTCATTTCTCATTGGTCATGGGGCTAACATCAACGCGCCGATCACCCTCGTGCAAGACACGCCGCTGATGATGGCAGCATCCTGCGGCATGGCAGAAATCGTCGCTGACTTGATCAAACGAGGAGCCGACCTGGAAAAGTGTGGGCGTTCCCTGGTCGCCAAGATATCGGGTTCAGATGAGGGCGATAATGCGCTCATTAGAGCAATTCGCTGGAAGCACAGGACTGACGAGCAAGGGCGCATCGAATCCATCAAGCTGCTGATTTCGGCCGGTGCGAACGTGAATGCCCTCGGCGAAGACGGCAAGACGGCCTTGGACCGGGTCGGCACCACCGCCAAGCTCGCCGAGATCAAGAAGCTGCTCCTTGCCGCCGGTGCTAAAACCTCGAAAGAGCTGCGGCCTGCCAAAGTGAGCCCAGCGGCTCCGAAGCCGAAGTCCCCTAAGGCGGCGAATGGCATCACCAACTTCACGCAGGCGTCAGCCTTGCTGGCCCGTCTCTGCGGGGTGAAGCCGCGAGCGCATCCCCAGGTCGCCGGGGCGCAGTTCTTCCAGTTGAAGCCCGGTGAAGGTGAGCGAGCGCCCATCGGCAAGGCGCTGCTTAAGCGGTTGGAGCAGATTCGGCGCGAGGTAGCCCCGCAAGTTGCCAAAGCTGGTTGTATCGTCGTCCGCACGCACGAATCGGAAGCGGGTTTCGGTCTGTGCCTGCTCCGGGCGAAGGACAAACTCGCGGTGATCAAACAGTTCAACTTCGGCTCCGGCAACTACGGCGTGACGACGGCCAAGGCCGTCACTTTCCTGCGCACCCTGGACCGCACCGCGCCCTTCACACTGCTGGCCTGCGACAAGATCGGGCTGACAGGGCGATTCCAAGCCCTGCCCAAGTCGGGTCTGGTCCTCGCCAAATCGCTTCACGGGTTCTGCCCGTTTGTGTGCGAAGATTTTGATGATGACGTGAAGGCCCTCGCCAAGCATTTGGAGAAAGGCGGCGAGTTCACGCTGTGGTGGGATTAGGAACGCCCGCGAGGGGCTGCCGGTGCTGGACATCCTCTCGCCACCCGAACTTTAGAAACGGACATGCGCTACTTCGACAATCAAACGGTCGCCCGCGACGCGGGCATCTCACCGGCCAAGCTCGCTTTGCTTCTTAAGCAGCTCAACGAAGAGTCGCCGCAGGATCCGATGCTGGTCGAGTTGCACGCGTTGCGGGCGTGCATGGCCATCAAGACGGGACAGCTCACCATCGAGCAGGCGCTTGCGGACACTCTACCGACTGCGCTGGCCGCATGAAAAATGACGCAGTGCGAGCAAGCGAGGGCATGCAGACGGAATTGCACCGGGTGCCCGATGGGATGCAGGAGGAGGCGTGGTTCGAGCAGAAGGTGCTGGAAGGCTTGGAGGGGCCGGTCAGGCCGCTCACACGCGAGGATTTGGATTCCGTCCGCAACCTTGTCAGGCGGGCGCACGGAAGCGAGGCGAGCTGAATTGGGGCCTTGCGGCTCCTGGTATCTTCACGCCATGTCAACGACCCACGAAGCGATTTACGGGGACGGCCTGCTGCGGCTGGTCCGTCCGCTGGCGTTGCCGAGTTAGGCGCGCGTGACTGTCACCGTCGAAATGCCGGAGGAGGATACTGAGCGGCAGCACTGGCTGGCGGCTTTGGAAGCAACCTTGCGGAAGACCTGGGACAATCCGGCGGACGAGGTCTTCAATGAGCTGCTTACGAAATGATGGGAGGCGGTGACGCTGTGCCGGACAGTTCTTTGGTCAAAGGGGACAGGAGTGTCCCCTTCACGAAGAAGCCGCTCCGCGGGAAGCCAAAGCGCCGTCGCCGCTGCGCTCTGCCGGCGCAGTCCAAAATGCCTGCCGCCGGACGCTACCCCTCACCCCAACCCTCTCCCCTCCTCCGAGGAAGGGAGAGGGAGCCAGAGCGCGCCGCGGTTCGCGTTGGTTATCCCGCCGATAGTCAGTGGGAACTGGCATAATACGCATCTGCTGCCCTTGCCGAACCCCTTCGTTGCGCGGACAAATTTCGTGTTCATTCGAGTCCATTCGTGGTTTCTTCCCGGCATACTTTGAACGCCTTCCTCGAACTGCGCGATGTGAAGACCCACTTCCCGGTGGAGCATGGGCTGCTCTTCCGGCGGCATGTGGGGACGGTGCGGGCGGTGGACGGGGTGTCGCTGGCGCTGCGGCAGGGAGAGATTCTTGGGCTGGTCGGGGAGTCGGGCTGCGGGAAGTCCACGCTGGGGCGGACGATTCTCCAGCTTATCCCGGCGAGCGAGGGGACGGTGGTGCTGGGGGGGCGGAGTTTGACGGCGTTGCGCGGGGCGGAACTGCGGTCGGCGCGGGCGGATTTCCAGATGATTTTTCAGGACCCGTATGCGTCGCTGAATCCGCGCATGACGGTGTTTGACACGCTGGCGGAGGCCATTCGGGCGCATCATGCGGTGCCGGTGGAGCAACTGCCCGCGCGCGTGGCGGCATTGATGGAGAAGGTGGGCCTCGCGCCGCGCTATCAGCGGAAGTATCCGCATGAGTTCAGCGGCGGGCAGCGGCAGCGCATCGCCATCGCGCGGGCGCTGGCGGTGGAGCCGAAGCTGATCGTGGCGGATGAGCCGGTGTCGGCGCTGGATGTCTCGATCCAGGCGCAGATCATCAACCTGCTGGCGAAGCTCTCGCGGGAGATGGGGCTGACGCTGGTCTTCATCTCGCACGATCTCTCGGTGGTGCGGCACATCGCGGACCGGATCGCGGTGATGTATCTGGGCAAGCTCATCGAGCTGGGGCCGGCCACGGAGGTGTTTGACCGGCCGTTGCATCCCTACACGCAGGCGCTGGTCAGCGCGGTGCCGGTGCCGGACCCGGAGCGGGAGAAGGTGCGGCAACGCATCGTGCTCGCGGGGGACCCGCCGTCACCGTTGAACCCGCCGGCCGGATGCGCATTTCACCCGCGCTGTCAGCATGCGGTGGAGGCGTGCCGGGCGCAGGTGCCGCCGTTGGAGGAGTTTGGGGCGGGGCGGGAGGTGGCGTGCATCCGGGCGCGGGAGATTCAGGCGGGGGGGTGAGAGGCCTGAGGATGGGACGGATGTGCCGAGCTGGCGAACGAGGGGTTCATTTGCGACACCCCGAAAGGGGCTGGGAAAGGCCGGCCCCAGCATGGGTTTCCGCGACCCCGCTGGGGTCAGAACCGGGGGCGGCGGTTCCGGGGGCAGCGTCGCTGGCGCTCAAAACTCGCTCGTGCAACGCGTCCGACGACTCCGTCCGCTTGCCAACCAATGCGGACTGCGTTCCTCCCGGCGGGAGCGGACCGGGAGAAGATCCGCGCCACGGTCTGATTCAGCGATTCCGCCGATAGTCATACCAACTACAGGAATACACTGGTCGAATCCTTGCGGTGGGCGAATGAACGCGTTCTCCCTCACCCCGGCCCTCTCCCGCTG
>CAZCBE010000029.1:0-58055 GCA_964496695.1 uncultured Klebsiella sp.
CCCCCCCCCCTGCGCGTGCGGAGTATAGGACCGTTCGTTGCGCAAGCGGCCCGCCCCCTCACCCTAACCCTCTCCCCCGATGGGGGAGAGGGAAAGGCCTTCGTGGCGCGGCCCTTAGGCCGCTTCAACCTCCGTCCGGCAAATCGCGTTGAAGCGGGCTGAAGCCCGCGCGCCGGGGGGCGGCGGACTCGCGCCAGCGTCTTGGACTTTCGACACACTTGCCGGCTGGGCGATGCATGGCACCGGCGGACAGGAGTGTCCGCCTCATGCCTACCCAATCTTCGGCAGCTCAAATCCCTTCCGATGCTCGCGGCCGACGAGCTTGTTCGCCTCGGCGTCATCGAAGGTTTCGGTCTTGGGGTCAATGCGCAGCTTCTTGCCGGTGCGCCAGGCGATGTTGCCGGCGTGGCACATCAGAGTGCTGACGTGGCCGGAGTAGATCTCCTGGTTGAGCGTCTCGCGCTTCCGGCTCTTCACGGCGTCGAGGAAGTTGCGGATGTGCGCCTGCTGGCCGACGTCGCTGCGGCCTTCCTTGACCACTTTGCCGGCGGCGTCGTAGGCGGTCCAGGAGGTGTTGGTGAGCAGAATCCAGCCGTTCTCGCCGTAGATCACCGCGCCCTCGCCCGCGCCGTGGAGCTGGGGCTTGGACCAGAGGCGCATCTCGTATTGGAGCACCGCCTTGGGATACTCGAAGGTGACAAACTGAGTGTCCGGCCATTGCTGGTCGTCCTGGAAGTAGAACTTGCCGCCGGCGCAGCTCACCGCGTCGGGCAGCGCCTCCAGGCCCATGACGTAGCGGCAGTAGTCAATGCGGTGGACGCCGTCGTTGCCAAGGTCGCCGGTGCCGTAGTTGAACATCCAGCGCCACGCGCTGGTGACGAGGGTTTCGTTGTAAGCGCGCTCGGGGGCGGGGCCTTGCCAGATATTGTAGTCGAAGTCCGCCGGTGGTTTGCCATCCGCCACGAGATGCACGGGGCGGGTCATCTCCGTCTCCCACGCCCGGCCGGAGATCACCTTGCCCAGCGCGCCGCTCTTCACGTATTCCCGCGCCTCCTTCAGGAAGGTGGCGCTGCGGATCTGCGTGCCCATCTGCACCATGCGGTCGCGTTTGCGGGCGGCGGCCACGGCCACACGGCCTTCGGCGATGTTGTGGCTGGCGGGCTTCTCGACATACACGTCCTTGCCCGCGAGGCAGCCTTCGATGGTGAGCAGCGCGTGCCAATGGTCCGGCGTGGCGACCATGAAGGCGTCAATGCTCGGGTCGTTGAGGAGGTTGCGGTAGTTCTCCACGAGCTTGGGCTTGCGGCCCGTGCGCTTCTCGACTTCCGTGCCGCGCTGTTCGCGGACGTTGGCGCGGAGGTCGCAGATGTGGGTGATCTCGCAGTCCGGTTCGGCGATGAACGAGCCCATCACCGAATTGCCGCGCCCGCGCACGCCGATGCAGGCGACGCCGATCTTGCTGTTGGGACTGGCGGCGGTGAGCAAGGCCGGAAAGCCGAGGATGCCGGCGGTGGCAGCGGTGGATTTGAGGAAGGTGCGGCGGGAGGGAGGCGTGGGGGTCATGGGTGGCGAGTGGTAGTTGGTGAGTATGGACGTGAATGGAGGAGTGGAGGTTCAGGGGGAGTGAAGTGGGCGTGAGGGGGACACTACTGTCCCCCATGCCCGGCGTGCGAGGCGTTGAACGGGGGACAGGAGTGTCCCCCCTCACGGGCAGGAGTCAGGTAATTTTCGGAGGAATGAGAATCTTGCGATGGACGGCAGTTCTCCTGCGTCTAAACCCCGCTAATTGACAACCATGCTCAAGTATCCCGTCGTTATTGCATTCATGGCGCTGGCGCTGTTCACCGCCGGGGTCCGTGCTGCCGAACTGAAACCCTACAGCGGCTCCGGCTGCTCGGCGGTGGATGACTACTTTGCGAACGAGGTCTGGGCAAAGGTCGCCGCCGAGTCCTGCCTCAAGTGCCACAAGGCCGGCGGGGATGCGGAGGACTCGAAGCTCGTCCTGCAGGACCTGGCCCGCCTGACCGGGGCCAAGCGCACCGAGGCGATGCGGGCGAACCGTGCCGCGTTCGCCGCGATGGCGCTGGTGAAGGAAGGCAGTTCCTCGCGCCTGCTGCTCAAGGCCACCGGCAAGGTGAAGCACGGCGGCAAGGAGGCGGTGAAGCCCGATTCCACCGGCCAACGCATCTTGGCCGAGTTCGCACGGCTGGTGAACGCGCCGGACCCTGCGGCGCTCGCGAAGGCGGCGGCGAACGCGGAGAAGAACGCCCCACCGTTTTTCAGCGGGGTGGCCATGCTCGACGACCGCAAGCTGCTGCGGCGCGTAACGCTCTCCCTCGCTGGCCGACTCCCGACGGATGCCGAGCATTCGACCGTGGCGAGCCAGGGCTTGAAGGCGATGCCGGCCATCCTCGACGCGGTGATGAAGGAGGACGGCTTCTACACGCGGCTGCGCGAGGGGTTCAACGACATCTTCCTCACGGTCGGCGTGGACGGAAACGCGGACCAGACCGTCCTTTCCTACGAGCACTTCACCTCCCGCCACTGGTATCAGAACAAGGAATTGATCAAGGAGTTCCTCGACCCCATCAAGGACGAGAAGGAACGTCAACGGGCGGGCTACAAGCTGGCCGACGATTACCGCAAGGCGCTCCTCGGCGAGCCGATGAAGCTGGTCGAGCACATCGTGCGCAACGACCGGCCGTTCACCGAACTGGTCACGGCGGATTACTGGATGGTCTCGCCTTACTCGGCGCGCGGCTACGGCATCTACGACGAGGTGAAGGGCAAGTTCAAGAATCCCGAAGACCCGTTTGAGTTCATCCCGGTGAAGCTCAAGGCGCTCACTGGCCGGAACAAGGATCAGAACCAGGAGTCCCCGACGGGCTTCTACCCGCACGCCGGACTGCTCGGCGCGTTCCAATATCTCACGCGTTACCCCACGACCGAGACCAACCGCAACCGGCAGCGGGCGCGCGTGTATTTCCTGCACTTCCTCGGCATTGACGTGCTGGAACTGGCCGCGCGGGTGAGCGACGCCGCCGCCGTCTCGGCGAAGTTCGAGAATCCCACGATGCAGGCGAGTGAGTGCGTGGTCTGCCACAAGACGATTGATCCCATCGCCGGGCTGTTTCAGGACTACTGGCGCTTTGCGGACGCGGGCGTTTACGGCAAGCGCAAGGGCGGGTGGTTCAAGGACATGTTCGCTCCCGGCTACGAGGGCGAGGATTTGCCCGCCGAGGAACGCTGGCGCTCGCTGCAATGGCTCGGCGAGCGCACCGCGAAGGACCCGCGTTTCGCCGTGGCGATGGTCGAGCACGCCTACTACATCCTCACCGGCCGCAAGGTGCTGCTGCCGCCCAAGGACCTGGAAGATCCGCTCTTCACCGCGAAGCGCCGGGCCTACGCGGAGCAGCGGAAGCAGATCGAGGGCATGGCGGCCCGCTTTGCGCAGACGGGCTTCAACTTCAAGAACGTGCTGAAGGAGTGGGTGGCGTCCGACTTCTACCGCGCCGACGGGGTCGCAACGGCGGTGGCCAGTCCCGCCCGTCGCGCCGAGCTGGATGACATTGGCCTCGTGCGGATGCTCGCGCCGGAGCAGGTGGAGCGGAAGGTGGCCGCGGTCTTCGGCAAGGGCTGGGGGCGCTTGAAGCACGGCGACGGCGGACTGGACATGCTCTACGGCGGCATTGACTCAAAGGAAGTGACCGAGCGCGCCGCTGACCCGAGCGGCGCGATGGGCGCGATCCAGCGCATCCTCGCCAACGACGTCGCGTGCAAGCAGACGGCGCTGGACTTCAGCCGTGCGCCGAGTGACCGCCGCCTGTTCCCGAGCATCGAGCCGGACGTGGTGCCGGGCACCGCCGAGGCTGACGCGCAGATTCGCCGGGCGATTATGTATCTGCACCAGCGCGTGCTGGGCCGGTTCGACGCGCCGGACTCGGTGGAGGTGGAGCGCACGTTCCAGCTTTTCGCGGGCATTGTGGGAGACGCGGCGGGGAAAAAGGGCTTCGACAAGCAGGAGAATTACTCGTGCCGGCAAAACCTCGTGCAGCCCGTGCCGGACCCGAACTACACGGTGCGCGCGTGGCGCGCGGTGGTGACGTATTTGCTGCGGCAGTCGGAGTTTCTTTACGAGTGACCGTGACGATGAATGCTCTGCGACATCATGGACTGCGGCGGGAACCGAAGCGCCACGCCGCTTTTCAGTCCCGCGGAGCGGTCGTGCGCCTGCTGGGGGATTCCGCTCCGCGGGAAGCCAAAGCGGTGTCGCCGCTGCGCTCTGCCACCGCAGTCCAAGATGCGCGGCGAGGCGCGGCGCGCGTTGTGGAGTGCGGCGAGTTCTCGCCGCTTTCCGCAGGCGACTTGTCGCCGGCGAGGTTCAGGATGGGTGCTTTGCCGATGGGCCGTCAGGGCTCGCGCCAGCGCAGGCACGCACTTGTTTTCAGTCGGCCAAGGACTTCGACGGCGACAAGTCGCCTGCGGAAAGCGGTGACAAGTCACCGCAGTCCAAAAATTCCGTTCGCGGCCTCTTTGCTGGGCGTTTCTTTTTCGCGTTCATTCGCGTGTTTCGCGGGCACAATTCTTCCAACCTGAACCATGAGACGTGACTTCCTAAAACTCTGCGCATTGGCCGGGCTTGGCTTCACCTGCCCCGGGGGCATGACCTCGCTGGTGCGGGCGGCGGTGAAGGAGGAGCCGCCTTATGAGGGGCCGTTCTATCTCGTCTTCAACGCGTCGGGCGGCTGGGACACGACCTACTTGATGGACCCCAAGGGCATCAACGAAATGAACCGCCTCTACAAGGAGGGCGACATCCTCACCAAGGGCGCGCATAAGTTCGCCCCGACGGACAAGCACAAGACCGGCGGCATGAGCAACGAGGAGTTCTACGGCGAGTTCGCCAGTGAACTGCTCACGTTCAACGGCCTTGACTACTCGGTGAACAACCATTCCCCCGGCGCGCGCTACATGGCGACCGGCAAGCTGGACAGCATGGCCTATCCGACCTTCGCCGCGCTGGTCGCCGCGTGCAAAGGCCCGACCTGCCCGCTGTCCTTCCTCACCTTTGGCAACTACTCGGCCACGGGCAACATCGTCGCGATGTCCCGGGTGCCCTACCTGCCCTCGCTCCAGAAGATCGCGAACGCCGACCACATCGAGGGGAACATTCGTTCGCCGTATCACGAGGACTTCGCCCTCGCGCGCATCGAGAAGGCCTTGGCGGAACAGCGCGAGGCCCGGGTGACCGTGCCGTTGCTGCCGCGCCAGGATCGCGCCGAGTCCATGCTCTACGCGGCGCAGGTGAACTCAAAGGCGATGGCGCGCGTCACGCCGCACATTCCCACGAGCGTGCCGAAGGAGCGGCTTGCGCAGCAGGCGGAGATCGCGCTGGCGTCGTTCAAGGCCGGCGTATGCGTCTCGGCAAACCTAAGCATCGGCCAGTTTGACAGCCACCAGAACAATGATGTGGACCAGATGAAGCTGATCCCGGAGTTCCTCGCGGGCATCGCCTACGTCATCCGCCGGGCCGAGGCGTTGAAGATTCGGGACAAGCTTGTGGTGGTCATCCAGAGCGAGATGGGCCGCACGCCGACCTATAACAAGGGCAACGGCAAGGACCACTGGTCCATCGGCTCGATCATGTTCCTCGGCCCCGGCATCAAGGGCAACCGCGTGATCGGTGCGACGGACGAGAAGCAGTTTGGCGTGAATCTGAACCCGGCCACGCTCGCGACCGACAAAGACAAGGGCATCAAGGTCCGCCCCGAGCACATCCACGAAGCGCTTCGCCAATACGCGGGCATCGCCGACCACGCCCTCAGCAAGAAGTTCCCGCTGGGGCTGACCGAGAAGGAGAAGCTGACGGGGTTGTGGGGGTGAATCCAACTCGCCACGTCCGCTCGCGGCGTGACACGGCGCATCTTGGTTTCGTGCAGCATTGCGGGCGCGGACTTCAATCACCCCGGGTCGGCCTCTCGCTCGTCAGGCGGAGTTGCGTTCAACCCCTCCCGGGGTTGCGCCTTCTGCCTCCTTCACCGTGGGTTTCACCCACGGCTATTCATATTGAAACCCTCCGGGTTTCTCCGCTTGGTCGGAGACACCTTGCAAGAAACTGATACCAATTCCCAATGACTATCGGTGGCATCGCTGAGGCGGACGGTGACGCGCCTCTGCTCCCTCTCCCTTCCTCGGAGGAGGGGAGAGGGTTGGGGTGAGGGGTGCCGCCCGGCGGAAATCTACCAAGCTTCATTGGGAATTGGTGTGAGATGCGTCCTGCGTGACACGGACGATCCAAATCGGCCGAAGCTGGCCAGGAAAAATTGTTCGTTCCGTGCGGATATTTGTTTTCATGGCGGCGCAGGGAACCGACCGTATGCGTGGTCCTGATTGACCCAGAACAAACCGCGCTTGCAACCCTCGCTCACCCTCCGCCCCATCGGCTACATCACCACGCACAAGCAGGTGAAGTTTCAGGCCCTGCACCAGCCCGCCGAGGCCCAGCCAGAGCGCAACGTCCTCGAGCTGCTGCCCGAGCCGGGCTACCGGCAGGCGCTCCAGGACCTTGCCGGCTTCTCCCGCGTCTGGCTGCTCTGGTGGTTCCATCGCAACACCACCTGGCGCCCCCTTGTGCTCCCCCCGCGCGGACCGGCGCAACGCCGCGGCGTCTTTGCCACCCGCTCCCCGCACCGCCCCAACCCCCTCGGCCTCACCCCGGTGCAGCTCCTCGGCATCGAGGGCCGCAAGCTCATCCTCGGGCCGTGCGATCTCGTGGACGGCACGCCCGTGCTCGACATCAAACCCTACATCCCCGCCTACGACGCCTTCCCCGACGCGGGCGGCGGCTGGACGGAGGCAGTCGAGGCCGCGCAGGCCGGGCCCCCGAGGTTCACCGTGCAGTTCGCGCCGTTGGCCGCGACGCAGGCGGACTGGCTCCTCAGCGACTGGCAAGTGGACTTCCGCCCCCGCCTCATCGAACTGCTCGCCCTGGACCCGACGCCGCACCGCACCCGCCGCATCCGCCGCCGGGGCAAGGCGCTCTTCACCCTTGGCTGCGGTGCGTGGAAAGCCGTCTTCTCCGTTGCGGGCGAAGTCGTGACCATCCTCGCCCTGGAACCCGGCTACCCGCTGCGCCTCCTGCACAAATCCACCGACGCCGAGGTCGCGGACCGCGTGGCGCAGCTCGCCTGCTGGGCGCGCTGGCCGGAGCAGTTGCGGTGAAGAGTGGGATGGTGAAGTCAGGGGGCGGTTGCGCGGCCATCTGCAGCCCTCGGGCGAAAGCCGCCTTGGCCAAGTCGCGGAGCGACGACGCGATGGTAGCCGGGGGTTGAAACTCACGGCTACCATCGGGCTCTAGCTACGCGAGGAGAATAACTGGTGGTTGGCGGTCAGTTCCGCCCCAGCAATTCCTCGACCGTGAGGCCGATGTCTCGGGCGATTTGGCGGAGCAAGGGTGGGGCGATGTCACGACCTTTGTGAATCGGCACTGTAGTTCCACGACCATCGGTATGACGATACTGAAGGTGCGATCCGCGTTGTCTCACCGCGACAAAGCCCAGCCGCTCGAGCAGGCGACAGACCTCGGCTGGCTTGAGGACAGGGAGAGCAGCACCCATGTTCAGGCTACGGCTACGCTTTGTGTGCCGATGAACTCTGATTCCAAGACGGGTTCGCCATCCTCCAGCAGCATCGCGACGACCTCGCAGAGATTGGCATTTAGCTCATCCAGTGATTCCGCCTGCGAGTGCGCGCCGGGAAAGCCCGGAACGTGCCCGACAAGCAGGCCGGTCACGGGATCGCGTTCGACGACTGCGGTGAAACTCTTCATGTCACTACTCTCCACAGGAGCGCGTCCGTCGTCAACTTCCTCGCCGAAGATGAAAATCGAATCCTAGATTCGCAGACCTCATGGATTTCACTTCGCCGTCCGCATCCATCCGCGCAGCAAGTCTCGGAGCATGGTCATTTCGCGGAGGAGTTGCGGGAGGTCGCCGTGCAGGTGCTCGAAGCACCAGGGGCCGCGGAAACCGGCATCCCAGCCGATTTGGAAACAGCGCTTGAGATCGTAGGCGGGATGCGAACCGTCGGGGCCGAGTTCCTTGGCCTTGAAATCGCAGGACACGGCGAGGGGGAATGCTTTCGTGAGGCCGTCGTAGCGCGCGGCGTCGGTCCAGTTGCCGGTGTCGGGCTGGGCGCGCAGGCCGGGGCCGGTGGCTTTGATGAGCGCGGGAATGGCGTCGGGGTCGCCCTGCATCCAGCCGTAGTTCTCCACCAGCACGCCGAGGCCGCGCGCCGCGCCGTAGTCCATCAGCTCGCGGTAGCCATCGGCGCAGCGGGCGAGGTCGGGCCGCTTGGCGGTGGGCAGGGGCCGCACCCAGCGCACGCCGAGGCGTGCGGCGGCGTCCATGGTGCGCTTGTATTCGGTGAGCGCGTGTTGGCGCGTGGCCTCGTCGGTGCTCGCGAAATCGAGGCCGGGATTGTTCATCTTCAGATTGGTGAGCACGCAGCCCGCGCGGTCGGCGGCAGCGCGCAACTGCTCGCAGTAGTCCGGCTCCAGTGAGACGAGCGTGGCCGTCATCAGGTCCATCACGCGCATGTCCAGTTCCTCGCGCAGGAGCTTGGGCAGGTCGAGCAGGCGGACCTTGCCTGTGCGCGCCGTCGGCGAGAGCTGGCGGGTGAACGAACCGGTGGTGATACCGATCTCGCCCGCGAGGGGAAGCGGTTTCGTCACGTCAGCCCCGCCAACCGGAAGCGTTGCGAGCGCAGCCCCGCCAACGGCGGTCCCAAGAAACGCGCGGCGGTTCATGGCCGGGGCGGAGAGGTTCCTGACGGGGTGACACGTTTGCCGGGGAAGAGGGCCTTTTCCACGTTTGCGTGGCTGAACATCTTGGCCGAGTCGTGGGCGATGCCGGGTGCTTCGACCAGGACCCAGTTGAACTCCCAGCCTTTCGCCTGCGCCAGCTCCTGCGCGCGGCGGAAGTTCTCCCGCCCCCGCTCGATGCGCGTCGCGCCCTGCCGCATCGCGGGCGCGGACTGGTCGAGGTTGGAGGCTCCGGTGTCGGCGGTGCCTTGGAAGAGGGTGAGCGGCTGGGCGAGGAAGCGCTTCAGCGCCGCGTCGCCGCCCAGTTCGTCAGGCAGCTTGCCGAAGCCGTAGGGGAAGTCGGCGTCGCGCGTGGGGAAGATGTGCGCGCCGGGATTGGCAGCCACGATGCGGCGCGCGCCGGTGTCCGTGAACGCCGACATCCGCACGAGGAACTGCCCGCCGGCCGAGTGGCCGATGAGGTAATACGGCAGGTCAGCCCGGCCGGTCGCGCGGCGCACCGCATCCACGACGTGCGGCACGAGGCTGAAGGTCCACTCGTCGCGCGGCTGGACCACGCCGGCCTTGATTACGCCGCCCCGCTGGTAGGCCTCGGTGGGAAAGCGATTGGTCTCGAAGCGCGGCGCGGCGATGAGCGCGCCGAAGCGGTCGCCGAGCGTCTTGGCGTGGTCGCGGTAGGTGTCCGCGTTGCGCTGGATGCCGTGGAAGACGACGATGAGCGGGCCGTCCTGATAGGCCGCTGGTTTGTAGGTGAAGACGTCGAGCTTCACGCCGCGCGCCTCGACCACGAGCTGGCCGGAGCCGTCGGGAAAGGTGGCACTGGACGCGGCGTTGGCGAGCAGCGTGGTGGCTATCCACGCCAGCAGCAGACAGAGCAGCGGGTGCGGTGGCTTCATGGCCGGGTCATTTCACAATGACCTGACAGTCCGGCCGCTGCTGTTTGAACGCGGCGATGCCGGCGGGCGTGGTCCCGGTCTTTTTGTTCACGACGATGTTGGTGAGCGGCTTGCAGTCCTTGAGTTTCAGCAGGCCCGCGTCGGTCACCTGTGGGAGGGCGGCGAGGCGGACTTCCTTGAGCTTGTGCAGCTTGGCGAGCTGGGCCAGACCGGCATCGGTGATCTTGGTGCCGGAGAGAATGAGGACTTCGAGATTCGGCAGCGCGGCCAGCTCGGGCAGGCCGGCGTCGGTCACATCTTTCGTCCAGCCGAGGCCGAGGAAGGTGAGGGATTGCAGGCCGCGCAGATGCTTCAGCCCGGCGCTGGTGATCTGGGCGTCGCCGAGTTCCAGTTCGCGGAGCGTCGTGACCTTGCCGATGTGGGCGAGCGCCTCGTCGTCGAGCCCGTCAATTTCCCAGAGCGTCGCCTTGCGGAGGGCGGGGAGGGCGGTCAGGTGGCGAAACTCGGCGGCGGGGATGGCGATGTGCTTGTTGTCCGACTTCCGATGGCCGCCGAGGTTCACTTCGGTCAGCGTCTTCACCTTCTCCAACGTGAGGCCGGAGAGGCGGGGCATCTTGAACTGGTCGTCTATAGATTTGAGCCAGGCGAGGGCGTCGTCTGCGGGTGCGGCACTGGCCAATTGGCAGAACACACAGGTGAAAGCCACCAACAGTGAGGTGCCCAGCAAAAGGCGCAGCCGGAGAAGAGTCTTCATGGCCTTAAAGTATGCTGTTCCCAACCAATCACGGCAAGTTTTGCATGTGAAGCAGGCGCGAAGCGGGCGCATTTCGACACTGCCCCCGACAGCCGATGGAGCGCGGGTCTGTGACCCGCAGCAACGTTCGAACGTCCGTCCCGCTGGCCAACACGAAGGGCAGCAGACGAGGGTGGCCGCTGCGGGTCACAGACCCGCGCTCCGGGGGCAGTGTCGAGATACGCCCGCGCGAAGCCGCACTGCCAAAACCGTTGTCCGTGAAAGCTCACAATAAATATACAGCCATGCCTGCCAACTGCGAAAACTAGCGGCGTTCAGGGTGGACCTGGAAGAATCTCAGAATCGCCGCCGAACCATCCGGATGAAATTCATGCCCGCCGGGATGGAGGAACGCCACGAATGGCGTGCCATTCCGGGACGCATATTCGGTGCTGAACTTCCCCCGCGCCTGTCCCACTGCTTCACAACCATTGATCCTGCGCACCTCTTCCATGGTGGCCCGCTGCGACTCATACTTCACCAGCCCGTCACTCGTTCCTGCCAGATGAAGAACCGGCCGGGGGATGAACCGCTGACCGGGACGTGCCGGGAGGGTTGCGGCGGATGCGGCCAGCGCGGCCAAGATTTCGCCGCGCTCAGCCCAGAGCAAATAAGTGAAGTAGCCGCCGTTCGAGTGCCCGGTGGCATAAACACGCTCCGGGTCCACCTTCAAGTCCTTCCTAAGCCTGGCCAAGAAAGCGTCAAAAAACTTGAGATCTCGGTCCTGTTGCTGGCCGGCACCCGACTGCCAGCCTGGTTGAGTCCCGTTGGGATCGGAAATGCGTCCGGGGGTATTCAGTCCCTGCATGAAAACGCCGATGGCCCCCGGCCAGTGCTGGCGGATGGCGATGGCCCGCGCCATGTTACGCATGCTGCCGCCGTGGCCGTGAAAGGCAAAGACGACGGGCGTGGGCCGTTCTTTCGCGGAGGCGGGCGCATACACCAGCGCCTCACGCAGAACGCCGTCAACCTGAAGCTGCCAGCGCTGAAAGCCTTCGGGCATCGGCTCCGCAGCGGACAAGCTCGCCTGCTGCAGAAATCCAACGGAACACGCCAGCGGGCCAAACGCAGCGCAGAGGCGGACGGCTGCTTTCCGGCGGCTGATGGACTGGGTGTTGCGCATCAGTTTGCCGGAGGGCTGCCCCAAACCTTCGGCGTCTTGAAGTCTGCGGCCTTCGGGGCGGACTTGGGCGGGACGGCCTGCTTGGCGAAGGCTTCGAGGCGGGTGCGGAGTTCCTTCACCTTGTCGGGCTGCTGCTCGGCAAGGTTGTTCTTTTCGGAGATGTCTTCGGCGAGGTTGAACAACTCGACGCGCGGCGCATCGCCGCCGGCCGCCTGCTTGCCCTTCTTGCCTTTCTTGGGAGCGTCGTCCTTGGCCGCCGGGGGGGCCTCATCGCTGTCGGCGAGGTTGCCGCCCATCACAAGCTTCCAGTTGCCCATGCGGATCGCGCCATTGCGCGGCGTGGTGTTGAGGAGGATCGCGTCGTGCGGGGACTTCGCTCCGGCGGTTAGCACGGGCCAGAGGTCCAGGCCGTCGGGGGCAAGCTTCTGCTCCGTGGACGCGCCGGCCAGCTTCAGCAGCGTGGGATACCAATCTACCATGTGCAGCGGCTCGTTAATGACCAGGCCGGGCTTGATCTGGCCGGCCCAGGTGGCAAAGGCGGACACGCGCACGCCGCCCTCGTAGAGCGTGCCTTTGGCCGCGCGCAGCTTGCCGTTGGTCGCGCCCTGGCCGAGCGGGCCGCCGTTGTCGCTGGAGAAGATGAAGAGCGTGTTGCTGGTCAGCCCGCGCTGCGCGATGGCGGCGACCACGCGGCCGATCTGCTCGTCCACCGCGTGGACCATGGCGCAGTAGGTGCGGCGCTGCTTGTTCTCGATGTGCTCATAGAGCTTCAGGTGCTCGGGCAGCGCCTGGAGCGGGGTGTGCGGGGCATTGAAGGGCAGGTAGAGAAAGAGCGGCTTCTGCGCAGCTTGCTTCTCGATGAGCCGCACGGCCTCGTTTCCCAGCAGCACCGTGGAATAGCCTTCGTCGCGGTTCACCTGGTCGTCGCGGTGCCAGTCAAAGCCGCCGTCGCGCTCGTGGGTGAAGTAGTCCAGCGCGCCGTTGTAGTGGCCGTATTGGTGGGTGAAGCCGCGGCGCGTGGGCAGATATTCCGGCGCGAAGTGGCCGAGGTGCCACTTGCCGACAATGGCCGTGACGTAGCCCGCCGCCTGCAAACCCTGCGCGAGCGTGCGCTCGTCGAGGGGCAGGCCGTAGTTCGCCCACGGGCGAACCACGCCGACCTGGAGGCCGTGGCGCATCGGATAGCGGCCGGTCATCAGGGCCGCGCGCGTGGGGGAGCAGACGGGCTGGACGTAGAAGGCCTCGAGCTTCGCACCGGCGGCGGCGAGGCGGTCAATGTTTGGCGTCTTGATCTCGCCGCCATGATAGCTCACGTCCGTGTAGCCGAGGTCATCAATGAGGAAGAAGACGATGTTCGGGCGCGGGGCAGGGGCGGCAGAGCAGGGGAAGGCGCTCAACCAAATGCAGGCGAGCAGAGCGGCGACCATGAATTGGAGCGAGCGCATGGCGGAGGATGGCATGAGGAGAGAGACGGGGAAAGGGGGGAACTGGATACGGGAAGCGGAAGGCCGTGCTGCGTGTTGCGTGTTGCGTGAAAGACACGGGCGCTCCGAGGCACAGCACGCAACACGTAACACGCACCACGATTCCCCCCGGATTCAACTTGCCCCGGTGCTCCCGGAAGTGGCATCAAGCCGTGGTCGCCTCATGAACTTTGTCACCCGTCTGCTGCGGTTGGTTTTGCTCGTCCCGGTTGCGCTGGCCGCTCCCGCTGCCGAGCCGTGGGCCGATGCGAAGCTGCCGGTGGACAAGGGGTTGGAACTGTGGCTCGATGCCGCGAAGCAGACCGCCGCCCGGCAGGCGCGCAAACTCCCGGCGATGAATGACGGGGCGCTGGTGGACGTGCTGCTCGACGGCTCCGGTCAGCAGCGTGACCTGGGGCAACGGGTGGCCAGTGCGCAGCCTCGGTTCAAGACGGCGGGCACGAATGCGTTCGTGCGCTTCGACGGGAAGGACGACTTCCTCGCGGTGGGAAACCTCCGCCGTTCGTTCACGAACTGCACCGTGTTCATCGTGGTCGCGCCGAAATCGAACGAAGGGCACTTTCGTGGCCTGCTGGCGTTCGCCGCGACCTCGCAGAAGGACTATACCACCGGCCTCAACCTCGATCTGGGCAGCACGGGCACGCCAAACTTTTCCACGCTGAACGTCGAGGGGGCCGGGATGGGCGGGACGCGCAATCTCCGCACGCAGCCGGGCGCGTTCGGACGCTGGCAGGTGCTCGCGGTCACGTCGCAGCCGGGGACGAATGGGGCGCGGCTTTTCGTGGACGGGGCGGGGCAGGGCCGGCGCGAGCGCTCGGCGGGCGTGCTGCGCATGGACGAGTTCACGCTCGGGGCGCGGCTCTACTCGAACACGGCGGAGCCGCCGAGCGCGCAGGACTTCCTGGACGGTGACATCGCGGAGGTGCTGGTCTTCAGCCGCGTGCTGCCGCAGGCGGAACGGCAGGCGGTGGAGAAGTATTTGACCGAGAAGCACGCGCTGTTGCACGCGCTCGCGGCCGGTCTGCAGCCCGGCGGTGCGCGCCCGCTTGAACTGGTCGCGAACCCGCCCGCCGTGCAGATGCTGGTGCCGGGCTTCACGGTGCGCGAGCTGCCGCTGGAGTTGAAGAACCTCACGTCCATCAAGTATCGCGCGGACGGCAAGTGCTATGGCGTCGGATATAACGGCCAGATCTGGCTGCTCGCCGACACGGACGGGGACGGCGCACCGGACAAGGCGGACCTCCTTTTCGACGGCGCGGGCAAGCTGCGCGGACCCATCGGCCTCGCACTCACGCCGCCCGGCTACAAGCATGGCGAGGGCGTCTTTGTGCCGTCGAAGGGCAAGCTCTCGCTCATCGTGGACAAGAACGGCGACGACCGCGCGGACGAGGAAATCATCGTCGCGACCGGTTGGAAGGAAATTACCCAGAACGTGGATGCCATCGGCTGCGCGGTGGACAAGGACGGCAACATTTACTTCGCGCTGGGCGCGGCGAACTACGCGAACGGCTACCTGCTGGATGCGAACGGGAAATCGCAGTTCGACCTCAAGTCTGAGCGCGGCACGGTGCTGAAGGTCGCGCCCGACTTCTCGAAGCGCGAGGTGGTCTGCACGGGCGTGCGCTTCCCGGTGGCGATGGCTTTCAACCGTCACGGTGATCTCTTTTGCAGCGAGCAGGAGGGCGCGACGTGGCTGCCGAACGGCAATCCCTTCGACGAGCTGTTGCACATCCAGCCGGGCCGCCACTATGGCTTCCCGCCGCGCCACCCGAAGCATCTGCCGAACGTCTTCGATGAGCCGAGCACGTTTGATTACGGGCCGCAGCATCAGAGCACGTGTGGACTGAACTTTAATGAGGTGCCATTTTTGTCGGTTGAAGGGTTGAAGAGTTTAAGGGTTGAAGGGGCGGAGCGCAGTTCCTCCTCAACGCTTCAACCGTTTAACTCTTCAACCGGCTCACCCTTTCCCAGCCAATTTGGTCCTGCCTCATGGGCGGGTGATGCGCTCGTCTGCGGTGAATCGCGCGGGAAGATTTATCGGACGAAACTGGTGAAGACGGCGGCGGGTTATGTGGCGCAGAACCATCTCATCGCCTGCCTGAACTACCTGACGGTGGATGCCTGCGTGACGCCGCGCGGGGATTTGCTGGTGGCCTGCCATACGGGCAAGCCCGACTGGGGCACCGGCCCGAACGGCCCCGGCAAGCTTTTCCTCATCCGCCACACAGACACGAACGCGCCGCAGCCGGTGCTTACGTGGAGCGCCAGCCCCACGGAGATCCGCATCGCGTTCGACCGCCCACTCGACCCGGCGAACCTGCGGGACCTGGCCAAGCGCACGAGCATCACGGCCGGCAAATATGTGATGCCCGGCGACCGCTTCGAGGCGATGTGGCCGGGCTATCAGGTGGTGAAGGACCAGAAGGCCACGCCGCGCTATGATGTGCCGGTGCTCTCGGCAAGCGTCACGCCGGACCGGCGGACCATCCTGCTGCACACGGTCCCACGCACGGCGGCGGTGAACTATGCGGTAAGGATACCCAACGTCTCGCGGAGCGCCGCTCTCCGAGCCGGCGCGAACCAGTCGAACACGCAACGCGCCGGGTCGGAGACCGGCGCTCCGCAGGCGGCGGCGAACGCGGCCCTCCCATTAGCACCCGGCTTGAGCCGGGTGTCAGCGGAAGCCGAGGGGAAAAACCGTTTAAACGGTTTTTCCCCAGCCACGACGGCCAACACCGGGCTGAAGCCCGGTGCTAATGAGAGGGCTGAGCCGGACGACGACATCGAACTGCTGGTGGACAACCATGGGGTGGAGGCGAAGTGGACGGCCAAGGATGGCAAGGAAACGTGGAGTGGCTGGCTGCCCCATCTGGACACGGAGGTGGCGAAGGCGTTCACGGTTGGGAGCGCCGAGCACGACCGCTTATGGAAAGCTGTGGCATCAGTCGGAACCCTCCATTTGGGCTGTAAACTCGACCTTCACCATCTTACCCGTCCCGCCATACAGCCTGGCTCCAAGTTGGATTACGACATGGTGCCTGAACGACTGAGCATCGGTGTGCAAACAGACAGACTTGGTAGCTTCTTCTGTCGTGACTTTGGTTCTTGGGTCGGCACGAGTTCTAGCACAACTTCATGGGGGGCTGAGGATGTCACCAAGCCCGAATGGTATTTGAGTGGAGGTTCAGTTATCACGGGTTGGGATAGATTGCCGCTTTGCAAACCGCGCTGGTATGCAGCAGGGAGGGCTTATCCTTTCCCCCTCCGCCGCTTCTACCTCTCGTGGGCCGAGCCGAAGGCCGAACTCGGGCCGCTCGCCACCGAGCGCGTCGTGCCGGAACTCGCCGGGGGGCGCTGGCTCGCGGGACGACGCCTGTTTCACAGCGAGCAGCTTGGGTGTGCGAAGTGCCATGTGATCCGGGGCGAGGGGCGGGCTGTCGGGCCGGATCTCTCGAATTTGCTGCACCGTGATTACGCCAGCGTGCTGCGGGACATCCGGGAGCCGAGTGCGGCCATCAACCCGGACCACCCCGCCTTCAATGTGGACCTGACCGATGGCGAATCGCTCACCGGCGTCGTGGTAGGCGAGAGCGCCGCCGAGCTGCGGCTGGCGGACGCGACGGGCAAGACCGTCGTCCTCCCACGCGCGAAGGTGAAGTCCCTGCGCGCCTCCACGCTCTCGCTGATGCCGGAGGGGTTGCTGGCGGCGCTGAATGCGGAGCAGGTGCGGGATTTGATGACGTTCCTGCTCACGGTCCCACTGGAACCCGCGCCCATCGAGGGCAGCACGCCGCCCCCGCCGCCGAGGAAACGTGCGGAGGTGCAGGTGTTGCTGAGTTCAACTGCGGAACGCGGAATGCGGAATGCGGAATCAAATCAGAGCCTCCTTACGTCGGCTGCTACCCCGATGCACGTCGTTCTCTGCGCGGGGCCGAAGGACCATGGGAAGGGGGAGCATGATTATCCGCTCTGGCAGAAGCGCTGGAGCACGCTGCTCCCGCTCGCGGATGGCGTGACCGTCAGCACGGCGGACAAGTGGCCGAGCGCCGATCAGTTTGCGAAGGCGAACGTGATCTGCTTCTTCAACAACAACCCGGTGTGGAACGAGGAGCGGGGCAAGGAACTCGACGCCTACCTCGCGCGCGGCGGCGGGGCGGTTTATTTCCATTGGGCGGTGGAGGCGCGGACGAACGCGCTGGCCTTTGCCCGGCGCATCGGGCTGGCGAGTGATTCGAGCAAGCTCAAGTTCCGCCATGGACCGATTGACCTGGTCTTCCATGAGCACCCGCTGGCGAAGGGTTTCACCGCGACGAGCTTCACCCGCGAGAAGTTCGTGGATGAGACCTACTGGCAGTTCCAGGGTGATCCGAAGGACGTGCAACTGCTCGCGAGCGGCACCGAGGACGGTCAGCTCCGGCCGCAGCTCTGGACGCGCACGGTGGGGAAGGGGCGGGTGTTCGTCGCCGTGCCGGGGCATTACAACTGGACGTTTGATGACCCGGTGTTCCGCGTGCTGGCGCTACGGGGCATCTGCTGGGCAGCGGGGCAGCCGGAGGACCGGCTGGTGGAACTGGCGACGATTGGGGCGCGGATGGTGGAATAGCGGGGACGGGGATTTGGCAGGAAGATTTTGGGCAGGAAAAACTGAGGGAGGGCAGGGTGGCGTTCGTGGCGGGTCGGCGAAGGTGGCGCGCCCCCTCACCCCAGCCCTCTCCCCCGATGGGGGAGAGGAGAAGCGAACCGGGTGCGCATGTGGCCAGAGTGTGAAACTCATCGCGGGTTGGAAGAAGAGTCGTGGGAGAAGCGCCCAAAGATTTGGGAAAGACCAAGATGGAGACCGCTTGATCTTTGTCCTGCTCAAATCTTTGGGGAGTTTTTGCGGCCGATTTACCAGCGGTTCCTCGCAAGTTCACGGTTTACGCCGGGGCGGTTCGTTCTTATCGTGCGCGCGTGAACACCACTCGCTTCTGCCGCCGCTGGCTCATGGCCCTCGTGTGCGGTTTCGCCGTCTCCACGTCCGCCGCCGCCCCGGGCCAGCCACTGGTCATCCCGGACTACTACGAATGCCCGCGCGCGACCGGGGCCATCAAGGTGGATGGCAAGGCCGACGAACCGGCGTGGGCCAAGGCGGTGGTGATCGAGTCCTTCGTCACGTTCTGGCAGAACCGCACGGGCCGGACCAAGACCAAGGCGCGGCTGCTCTGGGATGACGAGTATCTCTACTTCCACTCCGAGATGGTGGATGCCGACCTCTACTCGGACGAGCGCCAGACGAACGGGCGCATCTGGGAGAACGATGTCTTCGAGCTGTTCTTCAAGCCGAGCGAGCAGAAGAACGCGTATTACGAATTCCAGATCAACCCGCTCAACGCGCAGTTCCACACCTTCCTGCCGTCGCGGGGTTACGGTGGCATGCGGCGGGCGCTGAGTTCGGCGGAGGACGGCAAGTTCAATCTGAAGACGGCGGTGGTGCTGAACGGGACGCTCAACAACTGGCAGGATGACGACAAGGGGTGGTCGGTCGAGGGGCGCATCCCGTGGAAGGACTTTTACCGCACGGGCGGCGGGCCGAAGACGGGCGAGGTCTGGCGGTTCGCGCTGTGCCGCTACGATTACTCGAAGAATTTTGAGTCACCGGACCTGACGAGCTGCGCGCCGCTCACGGCCAGTTCGTTCCATCGCTATGAGGATTATTGCCGGCTCAAGTTTGTGACCACCACGGCGGTGGCGGAGACGGGCAAGGCGGCGGGGCGGTGAAAGTCTGGTTCAACCAAAAGCACATGAAGCTCCTCAACGTCATCTCTGCCACACGCGCTTCTGACACTGCGCGCCACCTCAACCGTTCGGGTGTCCAAGCGGCGCGCTGGGGACAGACGCGCCCTACCATCACGATGACGGAGCATGGGTGGCGGTTGTCGGGGATGCTGGTTGCCTTCGCGGTGCTTGTGTTTTCGACCTGGCAGGTTGCCGCGCAGCCGCTGCGGCCGAAGGAGGCGGATACGGCGGACATCGCGCAGAAGGCGATTGCGGCTTATCGGAGCGGGGACATTCCGAAGGCGATTCAGTTTGCGACGCAGCTTACGGAAGCCGCGCCGAAGCAGGCCCAGAGCTGGTTCTTGCGCGCGCAGCTTTACGTCACGCAGCGCCAGCACGCGAAGGCGGCGGCAGATTATTCCGAGGTCATCAAGCTGGACCCCAAGTCTTCGAGTGCCTGGCAGGCGCGGGGGGAGGCGAACTTCAAGCTCGGCAAGATCGCCGAGTCCATCGCGGACTTCGACAAGATGCTCGAACTGGAGCCGCGGCAGAGGCCGCAGCACTGGCAGCGCGGCATCTCGCTCTACTACGCGGGCCGCTTCAAGGACGGCAAGGAGCAGTTCGAGATCCATCAGACGGTGAACTCGAATGACGTGGAGAACGCGGTCTGGCACTTCCTCTGCGTGGCGCGCGCGGACGGGCTGGAGTCGGCAAAAAAGAACCTCATCCCCATCGAGGGCGACGGCCGCGTGCCGATGGCGCAGGTGCATCAGCTCTTCGCCGGCAAGGCGAAGCCGGAGGATGTGATGGCGGCGGCGAAGGCCGCACCGGCCGAGACACGCGCGGGCGAGCCGGTGTTCTACGCGAACCTTTACCTGGGCATCTATTTCGAGGCGATTGGCGATGCGAAGCAGGCGCGCGACTACATCTTCAAGGCCGCCGAGCGGGCGGATCAAAACGGCTACATGGGCGACGTGGCCCGGGTTCATGCGGAGATTTTGCGGAAGGCGGAGAAGAAGTGAGCCGCAGAGTGTTCCCCGCAGATTCAAGGCGACCATAGATGGGGGATTCAAGCGGCGGCTCCGGTGGTCATACGTCCGGTTCAGGCCGGGGACCGGAAGGGGACCCAACGATTTGAGCAAGACAAGGATGTTGGATTCCAATCTTTGGCTTCACTGAATCTTTGGGGAGTTATCGAAAGGGAGTTCGTCACTTTGGTGGTCCTTGCAGCGAGGCGCCTCCTCTCCCTCGCCGCTCCTCCATTCCATGGAGGAGCGGGAGAGGGGAGCGCATCGTGTCGAATGGGTGGGTGGGAAGGGGGGTGATTCTGTGGAGGCTGGGCTCCTCGGCATTTCAAGGTCGAGTGCGGAAGGGCTGGGGGCGCGGTTGATCTCGATATTGGAATGTCGAGCTACGCGGTGGTGGCGGGAGAACGGACCCGGCCAATTGGACACAGTCTTTCACCCCATGGAGAAGTCGGTGCCCGCCCCGTAGCGTAATTCCAGATAGCAACCAAACTGGATATGAAGACTCTGCTGCTGGCCTGCGTTGTCACCCTGCTCATGACGACTGGCTGTCTGGTGACCGACAACGGGGGACATGGGCACGGACGCGGGCATGGGCATGGGCATGGGCCCGTGATCGGGGTTGCGCCCGTGATTATCGTGCCAGTGCGGTAGCACGGGTCCGGTGGCCAGGGCTGGTCACGGAGCGCTGCGTGCGGTCGTGTATTTCAAGTCGTCGAGATAGATGCGCACCAACTGGCCGCCGGCGGTGGAGGTGAACAGGCCGAAGCGGTCGAAGCGGCCGCCCTGTGCCTTGAGGCCGTCCTTCAAGGCGAGCGTCACGGATTCTTTGCCCAACGTCACCCGCACTTCGCCTTTGCCACTGTTGCCTGCCGGGTCATAGACAAACGACCAGGTGAAGGGCTTGCCCGGCGCGAGCAGCGGCCCGCTCTCGGCCAGGCCGTGTGTGCCCTTCGCCGTCGAGAACGCCGGGTGAAAATAGTGGCCCACGCGCGTCGGCCCGCCCACATGCACGCCGAGAAAGTGTCCCGTTTCATAAGGCTCCTTCACCGCGCTGTTGAACCAGCCGAGGAACACGTCCGAATCCGGAGCGCCGACTTGCAGGATCACCTTGCCGCTGGCCTCCAGCCGGTCCTCGAAGGTCAGCGGGCCAATGCGGTCGGCGTAGTAGCCGTAGTCGCCGCTGCGCCAGAGATTGCCGCCGAACTCGCCCGGCGCGCCGCCGGCGAAGCTCGTGTTCGGGCTGTAGCCAAAGTTGTGCGCGCCGACCTGGTCGCGGTCCTGATACGTGGCCCGGTTGCCGGAGCCGAGCCAGCCGGGGTCGCGCGTGAAGTTCTCCGTCTTGCCGTCGTGCTGAAGGTTGGCGAAGTGCATGGTCATCGTGCCGCCGGCCTTCATCATGTTGATCAGGCCAAAGCGGTCGAAGGCCGCGCCCTCCTGCCGGAAGCCCTCGGGGAGGTCCACGGTGAACTTCGTCGTGTTGGGGAAGCGGGCCTGGGCCTCCTTCTGGGACGCCTCCGGCAGCGGGCCGTAGTCCTGGGCCGTGTGCGTGTCGCTGCGCAGCGTGAAGGTGAAGCTGCCCCGGCCGGCGGCGGCCTGGGGATCGTAGTCGAGCGTCCAGTGGTAGCGGGTGCCGTCCTTCTTGATGGGCGTGGGGCGGAACTTGCCGGGGAGATACGGCGTGATAAACGTGCCACAGGTCCGGTTCGCGCTCGTGATAAGCCGCACGGCGAGCCGGCCGCCTTTGCCTTCGGTGTCGAAGTCCAGCCCGAGCGACTGCATGGGCCGGCCGCCGCCGCCGGGCTGGCTCGCGTTGAACCAGCCGAAGAACAGGCCCGCGCCCGGCGAGGACGCGGTCAGGGCGAAGGTGCCCGAGGCGGTGAGCTTGTCGTTGAGGGTCTTGGTGATCTGGTCGCCGTAGGAGGCCGGCTTGGTGGACCGTGTTACGCGTCCGCCCACCTCGCCCGGCGTCTGGCTGGCGAAGGCGGTTGCGCTCCAGCCGAAGTCCTGCGTCACGGTGGGGGTGTGTTTGGGCTCGATGCGGTTGTTGACGCCTTCCCACTGCGGGTCGCGGTCGAAGGATTCGGATTTGAGCTGGGCGGCGCGGGCGGGACTGGAACTCAGCAGGCAGCAGAGGGAAAGCAGCAGCAACGCGGTGCGCCAGGGGCGTTTCATGATGGGACAGGCTAGCAAGGAACCGGCGGATGTCAGCAAGAGGAACGCGCCGGGTCGGAGACCGGCGCTCCGCGAGGTGGTGTCGAGGCGGTTGCGTTTGGCGGGGCGGCTTGGCATTTTTGCGGACATGAAAGTGAGCCGCCTTGTCAGCTTCCTGCTTGTCGTGTGGTTCGTCGTCGCTCCCCGCGCTTCGGCCGCCGTGCGGGTGGCGCTGTATGATGCGGAGGGGAGCACGGGCAAGGGCGTGCCGCGGGTGAAGGAACTGCTGGCCAAGGAGAAGGACGTGGAGCTCGTGATCTTCAAGCCGGAGGACATCCGCGCGGGCAAGCTGGCGGGCTTCAACGTGGTGATGTTCACGGGCGGCTCGGGCAGCAAGCAGGCCGAGGCGATTGGCGAGGAGGGGCGCGCGAAGGTGAAGGAATTTGTCGAGGCGGGCGGCGGGTATGTGGGCATTTGCGCGGGTGCGTATCTGGCGTGCAGCGGCTTTCCTTGGGGCGTGAAGGTGCTGGATGCGAAGACGCCGTCGCCGAAGTGGCGGCGGGGCGAGGGGACGGTGAAGCTGGAACTGACGGAGCGCGGGCGCGAGATTTTTGGCACGCCGGCGGGACAGTTTGACGTGCGCTACGTGAACGGTCCGATCTTTGTGCCGGCGCAGGTCGAGTTGCTGCCGGATTTCGAGCCGCTGGCCTTCTTCCGCACGGAACTGGCGAAGAACGAGACGCCAGCCGGTCTCATGGTAAACTCGCCGGCGATCGTCGGCGGCACCTGCGGCAAGGGCCGCGTGCTCGTGAGCAGCCCGCACCCGGAGCAGACGGCGGGGCTGGAGCATTTCGTGCCGAAGGCGGTGCGGTGGGTGGCGGGGCGGGAGGGGAAGTGATTAGTAATTAGTGATTACTCGCCAAAGGCCTTCGGGTGGCGGACTAATTACTAATTACTTTTCCACCTTGCCCTGAATAACCGGCCCGGCCCGGACACTCCAATTCCCCACGCATGAATTCACCTTTGAACCGCCGCCGTTTCCTCGCCACCACGTCCGCCGTCGTGGCGGCGCCGTATTTCCTCCGCAGCCAGGGCTCGCCGAACGGCAAGCTCAACATCGGGTGCATCGGCACGGCGGGCCGCGCGGCGGGGGACATCGAGGGGGTGAAGGGCGAGAACATCGTGGCGCTCTGCGATGTGGACGAGGCGCATTTGAACAAGGCAGGCGAGAAGTTTCCCGGGGCGAAGAAGTATCGGGATTTCCGCAAGATGCTGGAGCAAAAGGACATTGATGCCGTGGTGATCGGCACGCCGGACCACACGCACGCGGTCTGCGCGGTGGCGGCGATGCGCAGCGGCCGGCATGTGTATTGCGAGAAGCCGCTGGCACGCACGATCTCCGAGGTGCGCGTGATGACGGACACGGCGGCACAGACCAAGCGGGTGACGCAGATGGGCAACCAGATCCACTCGCACCCGGGCAACAATTACCGCCGCTGCGTGGAACTGGTGCAGAGCGGGGCCATCGGCGCGGTGAAGGAGGTGCATGTCTGGGCGGGGGCGATCTACGGGAACAAGGTGGTGGTCGCAGACCCGCCGCCGGCACCGGCGTCACTCGACTACGATCTCTGGCTCGGCCCGGTGCAGTATGTCAGCTATCGGCCGGAGTATGTGCCCTTTCACTGGCGGCACTTCTGGAATTTTGGCGGCGGCACGCTGGCGGATTTCTGGTGCCACTTCAGCGACCTGGCCCACTGGGCGCTGGACTTGAAGTATCCGCTGACGGTCGAGGCGGAAGGCCCGGCGGTGGACCCGGAGCTGGTGCCGGTGGACCTCAAGGTCTGTTACGAATATCCCGCGCGAGGCAAGCAGCCGCCGGTGAAGCTCACCTGGTATCAGGGGAAGTATCGGCCCACGGAGGAACTCGGCCCGCTGCTGGACAAGTGGAAGGGCGGCGGGGTGCTGTTCGTCGGCGAGAACGGGCGGCTGCTGGCGAACTACACGCAGCGGCTGCTGCTGCCCGAGGACAAGTTTGTGGATTTCAAGCCGCCGACGCCGTTCGTGCCGGATGCGAAGGGCGGCAACTGGCACCATGAGCAGTGGATCCAAGCGATCAAGACCGGCGGCAAGGCGGAGTGTGACTTCGCCTACGGCGGGCCGCTTTCCGAGGCTGGCTTGCTGGGGAACGTGGCGTTCCGGGTGGGCAAGAAGCTGATCTGGGATGCGAAGACGCTGAAGGCGAAGGGGTGTCCGGAGGCGGACCAGTTCATCCAGCACAAGTATCGCGAGGGGTGGAAGATTTAGGCGGGGCCGTGAAGGGGATACTCCTGTCCCCTTTACCCCGCCGTCCGGGGAGGTGCGCTGGGGAGCTAATAGGGGACAGGAGTGTCCCCTTCACTTCCCGGAGGCTTGCGCTACCCGCCTCCGGCTTGCCACAGTGGACGCGATGAACGACTGGATTTCCGATTACGTGACGAAGCAGAAGGCCGTGCTGGATTCGATTCCGGCGGAGGCGGTCGCGCGCCTGATTGAAACGCTCCGGCAGGCGCACCGGGAGGACCGGCAGATTTTCGTGTTCGGCAACGGCGGCAGCGCGGCCAATGCGTCGCACTTCGCCACCGATCTGGGCAAGGGCGCGTCGGACAAGCTGGGCAAGCGCTTCCGCGTGCTCTCGCTCAATGACAACGTGAGCTGGCTCACCGCACTGGGCAACGACTACTCCTACGCGGACGTCTTCGCCAGCCAGCTTCAGAACTACGGCCGGCCCGGCGACATCGCGCTGACCATGAGCGTGAGCGGCAGCTCGCCGAACTGCGTGAAGGCGATCGAGTGGGCGAACGCGAACGGCCTGCACACCATCGCGCTGGTCGGGGCCAAGCGCGGCAAGCTGGCGGAGATTGCGAAGGATGTGATTGTCATTGCGGACACGCACTACGGCCGGGTGGAGGACGCACACATGGGCATCTGCCATCTGCTGTGCTATGCGTTTATGGAGCGGCCGGAGTTGACGAAGACCTGAGCAGAATCCAGCTTGGCGCAACGCCCGGACTTGCGCTACGTTATGCCCGATGAAACTCCGTCTCGACCTGCTGGAACAACTGACCGATCAGGACATCATGGAGGAGGTCCTGGCGAACAATCACCGTTACAAGCCCGAGCCGCTTTTCTCAAAAACCGGAGTTGGGAGTTTGTCACCGGCCTCAACCGAGGAGCGTGCGAAAGAGGTCGAGCGCAGCACGGCGCTAATCGAGAGACTCAAGAAGCGTGCGCAAGAGAGTGGGAAGCAAAGCGAACGCAAGTCCTCACTCTCGCCGACACCATAGTCTTTCTGAGGCAGTGCCATCGCCGCGCTCCGTTCCTCTTCTTCAACGGCAATACCTTCGCTGATGTCGGTCGCCAAATCGCAGCAGCCGTGTTCGCGGACCTGCCCGCCGCTCGGCTTCGAGAAGTCACGTCCGTAATTGCCCACTCCATCGCCGGTGTGCTCGACCATGAGATGATGATCAGGATGGTTGAGGATCTCACCTCAATAGCGACTGAATTCCAACCCGGTGACCGGGTGAAAACACTGCGTGGCTCGGCGCGGGGCGTGGTGGTCCGCAGGGCGGCGGATGGGCGGATCATCTGGCGGCTGGACAGCGGTGGGGAACTGATGGCGCTGCCGGAGGATTTGCTGCCGGAATGACCATGCCTGATTGCGACCAACCCTCTGCCAAGCCATTCTTCAGGGAGTGGAGTCGTTCAACCCGATGGCAACTGTTGGGACTCGCTGTCGGCCAGGTCGTTCTGGTGCCATTGGCGGAGTGGCTCGCTTGGCAGGATTCGTTCCTCCACCACATTGGGCTCTGGCTCTCGTTCGGCCTGCCGCTGGTTCTTTTCGGAGCGATTATTGCGTTGCCGACGGCGCTCTTTGGATTCTGCTTCAACCACAACCGCCGTAATTCACGGTGCCTGTTGGCGTGCGCACTTATCGGCATTCCCAGCTTCGTCTTCGGACTGATCCTAAGTCAGCCCATCAAGCGAAAGGCACTCGAACATGTGATGGCCCGAGCCGAACCGCTCATCGCTGCCATCCGGCTGTATCAGGATGCAAACGGCTGGCCACCAGAGCATTTGTCTGCACTGGTTCCGGGCCAGCTCACGGCGATTCCAACCCCTGGAATTGGCGTTACTACAGAATTCCGCTATCATCGGCCATCGCCCGACGACGGAAGTGACGGGAACCAATGGTGGTTGACCGTTCGTCCGCCAGTCGCAAGCGTTGGCTTTAACACCTTCATCTATTTGCCGAACCAGAACTACCCCAAACGCGGCTGGGGCGGCGTGCTGGAACGCATCGGCACCTGGGCTTACGTTCACGAATAGCGATGCCTGTCACCGATCACATCCGCAACAAGCTCTCGCAGGTGCCGCATCGGCCGGGGGGCGAGGCCAACCATGGCTATGACTGGCTTGTGGTGAGGTCGGATGGGGAGGCGGCGCTGCTGGAGGATATGCTGTCGGAATAGCCATGCCTGACTGTGACATCAAGCCAGCCGAACCTCCGCCACGGCCAACAGTGCCAAGTTGGGCTCGTTCAAGTCGGTGGCGATTGTTGGGCATCACTTCTTTGCCGCTGGTGTTGAGGCCGGTATCTGAATGGTTATCCTGGAGTGGGATGCCCGTTGGCTTCCTCGGCTGGTTATTGCAGCTTGCGGTTGCTTGTCTCTTGATAGGAGCGGCTTTAGCCATCCCGGTTTGCCTTGTTTGTTGCTGTTTTCCACGGTGGCGACGAAACGCTGCGTGGCTGCTGCTCTGCGCTGTGGTTGCCCCGGCCTGCCTTTACCTTGGCGAGCGTTTAAGCCAACCGATCAGGCAACAGGCCATCCAAGGAATGGCGGCCCGAGCCGAGCCCTTGATCACCGCCATTCGCAAGTTCGAGTCAACCCACGGTGCGCCGCGCGTATTGACTGAACTTCTGCCAAAATACCTCCCTGCGATTCCCAAGCCGGGTCTGAACAGTTCAGCCGAGTTTTTTTACACCCGCACGGTGCGATACGCTCAGCATGAAAACGCCTGGACCATTTCCGTGCATGCACCTCATCCGCCTCTGTTTTCCGGATTCAACCGTCTCGCCATCCGTGACGACGGCGAGGTAGTTTATTTGCCGAATCAAAACTACGAGGTTCTTGACTCACGAGGCGTGCTGGAACGCATCGGCACCTGGGCTTATGTTCACGACTAGCGATGCCCGTCACCGATCACATCCGCAGCAAGCTTTCGCAGGTGCCGCACCGGCCCGGTGTGTATCTGCACAAGGACCGGTTTGGCACGGTGATTTACGTGGGCAAGGCGCGGGATCTGCGCAAGCGGGTGTCGCAGTATTTTCATCCGTCGCGGCGGCTGGGGTGGGATTTGAAGTTCAATGCGCTCGTCGAGGCGATTCATGACTTTGACTGGCATGTGGTGAAATCGGATGCGGAGGCGGTGCTGCTCGAGGGGAAGCTCATCAAGGAGTTTCACCCGCGCTACAACATCTCGTTCCGCGACGACAAGCGGTTCCTGATGCTCAAGGTGAACCTCAACGACCCCATCCCGCGCTTCACGCTCACGCGCCTGCGGATTGAGGATGGGGCGCGTTACTTCGGGCCGTTCGCCAGCGGGGGGGCGCTGCGGCGGACACTTAACCTCGTGCGGCACAAGTTCAATCTGCGCGGGTGCCGGCCGCTCAATCCCGATGCGAGCGATTACAAGCACTGCCTCTACGCGCACATGAAGGTCTGCACCGCGCCGTGCATCGGGAACGTGACGCGCGAGCAGTATCTGATGCAGGTCACCGCGGGGTGCGACTTCCTCGACGGGCAGTGCGATGAGATGGCGACCGAACTGGAGGCGCAGATGAAGAAGGCCGCCGCAGCGCTGGACTTCGAGCAGGCGGCGCAGCTCCGGGACCTGCTGAAGGACATCAAGAGCACGACGCAGAAGACGGAGAAGTTCGAGCGCATCCCCTACAAGCTGCCGGTGTCCATCAACCCGGAGTCGGATTTGCGCGCGCTGGCCAAGGTGCTGGGCATGGCGCAGCCGCCGGCGCGGATCGAGGGTTTTGACATCTCGAACATCAGCGGCACGTTCGCGGTGGCGTCGCTGGTGAGCTTCTGGCACGGCCGGCCGGACCGGACGAACTACCGGCGGTTCAAGATCAAGACGGTGACGGGACAGGATGATTTTGCCTGCATGGCGGAGACGATCCGGCGGCGCTACTCGCGGCTGAAGAAGGAGGTGGAGGGGACACTCTTGTCCCCTTTACCAGAGGGCCAGGGCAATCCTCCAGGAGCGGCTGCCGGGGGACAGGAGTGTCCCCCTCACGCGCCGGAGGAAGGTGAAGAAGCCCCGGAGACCCGCCCCACTTCAGCGTTCGATGCCATTGTCCATGATGCGGCGAGTCGCGATGAGCTGACAGCGCCGTGGGTGCCGAAGGTGCCGTCAGCGGTGCGGCTGCCAGACCTGATCCTGATTGATGGCGGGCGGGGGCAGCTCAATGCGGCGTGCGCCGAACTGGCGAAGCTCGGGCTGGGCCACATCGCCATCATCGGGCTGGCGAAGGAGTTCGAGGAGATCTACCAGCCCGGCGAGGGCGCGCCGCTGCGGCTGGGGCTGGACCATGCGGCGGTGAAGCTGCTGCAGCGCGTGCGGGATGAGTCGCATCGCGTGGCCAACAGCTACAATGCGCAGCTCCGGCTGCGGAAGATTTCCGAGAGCATTCTGGATGAGTTCCCCGGGGTCGGGGACGCGCGGAAGCAGGTGCTGCTAAAAAAGTTTGGGTCCATCCATCGTCTGCGGCTCGCGACCGTGGAGCAGATCGCGGAGGTGCCGGGGTTCGGCGGGAAGACGGCGCAGGAGCTGAAGGCGTTTTTGGAGACGCGGGCGGAGCGGCCATCAAGTCCCGCCGGGAGGTGACGACTCCAAAGTTGCATCAATCGCCGCAGCCAGCGGCGGCAGGTCATCACGGACCGTCTCCCAGACAATGTCCAAATCTACGTCGTAGTAGGCGTGGATGATACGGTTGCGCATTCCGATGATTTGTCGCCAGGGAATGTTCGGCACGGTTCCACGCACTTGTGGCGACACATGATTGGCCGCTTCGCCGATGACTTCCAGCGCTCTCACCAAGGCCAGTGCGAGTTGGTCATTCGTTTCGAGGTCGGCTCGGGTTTTACCGTCCACGAACGCCATGGCTTTCCTCGCCATGTCCAGCATGTGCCGGAGCCGCACCAGGTCATTTGGCGGTATCGCTGGCATACTGCACCTGAGCGCCGCGCTCGACCTCGTTGCGAAAGTAGCGGCTGAGATCGCGTGGCGTCCTCAAGTCCACTTCGCGACCACCAATCATGGCTGACAACTCATCCTGTAGATCCACGAGCTTGAAGAAACCGACGCGGGCGTCCGGCTCAAACTCCACGAGCACGTCCACGTCGCTGTCCGGTCGAAAATCGGCCCTCAGCACCGAGCCGAAGAGCGAGAGACGGCGGATGCGATTGCGCCGACAGAACTCCGCCACCGGCTGCGGGGGAAACTCGAGGGCTGGCTTTACAGCATTCACGTTGGCGGAAGCATAGCGCAAAGCAACGACCGCGTCACTGCCTTGTTGGTGGTTCGGCCCTGAGACCTGGCCAGAAGCAGACTTTACTTTTGGAGCCGCAAACGGGAAGCCTGTCGCCGATGACTGAACGCGATCATCCGGGCCAGCCGACGGGGGTTTCCCCGACGGATCCGGGTCCTCCGACACCGGCACGGGTGAATGTGCTGGGCGTGGGGGTGAGCGCGCTGAACCTGACGACGGCGCTGGCGGCCATCGCGCAGGCGGTGGCAGAGCGGCGCAAGGGCTATGTGTGCGTCACCGGGGTGCATGGGGTGAGCGAGGCGCAGGATGATCCGGAGTTCCGCCAGATTCTTAACCGGGCCTTCCTCAACACGCCGGACGGGATGCCGATGGTGTGGCTGGGGCGGCTGGCCGGGCGGCGCGAGATGGGGCGGGTGTATGGCCCGGACCTGATGACGCTGGTGATGCGGGAGTCGGTGGCGCGCGGCTGGCGGCACTTCTTCTATGGTGGGGCGAATGGCACGGCGGAGCGGTTGCGCACGGTGCTCACGGCGAAGTTTCCCGGCCTGCAGGTCACGGGGATTTACGAGCCGCCGTTCCGACCGCTGGATGACGCGGAGCAGGCGGCGCTCGCGGCGCAGGTGGCGGTGGCAAAGCCCGATTGCTTCTGGGTGGGGCTGAGCACGCCGAAGCAGGAGCGGTTCATGGCGGCGAACCTGAACCGGCTGGACACGACGCTGATGCTGAGCGTGGGGGCGGCGTTTGACATGCTGGCGGGGACCAAGGCCCAGGCACCGCGCTGGATGCAGCGCAGCGGGCTGGAGTGGTTTTACCGGCTGTGCCAGGAGCCGGCGCGGCTGGGGCCGCGCTACTTGAAGAACAATCCGCTGTTTGCGCTGCGGGTGGCGGGGCAGTTGAGCGGGGTGCGGAAATATGAGCTGGAGCGGTGACCAGCGGTTGAACCGGCCGCACAAGGGCGCAGCGGGCACATGGAAGGGGAAGTGCAGGTGTCATCCACTGAACGACACAGCAATTCGGTGCTGCCTTCGGGCACGGTTGCGTTCGGCCGCCCGTTAAATTGTCGCACCTTTGGGCTTGCGTTTTTGAACTTCGCTCCGATGATGCGCCCCCTTATTTATGCAACCCGAGGAAACACAATCCTCATGGCAGATTGACGTGCTGGCGTGGTTTGAAACCCACAAGCTCCAGCTCGCCTATGCCGGAGCAGCCGCGCTCGCGCTGTGGCTGGCGGCTTTCACCTACAAGCACGTCCGTTCCGGCAAGGAGGCCGACGCGAACGCCGCGCTCGCCGCGCTGAACAAGCCGGGCGACAAGGGAGGCAAGGGCCCCCAGGGCGGCGACTATCTCAAGGTGTTGGAACAGCACGCCGGCACCAAGGCCGCCCAGCGCGCGCAGTTGCTGGCCGCCGACCGTTTCTTCGCCGAGGGCAACTATGGCGAAGCCCGGATGCGCTTCGAGCGTCATCTGGCCGCCGATCCCACGAGCCCGACGGCGCCGACCGCCATGCTGGGCATCGCCGCGTGCTTCGAGGCCGCCGGCACGCCGGACAAGGCCGTGGATACGTATCAGCAGGTAATCACCGTGCATGGCGGCAGCCCGGTGGCCAACCAGGCCAAGCTCGCGCTGGGCCTCCTGCAGGAGCAGCGGAACGAGCCGGCCCAGGCCCTGCGCTATTACGACGAAGTGCTCCGCGCCAAGCCCCCCACCATCTGGCGGGTGGAAGCCGAGATGCGGCGCGACCAGCTCCTCCGCCGTCAGCCGCAGCTTGCGGGCGGCCTGACGGCCGCCGCCACGCCGGCCACGAATGCGCCGGTCGTGATCTCCACCAACGCGCCCGCCAAGAAGTAGGCGTGGCCACGGCTGGGCTGGAGTGGTCGGTCTGATAGTTCTTCCGCCATGAAACTCACCATTATTGGCACCGGTTACGTTGGACTCGTGACCGGGGCCTGCTTCGCCGAGGTCGGCCACACGGTCATCTGCGTGGACAATGACCTGAAGAAGGTCGAAACCCTCCGCAAAGGCGGCATCCCCATCTACGAACCTGGTCTGGAAGACCTGGTGAAGCGGAACGTCGCCCTCGGGCGGCTTCAGTTCACCGGTGATACGGCCGAGGGCGTGCAGAAGTCGGACGTGGTGTTCATCGCCGTGCCCACGCCGCCGCAGCCGGACGGCTCGGTGGACCTGTCCTATATCGAGCGCGTGGCCCGGGACATCGCGGGGGCGATGACGAGCTACAAGATCGTCGTGGACAAGAGCACGGTGCCGGTGAAGACGGGCGAAAAGGTGGCCGAGACGATCAAGCGCTACTGCAAGGCGAAGGTGGAATTCGACGTGGTGAGCAACCCGGAATTTCTCCGCGAAGGCTTTGCCGTGGAGGACTTGATGAAGCCGGACCGCATCGTGGTGGGCGTCGCTTCGCAACGGCCCGCGGCGGCCATGCGTGACCTCTACGCGCCGTTCAATGCACCGATCATTGTCACGGACATCAACTCCGCCGAACTGATCAAGCACGCGGCGAACTCGTTCCTGGCGCTCAAGATTTCGTATATCAACGCCATTGCCACCATCTGCGAGGCGAGCGGGGCAAACGTCGAGGAAGTGGCCAACGGGATGGGCATGGATGCGCGCATCGGGCGGCGCTTCCTCAACGCGGGGCTGGGCTTCGGGGGCTCGTGCTTTCCGAAGGACCTCAGCGCGTTCATCAAGATCGCGGACCAGCTTGGCTACGATTTCCAGTTGCTCAAGGAGGTTCAGCGCATCAACGCGGACCAGATGGAGCGGTTCCTCAGCAAGCTGACCGACACCTTGTGGGTGCTGAAGGACAAGCGGATCGGCGTGCTGGGGCTGGCCTTCAAGCAGAACACCGACGACGTCCGCATGTCGCCGGCGATTGACCTGTGCCAGCGGCTGTTGAAGGAGGGGGCATCCATCCGGGTGTTCGATCCTCAGGCGATGAACAAGGCCAAGGCTGTGCTGCCGCCGGGCGAGACGATCACCTACGTGGCGGACATGAACGCGGTGCCCGAGGGCTGCGACGCGGTGGTGATCGCGACGGAGTGGCCGGAGTTCAAGCAGCTTGATCTCGACCGGGCGCGGCATTCCATGTCGCATCCGATTCTCTTCGATGGGCGAAACCTGTTCGACCCGGCGGAGATGGAGCGGCGCGGGTGGGTTTACAAGAGCGTGGGGCGGTAGTGGGGGGGCGGAGAACTGGAGTAATGGAGTGGTGGAGTAATGAAGGACACGACTCCAGCACTCCAACACTCCAATACTCCGCGCATGGTGGAGGTCAGCGCCGGGCTGGTCTTTCGCGGCGGTCGCCTCCTGATCACGCAGCGGCCTGCGGGTGGTCATCTCGCCGGGCTGTGGGAGTTTCCCGGGGGCAAGCGTGAGGCGGGGGAGACTTTTGAGGGATGCCTGCGGCGGGAGTTGCAGGAGGAACTGGGAGCGGAGGTGTGCGTGCATGAGGAGCTGGAGCGCATCACCCACAACTACCCGGAGAAATCCGTTCACCTGCGCTTCTTCCGCTGCACGCTGGCGGAGGGCAGCGCGGAGCCGAGCGCGATTGGTTGTCAGGCGGTGGCGTGGGTGACGCGGGAGACGTTGGGACGGTATGAGTTCCCCGCCGCGGACGCGCGATTGCTGGAGATGCTGGGCCGGGCGGATGGGTTGTGGGGGTGACTGGGACCAGTTCCGGATTTGCCCGCGAAACACGCGAAAAGACGCGAAAATAGATGGGCTGTCATTTGGTGTGCCGCTGCCAGATACCAACGCCCGTTTGCAGTTCGTGGAATTTGCCACCGGACGCCACGAGGTGCGCCTTCTCCCTTACTCAGAGGAGGGGAGAAGGTGGCCGCAGGCCGGATGAGAGGTGGTGGCCGCCAACGCCGACGCACGTTACCCCTCACCCCAACCCTCTCCCCTCCTCCGAGGAAGGGAGAGGGAGCCAGAACGCACCCTGATTCCCAGCCATTTCACCGATCTTTCGCGTGTTTGGCGTGTTTCGCGGGCTCTCCCTTCTGCGCTCTGGCCAGGGAATGGGGAGTTGATTGAACGGCAGACCCCTTCCTTTGTTCCAACGCCGCATGAAAACCGCGCGCTGGAAGCCCGCCGCCCGTCGCTTTTGGATCGAGTGGCTCAAACCTTGTCTGGTCATCGTGTTCGTCACCACCGCGCTTCGCTCGGCGCTGGCCGACTGGAATGATGTGCCCACCGGCTCCATGAAGCCGAGCATTCTGGAGGGCGACCGGGTGTGGGTGAACAAGCTGGCCTACGATCTCAAGGTGCCCTTCACCACCTGGCATCTGGCCGAGTGGAGCGAACCGCAACGGGGCGAAGTGGTCGTGTTCTTCTCGCCGGCCGATGGCCTTCGCATGGTCAAGCGCGTCGTCGGCCTGCCGGGCGACACGGTGGAACTGCGGAACAACCGGCTGTATCTGAACGGGCGCGCGGTGGATTACGCCGCGCTGGACGCGGCCACGGTCAATGCCATCCCCGCCGGACAGCAGCCGCACCATGAGTTCGCGAGCGAGCAGTTGCCGGAACGGAAGCATCCCGTGATGACGACCCCTGCGCTGCCGTCGCGCCGGGACTTTGCGCCGATGACCATTCCGCCCGGCCGCTACTTCATGATGGGCGACAACCGGGACAACAGCCTGGACTCGCGCTACTTTGGCACGGTGGCGCGGGACCAGATCGTGGGGCGTTCGACGGCGGTGGTGCTGTCGTTTGACCGGGAGCGGTGGTATGCGCCGCGGTGGGAGCGGTTTTTTACGGCGATGAAGTAGGGTGGGGACGTGGTGCGTGGCGCGTGGTGCGTGAGTGTGGCCGGGCGCGTTCGGAGATGTTCACGCACCACGAACTACGCACCACGCCTCCGCCCCCAACTCAGTGCTCCAGTTTCGCCGGGGAAATCGTCAGGTGCTGGATTTCCTGCAACTGCGCCTCCAGCGAGAAGGAAACCCCCATGGCGAGGTAGATGAGCGAGCCGAGGGCGTTCATGTTCGCGTCCTGCTCGGAGGCGGCGTCAATGCGGCCTTTGAAGCAGCGGTTCACCTCCTGGAGCTGCTCGTAGAGCAGGTTCAGGCCGCGCAGTTCCCAATCTGGCTCGCCACCGTTTTTGTGGACGAGGAACTGCTGGATGAGATACGCGCCGACGGTGCGGAAGATGGTTTCCTCCATCGTCGAGAAGGGCAGGTGGGTGCGGGCCAGGCCCTTGAGGCGGGAGAGGATCGGGCAGCCGCTGGTGGCCATCACGAGGCCGAAGAGCGCGCGCAGGCCGGTCTGGGCATCGGTGCGCTTCACGTAGGTGCGCTCGGGCGTGCGGACCTCCAGCGTGACCTCGACGTAGGAGAGCATGGACCGGAAGGTCTCAGTGATCTTCTTGGCGTCCAGTGCGGCGGGGCAATGGCGGAACATCTCGCTGGAGAGCGGGCAGAGGGTGCATTTCTGGAAGTCCAGCTTGGTCCAGAAGGGATGCTCGACCTTGTCGAAGCGGGCCTGGTAGGCGCGCTCCGTGTCCACCTCGAAGTTGAAAGCCTGGCCGTCGTCCAGCTTGAAGACGTATTCGATGGTCACGCGGACAGTCTAGTGGGCGGGCCGCGGGCGGGCGAATTCTTTTTGGCCGGAAGGCTTCGGGATATTTCCGATGGCGCACGGCGGGCGGGCGTTCTGAGGAGCAAACAAAGATTTTGTCTCGCGAAGGGATTTTCGTCATAGTCCTCCCTGTCGTATGGATTTTGTTGGGATCGTCATGTTCGCGATCTTCCTGTATGTGCGCCCACAGGACTTCATCGGCTTTTTGGACACCTTCCGCCCGGCCTTCCTGTCACTCGCGGTGGCCGGCGTGGGCATTTTCATCCGTCCGGGTGGAGTCACGCTCAAGCAGGTCATCCGCACGCCACAGGACTGGATGGTGACCGCCTATTTCGTTTACATCCTGTTCTGGACCCCCGGTGCGTTTGGAGACCTGTGGAGCAACATCTACCAATACGTCGGTTTCTATTTCCTCACGGTCATCGCGCTCTCCAATTTCAAGCGCATCTACCAGTATCTGGGCTGGTGGTGCGGGTGCATCATGTTCATTGCCATTATGGCGCTGCTGAGCCTGGTGGGCATTGATCCGCTGGATTCCCAGACTACGACGGCGGGTTCGCTGGGGCGGCTGACGCTGAACCTATCCCTGTTCAGCAATCCGAACGGCCTGGGGCACTCGGTGATGGTGGCCGTCCCCCTCATCTACTTCTTCATGTTCTTCCGCCGTCCGATCTTTGTGAAGGAGGTCGGCGGGGTAATGCTCATTTTCCCGCTGCTGTGCACCTACTTTACGGAGTCCAAGGGCGCGGCCATCTCCGGCTTCGGGGCGATTGTTTCCACCTTGGCGTTTGGGCGTCCGAAGTGGGTGCAAATACTGATTGTCGCCTTCGCCTTCTTCTTCGGGGCCGGCGGGCTCAAATTTCTCCCGCGTTTCGGTGAGGTGGATCTTGGCCAAGGCAAAGGCCGCACGGATGAGGCGGTCAGTGGGCGGCTGGATGCTTTCGAGTTTGGAAAATACGCCTTTGAGACCTATCCGTATGGGGTGGGCTTCGGCAACTTCTACAGCGAGTTCTTGAGGAAGGAAGGCGAACTGAAGGCGCGTGCCTCCCATTCGTCCTTCAACCAGGTGCAGGCCGAGTTCGGCTACTGGGGCCTGCTCATCTTTTCGGGCATCCTCTACACCTGCTTCCATTCGCTCATGCGCGCCAAGACGGCCGATGACAACGAGGAGCGGGTGCGGCGCATGTTGTTCTGCATGCTGACGTGCTATTTCGTGTCCTCGTGGATGATTGATTTCGGATTTCGCGCGGCATTCTTCGTGATGGTGGCGATGGTCAGCGCGTTCCACCGCATCATGATGGACCGCTCGCCCACTTATTCGCCGAGGGCGGACGGCGAAGCGAACGAGAACTGGGGCGGGGTTATCGGGTTGGACAGCGGCCCGCTCGTCGTGGCTGCGGGCGGCCCTGTGCTGGCGCCGGTGAGCGCGAGGGACTACATCGCCGAACGCAAGGTCGTTCGCGGTGCGCCCGGTCGGCCGCGTCAGGCCTTGGCCGCCAAGACGGGCATGGGCAGGGCCGAGCCGCAAACGGGACCGCCGTCCGGCTACGTCCCGCCGATCAAGGAAACTGGCGAGGGGGCCGTGCCCGGAGCGCCATCGCCCTACATGCCCTGGCCCAAGTTCCGCTGGTATGATGCCGTTGGTATTTACCTCAGTCTGCAACTGGTGATCTACATCCGCGACTGGGTCATCCAAAACATCTGAGTCACCGCAGCGCGAACCTACTCCATGTCCAGCGCTGACTGGTGCCAACTCCTGTTCTGGTTCAGCCTCGGTGCGCTGTTCTACACCTTCCTCGGTTATCCGGTGCTCATCGGCTTGCTGGCCAGGGTTGCGGGCCGGACTTCGTTGAAGGCCGCTCCGGCGAATCCGCCTGCGGTTACGGTGGTGCTCGTCGCCTTCAACGAAGAGGCCCGCATCGTCCCGCGCGTGGAAAACCTGCTCGCGGCCAGCTACCCGGCGGACAAGCTCGACGTGCTGGTGGTCACGGACGGCTCCACGGATGGCACCGTGGCAAAGCTCCGCTCGCTCGCGAACCCACGGGTGCAGGTGCTCGCCCGCGAGCAGCGCTCCGGCAAGTCCGCCTGCCTCAACGCCGCCCTCCCGCAGGCGCGCGGCGAGATAGTCGTGCTCTGCGATGCCCGGCAGCGCTTCGCTCCGCACACGATTCCGGAACTGGTCGCGAATTTCTCCGACCCGACGCTGGGCGCGGTGAGCGGCTCGCTGGAGATTGACCCGGCAGCGACTGGCGTGGGCGGCGGGGTGGATTTGTATTGGAAGCTCGAGAAGTTCATCCGCGCCAGTGAAGGCCGGTTCAGCTCCACCATCGGCGCGACCGGGGCGGTGTATGCCATCCGGCGTGAGCTGTTCCAGCCCATCCCGGACGACACCCTGCTTGATGACGTGGTCATCCCGATGCAGATCGCCGTGAACCACCGCCGACGCGTGAGCTTTGATCCCACCGCCCCGGCCTACGATCCGCAGACCACCGATCCGGCGAAGGAAAAGCGGCGCAAGCTGCGCACGCTGGCCGGGAATTTCCAGATGCTCGCACACCATCCCGGCTGGGTGCTGCCCTGGCGCACGCCGCTGTGGTGGCAATTGCTTTCGCACAAGTATTCCCGCATCGTCGCGCCCGTGTTCATGGTGACGATGTTGGTGAGCAATGCCGTGCTGGCGGAGCAGCCGTTCTACCGGCTGGTCTTCGGCGCGCACATCGCTTTCTACGCGCTGGCGCTGGTGGGGCTCGTGCTGCCGACGCTGAAATGGAAGCTGTTCTCCGTTCCGGCGGGCTTTGTATTCCTCAACCTGATGACCGTGGGCGGCTGTGTGAACTGGCTGCGCGGGGCGTATCGGCAGGGGAAATGGTGATGGCCGGGATTAAGATTATGATTAAGATTACGAGTAAGAGGGGGATCGGCCAGGAAGTTTCTCTTACTCCTGATCCTACTCTTAATCTTAATCTTTTTCTTAACCCTCTCCTGCAATTCTGACCCGATGCTTCGTTTCGAATTTCCCCTCCAGCGCCTGCCGCTCGGCAAGGCCACGCACACTTGGTTCGCCGAGCGGCCGGACCCGGCGGATGCGTGGGGGCTGGCGATCTACTACCAGGCCAAGTCCGTCGAGCCGGTGCGCGGCTTCGTCCGTGAGCCGAAGCACACCAAGTTCATCAGCCTGCTGGGCACGGAGGACGACATCTTCGACCAGATCGGCAAGAACACGAAGCCGAAGATCAAGCGCGCCATCTCCGAGGGCGGCCTGCGCTACGCGGTAATCGAGAGCGCGGACGAGGTGCGCGATCTTTACAACGAGTTTGCGCGGGGCAAGGGCCGCCCGCCGCTGGACGAGCGGAGCTTCCGCGCCTACTGGCCCAAGATGCTCGCCACCAAGATCAGCTCGGACCAGGACGCCTTGGTGATGCATGCCTTCCTCGTGGATGAGAGCCTCAAACGCGCGAACCATCTCTACTCGGCCTCGCTCTTCCGCAGCACTGACGACAGCGAGCGCCGCAGCCTGATCGGCCGGGCGAACCGCGCGCTGCACTACTTGAACATGCTGAACTTCAAGGACCGGGGCGTGACCACCTACGACCTGGGCGGCTACGCGCTGGGCACGCAGGATCCTGAACTGCAGGAGGTGAACGAGTTCAAGGACAGCTTCGGCGGCCAGCTCATCGAGGAGAGCAACTACATCTCGCTGCCGCTGCACTGGGCGCGGAAGCTGGGGCGGCTGGGGCGGGGGAGGAAGTCAGCCTAGTTTCGGAGCAGGATCAGGATTACGATCACGAGCACGAACCAAAACCCGATTCCAGCCTTCTCGTCCTGCTCCTAATCCTGATCTTAATCCTGCTCCTCCCCTTCGCCCATGATCACAATCCCCCTCGCCCTCCAGCGCACCAAGGCCGTGCAGGCCGCGCACATCTGGTTCGCCGCGAAGCCGAAGTCCGGTGACGCCCTCAAACTCGCCTATTACTACCACTGCAAGTTCACCGGCCCGGTGAATGGCTTCGAGCGCCATGCGAAATTCACCAAGCTGGTGAACGTGGACCGCCCGGATGAGGCGATCCAGAAGGACTTCCGCAAGAACACGCAATACGAGGTGCGCCGTGCGCAGAAGGAGGGCCTTGCCTTCAGCCTGGTGGACAATCCCGATGTGTTCCTCCAGTTCTACAATGGCTTCGCGGCCACGAAGGACATGGAGTCCATGGACGCGAAAATTCTCCGCGCCTACTGGCCGAACCTGGCGGTGACGCAGATGACCAACGCGGCCGAGGTGCTCGTGATGCACTGCTACGTGATGGACAAGTCCATCGGCCGCGCGACGCTCTGGCACTCCGCCTCTCAGTTCCGTGGGGCGGACGGCGAAGACGCCCAGCAACGGCGAAACCTCATCGGCCGGGCCAACCGCCTGCTGCACTTCCGCGACATGACGTGGCTGCGCGAGCAGGGTTTCAAGACCTACGACTTCGGCGGCTATGCCGCCAACACGACCGACCCCGCGCTGCAGCACATCAACGAGTTCAAGGACAGCTTCGGCGGGGAGCTGGTCGAGGAGAGCAACTACGCCTCAGCGGCCATCATGCTGCTGCGCAAGGTGAAATCCGCCTTCAAAGGCAAGGCCAAGTCCGGCTAGACTGCGCGCGCATGGGCCTCAAGTCCCTCATCGCACCCGCCGTGCACTGGGCCGCTCACCTCAGCGGCGAGTCCGCTCGCCGGGCGCTGCGCCAGCACGCCGGGCGCATCATCACCTTTCACGCGATCGGCGTGGCCGACTGCCCGGCGAAAGTCTTCGAGGCCCAGATCCGGTTTCTCCAGCAGCACTTCAAGATCGTTTCCCTCGCCACGCTGGTGAAGAACATCCGCGAGTCGAACCCGGCGATTGACGGCCAGGTCGCGCTGACGTTTGACGACGGTCTGCGGAACAACGGGCTAGTGGCCTATCCGATTTTGCAGCGGCTCGGCGCGCCGGCCACGTTCTTCATCTGTCCCGGCGTGGTGGACCGGGCCGAGTGGCTGTGGAACCAGGACTGCCGGCGACGGCTCCTTTCGCTGCCGGCTGCCGTAGCGGGGAGGCTGGCGGACAGCCTGGGCCAGTTTGGGGCCACGCCGAACACGCTGGTGGACTGGATGAAGACGCTGCCCACGCACTCGCGGAAGCACCTGGAGCAGATCATTCGGAGTGCGACGCCGGACTTCCAGCCGAGCGACAGCGAGCGGCTGCAGAACGACCTGATGGGCTGGGATGAACTGCGGGCGCTGGACCCGGCGCTCATCACGCTCGGGGCGCACAGCACGAACCACCCGATCCTGGCCAACTGCCAGCCCGGCGAGCTGATCGAAGAGATCCAGGAATGCCGTCCGCTGCTGGAGAAGCGGCTGGGCCGGCCGGTGGAGTTCTTCTGCTATCCGAACGGTGACTTTAATCCGGCGGTGGTGAAGTTCGCCACGCGCACCTACACCGCCGCGGTCACCACGCGGCCTGGTTTTGTGCGGCCCGGCATGGACCTGCACCAGCTTCCCCGGCTCAACACGGCGCACACTGTGCCACACTTCACCTGGCGGCTCTTCCGCCCCACCGCGTGAACATGACCACGGACGAATTTCAAGCGACGGCAACGGACGCAGTCACTCCGCGCGCAACTCGCGCACGGAGTCCCGGCTTCAGCCGGTGCGGCGTTCGGCGGCCCAAGACGCTTCGCGCGCAGCGTCTGGAACCGGGCAGCGTTCCACCGGCTGAAGCCGGGACTCCATGCTCAGGAAAATCTGGACGTCACTTTCGCTTCGCCGCCCGCCTCCTCACCCTAACCCTCTCCCCCGATGGGGGAGAGGGAACTGAACGGCGCGTCCGGCCGGTGGTTTACATCTTCATTCGAGCTTCGGCATTCACTTCCCATGGCTGAACAGCTCAAGACATTGAACCTGTGGCTGCCGGCCTACCTTCGGCAGCGGGCGGTGCCGTGGCCGGACGGTGTGAAGGACATCCTCATCTGCGTATGCGACCACTTCGAGCCGCTGCATCACGCGGACAAGGCCGAGGCGCTGCGCCGGATGGCGTTGTGGAACACGGAGTTCCCCAAAAACATCGCGCCCTTCCAGGACGCGGACGGCGTGCATCCACGGCACACTTATTTCTATCCCATCGAGCAGTATGACCGGGACATCCTGAACGAGGTCCGCACGCTGGTGAAAACCTCCGGTGGCGAGGTCGAGCTGCACCTGCACCACGACCGTGACACGCCGGAGAACCTGCGGAGCCGGCTGCTCGAGGGCAAGGCGAACTTCGAGGGCCACGGCTTCCTGAGCCTCGATGCGCAGGGGCGCTCGCGCTACGGGTTCGTCCACGGGGACTGGGCGCTGGACAACGCGCATCCCGAAGGCCTCCAGTGCGGCGTCAACAACGAGCTGACCATCCTGAACGAAACCGGCTGCTACGCGGACTTCACGCTGCCTTCCGCGCCCGACTGCACCCAGACGCGCACCATCAACCGGCTCTACTACGCGCTCGACCGGCAGCAACCCAAGTCACACGACTTCGGAGTCCAGGCGCGCGTGATGAACCCGGTCGGGCCTTCGCCCTACAAAGGCGATGCGTCACGCCCACGCTACGGTGATCTGCTCATCGTGCAGGGGCCGCTGGGACTGAACTGGGAGCGGCGCAAGTTTGGCTTCCTGCCGCGGCTGGAAAACGCCGACCTGACGATCGTGAACCCGCCCCGGCCCGACCGGATGCGGTTGTGGCTCAAGCAGCACATCCACGTGCTGGGCCGGCCCGAGTGGTTCTTCATCAAGCTCCATTCGCATGGCGCGCCGCCGCCTAACTCCGGCGTGTTCCTTGGCGAGCCTTACCGGGCCTTCCACCGGCACCTGGCCGAAACCTACACGGAGAAGAACGGCTGGCGGCTGCACTATGTCACGGCCCGGGAGATGGTGAACATCCTGCACGCGGCGGAGGATGGCCACCGGGGCAATCCCGGGCAGTTCCGCGACTACCGTTACCGGCTGCCGGGCACGGCCTGATAGTGCTCCAGAGCGCGGAATGGACTGGCTTTGGGTGCATCCGAGCACAACCTTGGTCTCCATCCGCCGGGCAAGCGAGGACGCTGCGGCACGGCGGGCCGGAGGCCGGCGCTACGCCTGAAACTGGGCGGCATTCCACCGAACCGGGCCGCTTACTTCCAGTGCGTGTAGAGCGTGCGCACGTCCCGCGCACTGGCGCGGAAGATGAGCGCGACCATCGTCCGCTTCTGCCCGCCGATGTCCACCTCCACCGCCACCTCGTAGGTCTGGCTGCGCACGGAGAACAACCGGGCCATTTGCTGCACGGCCTGGGGGTTGATCCCCGGCACGCTGTTCAGTTCTGCCGGGCTGCGGAACGGCACATCGTCCTCGGTGCCGTCCTGGCCGTCGGGTCCGGCGCGGCGGTTGAGGATCGCCTGGGCGGTGTTCGCATCAATGCCGGGAATCACCTGCAGCACCAGTGCGGAGGCGGTGTTGAGGTTGATGGTGCGCGCCGAGGTGGTGGTGAACATGTCCTTCAGCGCGTTGGTGTAGATCGGGCCGGTGTATTTGGTCACGGCCAGCGCGCGTCCGGTCACACTGCGGGGCACGTCAATCTGGCTCAGGTCCGTGCCGTGAAACATGTCCGGGGACACGCCTCGGATGTGCATCAGCTCGGTCAGGTCGTCCAGCGGGCCGTTCTTGGCCTGAATGGGCGGGGTCAGGCCCAGGTAATAGTCGGTCTCCGCCCCGCTGAGCCGCGGTTTGTCGTCGGGGTCAATCCAGTCGAGGATCGAGTCGGTGATCTGGCTCGCCTCGCTCACGTCCACGCCGCAGAGCTTGAGCGCCTGGCCGATAATCATCGGGTCGCCGAGGTTGATGTTGAACTTCCGTTCGCAGTCCGTGAGCTTGATGTTGAAGGTGCCCGCGCCCAGCCGCACATCGGTGAGGGAGATAGCCGCCAGCGCCTCGTTGGTGCCCATCGGCCCGCCCGCCCACTTCTGATTCAGCGCGTCGTAGGGCTCGTTCGGAATGCTCATCTGCTGCGCAACCACGTAGCGTGCCAGCTCCACCCCCGAGCGGCCGAGCCACTCGAACTCGTAGTCGTGCGAGGCGTTGCGCGCGAGCGTGGTCTCGACCTTCACCGAGTAGGCGAACCCGCCTGCCAGCACCGCCAGCACGAGGATCACGAGCATCACGATGATGAGCGCGATGCCGGAGCGGGCGGAGGGGTGAGGGGTGATCTTCATGCGCGACTCAAAACGTGCGCACCGGAATGGGAGGGCGGACCCCGCCGCCCCCGGGCTGCATCAAGCCGGGTGCCGAGGGGGCCACTCCCTGCAGCTCGCGCATCACGCCCTGTCCGCCCGGGGAAATCACGCTGCTCACGAGGATCGCCGGGGCCGACCCCGACTTGTTCTCGCCGCCGAAGCCAAGCGTCACCCGCATCATTTTGGGCACCTGGTTGGTCTGGAGCCATTCCACATCCCAGTCGTTCAGATTCGTGCTCCAGAACTCGACCCCGAAGATGGCCAGGTGCCGCGAGAGGGTGAGCGAGTAGGATTCCTCGATGGGCGAATTCGTCGGCGTCAGCAACGAGGACTGCCGCAGCACGAGCATGGGCGAGCCGTTGTTGGTGCCGGGCTGGACCGCGAAGGTCACGCGGCGCAACGGTTCGTTCGGGAAAAACCCGCTGCCGGGAAAGTCCTGCGGCAGGTGGGCGACGAAGCTGAGCGAGGCGAACTTCTCGTCCGTGGTGTCCGCGATGAAGGCGTAGTAGCGGGGGTTGCCGGCGTAGAGCACCACGGAGGCGAGCGACTGCTCCAACGACTGCCGGGCGATGCGCATCCGCTGGACTTCGTCCGCAGCGGCGTTGCCGGTCCGGGAGGCGCGGAGCACGGCGATCCAGCTTGCGTAGATCGCCGTCATCACCAGCGCGAGAATGCCGATGGCGAGCAGGACTTCGATGAGGGTGAAGGCGAGCGTGGGGCGTGGGGCGTGGGGCGTGATTACGTTAGGACGCGTCCGGTGCTCATCACGCACCACGCCCCACGCCCCACGCTTGTCTCCAGTCACGTTCATTTGAGTCTGGTCGGAATACCCTGAATGCCGGACCCAACGCCCATCACCGAGTCGGGCCGGTAGAGGAAGATGGACAGCTTGCTTTGCACCGGGAAACGCCCGTTCCCCGAGCCATCCATCACGGTGAAGTCCACCTGGAACAGTCCGTTGGTGCCGACCACGAAGATGTCGCGCGACCAGGAAACGCCGGGGTAGAGGCTGCCGAAGTCGCCGGAGTCGCCGCCCTCCTCCAGCTTGTTCGTGAGCGAGAGTTCGGAGGCCAGGCTGCCGATGTCCACCTGGGGCTTCTGGAGATGCTGGACATGGCGCAGGTTCGTGGAGACGAGCTCCAGGATCACGAAGATGCACATGAAGAAGATGCCGATGGCGATCATCACCTCGAGGAGGGTGAAGGCGAGCGTGGTGCGTGGTGCGTGGTGCGTGAAAACGCTCCGCAGCCCCCGGTCGCCTTCACGCACCACGCACCACGCACCACGCATTGTCCCTCGTAGCTTCATTGCATCACGAAGTAGTCCGCCCGGCCCGTCACTGGGTCCAGGGTGATCCGGCGGATTTCGCCGCTGAGGGAGCGCAGCACCACGGTGAACTCGTCACTCGTGCCGTTCGCATGGAAACGCACGGCCGCCAGTTCCGCTTCCTTGAAGGGCTGGAAGTTGATCGCGAGTTCCTCGATGCCTACCTCGGTCGGCAGCTTCAGGGTGAACACGGCGTGACCTTCGCCGGCCTTGGGTTCAGGCCGTGCCCCGCCGGCACCACCCGAACCCGCAGTCTGCCCGGTGGGCGAGACATCAAACGTGTAGTCCTGCGGCCGGATGCGCAGCTCGACGATGGTGCCGCGCAGGATGGCCTGCGCACGCGCCGTGGCGCAGGCCTCCATCACACCGTGCAGGGCGTTGCGCATGGGCGTCTTGTTCTGCGCGGAGACGAAAGCGGGGATCGCGACGGTCATCAGGATCGCGAGGATGCCCACGACGATCATGATCTCGATGAGGGTGAAGGCAGAGACGTGTTGCGTGGTGCGTGTTGCGTGTTTGGCTCTGGCACGCAACACGCACCACGCAACACGACCCCTCTCTTTGAAGGTGGCCCTCATTTCCCACTAAACCCTTCCCCGATGTTCGCCGTAATTGCAAACATGGCCTGCAGCACGCTGAGCAGCAGGAATACCACCACCAGGGCGATGCCGACGATCATCACCGGCTCGATGAGGTTCATGAGCACGCGCAGGGTGGTGTTCAGGTCGTTCTCGTAGGTCTCGGCCACGCTGCGGAGCGAGCCGGGCACGTCGCCGGTCTCCTCGCCGATGCGGATGAGATCAATCATGAGCTGCGGGAAGACCTGGCTGCGGGCCAGCGGCTGCGCGAGGGTCTTGCCGTCGGTCACGGCCTCGCGGGTCTTGGCGATGGCTTCCTTGAGCATCACGTTGGGCAGCACCTGCTCCGTGATCTTCAACGCGGTGAGGACCGAGACGCCGTTGCCCATGAGCGTGCCCAGTGTGCGCGCGAACTGGCCGAAGAGGTAGAGGCGCATCACCTTGCCGAAGAGCGGGATGTTCAGCTTCCAGCGGTCCAGCGTCCGGCGGCCCACGCCGCTGGCACGGAAGCGGATGTAAACGATGGAGGCCGCGACGCCCATCAGTGCCATGATCAGCAGATACGCCGGGTTGCGAATGAAGTTGCTGATGCCGATGAGCAGCCGCGTGGAGGCGGGCAGCTCCACCTTCATGCCCTGAAACAGCGTGAGGAAGGTCGGCAGGATGAAGACGATGAAGACGATCACCATGGCGAAACCCACCATGACGACGATCAGCGGGTAGATGAGCGCGGCCTGCACCTTCGACCGCACCTCGGCAAACCGCTCGTAGTGCTCCGCCAGCCGCCGCAGCACTTCCTGCAGGGAGCCGCTCTGCTCGCCGGCGCGGACCATGTTCACATACATGTCCGCAAAGATGGCCGGCTGCTTGGCCATCGCATCGGAGAGGCTGCGGCCCTCGGTCACGTCCTGCCGGAGCGCCTTGCTGACCTCGGGCGGGATGCCCTTGGAGCCGAGGTAGCTCATGCTGTTGAGCGCGGCGGTGAGCGGCATGCCGGCCTTGAGCAGGTTGGCGAACTGCAGGGTGAAGGTCGCCAGCTCCTGCATGTTTGGGTTGCGCGGGCGCTCGGCGACTTCGCGGAGGGCGGGCGGGAGGAACTTCGTGAAGGAGATGGAAACAGCCGCCTTGCCCGGCGTCACGGCCGCGCCGCCCTTGGCCGCCTCCACCGCGACAGGGAACAAGCCCATGCGATCAATCTGCGCGAGGGCCGCGCCGCGATCGTTGACTTCGAGGATGCCGCTGACGGTCTCGCCGGAGCGCTTGCGGGCCTTGTAACTGAATTGAGCCATGTGTCCGGGCAATACTTAACCAGCAGACGGGGAAAGTTGCGAGGACGGAAGCGGGGGGGAAAGCTCCAAATCCCAAATCCCAAGCTCCAAAGAAGCTTCAAACTCCAAATTCCAAGGCCGCTTATCCGGAACGATGCAGTTGGCGGAGCGCTGGCTTCCCAGCCGGCTTACCACGGGTTGGGTCCGGAATGTTGAACGGGCTAGAACGTTTGACGCACCATTCAGTGCCCCGGTTGTCCTCGGGTATAGTGCAACCAGTTCGCCTCCCAGCGCGGTAAGCCGGCTGGGAAGCCGGCGCTCCGACTGTAAGGGCGGAACTCTTTCCAGCACGATGCCACGTCCCGCCCCTTCAGGGCGGTGACGAAATGGGATCCGAACCCGGGCCTCCGCCTCGCGGGGCTCGGCTCCAGCCCGGGCTGTTACCGGACGGGCTTTCAGCCCTGAAGCTGGCGGCGTTCGATGCAGTGCGGCATGAATCCCTGTTGGATTCGGTTCGGGAATTCCCGAAAGGCATTACGTTTAGGGGCACTGCAGGGCCGTGCTGAACCGACCGGGGAATCAACGCGCCTTGGAATTTGGAACTTGGAGTTTGTTTGGAATTTGGGGTTTGGAATTTCTCCAGCCGCTTGGCGCTTGGTATTTCAGGCCCACCCCGCTAAGGTGTCTCCATGAGCAGTGTCGCCACTACGACTGTCCCCGACGCCCAGGGCCACTTTGGTCCGTTTGGCGGGCGCTACGTCCCTGAGACGCTCGTGCATCCGTTGCAGGAGTTGGAGGACGAGTATTTCCGCGCGCAGAAGGACCCGGAGTTCCAGCGCGAGCTGAGCTACTACCTGCGCGAGTTCATCGGGCGGCCCTCGCCGCTTTACTTTGCCGAGCGGCTCACGCGCGAGCTGGGCGGGGCGAAGATCTACCTCAAGCGCGAGGACCTGAACCACACCGGCGCGCACAAGATCAACAACGCGATGGGCCAGATCCTCCTCGCGAAGCGCATGGGCAAGACGCGGATCATCGCCGAGACGGGCGCGGGGCAGCACGGCGTGGCGACCGCCACGGTGGCCGCGATGTTTGGCATGAAGTGCGTCATCTACATGGGCGCGGTGGACTGTGAACGGCTGCAGCTCAACGTCTTCCGCATGAAGAGGCTGGGCGCGGACGTGGTGCCGGTCCACGCCGGGCAAAAGACGCTCAAGGAGGCCGTCAACGAGGCCATGCGCGACTGGGTGACGAACATCCGCAGCACGCACTACATCCTCGGCACGGCCTACGGCGCGCATCCGTATCCCGTGATGGTCCGCAACTTCCAGCGCATCATCGGCGACGAGGCACGGCGGCAGATTCTGGAGCAGGAGGAGCGCCTGCCCGACCTGCTCATCGCGTGCGTCGGCGGCGGCTCGAATGCCATTGGGCTGTTCTATCCGTTCCTGGAGGACAAGGCCGTGAAGATGCTCGGCGTCGAGGCGGGCGGGCGGGGCATCCTGCCGGAGCAGCACGCGGCGCGTTTTCAGGGCGGCTCGCTGGGGGTGCTGCAAGGCACGCGGAGCTACATCCTGCAGGACGAGTTCGGCCAGATTCAGTCCACCCACAGCGTCAGCGCCGGCCTGGACTACGCGGCGGTCGGCCCCGAGCACGCGTGGCTGCGCGACCTGGGCCGGGTGGAATACGGCTACGCGACGGATGACCAGGCGCTCGATGCGTTCATGAAGCTCGCGCGGCTCGAAGGCATCATTCCCGCGCTGGAAAGCGCCCACGCCGTCGCCGCCTGCATGGAACGCGCGCCGAAGCTGGGCAAGGACGCGCTCATCATCGTGAACCTCTCCGGCCGGGGTGATAAAGACGTGGCGCAGGTGGCGGACAAGGTGGGTTTGCAGATGCCGGTGTGACCTGATAGTTTGCGGCCGTGCTGACTCCACACCGCTTCAGCACGCATGATTATTACCGCATGGCGGAGGCCGGGGTGTTGCGGCCTGATGCCCGCGTGGAACTGCTCTGCGGGAGAATCCTCGACAAGTCGCCGATTTCTCCTCTGCACGGTGGCTTGGTCAAACGCCTCGCTCGCCATTTCAACCTTGAAGTCAACGGTCGCTGGCTCGTTACCATCCAGAACCCTCTCCATCTTGATGACCACTCCGAGCCGGAGCCGGATGTGATGCTGCTTCGCCCCACGCCGGATGACTACATCCGACGGCATCCGCTCCCCGAGGATGTCTTCCTGCTCATCGAGGTTTCGGATTCCACGCTCGACTATGACCGTGACGACAAACTGCCTGCCTATGGCCGAGCGGGCGTCAGCGAGGTCTGGATTGTGAATCCGCAGGATGAGGTAATCGAAGTCTATCGCGAGCCGCACTTCACTGGTTATTCCTCAAAGACTGCGTTCCAAGTGGGCGGCATCGCTTCACCGCAAGCTTTCCCCGACGCGGGCGTCAACGTGGGCGAGTTGTTGCGACGTTGACCCGGTTCGGCACGTTCCCCTGACGCAGGGACTTGGGCGCACCTTGCCCATCAACGGGATGGGGAGAGAACCTATGAGGCACGTTTGCCGGCGATTGGTTTCCCTGAACCTCGGTCTCTGCGTCCGTCCCGCCTCTGCGGTGCAGGGGAATTGGCTTCACCGCAGAGGCGGGACGGACGCAGAGGTTGATAGGTAGATGCCACGTTGCACCTCCGAGACTTTTTCCGAACGCGCAGGCTTCCGCCGGTGTCTGTTGCCGGGTAGCATTCACCCGACATGAACACCGGCATCTCCGCCATCAATGAAGAAGTCCAGAAGGCCGCGGCCTTCGTCCCCACGCTCTTTGCCGAGCTGAACAAGGTCGTCGTCGGCCAGAAATACCTCGTCGAGCGGCTGACCATCGGCCTGCTGGCCAACGGGCATGTGCTGCTCGAAGGCGTGCCCGGTCTGGCCAAGACGCTCTCCGTGAAGACCCTCGCGTCGTGCCTGAACGTGAAGTTCTCCCGGCTCCAGTTCACGCCGGACATGCTGCCCGCCGACGTGATCGGCACGCAGATTTACAACCCGCAGTCCGGCGGCTTCACCACGCGCTTCGGCCCCATCTTCGCCCACCTTGTCCTGGCCGACGAAATCAACCGCGCGCCGGCGAAGGTCCAGTCCGCGCTGCTGGAGGCGATGCAGGAGAAGCAGGTGACCATCGGCGACCACACCTACAAGCTGGAGGAGCCGTTCCTCGTGCTGGCCACGCAGAACCCCATCGAGCAGGAAGGCACGTATCCGCTGCCCGAGGCGCAGGTGGACCGCTTCATGCTGAAGCTCAAGATCGGCTACCCGACGCGCGACGAGGAGCGGCTGATCCTGGACCTCATGGCCCGCACCAGCGGCCTGCCGAGCGCGCAACCGGTCGTCGAGGCCAAGACCATTCTCGCCGCCCGTCAGGTGATCAACGACATCTACGTGGATGACAAGGTGAAGGACTACATCGTGGACCTCGTGTGCGCCACGCGCGACCCGGCCAAATACAAGATCAACGTGAAGGACTTCATCCAGCTCGGCGCCTCGCCGCGCGCGACCATCTCCCTGACGCTGGCCGCGAAGGCCTATGCGTTCCTGAAGGGCAGGGGCTACGTGACGCCGCAGGACGTGAAGAGCATCGGCATGGACGTGCTGCGCCACCGCGTGGCGATCACCTACGAGGCCGAAGCGGAGGACAAGACCAGCGAGATCGTGATCCAGAAGATATTTGATGAATTGCCGGTGCCGTGATGAGCCTGAGAATCAGTTTCTGCGTAGCCCTGGTTATGAGCACTGGCCTGGCCGGCTGCTCAACTGCAAGGAACTCGCCTTCTCAACGAGTGGTGACCTATGGCGGTTCCGAAAGGTCAGACGTGCTTTCCTACTCGACGCCGTCGTCGCAGAGGTTGCGGCAAATCAAGGTTGTGCGCGCTTCCCTGACGAATGAGGAAGTGAACAGGCTGGAGGCGTTGCCGAAAACCAGATCGGAAAACGGGGTGCGGTGGCTGGTGGAGGAGAAGCCGAACACGATGCGGGACGGCCCGTGGAATACCCGGCTCAGCATTGGCGATGCCGCCGAGCCAAACCGGTGTGTTCGCGTGGAGTTGTTGGACCACGCCAATGGTGGAGTTCGCTGTCAGTGGCTGAACGACAAGCTGCTCAGTGTCAGGGTTTGGTTCGGGCGCATCGCATGGACGGATTTGGTTTTGGACACGGAGACGCTGCGGTTCGCCTACATTGAGGATGGCCGGCTTGATGCGGTGCTGGAGAGAGGAGGGGAATAGCTTTCCATGAGCGGAAGTTTTGGCAGGAAAATTAGGGGCAGAAAAATTGAGAGGAGAATCTTCCAGCCCTTAACTCGAACTCCGAAAACGAGAGCACCAGAAACGCGCCGGTCGCGAGCGGAGCGCGGCGTTCACGCCGCAGAAAGGTGGATAGGTTTAGGACACTCGCATCACCCTCAGCCTGCTCATGTTTCTGCGGCCTGAAGGCCGCGCTCCTCCTCCCAGTCGCAGGATTGTCACGGAGTGGTGGTTGCGAAGGCGTTGATTTTGTGTCACATAGTTGGACGCGAGTGGTCGTCCAATCAGCCGGACATCCGAACGTAACGAACGCCATAACCGAACGACCTGCCATGTCAGCGCAATCTCAGCCCGACTCCGAGTCTCCGCCGACCCGCCGCGTGTCCTTCAGCCTCTCCGCGCCCGATGCCCGCAACGTAAAGGTGGCCGGGGATTTCACCGGCTGGGAGGAGGCGCCGTGCGAGATGAAGCGCACCGGCAATGGTTCATGGAAAGCCACCGTCAGCGTTGCGCCTGGCCAGCATGAGTATCGCTTCATCGTGGACGGCCAGTGGGCGGACGATCCGAATTGTGACATCCGCAAGCCCAACCCCTTCGGCGGCGAGAACTGCACGCGGGTGGTGGAGTGATGCCGCCCGTATGGAGTCCCGCCTTCAGGCGGCGAGGCGCTCGACCGGTTAAGATGCTGCGCGCGAAGCGTCCGGGGCTGGGCAGCGTTTCACCGGCTGAAGCCGGGACTCCGAACGCAGTTCATGGACAGCCCCACGGCCCGAAAGCCGCGCCTTGGGATCATGGACCAAAGAGAGGAACCCCAAAGATTTGGGCAAGACAAAGATGGGGGATCTGCAATCTTTGTCTTGCCCAAATCTTTGGGGCTTTTTCGGGAGGTTCAGGGAAAGGTTTGCGCGGGGAGAGCCGTCCCGGGGCTTGTCGCAGCTTCCTCCTGTTCTCTGTGGTGGTTCTGAATCTGCGGGAAAAACTTGCTGGCTTGAAACAATCTCCCTCCCTCCTGTGTTCTTCTTCCCAGCGACGCTGGCGCAACCGCCCGCGCCCTGAACGCATCTGACCTATGGACACTTTGGTTGCCTTCTTCGTCGGCGTCGGCCTGAGCGCCGCGTGCGGCTTCCGGATCTTCGTCCCGATGCTCGTCGTGAGTGCGGCGGCGTGGGGCGGGTGGCTGCCGCTGGCGCCGGGTTTTGAGTGGCTGGGCACGCTCCCGGCCCTGATCGCCTTCGCCGTGGCGACGGTGGTGGAGGTGACCGCCTACTACCTCCCCTGGGTGGACAACGCGCTGGACACGGTCGCCTCGCCCGCCGCCGTGGTGGCGGGGACCGTGCTCATGGCCTCGCTGATCGCGGACGTGGACCCGTTCCTGAAGTGGACGCTGGCCATCATCGCCGGGGGCGGCACGGCGGCGACCTTCCAAGGCATGACCACCCTGGCCCGCGCCGGTTCCTCCGCGCTCTCGCTGGGCTTCCTGAACCCGGTCCTTTCCACGGTTGAACTCGTCGGCTCGGCGGGGCTGGCGATTCTGGTCATTGCCGTGCCGTTGGTCGGGCTGCTGGTGCTGGCGGTGGTGGGCGTGCTGCTGGTGAAGCTGTTCCGGCGGTCGCGGACGGGCAAGCCAATGCAAGCCGCCGGGCGAGTTTGATTCGGGGCGCATCCGTGCGGTGCCCCGGCTTCGCCCCGCCGGGCAAGCGAGGACGCTTACGGCACGGCCGGCCGGAGGCCGGCGCTACGTAGCCCCGCGTCCCCGCCGGCCTGGCTTCGGGGGCAGGGTCAAAATACCCCCCTTGATTCGCAGCCCGCCGGGTTGTCGTTGAATTCCCCGGCTGCCCTGGCGCATCCTGCGCAGGCAGCCATGAATGCGAGGACGATCCTGCTCTATCTCTGTGGCCACGCCGGGGCCATCCGCGCGGTGGCGGAGTCACGGGCGGCGTTCGTCACGGGGCTGGTGCTGGTGCTCATCACCACCATCCCGCGCAACTATGACCAGACCTTCATCGGTGAGAGTCCGCTGCGCTGGGTGCTGGGATCGCTAGTGTTTTCGGTGGTGTCGGGATCGTGGCTCTACTGCATCGCCTACTGCCACGGTGTGCGTGTCCATCTCGGCGATTCGGAGCAGACTCGGCCGCCTTACTGGGCTGGCTGGCGGTCGTTCATGGGCCTGTTCTGGATGACGGCTCCGGTGGCATGGCTCTATGCCCTGCCCGTTGAGCGCTACCTGGAAAGCATCGGCGCGGTGAAGGTCAATCTGGGTTTGCTCGCCATCGTTGCCCTCTGGCGCGTGGTGCTCATGGTGCGGGTGTTTCAGGTCATTTGCTGGCCGCCGTGGCCAATGACCGTGCTGTGGGTGCTGACCGCCGCGGTGGGTGAAGTCTTGGTCGTGACGCTGTTTGGCGGCGGAGTGGCAAAGGCCATCCTGGCGGGCATGGGCGGCATGAGGAATTCGCCAGAGGAGGAAATCGTCATGAGCGTGCTCGCGGGAGCCACGGTGGTTTCGTTTTGGGTTTTTCCAATTCTGGCCCTGATCACGAGCATTCTCAACTGGCAGATGCATTGCGAGGTGATCGACTTTCCCGAGCGGAAAGCGGACTCGGTGCGCTGGCTGCCGTTGGGCGTTGCGGCCGCTGGCTGGCTGGCGGTGGCGGTCTATCCGCAGACCCAGGTGGCCCGCAACGCGACCGCCGACCGGCTTGCCGCAGAAGGCAAGTTCCCCGAACTTATCGCCTATCTCAGTGCTCACCAACCAGGGGATTTCGCGCCGGCCCGCCAACTGCCGCCCAAGCCCTTTGAGGTGGAGGTGTTCAAACAACTCCCGCAATGCTTCAAGGCCCTCACGCCGGAAGCTGCGCCGTGGGTTCGTCAGCACTTTATGAAGCGACTGGATGAGTTTGCCAGCCACTACACTGGACGCTGGCATACGCCGAATGAGACCCAACGAATCCAGAACACAAGCGACGCGATTTCCGCGTGGGGGCGGCGATCCGATGCCCATGATTTCAAATGGATAGTTGAGGGACTGGCCAACACCCCTGAAGGCCGCGCATGGGTTCGGACCAACCTATTGCTCATTCCCGCACTGGAACTGCAGGGCAGGGAGCCGTCGATCCCCAATGGGAACGTATCTCCCGATGTGGTCAAGCAACGCGCGGCTTGGAACTCAGTGGTTGAACTTCTCGCCCGGATCAAGCTGGAGGCTACTAATACGACCACGCCTCCTTCAGCCCCTCAGCAATGACTGCCCGGACGATCCTGCTCTATCTCTGCGGCCACGCCGGGGCCATCCGTGCCGTGGCGGAGTCGCGGGCGGCGTTTGTCACGGGGCTGGTGCTGGTGCTCATCACCACGATTCCGCGCAACTATGACCAGGTCTTCATCGGGGATGAGGCGCCACGGTGGTTGTTTGGTTCACTCGCGTTCTCGCTGGTTTCGGGGACATGGCTGTTTGGGGTGGCCTATGGCTGGCTGGCGCGGTGGCGGATGGAGCGTGAGGAGATTCAGCCGCACGGCTTTTTCTCCGGCTACTTCGTGGGTTGGCGTGGGTTCATGGGCCTGTTCTGGATGACCGCTCCGGTGGCGTGGCTGTATGCGCTGCCGGTGGAGCGGTGCTTTGACAGCGTGACCGCCGCAAGGATCAACGTCGGTCTGCTCGCCACCGTTTCCCTCTGGCGGGTGTTGCTGATGGCGCGGGTTTTCCAAGTGCTGTGCCGCGTGAACTTCTTCATCGCGCTGGTGTGGGTGCTGCTGCCGGCGGGCATCGAGACATTTGGAGTGGGCTTCTTCAACGGGCTGCTGGGCAAATCAATCATGGCGGCCATGGCCGGGCTGCGAAACTCGCCCGAAGAGGAGATTCTGATCGCCGCGCTCCACGCCGTGCTCAACGTGTCGCTCTTCGCAACGCCCGTTGCCTTGGTGCTCGCGTTGCTGCTCTGCCCGACGGGCACCAAGTCGCTGCCCGTTCCTCAGCCCGATAGGGTGCCCATGGCCCTGCTCATGGGCTTGGGTCTGCTTTGGGCTGGCATCGCCATTGTGCCGCAGATCGAAATCACAAGAACGAGCACGGCCAGAAGGCTGGTGGAACAGGGCAGGTATCGTGAGGCGCTGGATTACATGGCGGCGCGCCAGCCGGATGACTTTGCCCCCGCTGTGCCGTTGCCGCCCAAGACATTTGAATTGAAAACGTTCGAGCAGCTTCCCCAGTGCATCGCTGCGCTGAAGCCAGGCGATCCGCCGTGGGTGCGCCAGCTCATGCTGCGGAAGCTGGACGAGATGGTGTCACACAGCGGGCATAGCCTCGGTCGACCGAAAGATCTGAACAGCCGGGAGGAGTTTGTGCAGTGGATAGCCAAGGACTCGCTGTTTTCCAACCAGGAAGGAAAGCTGTTTCTGGCCATGATCGAGAGGCTGTCCACCTTCCCCGAGGGCGCGGAATGGATTCGTAAGAATGAGGCCTATTTGCAAGCCCTAAAGCAGGTCGCGAATTCGGATCGGCACGATAAAGAGAGTGGCTGGATCAAGCTGGCCGAACGCATTGACCAATTGCTGGGCATCAAGCCGGTCAGCGTGGCCAAACCATGAGCGTGCCATGAAGATCGGCCTCATCGCCATGAGCGGGGTGCGGGTGGCCAATCCTGAGCTCGCCGCGCTCGGGGTGACGCTGCCGGGGTTTGTCCGGCGGGGCAAGGTCATCGCCTCGCTGCCCAGCCTTGGCTTGCTCACGGTCGCCGGGCTGACGCCGCCGGGGCATGACGTGACTTACTTCGAAGTAGATTCGCTTGATGCGGTCACAGCTTGGCCGGAGTTTGATCTGGTCGGCATCTCCTCGCTCACGGCCCGCATCACGGACGCCTACGTGGTGGCGGAACGGTATCGCGCGCGGGGGACGCCGGTGGTGATGGGCGGCCTGCATGTTTCGCGCCTGCCGGAGGAGGCCCTGACACATTGCGACGCGGTGGTGGTCAATGGTGCCGAGGGTGCCTGGCCGCAGGTGGTGCAGGACGTGGCAGCGGGGCGGTTGCAACGCCGATACGAGGGGGCGACCGACGGGGTCTTCACCCCGCCGCTCTACGTGGAACCGCGCTTTGATCTGCTCGCGGGGCGGCCCTACAACCGCGTGACGGTGCAGACTTCGCGCGGCTGTCCGCGCGCGTGCGAGTTCTGTGGTGCCAGCCTGCTCATCACGCGACGGTTCAACCAGAAGCCGGTGCCGCTCGTGCTGGCGGAGATTCGCGCGGCGAAACGCTGGTTCCGCCAGCCGTTCTTTGAATTTGCGGATGACAACACGTTTCTCGACCGTCGCTGGGGCCGTGAACTGCTGGAGGGCTTGCGCGGCGAGGAACTGCACTGGTTCACGGAAACGGATGCGTCGGTGGCAGATGACCCGGGCTTCTGTGATCTGCTGGCTGAGGCGGGCTGCCGGCAGTTGCTGATCGGCTTCGAGAGTCCGTTGGGTGACGATCTGGCAGGGCTGGACCCGGTGGAGTGGAAGCGTCGGCAGGCGCCGCGCTACCGGCGGGTGATTGACACGCTGCAGGCGCGTGGCGTGAGCGTGAACGGGTGCTTCATCCTCGGTCTGGACACGCACACGCCGGAGGTCTTCCCGCTGGTGCGTGACTTTGTGCGTGAGTCGGGCTTGGCCGAGGTGCAATGCACGGTGCTGACGCCGTTCCCCGGCACCCCGCTGCATGAGCGGCTGCGCCGGGAGGGACGGCTGCTCACCGAACAGTTCTGGCCGGCCTGCACGCTCTTCGATGTGAACTATCGGCCGGCGCGGATGACGGTTGAGGAACTGGAGGCGGGGATGCGGTGGCTGTTCGGTGAGCTCTATTCGCAACCGGAGTCGGCGCGGAGGAAGCGAGGTTTCGTGCGGGCAAGGGCGGGGCTGGCGGCGTAGGGCGGAAGCATCGGGGACTTGGTTGCGCTCAAAAGCGGTGGAGGGCCACCGCAGTCCAAGACGCGGGCGCGCTTCCGTCTGCCCCACGGCTGCTTCACGCATCCCCTCCTCGGAGGGCTTTGTATCGCCCTTACAGGGCTTGGAGGATTTGGGGACGACTTACCCAGGGCGTTGCTCGCGGACTCGCTTTGCCCTGGGCTATCATCTCTCGGGCTTTCAGCCCTTGGCCGGGAAGGCCCGCCCCACCCAGCCTTACGGCTCCAACTGCACGAAGAGGCACTTGAGATACTGCGCTTCGGGGAAGGTGGCGGGGTGGTCGGGGGCGTGGGTGGTGCGGAGGAGTTCGGTGTGGGGGCGGCCGGAGTCGTGGAGCGCGTCCAGGACGGCACCGAAGAACTCGGCGGTCGAGACGTGCGCGGAGCAGGAGGCGGCTACGAGGATGCCGCCCCGGCGCAGACGCGGGAGGCCGAGCACGGCGAGCTTGCGATAGGCCTGGATGGCTCCGGCGCGCTCGGTCTCGCGCTTGGCGAGGGAGGGCGGGTCGAGGATGACGAGGTCGAAGTCGGGGCGGGTGCTCGCGGCGAGCCAGTCGAAGGTGTCGGCCTGGGCGCACTCGTGGCGGCACGCGGCGATGCGCGGGTCCGTGGCGTTCAGGGCGAAGTTGCGGCGCGCGGAATCGAGGGCGTGCGGGCTGATGTCGAGGTCGGTGGTGCTGCGCGCGCCGCCCCGGGCGGCGTAGAGGGAGAAGCCGCCGGAGAAGCTGAAGGCGTTCAACACGTCGCGTCCGGCGGCGAGGGTCTCGACGCGGCGGCGGTTCTCGCGCTGGTCGAGGAAGAAGCCGGTCTTCTGCCCGCGAATGACCTCGGCCTCGAAGCGGATGCCGGTTTCGAGGAAGACGATGGGGCCGGCGGGCGGGTCGCCGAGGAGGACCTGGCCGTCGCGCAGGTGGAAGTCTTTTTCGGCGAGGGTTTGGATGTTGCGGCTGAGGCGGAGGACGAGGCGGATGCGGGGGGCTGCCGCCGAGATGCTCGCTGCGCTCGCCTCGCTGCGCTCGAGATGGGGCTCGACGGAGTCTCGCCCTACCGGGGTCGGAGGTGGTGATTCGAGGCTGGCTGGTGCGTGCGCGGCGTGGGGGGGGGGGGGGGGGGGGGGGGGGGGGGGGGGGGGGGGGGGGGGGGGGGG
>CAZCBE010000030.1:0-57955 GCA_964496695.1 uncultured Klebsiella sp.
CTCATCCGGCCTCCGGCCACCTTCTCCCCTCCTCCGAGGAAGGGAGAAGGCGTGCAACGTGACGACTGGTTGTCCGGCAGGCGACTCGCACCCAACACTCTCTCGCTTCCCCGCTTTCCCGCTCTCGCATGACCCCTGACCTCCCCACCAGCCTGGACGCCTTGCGCGCCGCGGTCGCCGCCTTCGGGCGGTTCCGCAAGCGCTGGGCCGTGCTGCATGGGCTGGGCCGCGCGGTGCTGGCGGGGCCCGGCGCGCTGCTCGCCTGGTTCGCGCTCGACTGGGCGCTTCGCCTGCCGGCATGGCCGCTGGTCGTGCTGTTCGTGCTCGCGGTCGGGACCGGCACCATCGTCGGGCTGTGGTGGCTGGTGAAGCCGCTCTTCCTGCGCGTCCGCGTTGAGGACGAGGCCCGCGTCATCGAGTCGCTCCACGGCCAGCTCGACAACCAGATCATCGGCTCGCTCCAGCTTGGCGAGGAAGTCACCGCATCGCAGACGGCGGGGAAGATGCTCGGTTACTCCGCCGACTTCGTCGCCGCGCTGCTTGCCCAGACCACGGGGCGGCTGACGGAACTTCAGCTTCACCGGCTCGTGGACCTCACCCGCGCCAAACGCACGCTGGCCGGTGCAGGTGCCGTGGCGCTCGGCATTTTGCTCTGCCTCATCTTCGCTTCCGCCGCCGTCAACGAGCGCGCCCGCCGTCTGCGGGATGCCTACGCCAGCGTGCTCGACACGCTCTTCCCCGTGGAACTCCGGGTGCAACCCGGCGACCTCGCCGTGGTGCGTGGGCGTCCGGTGAAGTTGTCCGTGGAGGCTCTCGGCGCGCGCCGGCCCGAGGTGCGGCTGCTGCGGACGGACTTGAAGACGAAGCAGACCGAAACCACCACGCTCACCTTGCGGGATCAGAAGGCCGTCTTCGACCTTACGCAGGCAGGTGACTCGTTCAGCTACGAGTTCGAGTATGGCGGACGCCGCTCCGCCGTGCACCGTGTGATGGTGGATGACCTGCCCGAGGTCAGTGCCATCAACTACGAGCTGGCTCCGCCCGCCTACACCGGCCAGTCGGCGCGCACCCTTACAGGACGCTTGCCGCGCGTGGCGGGCCTCGCGGGCACGGCGTCGCTGGTGAGCTTCGCCGCCACGACCGATCTGCATCCCGAGCTGTGCTACGTCGAGTGGGCGGACGGCTCAAAGCAGGCGCTCGCGGTGAGCGGGCGGTTCGGCCATTTCAGCTTCACACTCGCCAAGCCAGACCGTGCGGTCATCCGCATCACCGGTGCGTTGGGCAAGGGTTTTGAGATGGAACGTCCCGTGAGCTTCGAGTTGTCCGTGCAGCGCGATGAACCGCCCACCGTTCGCGTGCAGCTCAAGAACCGCCAGCTCGTCGTGCTCGCCGAGGAAGCCGCGAACTTCGCCCTCGACTGGGTCGCCGAGGACGACTACGGCGTGGCGGAGGTGAACCTCGACTACCGCATAGATACGGTGGACGCCCTCCTCGGCCGGCCCACGCGCGAAGGTGCAGTGCCGCGTCGCATCGAGCCGGCGCGTGATCTGGCGAAGGGCCGCTTCGCCGAGATGTTCAAGGCCCTCAGCCCGCCGCTCCAGCCCGGCGACCGCATCACGCTCGTGCTCACCGCGAAGGATAACAATTCCGAGACCGGCCCGGGAGTGGGCAAGTCGTTGCCGGTGGAGATCGTCGTGGTGCGACCGGACCTGTCCGGGTTTGTGGAGCAGAAGTTCGGTTTCGGCGCGGCCTCGCTCCTCGGCGGCCTGGCCAAGGTGAAGCGCGCGACCGACCTGCTGGTCGAACCCGAGAAAACTGTCCGCACCGAGAAAGCGCAGGCCGTGGACAAGCAGACCTTGAAAGTCCGCGCCGGCCAGGAGCCGTGGCCCGGCAGCGGCGCGGATGCGGTGGCGGATTATTTCAACCTGTTGAGCGGGGCGAAGTGAATGGAACGAACCGAGCCATGAAAACCCAGCGCCAGAAAGTGATTAGTAATCAGTGCTTAGTGATCGGCCAGCGGCGCTCAGTGTCACACGCCAAGGGAAGCCCCCGGCATCAATCACTGCTTACTAATCACTACTTACTAATCACTTCCCTCTTCCTGCTCCTCCTGGCCCTCCCCTCCCCCGCCGCCACCTGGGCCGAGCGCGCCGGGCAGCTCAACCGCACCGAACTCTCCGCCGACGAGGCCCGCAAGCGCGGCGCAGACGACGACAAGGACGCGCGCAACAAACTCTGCGTCCGCAGCGTGAAGCCCGCCATGCCCGGCGTGGATTGGAACACCGATCCCACGGCCATTCCCTACATGATGTATCAGATCGGCAAGCGCACCGAGCTGCCCATCTACACGCGTTCGGACGGGCTGGATGTGGCCACGGACGAACTGTTCGAGCACACCGTGCTTTACCTCACATCGCACGGGCGCTGGAGCTTCAACGAGAAGGAGACCGAGAACCTCGCCCGCTGGCTCGAACGTGGCGGCACCTTGCTGCTGGATGACTGCTACCTGCGCGGCAGCCCCTTCGCCGACAGCGTGCGGCCCGAGGTCACGAAGATGATCCTCGGCGCAGAGCCGCGCATGCTGCTCAAGGACGACCCGTTCGTGGCGGACAGCTTTCGCATGGTCTATTCCACGCCCTGGCCGGGCGAGGCGAACTTCGAGAACCGCACCTGGCAATACTTCCTCTGCCAAGGCCGCCCCAGCGTCTTCTTCAGCCCGAACGACGACGGCTGCGGCTGGGAAATCAGTTCGCCCCCGAGCGCATCGAATCCCATCGGTGAAGGCATCGGCCACGGCGGCGACAACCGCCAGCGCGAGACCATGTATCAGTGGATGACCAACTGGCTGCTGTTTGCCTACACGCACTGAGCCCTGAGCGAAATGTCCAAGTGCCATTGACCAATGAATGACCAACGCCCAATCGCCGCTCGCCAACACCGGGCAGCCGCGACGCGCTCCGGCTCCCTCTCCCCTCATCGGATGAGGGGAGAGGGCTGGGGTGAGGGGTTACGTGCGTCGGCGTTGGCGGCCCCACCCCTCATCCGGCCTGCGGCCACCTTCTCCCCTCGCTCCGCGAAGGGAGAAGGAGAAAGCGCGCGTGCCCGGTCATTCGGCATTGGTCATTCATTGGTCATTGTTCAATGCGCATTGGTCATTCTCCTCTGCTCCTCTGCCCTCGCCGCCACCGTCGAACTCCGTCTGGTCCCGCACGATCAGCCGGACGTCACCCTCGACAAACTCGAGAAGCAGCGCCCCATCACGAATCCCATCTCGACCGCTCGCGGCGTGGAGATGAAGAAGATTGGCATAGATTACACCGGGTGGGCGCGGAACGTCCTGCTGGATGGCCAGCCCGTTTTCGAACGCTACTATCAGGGCAAATACATTGACCGCCTGCCCGTCGCACGTCCGGACTTGAAGCCCGGCGATCACACGCTCTGGCCCGGCAATCACGTCTTCACCGTCGCCGCTGATGGTTCCGTCAGCAGCAAAAGCCCCGAGCTGGTCGTGGCCGGCGGCGTGGTGAAACTCAAGTGCTACCCCGTCACCCTGCGCGCCTACCTCGCCAACCCCGACGAGGCCGACCTGCCGATGACGATGCGCATCACGCCGTTGCCCAACCTCACGCTGCGCGACAGCGGCAACGCCGAGAAGACCGCGCCCAAGCGCCCCGGCGAAAAGGACAATGCGCTCGAACTCCTCCCGGTCTTTGACAAGTTCGCCCCGCTCACGCTCTGGCTGCCGGCCAACGCGGATGGCAAGGGCTACCTCGTTCACCCCGTCGGCCTCACGTTCCATCTCGGCGCGGCGGGCGTTACGGCGGGCGCGGGCGGCGGTCAGACCATCGAGGGCTTGCGTGTGCAAACCAATCTCATAGAAGTGCCGCTGCATGGCTTCCCCATCGTCGGCGACGCCGGCTCGAAGGCCGTCATCACGGGTGTCGAGCAGCTCGTGTGGCAGGGCGGCGGCGCGCAGCAGCTCATCCTCTATCCGCGCCGCGACCCGTTCGAGTTCCTCATCACCAAGCCCGGCCCGTCGCTGCCGCTGACCACCACCGCGCTGCCGTTCAAGGCCCTGCGCGTGGACATCCCGGACCCCGCGCTCGGCGCGCAGCGCGCGGTGGTCGTGGAGCTGGCTGGCCGTCACTTCACCCCCGGTGCAACGGTGAGCGCCCGCGTCCGCGCCCTCGATGCCACACCCGCGCACACGGCGAACCAGGTGGAGAACAAAGCCCGCGCCGCCGCTGCTGCCGCTGCCCGCTCGCTCCAAGCTGCGCAGAGCAAGGCCTCGCAAGCCGAACAGGCGTTCAAGGCCGCACAGGCGAAGGAAGCCGCCGCCGCTCGCGCCGTCGAGCCGGTGAAGTTCAAGGTCGCCGATGAAGCCGCCGCCAGGGCCGCCGCCCAGCTCCGTCTCACCGAAGCGACACAGGCCGCCGACATCGCCAAGAAAGCCGCTGATGCCGCAACGCTCGCCTCCGACACTGCAAAGAAGGCCCTGGCCGATGCCACCAAGGCGGCTGCTGATGCAAAGAAAGAATCCGAGAAGGCCGCCAAGGCGGCGTCCGCCAAGCCCTCGGACGCCACGCTCAAGGAAGCCGCCACGCAGGCCGCGAAGCTCCTTGCCGACACCACCAAGACAGCCGATGACGCGAAGAAAACTGCCGACACCGCCGCCCAGGCAGTCCGCACCGCGCAGACCGCCCTCACCGCCACGGCCAAGCCCCTCGCCGACGCGAAGGCCAACTCCGAACGCGTCGAGCGCACCCTGACTGCCGCACCGCCCGTGACCGATCCGACCGGCGGCGACCTTGATGACGCCAAGCGCGCCCTCGCCGCCGCGAAGCCTCTGACGGTCGAGGCCGAGAAGCTCGCCGAGGCGGCGAAGGCCGCGCTGCCAGCGGTCGAGCAATTGGTCCAGACCACCAAGGCTGCCGTCGAGGCTGCCGCGAAGGAAGTGGAGACCAACTCCCCGTCGAACCCGCTGGGGAACGCCCCGCCGCTCGCGCAGTTGCAGGCGTATGCCGGCAAGGACTGGCAGGACTTGAAGACCCAGCCCGGTGCGGACGGCGCGGTGCAGATCACCCTGCCCGCCGTGAGCGCCGGTGTGTATCGCCTGCGGCTGGGTGTGCAGCCGGCGGCGGGCCGCCCGCTTTTCGCCGAGCAGTGGATCTCCATCGCGCCCGCGCAGCCCGTCGGCGTGGGCCTGTTCACGCAGCGCGGACGCGACGCCTTCTTCCGGGGCGAGGCGTTCTGGCTTGGCCTCGCGATGCTGACGAAGCAACCGCTCGCCGCCGGCACGCCGCTCGAAGTGGATCTCGTGGACGAGCGCGGCCTGCGCATCACGCTGCTGCGCGAGAAGGCTCCGGCGGTGGCCCAGCGCCACACCTTTGTCCTGCAGCTCGACGGAGCGCAGACGCTGTCGCTCGCGGCGGGCAAGTATCGCGTCGAGGCGAAAGCTGGCGCACATACGGCCACGCCGTTGACCGTGGAACTGGTCGAGCCGGAGCCGCGCACGCACTTCGTCAATCTGCTCAACGGCAAATACAACGTGCTCGGGAGCGGCCCCGGGCCGGTGGGCTACTCGCATGTGGTGAAGTCCGGCCGCGATGCGGAGGAGCTGGCCGCCGAGATCGTCGCGACCGGCTACAACGCGTTCATGGGCATGAATTACGACATGAGCCGCGTCCACCGCCATGGCCTCGACCTCGAACAGGTCGTCCGCGAGCGGCCTGAGCTGGGCCCGTGGGAGAGCTATTACCAGCCGAGCGGACGCGACCGCTTCCTCAACGCCGCCGTGCGCAAGAACCTGGCCTTCTACGAAAACATCTTCAGCCAGCACGACGCGATGCTGCCGCGCGACCCGCAGATTCTCGATGCCTGTGAACGCTACGCGAGCCTCGAAGCCGCCGCGCTCCGCCACAGCCCGGCCTTCCGCGGCGTGTGCCTCTATGACGAGTTTTACGACTCCGGCGAGAACGACGCGCCGCGCTCGGTGGTGGCGATGTTCTTCAAAGGCCAGGAGATGGCGTATCGCGCCAAGCACCCGGGCATGACCAGCGCGGACGCAACGAAGGCGCTCGACCGCTTCGTGGGCCGTCCGCTGGGCCAGCGGCGCTACGAGGACCTCGCGAAATTCCGCACCTGGGCCGACCATCAGGACAGTGACTGGCGCATGTTCTCCGAGCGCATGGGCGGCGCGGTGAAGGCCGTCGCGCCGGGCTCCAAGAACTGGACGCAGTATCGCGCCTTCGGCAGCAACGGCGGGCACATCGCGGGCAACGGCACGCCGGAAGACGTCTTCGGGCCGCTCGATGTGGCGGTGACCGTGATGTATAAGGACGGCGGCTCCGGAGACCGTCCGGTCTTCGCGCCGATGCTCGCCGACGTGATGCGCGTGCGGGACGGGCTGCCGGTCTGGACGCAGTTGCACAACTGGTATGCCAGCGGGCTTTACGGCGGGCACCTGTTCCGGCAGGCCATCTTCGGCCTCTCGCAGAAGCTCGATGGTGTGAGCTACTTCACCATTGACCACAATCCCCTCGCGCCCAGCCCGAATGACAACCGCGACACCGTGCGCAACATCGCGGGCGCACTGCTCACGCCCTACGGGGATTTCTTCGCGTCGCTGGACCGGGGCTACAAGAAGGTCGCCGTGCTTTACTCGCGCGAGTCGGCGCACCTTGTCTCGCGCAAGGTCAACAAGCTGAACTACGCCGCCGAGGGCCTGTGGGTCGCGTGCTTGCGCGCGGGCTTCCCGGCGGACTTCCTCTACGACCGGCAGCTCCGCGAGGGCAAGGGGCTGGATTACGACGTCATCTTCGCGCCCGGCTATGGCTACGAGGACGAGGCATCACCGGAGATTCTCGCCGCGCTCAAGCGCCTCGTCGCCGCCGGCAAGACGGTCATCGTCGAGCGTTCCAGCAAGCTGCCCATCGAGGGCATTACCCGGCTCGACTCGGAGCTGGACGAGTTCGACGACAAGCTTGGCGGCGCGTTCCCGCGCTATGTGGACTTCGAGACCGAGATGGTCTGGGACCAGTCCGAGGAGACGACGAAGCTGTTGCGCGAATTTCTCTCGAAGAAGATCAAACCCGCCGCCGAGCACGGCCTCATCGTCGGCCCCGACTGGTTGCGGCGTGGCCAGGGCGAATACATGGTGCTGCCGAACTTCGCGCCGACCAAGTTCACCGGCAGTCACAAGACGCTCTATCAGGCGCCCGATCAACCGACGATCCGCTTCCCGCGTCGCCCGCCCGCCTGCTACGACGTGCTGGAGATGCGCCCGGTGCCGGTGAAGACGGACGGCGACTGGATGACGTTGCAGGCCGACCTCCGGCATCTGCCGGGCAAAGTCTTCGCCTTCCTGCCCGCGCCGATTGACCGCGTCGCGCTCAAGGCGTCGGCGAAGCTCGCGGCGGGGACGGACTTGAACTTCCAGGCCGCCGTGGCCAACGCCGCCGGCCAGCCGATGGATGCGGCCTTCCCGCTGGAGATCACGTTGCGCGACGCCAGCGGCCGGCAATGGCTGAACGTCTATCGTGCCGCGACGCCGGTCTTCCAGACCGCGTGGCGCATGCCGCTCAACGCGCCGGCCGGCGCGTGGAAGCTTCGCGTGCGCGAACTCATCAGCGGTGCGGTGGCCGAGGCGACGATCGAGGTCAGCGCCGTGGCCACGCCGACGCTCGTGGGCAAGCTTGATGATCGCACGGTGTGGGTGCATGACGCGAACCGGGTGAAGGAGTTTCTCATGCGTGGGGGGGACACTCCTGTCCCCCGTGAGGGCAAAGCTCCCGCCGTTGCTGGGGACAAGAGTGTCCCCCTCACTCCCATCACCATCGCCGTGGATGATGAGCAGCCGTGGTGCCGCCCGCACGCGGTGAAACTGGCCGCCGCGCTCACGGCCAAGGGCCAGGCCGCCAAAGTCGTCACCCTCGCCGAAGTCCTCCGCATTCCGAACGACTGGCACAACGAACTGCCCGTGCTCGATGGTGGGCGCATGTGGCGTGGCGAGCTGGTGGACCCCGGCCTCTTCGTGGACGCGCCGCTCATCCTCCTCGGTCGCCGCTACGAGAACCGCTTGATCGAGGCGCTCGCGCGGCGCGATGTTCTGCCCGAGGTAATTTCCACACACTTCCCCGCACCGGGCCGCGCGGTCATCGGCTGGACGCGCCGGGCCTTCTCCAACTTCCACGACACGCTCACCGTGCTGGCGAATGACGAGGCGGGTCTCGCTGCGGGCGTCACGGAACTGCTGGCGTCCTGGACTGCGGTGGCAGAGCGCAGCGGCGACACCGCTTTGGTTTCCCGCGGAGCGGCGGAACCGGCCACCAGCAAAGACCGCTCCGCGGGACCGGAAAGCGGCGTGGCGCTTCGCTTCCCGCCGCAGTCCATGACGACGCTGACCCACGCGGCGTTCTCTGCCACCGCTCCGCTGGCGCCCGCCGCCAACACCGCGAAGGCCCCGACCACCTTGCGCGACGCCCTGAGCAGCGAGGACCGCATCCGCTCGCTGGATGTGGACGCGGCCACGGGTCGCGTGCTCGCTGGCACGTTCGGCTTCGGCCACAACCTCTTCTGCTTCGCTGCCGATGGGAAGCTCCTCTGGAAACAATTCCTCCCGGAGCACAACGTCTATTTAGCCCGCTGGTGCGATGGCGGGAAGCGCGTCGTGGCCGCCACGGGCCAGGGTTTCTTCCTCTTCCTCCTCAACGGCACGGACGGTGCGGTGACGCGGAAACTCGCGGCGACCGAGTGGCCGACTTTCCACTTGGGCAACCTCGAGGCGGCGGAGAACACCGAGTCGCAGATCGTGGTGAACGAGCCGCTGCGCCAGATCATCGTGCGCGGCCAGACGGGGCTGATGGCGCTGGATTTCGACGGGCGCAAGCTGTGGTTCCATGACCGTGCGGCGGCCATCGCGAGCTACCCGAAGGAGGCCGAGCAAAGCCTGGCGGCGAACTTCGGCAACACAGTCCACGTCGGCAACTTCGCTCTCAGCCCGGACGGCACGCGCCTGGCCTACAGCGAGGAACTCATCATCGGCTCGACGCCGGGCCAGCAGCCGGGCACGTCGGACGATTTGTGGAAGCACCTGCCCAAGCTACTCGATGCTCGCACCGGCCAGGTGCTCGCGCAAAACGCCGAGGACCCAGGCAACCAACGCTCACCCGGCAATTGGCGTGTGAGCTGGCCGGCTGGCTCGGCCGTGCCGCGCGTTCACTCGGGCGGGTTGAACGCGCCGTGGCGCGAGGACAACACGCTGGGTGCTTATACGACCGAGACCGGCCACGCGCTGAAGGACGGCGGGCGGCTCATCGCCCAGCGCGATTCGCTGCAACGCCTCGCCGCTGACGGCCGCGTGCTGTGGCGCGTGGAGCGCGTCCTTCAAGCTGCTTCGACATCCTCAGCACACGACGCGTCCGGTGCTTCCGTTGCCGGCATCTGGCTCGCCGCCTACGACCGGCTGGATGCGGCACAAACGCGCTTCTACCGCTGCGACCGCGATGGGCTCGTGCGCTGCTTCGATCTCGCGAGCGGCAAGACCCTCTGGGACTTCAAGCTCCCCTTCCACGCGACGCTCCATCCCATCGCCGACGGTCTCGTGGCCGGCGCGAACAACGGCGCGCTCGTCCGCCTCAACGCCAGCGGCCAGCCCGTCTGGCAGACCCGGCTGCGCGAGCATCACGATGTCCCCGGCACGAACTACGCTGCTTACATTGCCGCGGCCCGGAGTCGCGACGTGGACGCCTCGCCGGACTTCTTCCCGGTGGGCCTGGACCGTCCAGATGACTTCAAGGGCGTGCTGCGCGTGGGCATTGAGCAGCTTGCCAACGGCGGCTTCGAGTCCGCGCAAGATTGGGCCATGGAAAAGGGCACCGTGCGCGTCGGCGCACCCGCGCAGGCGGGCAAGGCCGCGTTGCAACTCGACGTCGGCCAGCTCGTCACGCAGCGGCTCACGGGGCGCGTGATTCCCTCGGCGACCTACCTGCTGGAGTTCTGGTTCCGCGTCGAGAACGCGCAGACGCGACTTGTGGCCGGCACACTGCTGGACGGCGCGAAGCAGGCGTTCACCGGATCGAAGTTTTCCGCTCGTCCCGGCGAGTGGACATTTGCACGCCTCGCCGTGAAGAGCTACGCGGACACGCGCGCGATGGACGTCGGCTTCGAGGCTGAGGGCGGCCATGTGAGCGTGGATGCCGCCAGCCTGCGTGCTGTGCGTTTCCCCTCGGCCAACCTGCTGGCCAACACCGAACTGCACGCCCTCGACCCCGCGTTCGTGAAGGACTATCGCGTGCAATATGAGCGCATCCCCTCGCGGCTGCGCGAGCGGCTCATGTCACGCAACCGTGTCTCGGCCTTTGCTCAGGGCCAGACCTCGACGGCCATGATCTACACGCAGGAGGCCGCCTTCCTCCAAAACGGCAAGCTCGACGACGTGGGCAGCCGCTGGACTTACGCGCCCGACCCGATGGCCTACTCGGTCACGCTCACCAAGCCCGCGCACATCTCGCACCTCGTGCTCTACTTCAACAACGCCGCGCCGGACACGGCGTATCCGACCATCAGCATCCTTGCCAACAGCCTCGAAACGAAGACTCCCGTGGACGTGGCGCTGGTGCGGATGAACCACCGGCGGTTCGTGGTCGTGCATTTTCCGGAGCCGGTCTTCACCGACTCGCTCAAGATCATCCCTGGCTTCTACCCGGCGCACACGGATTCGATGACGGAGATCGAAGTCTATGGCCCGCTCGACGGCGGCAAGCTGGCGAAGCAGCCGCCCGCCGATCCCGATGCCGTGCCGATGCTGCTGGGCACGCCAGCACGCGTGGTGACGCATCTGCCGTCCGATCTGACCGGCACCTGGCGCGAGTTCGGCGGCAACCGCAATGACCGTTATCCGCCGTTCGCCTCGGGCGCAACGGTGGTGGACGGCGTGTTCTCCTTCGGCGATCCCGGCGGTTCTATCCGCTCGGTGATGGTGCCGAAGGGCGACTTGAAGAATGCCCGGCTGCAAAGCGGCCCGACGTGGTCGCTCGCCACGGCCACGCCCACCAGCACACCGGCGCGGCACGCGGGGCGGCTGATGGTTGGGTCGGCGGATTACAAGCTGCACGCGGTCGCGGACAACGGCACCTACCTCTGGTCCTTCGCCACCGGCGGGCGCGTGTATTCCTCGCCGCTGCCGGATGGTGACGATGTCTTCTTCGGCTCGGATGACGGCCGGCTCTACAAGGTGGATGTGGACAGCGGCATCCTCATCTGGGAGTTCGCGACCGGCGGCAAGATTCGCGGCGCGCCCGCGCTGGCCGGTGGCCGCGTGTTCGTCCCGTCGTGGGATGGGTTCCTCTACGCCATCGAGGCGGAGTCGGGCCGGCAGGTGTGGAAGTCGCCCATCGGCAAGTTCACCCGCGCCACTCCCGCCGTGCTGGGGCACCGGGTGTTCCTCGGTGATGAGGCGGGCGTGCTGCACGCCTTCGACGCCGCCACCGGCAAGGAACTGTGGAAGCAGACGCTCGGCGGCTACATTTCCACCGGTTCCGTGGTGACGCCGGACGGCGTGGCCTTCGCGAGCGAGCAGGGCGACCTGGCCTTCACCGGCCACGATGGCACGGCGCGCTGGAAGCGTTCGCTCGGCGCCGCTGTGACCGGCCAGCCCATCGCGACCCAGACGCAACTGCTCGTGCCCACAGAAAAGGGCCTGCTCGTGCTGCGTCGTGCGGACGGCAAACCGGACGAGCGCTTCACTGGCCCCGAGGTGACCAAGCGAGTCCTGACCGTGGCGAAATGGCGTGACCAGCTCTTCCTGCACATCGGCTACGCGTGGACGGACTTCAACTGGCCGCCGCGCACGTATGCGGAGTTCGTGAACCAGTCGGTCGTGTGGATGCCGGAACCGGCGAAAACGAAAGTGGCGGGCAAGTGATGAAAGCGCATTCCACAACGTCGTCGTCGCCGCAGTTCATCCCATCCGCATCGTCTTGGACTGCGGTGGCAGAGCGCAGCGGCGACACCGCTTTGGCCTCCCGCGGAGCGGACTCCGGCGTGACGGGGACACTCTTGTCCCCGAGTTCAAATTTCAATGGCTGCGGACATAGGGGACAGGAGTGTCCCCTTCACCACCGCTCCGCGGGAAGCCAAAGCGGCGTGGCGCTTCGCTTCCCGCCGCAGTCCAAGACGGCGCAGGCATCACCAGCGCGCCGCGTATCGGGACCTGGCTTTGGTCGCCAGTCCACTTGGCTTGCCTTCGCGGGAATCTGCCTGCTTTCCGTCGTCACCACCTTCGCCCAGCCGCACCAACTGGTCGAGAACTTCACCGCGCCGCTGCCGGCCAACGCGCAATTCACCACGACGGCCGACTTCACGGAGCCGCGTGTCGGCCTGGCTTCCGGCAAGCTCGACTACCGGATCAATCCAAAGACCCGCACCGCCACGCTCGAACTGGGCGATGACCGGCGCGCCTTCACCGGCCCCGGCGTGCTCAAGCTCTGGGTGAAGGGCAACAACTCCACGAACGAACTCGAACTCGTCCTCCGCCACGGGAAGCCGCAGGTCGCCAACGACGGCCGCCGCTCGCTCTCAGGACCGGGCGATATGCCCCTGCCCCGCGTGAAGCTGGACTTCGACGGCTGGCGCGAGGTCACGCTGGACGCCCGCACCATCCCCGAAGGCAACGCCGGCTGGTGGCAGCGGCTCGTCCTCCACGCGCCCGGTAAATCGGAGAACTTCGACGGCACCGTGTGGCTGGATGATCTCCGTCACTACCCGGACAAGAACCCGCCCGCCGGCGCGAGCGTGGCCGGGTTGATCGGGCCAGCCATCCGCGAGTTCGGCACCAACGTCTCGCTCTACCTCGACGCGCGGAACTTCACCGCCAAGCCCGCCAAGATCCGCGCCCGTCTCACGCTCACGGACCGCAACGAGAGCGCCGCCGCCGACCGCGAGTTTCAGGTCGAGCTGGGTGCGAAGGAAGCGAAAGAGATCCGACTGGAGATGGCCCCGGACAACCTGGCGGCATTCCTGCCGCCGTTCAAACTTGCCGGTGACGTGCTTTCGACCGATCTGGGCGAGTTGTCCACCCGCGTGGACACGATGCTCGTGATGGGCAACAGCCGTTTTCTCTTCGATGACTTCAGCGATGTCTTCGGGCGCTGGTTTACCGTCGGCGCACCCACCGAGCCGCGCGCGAGCCAGCGCACCTGGGTCGTGTGGACGCATGGCGAGGCCCAGCGCGCCACTCCGCTCGCACAGACCACCGCGCGCATGACCCGCGTGGCCGTGGCTCCCGGCACCAACGCCCCGCCCAGCCGCTACGCGCTCCAGCTTGATTACACGGGCGACGCCGCGATCTACACGGGCCGCCAGCGCTACCTGCCCGGCAACGCCTATCGCCTCGGCGTCTGGGTGAAGGGCGACGGCAGCAACACGCGGCTCTTTGCCAGCATCCTCGACTACACGCACGGCGCGGACTTTTACGAGGGCGGCTGGAAGCGCATCTATGACGGCGAGCGCGAGGTGACCACGCTGAACTTCACCGACTGGCGTTATGTGGAGGTGGATCTGCCCGGTCGCGGCCTCGGCTCCAACACGCCAAACGGCTCGACGGCGAACCTGGACTTCCCGCTCGAACTGACTGCGTTCCGCCTCCAGACCGGCCCGGCATCCTCAAACAATCCGGCCACCAATGGCCCCATCTTCTTCGGCCCGATTTACGCCCTCACACAGCAGGCGTTGAGCGGCGCGCTCGCGGTTCATGTGGGCTACGACGACGCGAATCATGAATACCGGCCGAGTCTCGGCGCGCATGTCACGGTCCAGAACTCCGCGCTCCCCGGCCCGCGCAAGGTGAAGGCGAACTGGAGCCTGCTCGACCGCACCGGCCAGCCCGCCGCGAGCGGGCAGAGCGACCTCGATCTCGCGGCGGGTGAGGCGAAGTCCTTCCGCCTCGACCTCGCCAAGCACGCGGCGGAGATCGCCAAACTGCCCGCGCCCTTCCGCCTGCAGGTCACCGCGTTCGATGCTGCCGACGGCTCCGTTTCCTCCACCCGCCAAATCGTGCTGACCCGCCCGGACAGCCGCGCCGTGGTCGCGGACTTCGAGGTGGACCGGGGCTTCCTCGGGCTGAAGGGTCGCGAGATCAAGGGCGCTCCGCCCGAAGGCCAGTCTGCCGCGCGCACCAGCGCGGAGCAGGCGCACGGGGGCAAGCGGTCGCTGCTCATCGAATGGGAGCGCGGCCAGCCCCAGCGCTTCATCTCGGTGGACCCGCCACTGCCGGGCGTCCCGGTGGAGCTGACGCTCTGGGTGCATGGGGACAACTCCGGCGTGCTCTTCTATCCGCTCATCGGCGACCGGCGCGGCATCAACCATGGCCTGCCCAACGGCCAGTGGAACTTCTTCCTGCCGCGTGTTGTCGCAGGTAGCAGCCGACGTGAGGAGGCTCCATCTGGAATTCCCGCAAACGGCCAAGCCGATCAGAGCCTCCTCACGTCGGCTGCTACCCCACTTCAAAACGCGGTGCGCGTGGACTGGACCGGCTGGCGCGAGCTGAAGTTCCGCCTCCCACCGGTCGCGCCGAACTGGGCCGATGTGAATCCCACGCTCGGCTTCGTGCCGAACTACCCGCTCGGCATCCACCTCGCCGTGGACACGGGCAGCACCACGAACGCCAGCGGCAAGCTCTTCGTGGACGATCTCTCGGTGACGACACATCTCCCGCCCGAGGCCCGCGTCCAGCTCACCTACGACCGCCCCGGCGAGGCGAACTTCCAGCCCACGGGCGTGCCCGTGCAGGTCACGCTGGCGAACCTCGACCTCGCCGCGCCGCGTTGGGTCGCCCTGTCCGGCGGCCTCTTCGACTGGCGCGGCACCCGCGTGGCGGGTGTGGACACCGAGGTGGAACTCGCGCCCGGTTCGCGCAAACAGGTGGAACTGGCGAAGAGTTTCCCGCCCGGTTTTTATCTGGTGAAGGCCACCTTGGCCGAAGCCGGTGCCGGCCGCCGCGCCCTCGGTGAACTCGAGGAAGACCTGCTCGTCGCCGACCCGGTGGCCACGCTGGGCACGAACTGGAGCCAGCTCATCACCGATGAGTGGCAGTTGCGGAGGCCGATTCAGGACCGCTTCACCTTCGTGGACGAGGACTGGGACTGGATCGAGCACCATCCCGGCAATCTCCAGCTCGACACCGTTCGCACCCGCGCACGCCGCGTGGCCGAGGCCGGTGGCGACCCTTACATGCTCCTCGGCTACGCGGCGTTCTGGGCATCGGGCGCGGGTTACGAGGCGTTGAGCGCCGGCTCGTTTGTGCGCATCCACCGGCATCGCGGGCAGGCGGTGAACACCTTCCTGATTCCGAAACGCCTCGCCGACTGGGACAGCTACGTCTGCGAACTGATGCGCGGTGCGGGCCGCGACGTGGCCGGCTGGATCGTGTGGGACAGCCCGGACAGCACCGGCCCGATGTCCTTTCCGGCGGAGAAGTTCGCGCCCTTCCTCCGCGCGGCAGACCAATGGCGGCGGGCCTACTGCGCTGACAAGCCCCTGCTCATCGGCGGCCTCGCGCGCAACACCGCCGTGCCCTACCTCCGCGAACTCGCCAAATACGGCGGCCTCGACGCCGTCACCGGAGTGAACGTGCGCCTCGACGTCGGCCGTCTCTCGCCCGAGGACGCGGGGGTGGTTGACTACATCCGCGAACTCCGCGCCGCACTCGAAATCCGTGCCGGTGACTTGCAATCGCCACCTGCAAGCAACACGCGCACAACAACGAACTCCGCGCCAAAGCAGATTCTCCTCACTGATCTGGACTGGGCCGTGGAGAAAGGCACCAACGGCTTGAACGCCTTTGACCAGGCGGCCTATCTCGCACGGGCTTCGTTGCTGCTCGGTCGCGCGGGAATTCGCCCGGCGCTCTCGATTCGCAACGAGGACTTCATCCGCCTCGGACTTGGGCTGACGTATCGTCGGGAGCTGAGCATCCCGCCATTGCAGGAGAAGCCGCTGGCCTATCAGTTCAAGCCGGCCTGGTGGGCCATGACCCGCGTGCGCCAGTGGCTGGATGATGCCCCGGTCGCGGCGGAAATCGAAGTGCAGGACGTTGTGCCCGGCGGCACCCGCTGTCTGTTGCAGCAGGGCAAGGACGGACGCCCCATCGCCCTCGTCTGGCGCAATGATGATCCCGGCCAGCTCTCCTTCGCGCAGTCCGGCCTCACCGTCGCGGCGGCGGAAGACCTGTTCGGCGCGAGCGTGCCGGCAACGAACGGCTGGTATGCCATCGGCAAGGTCCCCTGCCGTTTCACGCTCACGGCCAGCGCCGAACCTGCCGCGTCCGCCCTCGCCCGTCTCCGCGTGCGCGAAGGCGCGGAGTCGCAGTGGCCGCAGCGCGTGCTCGCCGCGTTCACCCCTGCTGGCGGCAAGCAACACGACTACGCGCACACAGGTGGCGAGGTCACGACACTCGCCGGCCGGACCGTCGCGGGCGAGACGCTCGACTGGCCGGGCCTGCGCTTCGCGGCGGGCGGCAGCGAACGTTTCAAGCTCACAGTTCCCCCCGGGGCGAGCCTGGTGCTGCGCAAACAGTTCCTGCTCGATGCCACCGGTCAGGAGGCGGAAGTGCTCGTGAACGGCAAGCCGGCTGGCAAGTGGAACCTGCGCCGCTCGGAGAAGGAGCTTTCCGGCGGCCTGCGCGAGGCCATTTTCGTCGTGGACCAAGCCACGCTCGCGGGGTCGGCACAGGCACAGATCGAGGTCCGTTACACCACGGCGGCGAACACCGCTGGCTGGCGCGCACTGGAGTGGCGCGAAGGCGGCTTCCCGCTGTCCGCCGTCGGGCCGCTGCATGCCGACCAGAACGTCGGCGCACCGCGCTTCGCCCGGAACATCGTCGGCGCGTCGCTCAAGGTCGGCACGGCCTCGTTCGCCAACGGCATCGGCACCTTTGCGCGCAGCCTGCTGGAGTTCCCGCTGAACGGGCAGTTCCGCCGCTTCACCGCCAAGGCCGGCGTGGACGCGGTGACGGAGGGACGCGGCTCGGTGGTCTTTGAGATTTACGGCGACGGCAAGAAGCTCTGGTTCTCGCCCACACTCTCCGGCCTGGATGCACCGAAGGAAATTGACCTCGACCTCACCGGCGTGAACCGCCTGCGCCTGGTCGTGACCGACGCCAACGACGGCAACAAGTTCGACGTGGCCGACTGGATCGAACCCGTGCTGCACCGATGAACGACCAAGCCCGGCATCGTCTTGGACTGCGCTGGCAGAGCGCAGCGGCGACAGCGCTTTCCGGTCCCGCGGAGCGATCTTCGCGCGACCGGAACGTAGTCGTTCTTCCGCTCCGCGGCATGCCAAAGCGGCGTCGCGCTCCGCTTGCCGCCGCAGTCCAAAACGATGGCTGACTCTGTTTGTCCAACTGACCTTTCAACTCTCAACGTATGACCATGAAACATCTCCTCCTCACCCTGGTGTTCGCTGGCATCTCCGCGTTCGCCGCCGATCCCGCGCCCGAGCCGCCGAAGCCCACCGAAATCTTCAAGACCGCCACGCCCGTTGTCATGGACGGCAAGCTTGACGATCCGTGCTGGCAGAAGGCGCTGCCGGTGTCCGCCGATTTCATGGGCGGCAAGACCGGCACGAAGAGCGACACACAGCACATGACGGCGAAATACACGTGGGACGACAACTATCTCTACATCGCCTACGAGACCTTTGATACGAACCTGGTGGCCCTCGCCAAAGACGAGCAGCAGGGCCCGCCCACGAACCGCCGCCAAGGCTGCGAGATTTACGACGCCAAGAACACTGGCATCAAGGTGGACGTGGTGGAGTTCTTCATGTCCTTCGGCGACGAGCATTTCTTCTGGGAAATCCACCAGAACGCGCTCAACCAGTTCAACGACGTCTGGTGTGTTTCGGTGGACCCGAGCTGGCCCATCAACAAGACCACGATGCCGATGTATGGGATCATGTTTCACCACAATGAGTGGATCGCCGATGACGGCTCGAACACCGTCGCGATGGCTGTGCATCTGAAGCCCAAGGCCAACGGCAAGCCCTCCACTGTGAACGACGACAAGGACGTGGACACCGGCTACACGGCGGAAATCCGCCTGCCGCTGCGCTCCATCGGCGTGCCGAGCGACGCCGCCACATGGATTGACTCGAAGCTCCCTGACGGCAAGCCCGCGCCGCGCAAGCCCGGCCCGTGGAAGATGGCCGGCAAAACTGTCAGCCTGCTGGCGGTAATGCAGGACGGCGATCTCAAGGAGCGCTACCACCATTCCAGCCCCACGCGCAAACCCGACTGGTTCCACAAGACCCAGCCGCACTGGCCCCGCTATCTCTTCGTCGCGCCGTGAAGGGTTTGCCGAACAACTGTAACGCTGGAGCACTGCTCCTGTGGCTGTGCGCCACAACCTGCATCACGCAGGCTGCCGAGCTTTCCGACCGCGAGATGGTGCAGCAGCTCGTCACGCAGGCGGACGCAGGTGAAACTCCGTTCAGCCTGGCGCAATCCATCGGTGAGCGGGGAATAACAGCCGCGCTGGTGGCCGCTGAGTTGCTCGATGAGGGAAAGTCCCGGCGCAGCCAGCTTCTGCTTGAAGCCATCGCAACCGCGGGCACATGTCGCCGTTCCCACGCGGAGCTGCTCCGGCTCTATCAGCCCGCCGCCCACGAACTCTTTCAGACCACGAATGGGCTAGCCGGCCAACGACGGCTCGCAGTGGGTCTGGCCTGGCGGGAGTGGCCAGCGGCGTTGCCGGAAGCCATGGTCCGCACCGCGCCGCTGCCGCTGCTCGACTGGCTCCGCACCCAGGCTGGCAGCGAAAGTCCGGCCACCGACAAGCTGCGGCTCATCGCCCAACCGCTGGGCAACTGGCTGCGGGCGCGGAATGAGCGGCAGCACACGCACGCCTTTCACGAAGCCATCGCACTCATCACGGCAAATGCCGCCCTTACACGCGATGTCCCGACCCGCGCCGCGTTGCTGAGGCTCATCGCGGACGCCAGCGCGACCGGCTCGCTGGAGTTTGTGCTGCAACAACTGCGTGCGTCCCAGCCCGAGGTGCGCGCGGATGCGGTCGTGGCGCTGGGCAAATTACTGAACCCGCAGTCGCACGGCTGTGGACCTGGCTGCGCTCCCGCCGGTCTGGCCGAGTGGAACCGCCTTGCGGCCGCGCGCACTCAGGCGCTAGCGGAGTTCGTCAGGCTGGCCGGCGAGGAGAAGGATGCGGTGGTGCACGCCAAGCTGGCCGCGGCCGCCGAGGCTTGGCCGGAGGAGGCGCGCGTTGGTCAGGCGATGCTCGATTTGTTCCGCCGCACCACGGATGCGGCGGTGCGCCGGGCGATTCTGTTCTCGGTGGCTGCGACACACTGGCCACAGCGGGCGCAGCTCATCCTGCTTGGTTTTGACACGTCTGGCGACGGCGTGCTGGGCGTGGCGTTGCAGGCGGTCGCGGCGCATCCGCTGCCCGAACTGGCCCCGCGCACGCTGGCCATGCTGGATGATTTCCGCGACGCGCAGCCGATGCTCATTGATGCCGTCGGCGCGCTCGCGAACCCCAAGGCCACCCCTGCCCTGCTCCGCTGGCTGGAGCGCGAACGCAATGTGGCAGTGCGCCTTAAACTCGCTCTGGCCCTGGAGAAGATCCCCGGTGAAGACAGCGCCCGCGCACTCGCCGGAATGCTCGCCCGCGAGGCGGAGCCGCTGCTCGGTGAGCACCTGTGCCGCATCGCCAGCCGCCGCGAACTCCCCGGTGCGGCAACAACGCTGGCCGCGCTGGCGGAGGATGGCACCGCGCCCATGGCAGTTCGCGCCCAGGCAGTTTGGGCGCTGGGCAATTACCCCGGGCCGGGCGCCCGCGACTGTCTCGCGCGGTTGCGTCAGGCCCCGGAGAAGTTCTTTCCGGCGGCGCTCGGACCGGGTCTCGCAGAGCAGGCAAAACTCATCGTCGTTCTCGCCAGCCTCCGGGTGCATCAGCCCGGTGCGGAAGGTGAAATGGCGCGGTGGTTTAGGGAAGGAACTCCAGCAGTTCAACTAACCTGCCTGCTGTCTCTGGCAGAGTTGAAACAGGATGATCTGGTGATCGAGCAAGCGTTTCAAACTGGAGACTTTGCAGTGCTGCTTGGAGCGGTGAAGGCAGCGGGCGCAGCGGATTCGGCCAAGTATGCCCCGCGCCTTCGTGCACTCCGCGAAGCACCGTTCGTGGTCACGCTGCTCATGTCGGGTTTGGACACCTGGGGCTTGCCGGCGGCGTTCGCAACCGCGCTGCGAGAAGGAGGCGCGCGATGAGCGCATCCATCGCGTCTTGGACTGCGCTGACCGAGCGCAGCGACAGTGCGATTCTGTCCTGCGGAGCGGACCGCTCCGCAGGGGGCCAAAGCGGCGTCGCGCTTCGCTTGCCGCCGCACTCCAAGACGCGCCTGGCGGTGCTGGTGGCGTTGGTGATGGCTGGCCTCGCCACCGCCCATGAGTCCCCGGTGGATCATGTCGAACGTGAGTTCCGGCTGTGGGCCGCGAATGGGAAGCTCCACCTGAGCTATCGCCTCCAGCTCGCCGAACGCGCCGCCTTGCTGCAGCTCCATCGCATGGACACCGACGCGGACGGGCACATCAGCGACAGTGAGCGGACGGTGTTCTTCAGCACCCAGGCGGACCGGCTGGCGCAGGGCTTCACGGTGGAACTGGCCGGACGTTCGCTTCACTTCACCCCCAGCGGCACCGTCCGCTTTGATGCGCGGCTGGGCCAGACCTACAGCTTTGAAGCTTCGTTGCCGACCCTGCCTCCGGGCCGCCACGTTGGCCGGCTCGCGGACGCACACGCCCGCACTTACCCCGGCCCGTTCCGCTGGGTGGATGCCGGTGCCGGCCGTCCACGCGAGATCCGTGTCGAACCTGTGACCGAAGCGGCGGACGGCAAACGTCCGGCATGGCTGGCGGTGAAAGCCATCGCGCATCCCGAGTCGCTGGCCCTCAACTTCGCCCTGGTGATCCCTCAGTGAACAAGATTGAAAACCAAGCTTTCCCCTTCAAACTCATGAACGAACAAACCAAAGCCGTGTCCACCAACCCATCCTCCGGTCTGCCGCCCGCCCTTGAAACCGCCCGCGCCGCCCGCGAGAAAGTGCTCGCTGAATTGCGCAAGGTCATCGTCGGCCAGGAGGAGCTGATTGACCAGGTGCTCGTCGCGATGTGCGCGGGCGGCCATGTGCTGCTGGTCGGCGTGCCCGGCTTGGCCAAGACACTGCTCGTCAGCACGCTGGCCAAGACGCTCTCGATGAACTTCAAGCGCATCCAGTTCACGCCGGACATGATGCCCAGCGACATCACCGGCACGGAGATTCTGGAGGAGGATCACGCCACGGGCCGGAAGCAGTTCGTCTTCGTGCAGGGGCCGGTCTTCACCAACCTGCTGCTCGCGGACGAAGTGAACCGCACGCCGCCCAAGACGCAGGCCGCGCTGCTCGAAGCGATGCAGGAGAAGAACGTCACCGTGGGCAAGAAGACCTACAAGCTCGAGGAGCCGTTCATGGTGATGGCGACGCAGAACCCGATCGAACAGGAAGGCACCTACCCGCTGCCCGAGGCGCAGCTCGACCGCTTCATGTTCAACCTCTACGTGGACTATCCCAGCGACACCGAGCTGCGCACGATCATCAAGAACACCACGGCCGGCGCGCTCGCGACGCCGGACGCCGTGCTGACCGGTGCGGACGTGCTCCAGCTCCGCACATTCGTGCGGCAGGTGCCCATCAGCGATCATGTGCTGGACTACATCGTGCGCCTCGTCACGGCCACGCATCCGAACAAGGAAACCTCGCTGGACATCTCGAAGAAGTATCTCGCTTGGGGTGCCGGTCCGCGCGCGGGGCAATACCTGGCCCTGGGCGCGAAGAGCCGGGCGCTGCTGCGAGGCAACTTGCAGGCCACGGTGGAGGACGTCCGCGCGGTCGCCCGCGCCGTCCTACGCCACCGCATCTACACGAACTTCACTGCGCAAGCGGAAGGCGTGGACGCGGATGAGATGATCGTCCGGCTGCTGAAGCATGTGCCTGAGAGCGTGCCGGCGAAGTGAAAGCACCCGACCGTTGTGTGGTCAATGGCCCGGCCTCCCGCGATTACGGTGCCTGATTCGGCGGAACCGGCGGCTCACCCTTCGGCACATCGGGCACCGGCGGCAGCTCCAGGATGAACCATTCCTCGACCTTCTTGCGGGCCCAGGGAGTCTGGCGCAGGAACTTGAGGCTGGACCTCACGCTCGGGTCAAACATGAAGCACCGGATCGGGATGCGCCGGCTCATCTCCACCCAGCCGTGGCGCGCGACGAGTTGATTCAGGATGTTCTCGAGCGTGATCCCGTGCAACGGATCGCGGGGATGGAAGGCGGGTGATGGCACAGCAAGATGCGTTCGGCTCGATCACGCAGTGGTCGCCGGGACGGCCACCGCATCAGGTCGTTTCAGATAGACGATCCGGGAGATGGCCGTGATCGCCGGAGGCTTGAGGCGAGGCCGGATGTCGGCGAGGTCCACGCTGCTGCCGGTCACTTCGCGCATACCGATGTAGAACCACTTGCCCCGCTCCTGCCGCCGGACATAGACCGGCAGCGGCCCCTTGGTCGCGGCCAGCAAAGCGCCCCACTTCGGCAGGTCGCCCTTGCGTCCCACCCACACTTCGCCGGGCTCGCTCTCCGCCTGCGGATTCCACGCGAGGCCCAGGCAGAGCCCGAGGATCACGCCGTCGCGATGCACCACAAAGTGCGGCGGGATCGGCTGGCCGCCGAGATGGGCACGGACCTGGTCGAATTCATAGCCTTCACCAACAACGTGCGTGGGTGAAGCGGAAGCGGAAGAAGCATCAAGCATCGCGCCAAGCGAACCAACCGTGCGGTCTGGCGTCAACGTCCATTCGCCCGCCGTGTCTGGAGCTCTGGAGCGGGCGCATCTTGACACTGCCCCCGAAAGCCGACGGAGCGCGGGTCTGTGACCCGCAGCAACGTCCGATCCTACGTCCCGCTGGCCTACACGAACCGCAAGGGACAAGGGCGGCCGCTGCGGGTCGCAGACCCGCGCTCCGGGGGCAGTGTCGAGATGCGCCCGGCTGGAGCAACGCAATGGCCTTCAACGTCCCGCCTCCTGGATGCGGGCGAGCTTCTCCTCCAGCCGTTTCGCGGAAACCGGCTGGGCCGTCCCCAGCTCCTGCGCGAAGACCGAGACCTTGAACTCCTCGATCAGCCAGCGGAATTCCTCCATCGCCTGCCGTGCTTCTGAGGACCGCGGCGGTGCGGCACGGAGTTGATTCCAGGCCAGCGCGAAGGGAAGCACCAGCCGGGCGCGTTCCTCATCCTTGGCCGGATTCGACGCGCTGCGGTCCAGGCGTGTGAGCAACGCCTTGAGATAGCGTGGCACATGCGCGAGCCGGTCGAAGGGAATCTGCTCCAGGAAGCGCGGTGGCACCAATGCGCCGAGCTCAGCGGCCAGCGGATGGCCACCCGTCACCGGTGCCGGCGACCCAAGCTGGCTTAACTGATTGAACGTCCGAGGCCGTGCTGCCGCCGCCGGTGCGGCCATCGGACCAATCCGTTGCTGCACCTGCTGACGCAATTGCAGAATCATGCCAACGCGATCAATGAACGGCGGCACCAGTCCCGGCAGGCGGCCACGCGCGCTCTCCACGGCCTGCTGGAATTCCACCTCACTCAACGCAGTCAACGGCTCGGCGGGGAGGAAGTTTCGCTTGAGATGTTCCAGTGCCGTCTCGCGCAAGGTGTCGCCGTCTCCCAGCGGGGCGTAGAGCGCATCGAACCGGCTCAACGCACGCAGGTCCTTCTCCAGCCAGGCGATGTCCTTCTGCAGGGTGAGTTCCACGAGCCGTTGCAGCCCGTGGCGGCTCGCCTGACGTGCGCCGTCCTGCGTGCGGAAGAGGCGGACATTCACATTGCCCTCCTCCAAATGCAGGCCCGGCCACGCGTAAACGGGATGCCCATCCCGCTCCTCCACCGTGATGCGTTCAGGCAGTTCGCCACACGTCCACCCGCGCAGGCCGAAGCGTTCCCACTGCTGCGCGGCCCGTTGCCACGCGCCGGACTCTTTCGCCGGCTCGGCCTTCACCTGCGCCAGGCTGCGGCGGAGCTGGTCGAGGTCGCGACCACTGCCCAACGTCTTGCGGTCGTGACTCACTATCTCGATGCGCGGGCGTAAATGCGCTGGCATCGCGTCCGCCGGCCAGGCGGAGGCTGGCACCGGGGTCCCATACCGTTCGTGCAGGAAACGCCCCAGGTCCGCCAGGAACGAACTGCCAGACGGCTTAAAGTCCCGCACGATCTCCACCACCTTGGGTGGGAATGGCATCAGCTCGCGACGGATGGCCTTGGGCAGCGCGCGCAGCAGCGTGCTGATCTTCTCCTCACGCAGCCCCGGCACCGCCCATTCGAGCAATGACGCCGACGCGCTTTGCGCCAGACTAAACGGAAGCTGTATGGTGACGCCATCGTGGTCCTCCCCCGGCGCGTAGGCATACGCGAGCGGGACGGGCTGGCCGCCGACCGGCAGCGCATCGGGAAACGCTTCGGTGTCGTAGCTGGCCACCGGCCCGCCCGCGAGATCGGCCTCGTGAACGCACAGAAACTCCGGCTCGGGGTGCTCGCGCAGCACACGGTTCAGGTCATGCGTGGAGGAAACATTCTCCAGATGCTTCGCGTAGAAATCGCACAGCGCCTGATCGAGGTCCGCAAGGTCGTAGCGGCGCACGCGCGTCTGCCAGTTCTCGATCTTCTGCCGCACCGCACGGTTGTGGATGAGGAAACGATGCGCCGCCATTGCCGTGCCGGGGGACGTCTTTCGGCGCTCTGTCTCCTCCTCGTCCAGCTCAGCCGCGAGCGGTGAGTTGCCAGCCCGCACCCTCGGCTGCTCGCGCTTCGCCTCCAGCTCATCCTCCACCAGCGCCGAGCGGATAAAGATCGCCGTCGCGTCCTTCGCATTGACGTTCCCGTAAGCCACCTTCCGACGCTGCACTTCCAGTCCGTGCAGCGTGATGACTTCCTCCACGAGCACCCGACCCGCGCTCGCGCTCCAGTGCGGCGTCTGATAGGTCAGCTTGCAACAATGCGGTGCGAGCTGAAAGATCCACTGCGGATCAATCCCCGCCAGCGTGCGCGCAAAGAGCTGCGAGGTCTCCACGATCTCCCCGGCCACGATCCACTGCGGTTGGTTGGAGCGCGGTTTGGGCGCGGACTTGTCGCCTCGGGCTGCGTGCTGCTTCGGTGCGTCTCCGCGTTCGAACAGCGCCGACCCGGGGAAGACATTGAGCAGCCGGTTCCCGGCGGCCTTGTAGCTGTTCCGCTCCTCGCGCCGCGAGACGTGGCCAGTCAACCCCGCGAGGATCGAGCGGTGGATGGCATCGTAGGTCGCGTTGCTCTCGTTGAGGTCCAGCGTGCCGAGGCCATCGAGCGCGTCGTGAAGCTGCGTGTAGAGGTCCTGCCACTCGCGCATCCGCAGGTAGGAGAGGAAGTGCTGGCGACAGAACTTCCGACGCGCGCCCTGCGTGCGCAGGCTTTCCCATTGGTCATGCACCGCGTTCCAGATGTTGAGCAGCGCGAGGAAGTCCGACTTCGGGTCGTTGAACTTCTTGTGCGCCGCCGCAGCCGCATCGCGCTGGTCCAGCGGACGCTCGCGCGGGTCTTGAATGCTCAGCCCGGCGGCGATGATCAGCATCTCCCGCGTCGCGTGCTCTTGCTTGGACTGGAGCAGCATCCGCCCAATCGTCGGGTCCACCGGCAAGCGCGCCAGATCGCGCCCGAGCGGCGTGAGTTCCTTCTGCCCGTCGAGCGCGCCGAGTTCCTGCAACAGCGCAAAGCCATGCGCGATGGCCGCCGGGGTGGGTGGCTGGACAAACTGAAACGTCTCGATGTCCCCCAGTCCAAACGCCTTCATCCGCAGAATCACTTCCGCGAGATTTGCCCGCTGAATCTCCGGCTGGGTGAACGGGGGCCGCTCATTGAAATCCTCCTCCGAGTAGAGCCGGATGCAAGTGCCTGCCTCGACGCGCCCCGCCCGGCCCTTGCGCTGGTTCGCGCTGCTCTGCGAGACCGGCTCCACCGGCAGCCGACGCGTGCGCGTGCGCGGGTTGTAGCGGCTGATGCGGGCAAGCCCCGCGTCCACGACATAGCGGATGCCCGGAATGGTCAGCGACGTCTCGGCGATGTTCGTGGCGATGACGATCTTGCGCCGGGACGAACTGGCGAAGACCCGTTGCTGATCGCCCGAACTAAGCCGGCCAAAGAGCGGGATGACCTCCGCGTCCTTGGCGAACATGCCAGCCAGTTGATCGCTCGCCTCGCGGATGTCGCGCTCGCCCGGCATGAAGATCAGCACGTCGCCGAAACCGCTCTCATAGAGGATGCGTTCCGTCGCCTGCACGGCCCCCTCCACGTAGCTGGTGTCGCCGCGCTCCTCGGAAGCGGCATCCAGTGGTTGATAAACCACCTCGACCGGATACAGCCGCCCCGAAACCTCGATGATCGGGGCGGCATTGAAGTGCCGCGAGAACGCCTGCGTATCAATCGTGGCGGACGTCACGATCAGTTTCAGGTCCTTGCGACGCTCCAGCAGTCCCTTGAGATAGCCGAGGAGGAAATCAATGTTCAGCGAGCGTTCGTGGGCCTCGTCGAGGATGATCGCGTTGTATTCGGCCAGCGTCGGGTCGCCCTGCGTCTCGGCCAGCAGAATGCCGTCCGTCATCAGCTTGATGTAGGTGTGCGGTCCCGACCGGTCATCGAAGCGGATCTTGCAGCCCACCTCGCGCCCCCAGTTCACGTTCAGTTCCTCCGCAATGCGCTGGGAGATCGAGAGCGCGGCCACGCGACGCGGCTGCGTGCAGCCGATCATCGCCCCGATGCCCAGCCCCGCTTCGAGGCACATCTTGGGAATCTGCGTGGTCTTGCCCGAACCCGTCTCCCCCGCGATCACGACCACCTGATGGTCCCGGATGGCCGCCACGATCTCATCCTTCCGGGCCGTGATGGGCAAATCCGGCGGATAGGTAAGGCGCGGCACATTGACGCGCCGCTGCTCCCGAAACGCGATGGACGCATGCACCTCCTCCAGGATGCGACGGAACTGCGGATCGTCCGCCCCCGCCTGCGGACGCTCGCGCAACAGCCGGACCAGCCGCGAGCCCAGCCGCACCCAGTCGGGCAGGAGGCATTGCGGCAGGAGCGCCTTCAGTTCATCGAGGTCAGCCATACAAAAGCCCGCGACAATAGCGAACTTCCCTCGCGGTGGGAATCAGACAAATCCCCGTAGCTCGACATTCCAGTGTCGAGTCCCCCGGAGCGCCGAGCCCCCGCTCGGCGCGTTCCAGCTCCTCAATGGCTTCGTTTGGCAAAAAAACTCCTGCGTCCATCGCCACCCGACGGTGGCCAAGCGGCCGCACGCCTTTCCTCCCTCTCCCTTCCTCGGAGGAGGGGAGAGGGTTGGGGTGAGGGGTGTCGTCCGACCATTCCCCAATGGCTTCGTTTGGTAAAATATTGGCCTCTCCCAGGCCCCAAGCGCCTTTTTCCCATTTGTGTTCATTCGTGTCCATTCGTGGTTTCCCGTGCCATCGAGCCCGATGGCTTCGTTTCGCAGCCTGCATGGAGCATCCGCTTCACCCCATGCCTTCAGGATGGGTTCGTTTGGTAAAATCATCGGCCGCCTTCCGCCCTTCCACTGCCGCACCGTCAGAGCCACCTCCGTTCCTTTCCATCATTCTGACCCCATTTTCTGACCGTCCTCAATTCGTTCATTGGCAGATCCTAACACCCCCACCCTCCACCCCATTTGCGTCACACCAATGAAATCCCAGGCGTTGGCCAGGCTCCACTTTCCCCCTCATCACCATTGCATCCCCCGCCCTTCCCAGTCATCAATCCCCGCCTGAAATGAGCGCCCATCCCGGTTTCGGTGCCCACACCGACCCCAGTTTCAAGTCGCAGCCCCGCTCGACCGGCGAGGTCGTGCGGCGCGTCGGCGTCTATCTGCTGCCCTACAAGCTCATGGCGCTCGGCACCATCGCCTTCGCCCTGCTCTCCCTCGCCGCCGCCTTCACCTACCCCAAGCTGACCCAGCACGTCATTGACGAGGTCATCACCAAGAAGAACGCCAGCAGCCTCGCACCCGTGATGGCCGCGCTCATCGGTGCCTTCTTCCTGCGCGAACTCTTCACCGGCCTCCGCATCCGCCTCAACAACGAGCTGGAGCAGAAGGTCATCCTCGACCTCCGCCGCGATGTCTATGCCCGCCTGCAACGCCTGCCCGTCGGCTGGTTCGACCAGCGCGCCTCGGGCGACCTCATGACCCGCGTCATCGAGGACGTGAACGCCATGGAGCGCCTGCTCATTGACGGCACCGAGCAGGGCACCGTCGCAATCCTGAGCATCATCGGCGTGCTGACGATTCTCTTCTGCACCAACCCCATGCTGGCCGGTGTCGCGCTCATCCCCCTGCCCCTCCTGATCGGTGGCGCACTCTGGTATACCCTCACCGCCCACCATCGCTACCGCGTTCAGCGCCAGGCCTCGAGCGCGATGAACGCCCTGCTCATGGACAACCTCCAGGGCATCCGGCAGATCAAGTCCTTCGGTCGCGAGCGCCACGAAGACGCCCGCTTCGGAGCCCGTGCGGAAGACCTGCGGCAGGGCACGCTCACCGTCATGCGCGCCTGGGCCATCTACTCGCCTGCGATGGCCTTCGCCTCCTCGCTCGGCACCGGCCTGGTCCTCTGGTTCGGCGGCACCCAGGTGCTCGCCGACAAGATGAGCGTTGGCGAACTCGTCCAGTTCCTTCTCTACCTCGCCCTCTTCTACGAACCGATCAGCCGTCTCCACGGCCTGAACCAGATGCTCCAATCCGCCCGCGCCGCCAGCGAACGCGTCTTCGACATCATGGACGCGACGGAAGAGCGCGATGTAGCAGCCGACGTGAAGAGGCTCACTCCAAACACGCAACACGCAGCACGCAACACCGAATCCAATCAGAGCCTCCTCACGTCGGCTGCTACGCGGGTTCGTGGCGACGTCCGTTACGAATCTGTCGGCTTCCACTACGGCCCCGAGCGCGTGGTCCTCAAGAACATCTCCCTCCACGCGCTTCCCGGCCAGATGACCGCCCTCGTCGGCCCCACCGGTGCCGGCAAGTCCACCCTCGTCAACCTGTTGCCCGCCTTCTATCAGGCCACGTCCGGACGTGTGTTCATTGATGGCGTGGACACCCGTGAAGTGCCGCTGGAAACGCTCCGCGAGCAGGTCAGTGTCGTCGCCCAGGAAGCCTTCCTCTTCAACGGCACCATCCGCGAGAACATCCTCTACGGCCGCCTCGACGCCTCGGAATCCGACCTCCACGCCGCCGCCAAAGCCGCGAACTGCCACGCCTTCATCACCGCCCTGCCCGAGGGCTACGACTCCCGCGTCGGCGAACGTGGCGTGAAGCTGAGTGTCGGCGAGAAACAGCGCGTCAGCATCGCCCGCGCCCTGCTGAAGAACGCGCCCATCCTCATCCTCGACGAGGCCACCGCCAGCGTGGACACCCAGACCGAGAAGCTCATCCAGGAGGCCCTGGAACGCCTCATGGCCGGTCGCACCAGTTTCGTTATCGCGCACCGCCTCAGCACCATCCGCAAGGCCGACCAGATTCTGGTCCTGCGGCAGGGCGAGATCGTCGAGCGCGGCACCCACGAGGAACTCCTCGCCACCGACGGCCTCTACGCCAAGCTCGCCCGCATCCAAAACACCACCTTCATCGAAGAAAGCTTCGAGAAGCTCGCGGTCAGTTGACCGTGGCAGCAGGCGTCCCGCCTGCCGTAGAGGGCGGCATCTTGCCGCCCGGAACTGGGCCGCGGAGTTCTTTCACCGTTCGGCATTGCTGTTGCGTTCCATCCGCCGGGCGGGACGCCCGGCTCTACGGCAGGCGAGACGCCTGCCACCACCCTCACCGCCACCGGAACACACTCAGCACATCCGCAAAATCATCCGTCCACGGCCTCGGTGGGTTCCGTTGCTCCGGTGCAAACCAACCCTCCGCACGCAGCAGTTCCCCCATGTCCGACGGCTGCCGCGCCAGCACCAGCCAGAACGATGAGTAACGCCCCGGCTCCGCCTTGGCCGCATCCGGCACATCGTTGCACCCGATCACAAACAGCCGCAGCGGCTTCACCGTATCCGCCACCACCGCCGCGAGATCCAGGTGCCGGCTCGAAATGTTCATCGCCAGCAACCCGCCCGGAGCCAGCTTCCGCACATACAGTTCGAACGCCTGCCGCGTGAGCAGATGCACCGGCACGGTGTCCGACCCAAACGCATCCAGCACCAGCAGGCCAAACTCCCCGTCCTGCGCCTCCCGCAACCGCAGCCGCGCATCCCCCACCACCACCCGCACGCTCGCGTTTGTGGCCCCGGCCAAATATGTAAACTCACGACCCGCCTCCGCCAACCGCGCCATGGCCGGATCAATCTCGTAGAAAGTCCATCGCTCCCCTTCGCTCGCATACGCCGCCATCGCCCCGCTGCCCAGCCCGACCACGCCGATGTTCCGCGTCAGACCACTGGCCTTCGCCTGCCGCATGACCGTGCCCAGCGGGCCGTTGCGATGGTAATAAGCCAGTGGTTCTCCACGCCGCGCCGGGTCCACAAACTGCAACCCATGAATCGTGGTGCCGTGATACAGCGCGTGGAATGGCCCGCTGGGGTCCAGTGCCACGCGAATCGTGCCGAAGAAATTCCGCTCCCGGTGCAGCGTCTGCCCGTGCAACGCCGTGAACAACTGCCCGCCGAGCATCACGCCTCCCAGTGCCAGCGCAAACGCCACCGGCGTCCGTGCGAGCAGATACGCCCCCAGCAACGGCAGCCCGAACATCACCACCATCCAGAGCTGAAACGGTTGCAGCCCAAACCGTGGAATCAGCACCGCCATCAGCGCCGTTCCACCCCCCAGCCCCACCGCGATCACCCAAGAGCGCAACCTAAAGCCCGCCGCTTCTTCGCCCTCTCCAGAACCCGTGCCGGCGGCTTGCAGCCGCCGCGTTGCGGGTGGATTGCTTGAAGCCGCTTCATCCTGCTGTGCCCCAAGGTCGGCGGCTGCAAGCCGCCGGCACGAGTTCTGGCCACGCACTCCCAACGCCAGCAACATCGCCAGTGGATACTCCACCACCCCCGTGAACACCACCGGTGCCACCAGCGCCGTCAGCGTCCCGCCGACCGCCCCACCCACCGACAGATACAAATAAAACTCCGTCAGGTGCTCCGCCTGCGGCCGCGTCGCCGCCAGCCGACAGTGACACACCAGCGCCGCCGCAAAGAAAAACGCCAGGTTCAGCCCGCCCAGCAGCCACGCCGGATGCCGCACCTCAGCCAGCATCAAAAAAACGGTTGCCACTGCCAGCATCGGCAGCACGCGATCCGCCACCCCCAGCCATCGCGCTCCCACCGTGGAGAACGCGATGACAAACGTCGCCAGATAAAGCCCCAGTGGCACCGCCCACAGCAGCGGCACCGACGCGATGTCCGTGGCGAGGTAGTTGGTCACCCCCAGCAGCAGCGCCGCCGGTGCCAGCGCCAGCAGCACCCACCGCCCCCGCTCCCGCCAAGTGATAGTAGGGCAGGCGTCCCGCCTGACTAAGCGGGCGTCTCGCCCGCGTTCCTCCCCGCCGCTGCCCGCTGCCAGCAGACCCACCGCAACCACCATCACCCCCAGCACCACAAACCCCACCCGCCACCCTTGCGCCTGCGCCACCAGTGACAAATTCGGCTCCAGCAACAACGGATACGCCACCAGCCCCAGCAGGCTCCCCGCATTGCTCATTGCATAGAGTTGATACGGCTCCTGCTCCGCCGAGGCCGTGAGCCGAGCCGCCCAGCTTTGCAGCAACGGGCTTAGCACCGCCACCGCCAGCGCCGGCAATGCCGCCACCACCGATAGTTCACGCAACAGCCACGCCAGCGGTGCCGCCGAACCCGCCAGTTCCGCCGTGACCTGTGCCCCCGCCGCAAACGGCAGCGTCCACCACGCGATGAAAAACAACCCCGCCACCGCCGCCACCTGCAGCCGCACCGGCAGGCCCCGCGCCAGTCCATGCGCCAGCGCGTAGCCCGCCAGCAGCAGCACCTGGAAAAACACCATGCAGACATTCCACACCACCGGACTCCCGCCCAGCAACGGCAGCAACTGCCGCCCCAGCAGCGGCTGCATTACGAACATCAACACCGCGCTCAGGAACAGCGTCACCCCGGCCAGCAGAAAGCCCGCGCTTGATGGCTGCTTGACCGCACTCATGGCTCACCCCGCCAGTTCCGCGCTGCTCCACCGCTCGCCCGCCTGCAACACCCGGCACCGCTGCCCCAGCCGCCCGCACTCCGCCACGAACTCGTCCGGCGGCGCTGTGTTGAACGTGAACATGTCGTAGTGCATCGGGATCGCCACCTTCGCCCCGATGGCCTTGGCCAGTTGCGCCGCCTCGCGGCCATCCAGATTCCCCGCCACCTTGCGCTCGGGCTTGTCCCCGTTGATCGGCAGCAGCGCCACGTCCACGCGGAACGGGCGAATCCAGTCCTCAATCCCTTCGTAAAGCTTCGTGTCCCCCGCGTGATACACCCGCCACGGTCCGAACTGCAGCAGAAAGCCGAGGAACTTATGGTTGCCCGCCGCGTCCACCTCCAGGTCGTTATGCGCCGCCGGAATGCCGTTGAACGTGAATCCGCCCGCCGACTTCACCTCGCCCGCCCGCACCCCGATCAAGTTCGCCGCCTTGAGACTCAGCCCGATGCGGAACGCCCCCGCGCCCTTGTTCGCCTCCGGCAGCACCAGCGGCAGCGTGGGTTTCGCCGCCAGCAACGGCTTGAGCGTGTCGGGGTCGAAGTGATCCGTGTGGTTGTGGCTGCTCGTCACCACATCCACCAGGCCCAGCCGCTCCGGCGCGATGACGCGCTCCGTCATGCGCACATGCGGCTTGTCCGTCTGCGCATACTTCACCGTGAGCGAGTCGGACAGATACGGGTCCAGCAGCGCGTGCCGCCCGTTGAACTGCACAATGAACCCGCTCTGCCCGAGCCACCACAGGCGGAAGTTCGGCCGGTCCGCCTTCGCGGCCTCCACATCCGCCAGCAACGCATCATCCTGAAGCAACGGCTTGATCATCAAGATGATTTTGCCACGAGCAACGCCCGGAGGAAACACCGATAAAATCCCCCCCCTCAGTCGATGCTGATATGCGGGTTCAATTCCGCTGGGGAACGCCATTCGACGCCCTTGGCCTTGAGTTTTTCCTTCTTCAGATGCCAAAAAGTGTGAACCGAACCGAACTTTCCAAATGAGCCTGCGCGTTGCATCTCCGCGTCCACTTCTTCATCCACCGCTTTGAGGAGTGGCTGGAATTTTGGATCCAGTTCCTTGGCGTCGAACTTCGTTTCCATCACGCTGTCCGGCGAGCCGTCGGGTTTGAGTTGCAACCTGTATTTCCATGCAATCGGCCCGTCCACCAATGAATAGGAAACCCAACGGCTAACCTCATCCACCTTGGGAACATGCACCGTTCGGTTTGTCTGAAGATTCCCATTCTGTATCGTGGTTTGAATGGTTGTCCTCGCCACGAGGCCTGCCCGATTGGTTGTGGTCCCGCTGGCTTCCTTGCGGAGCATACCGGCGGGCAGCATGGGTCGCTTCTTCAATAGGGCAATTAAATCGGCGTCAGCAGTCATTACGACGACATCGTGATTTGTCAGCGCAGCCAGCCAGGTCCCCATGGAATAACCTTTCATCCTCGATCTAAAGTATTCCTCCAACTGTGGACTCAAGGCCTTGAATGCCTTGTCTGGTTCGTGGACTTGAAAGAGGTCGAGCGAATTCCCTCTCGGGCTTGAAACCAGTTGAACCGTCGCCAGGTCAGCGTCTTGAAGTCTGGCACTCTTCGCAATCAGTCGGAAGGTGGCTGCATCCAGCATTTCCCCCCGGATTGCCCCTGGATCGGCTTCATTTTGGTCGAAGGGGGTCTTAATGCCCCACGCAATGGTTGTCCTGCTAATCCAATTCTCGGGTGGCTTGGGAGATGTTTGAGCCAAACCACTCAATGCCAACGCGACGAAGACAACCCCTTTGAGCAGGTTGTCGCCGGTTTGCATGGCTTCGGTTTACTACGCTTCCAACGGAGGAACAAGACCAGATGCGACCGAGGACGCATCCCAGTTTCTCGTATCAAGCGATGCCACGCCAGAGACTGTTTTGTTAACGGAAGCCCAGACGGTGGAGGTCGCGCCAGCGTCTGGAGTGCGGTGTCTTTCAGCACCGCTTTTTTCCGTCCAGAAGCACCGGCCAACTTCCCGCGCTCACCATGCACCCAACCGAAAGCGGCGGTGAAACACGCCGCACTCCAGACGCTCCGCGCCGCTGGATACGCTGGCAAATACGTCCGCCTCTGGTCCGCGTGAAGCGCTGTCGTGTGGCAATCAGGAGCGCGGTGTTAATGAGATTCCAGAGCCTGGGATGCGTCTGCGACTGACTCGCATCGGTATTCATCAGCCAAGAAACCCGGAATGCCAGCGCCGCCAATTTCCTTGGCGACACTCTCCCCTCCCCCTACCATGCCTTCATGCCCTCCGAGGCCCAAACCGTGCTGGACCGCACCGTGGCCGCGCTGCAGCAGGCGCTCGGCGAGAACCTCTGCTCCTGTTGTCTCTATGGCAGCGCCGTGCGCGGCAATGTCATCGAGGGCGTGTCCGATCTCAACCTGCTCATCGTGCTGCGGGAGTCCACGCCCGCCGCGCACCAGGCCCTGGCCACCGTGCTCGCCGCGCAGCCGCAGATTGACCCCTTCATCCTCGCCCGGCGCGGCTTCGAGCGCAGCACCCGCGCCTTCGCCCCCAAGTTCCAAAGCATCCGCCGCAACTACCGCCTGCTGCACGGTGAGGACCTGCTGGCTGGCCTGAAGTTCGATCCGCAACAGGAACGCTTCCTCTGCGAGCAGGCCCTGCGCAATCTCCGCCTCCGCCTCATCTACGCCTTCGTCACCCGCGCGCCGAACCGTCCCTACGACCGCTTTCTCGCGCGCCACGTCACCCCGGTCTTCGTGCAGTGCTCCGAAGCCCTGCGCCTCAACGGCGTCGCAGTGCCCAAGGAGTTCCCCGCGCGGATCGCCGTCATGGAGCAGGCGTTCCAAACCGACGCCACCATCCTCCGCGACCTGCTTACTTTGAAAGCCGCCCCCCGCCGCCTTACCGACGACGAGGCCATCGCCTGGCACAACCGGCTCTTCCCCTTCGTGGACAGAGTCCTGGCCTGGGTGGAAACCCGCTGGCCCGACTGAGAGGATTTCCGACTGCCGTTTTGACCACAGAGACGCGATGAACACAGAAAAGGCCCGACGAAAGAAGACCTCTGTGTTCATCGCGTCTCTGTGGTCACATTGAATTGCGGCGCTGCGTTGATCAGGCCGCAAACAAAAAATCTCTCCCCTCCACCAATCCCTTCCGCTCCAACCTCCCGCGGCAATCCTCCCGCGCCCCGCGCTTCGCCACATAACCGAGCACGAAGGCCCCCGCCGGAATCTCCTCCGGCGGATGCACGAAGTGCCCTGCCCGCGAGCGCCCCAGCTTGTTCGGATCAATGTCCACATAGGCCGTGATGGCGATGCCCTGCCCCTCCAGCAGTTTCACCCGCTTGCGCGTCATCCGCCCCGCACCCCAGACGAGGAGCGGACGCCCGTAGCCGCCGACGTGAGGAGGCGGACTCGGTGGCGCGTCAGATAATCCGCTCCCCCTTCTCACGCTGGCGGCTACGAGGTGGCCATTCAGCCAGCGTGCGAGGAAATCCGCCTTGAGCTGATAAAACGCCTCCACCGCATAACGCGCATCCGAGCGGGACAGTCGCGCCGGCAGATCATGCCAGCGCAACAGCACCCGGGGCACCTTCGCCATCCGCACGCCCGCCTCCAGCCACCGGAGCCATAGCTCGTAGTCTTCCGGGAACGGGCCTTCGAGGTAGCCACCATGCTGTGCCACCAGTTCGCGCCGAAACATCACGCTCGGATGCGCGAAGGGCGACTCGACAAACCGGTTCAGCGCGATCTGTTCCGGCGTCGTGACGGTATTGAGCCAGTCCACATGCAAGGCATAGCCCGCGCTGGCCGCCCGATCCCCCGCAAACTCCACCAGCGAGCCCACCACTCCGACGTCCGGGTTTGCGTCAAGATATGCCACCTGCTCCGCCAGTCGCTCGGGCAGCGATTCGTCATCCGCATCCATGCGCGCAATGAACCCGCCGCGTGCGACCCTCAGGCCGGCCTGCAGCGCCGCCACGATTCCACCATGCGCCTGATGAACAACCTTGAGCCGTGGCTCCACTGGCGCTTCCTCTCGCAGCCACTCCCCCGTGCCATCCGTCGTGCCATCATCTACCACGATCAGCTCCCAGTCGGCCAAGGTTTGCCGCCGGATGCTCTCAACCGCCCGCGGCAAAGTGGCGAGGGCGTTGAAAGCCGGCAGGACGATGGACACACGCGGGGGATGACCACGGGTGTCGGTGGATGGCGGGCGGTTGCGCATGAGGCCGTTCGTGGCTCACAGTCCGCGAGGATCCACCCCCGCGTCAATCACCCGGCCGGCCGCAGCCGTTCTGCCCTGCCTGCCCCCAGCGAAGTCAGGCTGCTCCCGCCTCTGGATTCGCGCCGCGCTGGTTTGTATTGCCAAGCGGCCCGCCGTCTCCTTCCCTATCCGCACGACATGAATGACACAGTGCGCATTGGCATCATTGGCGGCGGCTTGATGGGACGCGAGGCAGCGAGCGCCTTCGGACGGTGGTTCGTGCTGGAGGATTTTCCCGCCCGCGCCGAACTGGTCGCCGTGTGCGACCTCCAGGACAAGCTGCTGGACTGGTTCCGCAAGGTGCCCACAGTGAAGCAGATCACCAAGAACCACCGCGAACTGCTCGCCTCGCCCGACGTGGATGTGGTTTATGTGGCCGTCCCGCACAACCTCCACGAGTCGCTCTATCTCGACGTGCTCGCGGCGGGCAAGGACCTGCTGGCGGAAAAGCCCTTCGGCATTGACCTGCGCGCGGCCAAGGTCATCCGCGACGCGGCGGCGAAATCCGGCCGGTTCGTGCGGTGCAGCTCGGAGTTTCCTTTCCTCCCTTGCACCCAGCGCGTCATCGCCGCCTGCTCGGGCGACGCCTTGGCCAAGCTGGGCAAGCTGCTCGAAATCCGCTCCTGCTTCTGGCACGCGAGCGACCTCGATCCCACCAAGGCAATCAACTGGAAGCGCCAGAACAAGTTCTGCGGCGAGATCGGCGTGATGGGCGACCTCGGGATGCATGTGGCCCATGTGCCGCTGCGCCTCGGCTGGAAACCCAAGCGCGTCTATGCCCAGCTCCAGAAGATCTACACCCAGCGGCCCGACGGCAAAGGCGGCATGGCCGAGTGCGACACCTGGGACAACGCGCTGCTCCACACCGAGGTGGACATCGCCGGCCAGACGGACATCCCCATGCGCTTGGAGATGAAGCGCCTCGCCCCCGGCGCCACGAACACCTGGTGGGTGGAAGTCCTCGGCACCGACGGCGGCATCCGCTTCAGCACAGCGGAACCCAAGAGCCTGTGGACGTTTTCCCGTGGCAAGGAACAGGTCTGGCAGCGGGTGGATCTCGGCCATCAGGTCCCCTTCCCCGTCATCACCGGCGGCATCTTCGAGACGGGCTTCCCCGACTGCTTCCTGCAAATGTGGGCGGCCTACATCGCGGAGCGGAACGGCTTCCTCAAAGGCCGCTTCGGCTGCGCCACGCCGGACGAGGCGGTGCAGAGCCACGAAATCTTCGCCGCCGCACTGGAGTCACACTTGCAGAAGAAGGTCGTAACGCTCTGACCCGGTAAGACGAGACGCCGCCGGACTCCAATCCGTTCGCAGCCAGGCGAGCGACAGCGGGCAGCCCGGCTTTGGGCCGAGCGTCTCGTTTCACTCGCTGCTGCGGTGGTTCCAGTAGTTCGACAAAGTCTCACCCTGCCTTGGCTGCGTGGTGCGTGGCTGCGGGGAGCATCTCGGTTTCCAGCAGTCGTCACTCATAGTGGCGAAACCCGGTGGGTTTCAAGGTGAGTAGCCGTGGGTGAAACCCACGGTGAGCAAGCGCCGGGGGTAGCAACCCCGCAGGGGTTGAACGTAACGCCGCCAATGCGCGTGGGAAGATTCGACCCCTCCCGGGGTGGTGGCCAATCACTCGCTCCCCATGGGTTTCCCCCACAGCTATTCAAGTGATACCAATTGCGGGAATACACTGGTCGAATCCTTGCGGTGGGCGATTGAACGGCCGTGAAGTCAGGGGCGCGTTCGTCTTACCAAACTATTCTCGTAGTTGGTATGACACCTCTCCGGGTGATTGCAGGCCGCGCCTGCACCCTTGCCAGAAACTGAGAGGCACCCTGGGCCGCAATCAGGCGGAAATAGCCCTTGACCCTCAGCCCTGCTGGCCGGACGTTCGTCGCGGCGGTCCGGTGTCATGGTTCTTCCTCGAAGATCTGTTACCGCAATGAACACTCTCCCTTCGTTCTCCCGTCCGTCCTCAGGGCCAGCCGTCAGGGCACGTCGCAACGGTTCCCACTCGGGCTTCACTCTGATCGAACTGCTGGTGGTCATTGCTATCATTGCCATTCTGGCGAGCCTGCTGCTGCCGGCATTGGGCAAGGCCAAGGAGAAGGCCAAGAAAGTCCAGTGTGTCTCCAACTTGAAGCAGCAGGCCGTCGCCCACGCGCTCTATCAAGGCGACCACGATGACCGGTTCCCGACCGGCGTGAATCCCGCGACCGGGGCTCCCGATGCCATCTACACCTACTACTCCTACGGCGGCAAGAACGGCACGGAATACGTCGCCGCCACCCGCCTGCTCAATGCCTACGTCAGCCTCAGCGGACCGGTGACGACCACCACCGAAGGGGCGGCGCTGGCCTTCCGCTGCCCCAGCGACCGCGGCGCGCTGGCCGGCACCTGGGCGATGAACCGCAAGCCCACCATCTTCGACACGTTCGGGAGCAGCCACTTTTACAACAGCGCGGCCAACAACAACGACGGGACCAAGGGACTCTTCCAGAAGCGGGCGGCCCAGGTGAACAATCCCGTCCGGGTCATCGTGGTCAACGACTACTCCTTCAACGCGCACGCGCTGAACAGCGCCGCCTTTCAATACGCCTACTGGCACGACCCCACGCGGCTGGGCTTCGGCAACGTCACGTTTGTGGATTCGCACGTCGAGTATCTGGAGGCCACGCACAATGCGCCCGACTTCCAGCACGGCGCGAACTGGACGTTCGTCTTCAGTGACTGATACCGATTCGCCAAATTCCAATAGCGATCGGTGAAATGGCTGATGAGGATCGAGAGGCAGGTTCAGCTCCCTCTCCCTTCCTCGGAGGAGGGGAGAGGGTTGGGGTGAGGGGGGCGTCCGGCAGAATACTACTGATTTGCCTCGGGAAAATCTCCCTCTGTTCGCCGCTTGGTTCTCATTCCGAGAAATTCGCTTCCGTGCGCCCGCAGTTTCCCTAAATCTCTCCCCATGACTCCTGACTGGTATCGTCTCGCCAATGTCGCCGAAGTTCCCTCCCCCTCCCTGCTCGTGTATCCGGACCGCGTGGCGGAGAACGTGCGGCGGATGATCGCCATCACGGGCGGCCCCGCCCGGCTGCGGCCGCACATGAAGACGCACAAGATGCCCGACCTCATCCGGCTGCAACTCGGATTGGGCATCACCAAATTCAAGTGCGCCACCATCGCGGAGACGGAGATGGTCGCAAGCTGCGGCGCGCCGGATGCGCTGCTGGCGTATCAGCCGGTCGGCCCGAACGTGGGCCGGATGCTCGCGCTGGCGCAGAAGTATCCCTCCACCAAGTTTTCCGCCGTGGCGGATGACGCGGACGCGATCCGCGCGCTGGGAGCAGCCTTCGCCGGAGCGGGCCGGACGCTGGACCTTTATCTCGATGTGGACATGGGGATGCACCGCACGGGAGTCGTGCCGGGGCCAAAGGCCGTGGAACTTTACCGGCTGATTGCCAGCACCCCGGGACTGCGCGCGGCGGGCCTGCATTGCTACGACGGCCACAACCATGTAATGGACCTCGCCACGCGCACGGAACAATGCGACCGCGAGTGGGTTGCGGTGGAAGCGTTGCGCGCGGACTTGAAGGCGGCGCAACTCCCGGTGCCAAACGTCGTCGCCGGCGGCACACCGACCTTCCCCATCCACGCAAAGCGGCCGGACGTGGAGTGCAGCCCCGGCACGTGCGTGCTGTGGGACTTTGGCTATGGCGAGAAGCTGCCAGACATGGACTTCCTGCCCGCCGCGATCCTGCTCACGCGCGTCATCAGCAAGCCCGGTGAAAACCGCCTGTGCCTCGACCTCGGGCACAAGGCCGTGGCGGCGGAGAACCCGCACCCGCGCGTGAAGTTCCTCAACCTGCTCGGCGCGGAAGCGGTCATGCAGAGCGAGGAGCACCTTGTGCTGGAGACGGTGCGCGTGGGCGATTTCGCCGTGGGTGACGCGCTCTATGGTGTGCCGCGCCACATCTGCCCGACAGTCGCGCTGCACTCGTTTGTCACCATCGTGCGCGACGGCCAGGCCGGCGAGCGCTGGAAGGTGACGGCGCGCGAACGGCAACTCACGGTGTGAGGCTCGCCTTTGTCCGCGTTCGGAGTCCCGGCTTTAGCCGTAATGCCTTTCGGAAATTCGCCGGGAGCATCCCCATGGGCTCCACCACCGCACCGAAGGTCGCCGGCTTGAGGGCTGAAAGCCCGTCCGGTGACAGCCCGGGCTGGAGCCGAACCCGCGAGGCGGAGGCCCGGGTTCGGGGTCCCCTTTCGTCACCGCCCTGAAGGGGCGGGACGCAGCACGGGGCGGAAATGAGTTCCGCCCTTTCAGGGCGGGCAGGCGTTGCTGGCGGGCTACCCGGGGCTTCACCCCGGGCTGTCACCGGGCGGGCTTTCAGCCCTGATCGGCAGTCCACGCTGCCTCGCTCACGGGAATTCCCGAAAGGCATTAGCTCTAGCCGGCGGAACCTACCTGCGATCCAGATGCTGCGCAGAATGCCCCAAACCACGGACGCCCCGCCGCCTGAAGGCGGGACTCCATGCCAGCGGCACGCGGTTCAGATGCCCTCGTGCCATCGTCCCTACTCCGCCTTCTTCTTTCCCTTCTTCACCGGGGCCTCGCCCTTCGTCGGCTTCGCTCCGCCATGCTGATCTCCCGTCAAGTCGGCGAGCAGACGCGGAACGTAGGAATTGTAGCGGGCATCCGGCGAGGGGCCTTTCTCCGGCAAGGCTTTGATGGTGGCCGCAGCGCTGGTGGCTTTCGGACCGAGCGCACCCAGGGCGTTGAGCGCGGCAATGGAGGCGAACACGTCGCCCTTGCTCCAGTCTGCCTGCTCCAGCAGGACCGGCAGGGCCCGCTCCAAGTCCGCCTTGTCCCCGTGCAAGCCCAGTGCCTGTGCGGCGGGAATGCGCACGAACGGCGAGGGATCGGTGAGCGCCTTCAGCAAGTCCGCCCGCGCGGTGGCCGCCGCGTCCTTGCCGCGCATGAGCACGCCCAGCGCGGCCCAATAGCGCACGGCGCTGTCGCTGTCGCTGAGGCGCTGGCGCAGTTCGGGCAAGGCCTCCGCCTTGAGCGAGGATGCGAGGTCGGCCGTCGCAAAGATGCGGGCGAAGGGAAACTTCGCCTCGTCATGACCGATCGTGTAGGGCGCGCTGCCGACGGAGCGGGAATGGATTTCACCTTCCGGCAGCAGGCCGATGTCGCGGATCTTGGCCGCCAGATCCTGCTGGGCCTGGCGGAACTTCGCCAGCACCCCCTGGTGCTGCGGCAAGCCCGCAAGATTCTTCACTTCATCAGGGTCGTTCGTGAGGTCGTAGAGTTCCTCGGGGGCCTTCGGACGCCAGAAGATGGCTTGCGCCTCGGTGGCCTGGCCGGACTTGTAGCGTTCGAACCACACGCGCGTGGTCGGTGTCGCGAACTGATAATCCACATGCTGGCCCTGCGAGAGATGCGGCATGAAATTGCGGAGGTAAACGTAGCGGCCGTCCGTGACGCTGCGCACGCAGTCAATGCGCTCGTCCATGCGGCCCCGGAAGCCGTAGATGAAAGGCTGCCTTGGCGCGATGAACTTGCCGGCAAAAGCATGCCCCTGCATCCACGCAGGCGGCTGGACGCCCGCCAGGCTCAGCACCGTGGGCGCGAAGTCCACGAAGCTGATGAGCCGGTCACTGGTGCCGCCGGGCTGGTATTCGGGCGGGGCCAGGTGCTTCCACTTCTCCGGGAAGTAGGCGACGACCGGGACTTGCAGCCCGGAGTTGCAGGGCCAGCGCTTGCTGCGCGGCATGCCGGAGCCATGGTCGGCCCAGTAGAAGACAATGGTGTCCTCCGCCAGCCCGGCGTCCGCGAGTTCCTTGAGATGCCCCCCGGCGACGGCGTCCACCTCGGAAACCTTGTCGTAGTATTGCGCCCAGTCCTGCCGCACCTCGGGCGTGTCAGGATGGTAGGCCGGGACAGGGGCCTTGGCCGGGTCATGAACTGCCGCATGTGGCCGCGTGCGGATCTGGCTCTCATGGCTCTTCTCCGAGTTGAAGATGGCGAAGAAGGGCTGGCCGGCCCCGCGCTTCTTCCAATGCGCATTGCGGGAGGATTCGTCCCAGACCTGGCCGGGCTTGGCGAGATTGTAGTCCTCCTTCGCATTGTTCGAGCAGTAGTAGCCCGCCTCCCGGAGGAACTGCGGATACATCTTGAAGCCTGCCGGCAGCGGCACCATTGAGCGCATGTTTTCCGCGCCGGTGCTGGGCGGATAAAGGCCGCTGATCAACGTGGTGCGCGCAGGAGCGCAGACGGGGGCGCAGGACCAGGCATGGCGAAAGATCATTCCTCGCGCCGCCAGCGCATCCACATTCGGAGTGCTGGCGTATTTGTCCCCGTAGCAGCCCATCTGCGGCCCATGGTCCTCGCTGGAAATCCACAGGATGTTGGGCCGGTCAGCCGCGCGAACCTGGGTGGCTGCGAGCATCAAGCTGGTCAAAAGTCCGAGCAAACGCAGTGCGATCAGGCGAGTCATGATGGGCATGGTAACGCACCAGACGGCACAGATGAAGCAAAGGAAACAACCGCCAACAACTTTGCCGCAGGAGATGGCAACGGATGCGCCCCGGCCGCGCAGGAGAAGCGTGCGGTTTCGCGCCGGAAGGCGTATCAATGAGGCGTCCGGCAGACCATGGTCACGCTCCACTCATGCGCGGTCTCGCTCGCCGCCTTGCTCCTGCTCAGCGGCTGCGCGCAGCCAGGCCGCCCGCTCGCGCCACCGGCCTCGGCCGAACAACGCGCCATTGCCTATCTCGTGCGAGAGGTGCCGGCCTGGTCCCGCGACAACGGCTGTTTTTCCTGCCACAACAACGGCGATGCTGCGCGAGGACTCTACGCCGCCAAACGGGCCGGCTTCACCGTCCCGGCAGCCGCCCTCGCCGACACTACCGGGTGGGTTCAACAACCGGCACGTTGGGAGCACAATCAAGGTGACCCGGGCTTCAGTGATCAGCGGCTGGCCAACCTTCAGTTTGCCATGTCCCTGGCCGCAGCCGTGGCCACAGGCCTCACCCATGACCGTGGAGCGGTGACCACCGCCGCCGCCAAAGTGGCGACCGATCAAGGTCTCGACGGCACCTGGCGAATCGAAGCCCAAGACGCGCTGGGCTCCCCGGCGACTTACGGAACCACCCTGGCCACCTTCAGTGCGTGGCAGGTGCTCCGGCAATCGGACTCGGCGGAAGCGCACGCTGCAGCCGCGAAGGCCGCCGCCTGGCTGCGCCAGGCACCGCTGAACAATGTCCCCGCCGCCGCAATGTTGCTCCGCTTCTCGTTGCAGGACGCTTCGCCCACCTCCGTCCCCCGACAGGTTGCGACACTCGCCTTCCTCCAGCGCGCACAGACCAGCGATGATGGTTGGGGCCCCTACCCTGACGCGCCCGCAGAGGTATTCGACACCGCACTGGCCTTGCTCGCACTGGCCGAACTCCCGCCGAATGCCGCGACTGAAACCATGCGCCAGCGCGGCCGCACCTTCCTCCTCACGCAACAACGCCCCGACGGAAGCTGGGCCGCGACGACGCGCCCATCCGGCGGGGAGAGCTATGCACAGCACATGTCCACGACGGGCTGGGCGCTGCAGGCCTTGCTGGCGAGCCAGAGGAAGTAGTCAGTATTCAGCAACCCGTATTCAGTAGCGACGCACGCCTCCGAACGACTGAATACTGATTACTGAACACTGGCCTACTTCAACTCGAAGGGCAGCCGCACCGTGTTCCGCTCCAGCCGCTTTGCGACGCCATCGAACACGTCCACTTCAAAGGCCTTGCCGATATTGTTCCCGGCGAGATCCTCGATGGTGGTCTCGACAATGAGCGCGTATTTGCCGGCCTTCCACGAATGTTGGGGCAGGAACCTCCAGATGCGCTCCCGCTCGGTCAGGAAGGGCTGGCCGGGAATGGCATGCCCGGATTCATCCACCACATGGATCATCCGCAGTGCCAGCGCCGAGTCCATCGGTTCACCCAGGTCAATGGCAAGCGGCTCACGGGTGCGAATCGGAGGTGCCTGATAGCCCCAGCGCTGCGGATCAGGCGGATTGCGGTCGGGCAGGCCGACGGTGAAGCGTTTGACGAACGCACGCTTCAGCCGGTTGCCGCCCGCGTCCCGCCACCCGCCCCCGATGACAAGCATGAAACTCCGGCCGGCCACCAGGGCGGGACCGATGTCTTCCAGCGGCTTCACCTCACGCTTGATACGACCCGGATCAATGAAGAGAGTGAGCCGCATCATGTCGGCGCTCCACAGTTCCTCGGCGAGTTCGAGGAAGGGCAGTTCCACGGGCTGGTTTGCCTCGGTGAGCAGCCGGATGTGTTCGTAGATGTCACCCCGGCTCATGGGCGCGGAGAAGTGGATGTAGAACTTGAGCAGGTTCTCGGGCAGCACGTCGTCACTGGGATAAATCTGGGTGACGGTGGTGGTGGCCCGTTCCCGTTGCACCGGGATTTGCAGGACCGAGGTCACCTTCCCCGCCACCGCCGAGTCCGTGCCGGGAAGCTGGCCCGCGTCGAACACCGCGCGATAGCGCAGGCCGGGCTCCAGCGGAAACGCGGGCACAAAGCGGAGGGCACCGGCCTGGATCAGGTGCTCACCCAACATGGGCAGCGGTTCTGTGCCTGGCTGCTCCACAAAGATGGCCAGCAGGCGCGGCCAGTTCGTCGCGGGCCAATTGGTTGATTGCAATGTGACCAGCGTGTCCTTCGCGAGTCCCGAGACTTCGAGCACGACCCGGTTGGTTTCCTTGGGGATGGAAGTCCAGCGCAGGAAGACCGGCTTGAATCCCGCCGGTCCGCTGGGCGCGGCGGCGGAAACGGGCGCCGGCTGAAGGCCCAGGGCGAACAGCGAGACAAAGAGGAGGCCGGCAAGTGCCGGCCTCCACGTCGCAAGCCAGGTCTGTCCGCGCAGTCCGCTCACGGGAGCGGCAGCGACTCGAGATTCAGCGCGCCGGCCTCGCCACGGCGAAGCACGATTGCGGTGGCCGCATCAAGCTTGTCGAGCTGCTCGACACCTTTCCACGCATCAATGGTCTCATACTTGGTGCCCGAGATGCCGCCGCCGCCCACCGGCGCGGTGATGGATTCCGCCTTCTCGATGTTGTCGGTCGTGATCTTCATCACACCCCGGCTGTTGTTGGCGAGGAGCAGCCAGTCCTTGCCGCCCTTTTGATACACGATCATGTCCAACGGGCGGTTGCGGTTGCCGAGTTCGGCGATGGTCTTGCCCTTGATCTTGGCCCCGGGCTTCAACTCGCTGATGGGGAACTGCACGAGCGGCGTGCAGGTGTAGGCGGCGAGAAGCTGCGCCTCCTTGCCCACCATGAACGGGACGAAGGTGCGGATGGGCGAGCGGGTTTCGAACTTGCCGTGAGCGCCGTGGTAGATCTCCACACTCGTGCCGTTGGCAACCTTCTGGAACGGGAACGGAATGGCGCGCAGCGTGGAGGAAAACTCCTCGTTTGAAAGGCCCGCCACGAGGAGGCGGTCTTCGAGGAAGGCGATGTCCGTGATGGATTCCTGCCGTGGGTTGCTCTGTTTCTTGCCCTCGCCTTGAACGCCGTCAACCGGCGCATCAGGCAGTTCGGCCCGGGCATGCTTCACCTTGTCGAGCGAGACGACTTCAAGATTGCCGTCGGCCTTGACGCGAAGGAGCACCGGCGTAGCCCCGGCCCCGCGACCACGAGTGACGGCCAAATAGGCGGTGTGCGAGACCGGGTTCACCGAGAGATCATCAATGAGCACCTGGTCAGCCGCCGTGCCCAGCAAGGCCGCGACCTTGGTGTTGATCCCGTCAATCTTCACGGCTTTCGCCCCGCCGGCCTTGGTGTCACCGGTGGCAATCGCCACGATGGCCGCCGCCTTGGTGTCCGCAATGAACAGGATACCTTCGGGTCCGAAGGTGATCGGCCCGGCGGACTTCAGGGTGACTTTGCCTTCGGTCATGCCGGAGGTCCAGTTGGCGGCGGAGGCGGTGCCCGCCAGCAAGGCAAGGCCCAGCGAGGCAGCGAGTAGGGAGCGAATTTTCATAGGCTATGGGTTGGGACGCGGGCAGGCCGCGCAGGTTTGCGATTCCGACTTTTGGCGAACAACCATAATAGGAGCGCGTCCAGGACCGGTGTTCAACACCTTTCTCGCGCTCAATAAACCCGGCGCAGGTTCGAAGGCAGGATGTTCAGCTCGCCGCGATACTTCGCCACGGTGCGGCGGGCGATGGTGATACCCTTGGCCACCAGGAGTTTCACGATGGCATCGTCGGAGAGCGGGTTGAACTGGTCCTCGCCCTTGATGATCTCGGCCACCATGTCCTTGATGCTGGTGTTGGCGACGGCCTGCCCGTCAGCCGAGGTGAAACCCGAGGTGAAGAAGTGCTTCATCTCGAAGATGCCGTGCGGCGTCTCCATGTATTTGCCGGAGACGGCCCGGCTCACGGTGGTTTCGTGGACCCCCACGACCTCGGCCACCTGGTTCATGGTGAGCGGCTTGAGAAATGCGCGGCCCTGCTCCATGAACTCGCGCTGCCGTTTCACAATCTCGGTGGCGATGTTGTGGATGGTCTGCTGGCGCTGGTGCAGGCTCTTGATGAGAAACTTCCCGGCGCGAATCTTGTCGCGGATGTATTCGCGCGTGGCCGGGTCGGTCTCCTGCCGGGCCATCAAATCCTTGTAGTGGTTGCTGATGCGCAGGTGCGGCACTTGCTCGTTGTTGAGCGTGACCACCCAGTCGTCTCCGAGCTTCTGCACGAAAACCTCCGGGATGATGTATTGCTCATTGTCCGGCAGGAAGGCCCGGCCCGGATGCGGCTCCAGATGACCGATGCGGTCGGCCGCCTCCTGAATGTCCACGACATCCTGGTTCAACGCGCGGGCAATCTCCGGGAAGCGACGGCGGCCCAGGGCCTCCATGTGGCCCGCTACGATCTTGTATTCGAGGGTATCCTGCCTCCCGGCGCGCTCCAATTGAAGCTGGAGACACTCACCCAGGCCACGCGCGCCGACCCCCGGGGGCTGAAAGCTTTGGACGACCTTGAGTGCGACAGCGAACTTCTCCACGGCCACGCCAGTAGAACCGGCGAGTTCCTCGAGGCTCGCAGCGAGCCAGCCGCGTTCGTCAATGTTGCCCACGATCATTTCCGCGAGCGGGAGCTGCTCGGGCGTCAGTCCAGAATCACGGACTTGCTCGAGGAGCATCTCCTGCAGAGATTGCCCGGCGACGAGCGAATCAAACATGAACTGCCGGCGCTCCTCGTCCTCCTCGCTGGTGCGGCCCGGGGCGTTGCTCTGGGCGTAGTGGTCACGCCACTCCTGGTCCAGTTGGGCGAGTTTGTCGAACTCGGCTTGAAAATCATCCGCCGTTTCCGCGCCTTCCTTCTCGGGGATCGAATCGGACGTCAGGTCTGAAGGCGGCTCGGCCGGATCAATCTGCTCGGCGACCTCGTCCTTTTCTTTGCCGCCCTTCTCCTCCAGTTCCATCTCCCCGTTGACGGACTCCTCCAGCACGGGGTTTTGTTCCAATTCCGACTCAACCTGCGCGCGCAGTTCCAGGATAGGCGCCTGCAAAAGCGCGAGCGATTGCTGGAGCTGGGGTGCCAGCACCATCGACTGCGACATCTTCTGCGACAAATACAGGCCTTGTGCCATTGATTGGCGTGAGGGTAAGCCCGGCGCGGAAACTGCTCAAGCAGTAACCACGGCCAACCGCGTGATGCCTCCCCGCCGCTTCAGGCGAGGATAGATTCGACCACATGCCCATGAACGTCGGTGAGCCGGCGCTCAATGCCATTGTGGTAGAAGCTCAGCCGTTCATGGTCAAGGCCCAGCAGATGGAGCATCGTGGCGTGCAGATCGTAAATGGTCGTGACGTCTTGGACAGCACGGTAGCCAAGCTCATCGGTCGCACCGTAACTGAAGCCGTGCTTCACCCCCGCCCCGGCCAGCCAGATGGTGAAGCCGCTTGGGTTGTGGTCGCGTCCGCTCGCCCCCTTCTGAAACGTCGGCATGCGTCCAAATTCCGTCACAAAGGCCACGAGCGTGTCGGCCAGCAGCCCGCGCGACTTCAGATCACGCAGGAGCGCGGCGCAGGGCTGATCGAGAATATTGGCATGGCCGGGATACTGGTTCGCGATGGTCTTGTGTCCGTCCCAGTTGCCGACGCCCTCACCCATCGCATATGCGCCATTGAAGAGCTGAACGAAGCGGACGCCCCGCTCCAGCAACCGGCGCGCGAGCAGGCAGTTCTTCGCGAAACCCGCCTTGGTCTTGCTGGTATCGTTGACGCCATAGAGGGCCTGCGTCGCTGCGCTTTCGCCCCGGGTGTCACCGACTTCGGCGGCGGCGAGCTGCATGCGGGCCGCCAGTTCGTAACTGGCGATGCGGGCGGACAGGTCACTGTCACCAGGATGCGCGGCCAGGTGCTGCTCATTGAGAAACTTCACGAAATCGCGCGTGGCCACATCAGCGGACTCGCCAATGGAGACGGGCCGTTGCAGATTCGCGATGGGCTTGTCCGCGTTAAACGGCGTGCCTTGATATGCGGCAGGAAGAAACGCGGATGCCCATTGACGCGTGCTGATCTGCGGCACGCCACGAGGGTCTGGAATGGCGACATAAGCCGGGAGGTTCTGGCTCTCGCTGCCCAGCGCGTAGCTCACCCACGCGCCCATGCTGGGAAAGCCATCCAGGACGAAGCCCGTGCTCATCTGGCTCTCTGCCGGCCCGTGGGTGTTGGACTTGCCCGTCATCGAGTGGATGAAACACAAATCGTCCGACAAGGCGCCAAGATGAGGCAGCAGGTCGCTGGTCATCTTGCCTGACTGGCCGCGCGCACGGAATTCCCAAAGCGGCTTGATCAGGTTGCCATTCTCGCCCTGAAACGTGACCAGCTTGTCCTGGCCCGGCATGGGCGTGTCGTGGCGTTTCAGCAGCTCGGGTTTGTAGTCGAACGAATCAACGTGGCTCAGCGCACCCGTGCAAAAAACCATGAGCACCCGCCGGGCCTTGGGGGTGCCGTGCGGCGGCCGCGGTGCATAAGGCCGCGACGGATCGACCGGCGGACGAATGGGCGACCGGTCCCCTGCCACCAGCCGCTGCTCCGCGAGCAAAGATGCCAGCGCGACACCACCCAACCCCATGCCGCCCCAATGCAGAAAACCACGCCGGCTGGTGATCCCGGTGCCAGGAGGAGCGTGTGTTTTCATGCCAAGGTGAAATTAGCCGGCGATAATAGAAACCCTGTGAAAAGGACTTGCCATGAGTATGGCATCAATGCCATACTCTGCCCATGAAGATGACCATGCACATTGATGAAGGCATCCTCGAAAGAGTGATGAAGTGGAGCGGAGCCGCCAGCAAAACCGAAGCCGTGGATCTTGCGCTCAAAGAGATGGACCGGAAGGCCAGACTCGCCGAGTTCGGCAAGACCGGCCTCGGCTTGAGCAGGGCCGAACTCCTCGCCGCCGTGGATCCCAGCTACGATCTCATGGCTCTGCGGCTGGCGGAATCGCCGGACGCAGCGCCGCCCCCCGTGGCACCGGCCGGCCCCGTCAGCTATCTCAAGCGGAAGCCCAAGAAAAAGTGACTTGCTCCGCCTGTGATTCTCATTGATTCCTGCATTTTCATCGAACACCTGCGCGCGGGCCGCGACCCGGCGCAGGTGTTTGCGCCTTACGCACAGACCCACGACCTCGCGACGTGCGGGGTGGTCCGGTGTGAAGTGTTGCGCGGAATGCGCACGCCCAAGGCCCAGGCGGCGCTGGCGGCTTACTTTAGCTGCCTGCTCTACATCCCGACGCACAACCACATCTGGGAGGCGGCTGAGAAACTGCTCTGGGAAACCGACCGCAGAGGCTTCCAGATTCCGTTGACCGATGCCGTGATCGCGGTCAGCGCCATGAAGGCCGGCGGGGCCGTGCTCACGAAGGACAAACACTTCCAGGCCATCCCCGGCCTGCATGTGCTGGAACATTTTCCTGACTGAGCGAGAGTTCATGGTGCGGCTCAGAAGACCGAAAGAAACTCGTTCGCGTTGAACAACGCACGGCACAAGGCCAGCAGGCCGTGAGTGCGAACCAACGTCAACCCCGCTGCCAGTTCACTCGCCGTCGGTTCACGGGTGAAGATGAGCTGGAACGCCCGCTTCACTTGGGCATCGCTGCCCTGCCCCGCCTCGCCCGCCACCCGCTCCGCGAAGAATTGCGCCTGCTGGACGGCGAACGGGCTGTTCAACAGGTTTAGTGCCTGCAATGGCGTGGTGCTGCTCGTCCGTTTGGGCGAGACCTGTCCGGCGTCTGGGCAGTCGAACACGCCAAACGTGGTGTCCAGTTCCGTGCGTGGCTTGGCTTGATAAACCATCCGCCGAAACTCCGCCGGGCCGAACTCAGTGCGAGAGTTGTAAACCTTCACGTAGTTGCTGTTGGGGTCGAAAAGATCGAAGCCTGGCCCGCCCATAGTGCGATCCAGCTTGCCACTCACGAAGAGCATCGCGTCACGGAGCGGTTCCGCCTCCAGACGGCGGACGGGGAAATGCCAGAGGAGGCGGTTTCCGGAATCCACGGCGATGGCTTGCTTCGAGTATTCTGCGCCCGAGATTTCCGCCGGAAGCCGCTTGCTTAATACTGAATACTGACTCCCCTGCTGATAGGCTTCACTGGTCAGGATCAGCCGGTGAATGTGCTTCAACTTCCAGCCGTTCGCCATCAGTTCGCTCGCCAGCCAGTCGATCAACTCGGGGTGGGTTGGCCGCCCGCCGTTCAGGCCAAAGTCGCTCGGCGTGTCCACGAGGCCGGTGCCAAAGTGGTAATGCCACAGCCGGTTTACGATGACGCGCGCGGTCAGCGGATTCTCCGGCGCACCCAGCCACTTCGCGAGCGCCAGGCGGCGCTCCTGATCCGGCGCATCCGGTGCCAGCGCCAGCTTGGGGCCGAAGGACTCCAGCGCGCCGGGGCCGATTTTTTCACGCGGCTGCATCGGGTCCCCCCGATGCATGCGAAACGTGTCGCCGGGCCGGACGAATCTGCCGGCATACACCATCGGAAAAGTCGTCCCCGCAGTGATCTCTCCCTCCAGCTTCTTTCTCGCCGCAAGCAGCGCAGCCAGTTCCCCGGCTGCGGAGGAAGTCATGCCGCCGGTCGCGTAGATGACGCCCCCAGGCACCTTGGTGCCAAACGCGAGCCGATCGTCTGAGGTCGCCACGGGCTGCCACGCCGTGCCATCCCGCGATACCTCGATGCGGTAACGCGTGGCGAGCCGATCATTGTAGCGCGGCACGTTGTCGCGGTCACGGCTCCACGCGACCCGGTCAATCACCTCGGCCTTCGCCAGTTCAAGCTGCACCCACCCCTTGCCACGTTCGTTCGAAATCCAACTGCGCTCGTTGCCGTAGAGCCCATCATTGATGTGTTCGAGCTTGTGCAATGGGTTGTTCGGAAAGTTGCCCGACGAGTTGGCCTTGGCACCGGCGCTGGCCAAGGCGACATTGCGAGGCGCAGCCTCGGCGGTGAACACCTCCAGTTCATCTAGGCAGGGCTCCAGTTGCGTTGTTTCCAGAATGGTGAAACGGATGAACTTGGCCTCAACGGGCGCGAATCGTTCGAGATTCCTGCCCCGCGTGACCGGCAAACGAAGATTGGGTTGTTTGGATGCGATGGCTTTCTCCTCGCCCACTTCCTCAAAGACAAGCACGTCCGCGCTCACGTATTGATCGTTAGCGGGGCCGCGGAGAAAGAGTTTGCTCATGGCTTTCAACGCGTGGACGCCTGCATCGAAGAAGCCACTCCACTGCCGCTGCCCCGGCACGTTCCCCGTGCCATCGGCAAACTTCTGGTGGCTGACCCGCGCGATCTCCACCTGATCGCCCATCGTGCTGGCGTCGCCATCGTGGTCGAGGATGTAGCGAGCCTCAGGTGAATGAGTCGCGTAGCCCGCCCCCCACGAGAGCCAGATGCGGAAACGGCCTTCGACGTTCGGGGTCCATGCGAAGACATCCTTGCCCCCTGTCAGGTTCCAGTAGAGATAACCCTTGCCCAGGTTGGGAAGCCGCGCGGCGCTGCCAGTGTCGCCTGCCTGCCCTCGATCAAAGCCATCGGGATACTTCGCGGCCGCCCCCTTCGAGGGCAGGAGTTGCAGCGTGTGCTTGGGATCATCGTTGTGGATCACCAAGGTGCGCAAGGCGTGCGCCGGCGGCTCGAACTGCGCCAGCTTGCGCTCGATGGGAACCAGTTCGCGGCGCAACGCATCGGCCTTGGCCTGTAGCTCGGCGAAATTCGCCGGCTTCACCGCCCGCTCGCCATGCTGCACTCCGGCGAAACACGCGACCACCGAGTAGTAATCCGTCGCGGTGATGGGATCAAACTTGTGATTGTGACAGCGGGCGCAGTGAAGCGTTAGCCCAAGAAAGGCGCTCGCGGTCGTGGCGGCAAAATCGTTCAGCTCATCTGCCCGCTGGTTGGCCGTCAGCACCGGGTCAGGCGACCGCACGATGTCGGTCGCGCCCCCGACGATGAAGCCGGTGGCCTCATCCACGCCAAAGGCGTCGCCCGCCAATTGTTCGGCGATGAAACGGTCGTAGGGCATGTCACTGTTAAACGCGCGGATGACCCAGTCTCGATATGGCCACGCGTTCTTGCGCGCCCCGTTGGTCTCGAACCCATTGCTCTCGGCAAAGCGCACCACGTCGAGCCAATGCCGGGCCCAGCGCTCGCCAAAATGCGGCGAGGCGAGCAGCCTCTCGATGAGTTGCCGGACGCTGGCTGCCGGGTGCCGGCTGAACTCGCGCTCGAACGCCGCCACTTCCTCAGGCGTTGGTGGCAGCCCGATCGTGGTGAAGTGAAGACGACGGATGAGCGTGCGGGGATCGGCGGCCGGGGAGAATGAAAGCCCCTTCTCGGCGAGCTTGGCGGCGAGGAACCGGTCTATCGGATGGCTGTTCGGTGGCCGGTTTTCCGTTTTCAGTGCGCCCGCAGCTTTGGCGGACTGAACACTGGACACTGAACCCTGAATCTCCGGCACCGCCGGCCGCTTCACCGGCTGCCACGCCCAGTGCTTTGCGTTCGCACCGGAACCATCGTCCGGCCACTGCGCTCCCTGATCAACCCACGCCCGTAGCAGGCCGATCTGATCGCGGGTCAACGGCTCGCCCTTGGGCGGCATCTGCTTGTCCGGAATCAGCCCAGCCACGAAGTGAATCAGCGGACTGTCCGCGCTCTTGCCTGGAAGAATGTCTGGCGCGTGCGAATCGCCTCCCTTGAGAGCGTCGGCTTTACGGTCCAGCCGCAGTTCGCTCCTCTGCTTCTGCGGGCCATGGCAAGAGTAACAACGCGCCTCAAAGATGGGTTTGATGTCCTTGTCGAACACCACGGTGCGCGTCACAGGCGGAGGCAGCTTCGACTTGTCCAACTCGGCGGCAGACAGCGCGGTGGAAGCCAAAACCACACCCACCAACCACACAGCGAGCCCGCCGCCAGACAATCGCAGCAGGTGGACAAGGCCGATCATGGAGACCAGTCTGCCACGCGCACTGACGGCGCTCAAGGCACACCTCTGGCGCACCGGCAAAGTTGGGCGAGAATTTCGGCTCATTCGGACTGGCAAGCTTGAATGCGTTTTGTATACAATCTGAACAGTTTGTATACAACTTGTTTTTCATGAAGAAGCACGCCACGCGCACGGAAGCGGAGCCGGTGTTCCGTTTCGACCTCGTCCGGCGGCTGCTCCGCGAGATGTTCGAGGCCCGTTGGGCGGGGGGCGACCGCCTCGTCGAGACGGAACTCGCCGAGCGCTTCGGAGTCAGCCGCACGCCGGTGCGCGAGGCCATCTCCGAACTCGCGGCGGTCGGTCTGGTCGAAGTCCGCCCGAACTGCGGGGCGATCATGCGTCCGTTCGGCCCCCGGCAGATTGAGGACATCTATGACGTGCGGGGGCTCCTCGAAGGCGAGGCGGCGCGGCTGGCCTGTGACCGGCTTGATGCCCGGGAGGTGAAGCATCTCCTCGGCACATTCGAGGAACTGCTGGCAGAGCGGAAGCGCGACGATGACTGGTCCCGGCGCGCCTGGGCGGTGGACCGCGCGATGCACGAACTGCTCGCCGCGACCTGCGGCAACCGGCGGCTGGCGGAGGAGATCGCCCGTTACGGTCGCTTCGCCCAGGTCATCCGGGAAGTCGTCGGCAACCGCAGCCACGCACAGGAAGACGCCATCCGCGCGCATCTGAAGATCCTCCGCGCACTGGCCGCCAAGCAGGCCAGCGAGGCCGGCGAGGCGATGCGCGACCATGTCCGTGAGGCCGCCAAGGCCGCCTTGGACGTTCTCGCTCCCCGCTTCAGCGTGACCTCGCCTCCCACCTGAGCGCGGTTCTGCGTGACACTCCCCGCGCGGTTTCGCAAGCTGCCCTTCCATGTTCGCAACGCTCCGCAAGTGGGCTGAGTTCGTGAAGATCTCGCACACGGTCTTCGCGCTGCCCTTCGCCTTGGCCGCGATGGTCCTTGCGGCCCGGGAGCATCGTGGCTGGCCGGGCTGGCGCACCTTCGGACTGATCCTGGTGGCAATGTTCTGCGCCCGCACCTGCGCCATGGCGTTCAACCGCATCGTGGACCGCCGGTTTGACGCTGAGAACCCGCGCACCTGGAACCGCCACCTGCCGGCCGGCCAGATCACTCTCGCCAGCGCGTGGACGTTGTGTGGCGTTTCTGCTTTCGGCCTGGTGGTTGCCTCGTGGCTGCTGAACCCACTGTGCTTCTACCTCTCCCCCGTCGCGCTGTTCTTCGTCTGCTTCTACTCGCTCACCAAGCGGTTCACCCACTACACCCACGTCTGGCTGGGCATCGCGCTGTCGCTGGCACCGATCGGAGCCTGGCTGGCGGTGAAAGGCCAGTTCGGATTCGAGCCGATGAAAGCACCCTTTGGCATTGGCCCCTTGGGCAAAGTCGTGGCCGAGCAGGGCTGGAGCGGAATCCTCCCCCTCATCCTCGCGGTGGCCGTGGCCCTGTGGCTGATCGGCTTCGACATCATTTACGCAATTCAAGACTACGAGTTCGACCGGTCGCACGGGCTCCACTCGGTGGTGGTGGCCTGGGGCTTGGGGAACGCGCTGACCGCCGCCTTTCTGGCCCATGCCTTCATGTGGGGCGTGCTAGTCCTGTTCGGGATGCTGGCCGGTTTCCGCCTGGTGTATTACGTCGGCCTCGTGCTGATCCTCATCTGCGTGCTGCTGGAGCACTACCTCGCCCGACGGCGCAGCCTGAACTGGGTGAACAACGCCTTCTTCCGCCTCAACGCCGTCATCAGCGGCGTCTTCCTGATCGTGACGCTGACGGAAGTCATCTTCCCCGGCTTCCGGCTGCCGCAGTGAGGCGTGTTATACCATTCCCAACGAGCAGCGGTGGATAGCTGAAGGCCTCGCCCCCCCATCTTCTCCCTCTCCCTTCCTCGGAGGAGGGGAGAGGGTTGGGGTGAGGGGTGGCGGCCGGCGGCAAGGCTATAGCCTTGCATTGCAAATTGAGATTGGAAGGCGGTAAGCAAGTCACCCTTCCCCTGCCCCTTTCACAACGGTCGCAGCGCCGCCCGGCACGGCGCCCCATCCGCCCCGACGATCTTCAACGGCAGGCACGCCAGCTCATACTTGCCCGGCTTGATCTTCGCCAGGTTCAAGCCTTCGATGATCCAGATCGGCTGTTTGGCCCCGAGCATGATCTGATGGCACTCGACGCCGTCCTTGTTGTAGCCGCCCACGCTCAGATAATCCACGCCCACGGTCATCACACCGCAGTCCACGAGGTATTGCGCCGTCGGAGCCGGGATGTAGATGAAGTCCACGTCGAAGGTGGAAGTCTTCGCCATGCGCCAGCTCTTGGTGGAGTTGCGCGTCTTGAAGAGCACACGCTCGCCGCGCTTGAGTTTGTGCGGCTTCAGTTCCTCCACCGTGATGGCGACCTTGTCCTTCAACTCGATCACCCGGCACGGCCCCAGCACCGCGTCCAGCGGCATCGTCTCCATCGTCTTGCCCTTCGCGACGAAGTGCCGTGGCGCATCCATGTGCGTGCCGGTGTGCGCACTGAGGGAAAGCTTGGTGAGATTGCACGGGATCGTTTTGCCGGGCTGGTCGGGGATGGGATCGCCGAGCTTCACATGCAGGCCCACGCGGCAGATCGGGTCGCCCGGCCACTGCACCATGCCGTCACGCATTTCCACTGAGATGTCGGTCCAAGTCTTAGCCATAAGTTGGTCGTGAGGATTAGCCGAAAGGGAGCTTGAAGAAAGGAGATTCCTCCTGCTCCGCAAGCGCTAATGCGGACTGTAACGAGATGCCCGCACCAGCGTCTTAATCCGCAGCCATGCACACGCGCGCTCACCTGCTCCTCGTCCTTTCCTTGTTTGCTTGCCGACTTGCGCCCGCCGCCGATTCCCTGCCCGCTGGCTTCCAGCGCTGGGAACTCACGGTGGACGGCGTCGCCCGCGAGGCCTTGGTTTACGCCCCGCCCTCCGCGAAAGACAAACCGACGCCGGTAGTGTTCGTCTTCCACGGGCACGGCGGCAACATGCGAGCCTCCGCCCGGAGCTTCGCCATGAACCAGCACTGGCCGGACGCCATCGCCGTTTACCCGCAGGGTCTGAACACCCCCGGCCGCCTCACCGATCCCGAAGGCAAAAAGCCCGGCTGGCAGCACAGCGCCGGCACGCACGACGACCGCGACCTCAAGCTCTTCGATGCCCTGCTCGCGAAGCTCAAACAGGACTTCAAAGTGGATGCGAAGCGCATCTACTCCACCGGCCACTCCAATGGCGGCGGCTTCACCTACCTGCTCTGGGGCGAGCGCGGCGACAACTTCGCCGCCGTCGCCCCTTCCGCTGCTGGTTCAGCCGGTCGTCAAGGGGACAAGCTCAAGCCGAAACCCGCCATGCACCTCGCCGGCGAGAACGACCCGCTGGTGAAGTATGAGTGGCAGAAGGCCACCATGGCCGCCGTGCGCAAGCTCAACGGCTGCGCCGCCGAAGGCAAACCCTGGGACCAACTCTGCACCGAGTATCCCTCAGCGACTGGCACCCCGTTCGTCGCGTTCATCCATCCCGGCGGTCACGAATTCCACAAGGACGCCCCCGCGATGATCGCGAAGTTCTTCAAGGAGCATCCCGCCAGCAAGTAGCCTGGCAGCCCGGAGGCTTACTCCGGTTCTCCGCTGTTTTCGGTGGAACAGGGAGGCGGGCAGGGAAATTCCAAGCTCCAAGTCCCAAGCTCCAAAGAAATCCCAAATCCAAAATTCCAATCGTTCTGCGCGCCTCGCTGCCATTCCACCCTGGTTCGCACCTTGATTTAATCCCGAACTCCGAAATGGAAAAAGGGTCGCTTTGCGGAAAGGGTTGTGGGCATGGG
>CAZCBE010000031.1:0-57837 GCA_964496695.1 uncultured Klebsiella sp.
CGGCAACCTTACCTTCGACCGGACCTTGCGACAACTTAAACAGAAAGTGCTCTAACACCTTCTGCCAGACGCAGCCGCTGCGGCTGGTCTCCGCGACATAGCCGCGCTCCGGGGGGATTTCGCTTCTCGGGGACAGTGTCGAGATGCACCCAGATGCACCCCTTCCCAAGGCGGCGAAGAAAGCCAGTTACTGCGCCGGCGGGTCCACGTGCGGCTTCTGCTGCCGCAGGAAATCTTCGAGGGTGGCGCCCGTGGCCGGGCTGCCTTTCGGCGCCGGGCGATCCAGCCGCACGGTATCCTTCGTGGCCGGTTTGACCGGCCGCGCGAGGCGAACCGTATCCTTGCCAGCCGGCGGAGTCGGGCGTGATAGACGAACGGTGTCTTTCATAGAATGAACGAGCGATTCAGTGCATGGCTCCGGGCGCAAGATGCACTCAAAATCATGATCCTTCAACTTGGTAGTTCGGCCTCACGCCTTCTTCGCCGGTTCAGGCGCCTTGGGCGCGAGCTTGGTGAGCCGGAGTTTCTTGGCGTAGTGGACGGTGGCGATTTGGATGCCGTCTGGGTGCAGGTCCATCTCGCGGGCCATGTCGGGGAGCTTGAAGGCGGGCGCGGGCTTTTCGTCGTCCTTGCCCCAGAAGAGCAGGTGCCCGCCGCTGCCGCCGCCGCACCCGGCGATGAGCGTGCCGTCCGGGTGAAAGCGGCAGTTCCAGACGGTCGAGTTCGTCAGGCCGTCGGCAAGGTGCGTTTTGAGCAGCTTGTGGGTCTCCCAGTCGTAGCGCTGGACGATGGGTTCGTGGACGTTGCCGAGCGGGTTGGTGGCCTTGTGCAAGCCGCCGCACGCGAGGTGCTTCAGGTCCGGCGAAAGGGCGAGGCCGCGCACGCCGCCGAAGTGGACCCCCTGGCCGCCATTGTAGGAGTGGAGTTCCTTCGCGTCGAGCACGCGCACGGACTTGCCGGTGGCGAGGTCCCACTGCTGCACCTTGGCCATGAGATCGCCGGAGAGGAGGAACTTGCCCTCGGGATGGAATGTGAGGCTGTAAACGTCCAGTTCGTGGCCGGAGAATTCCTGAACCATTTTCCCGTCGGCGAGGTTCCAGAGCTTGACGATCCGGTCGCCACCGCCGCTGGCGACCAGCTTGCCGTCGGGGCTGACGGCGAGGGCGCGAATCCAGCCCTTGTGCGCCGTGACCTTGCGCTGCGGCTCGGGCTTCTCCGCCATGGCGGGCCACCAGATGAGCGTGTCGTCATTGCCCGCGCTCACGAGCGTCTGGCCGTCCTTCGACAAAGCAACCGCCCACACGTAGGAATCATGCGCGCTGAAGACAGTCTTCCTCTTCGGGTCAGCCAAGTCCCAGCGCAGGATGGCGCGGTCCTCCGCCGTGGCGAAGACGAACTTGCCCGTGGGGTCAAAGCGGCAGGTGATGAGCGGCGACGTGTGGTCGAACTCGGCAGCGACGTGGGCGGCTTTGAAGTCGGGTTTCATGGCAACCACGAATGGACACGAATCAACACGAATGAGAAACCGGTTCGGGATGGAACCACGAGGGATTCGTGTCCATTGGTGTCCATTCGTGGTTCAGCACTCAGGCCAGCAATTCCTTGATCGGCCCGCACGCGGGGTCCGCCACAAGCATTTGGCGCCCGGCCACGTCGAAGCTCGCCTTGGAGCTGAGGCCCAGCGCGCGCAGGTAGGTGTGGAAGAGATGGCCGCAGTCCACTTCGCGTTCCTTCACCTCGGTGCCGTTGGCGTTGGTCGCGCCGATGACCGCGCCGCGCTGGAGGCCCGCGCCGCCGAGGCAGACGCTCCACGCCTTGCCCCAGTGGTCGCGCCCGTAATACTGGTTGATGCGCGGCGTGCGCCCGAACTCGGACAGCACCACCACGAGCGTGTTCTCCAGCATCCCGCGCTCGTGCAGGTCCGTGATGAGCGTGGCGAAGGGCTTGTCAAATTCGCCGACCTGCTCGTAGTGGAAGTTGAAGTTCTCGTTGTGCGTGTCGTAGTTCGAGTGCGAGACCTGCACGAAGGAAATGCCTTTCTCCAATAGCCGCCGCGCCATGAGACAGTGCCGGCCGAAGTCATGCTTGCCGTAGCGCTCGTGGTCCTTCTCCGGCTCCTTGCTCAGTTCGAAGACATCGCGCTGCTTCATCAGCTCCAGCGCCTGCTCGTAGCTCTGCACGTAAGCGTCGGTCATCGCGGTGCGACGGCGGGAGAGGAAGTGGTCGTTGGCCAGACGGCGGAAGGCGTTTTGCTCGGCCAGCGAGGCGTCGGTGAGCGTTTCGGGCTTGGCGGTGTTCTGCGGGGGCTTGCCGCCGTCGAGCGAGATGCTGGCGTATTTTGGGCCGAGGTAGGCCGAGTCCGCGCTGCGGCCACCACCACCGCCCGCCGTGACGCGGATGTGGCCGGGCAGGGTGCGGTCCGTGGTGTCGAGGCACTTCGCGACGACGGCACCGATCTCAGGGTAGGTCTGGCCGGGCATCTGGCGGCGGCCCGTGACCATCATGTAGCTCCCCTTGCCGTGGTCCTCGTTCTTGGTGTTGATGCTGCGCACGAGGGCGAGGTGGTGCATCACCTTGGCCGTGTGCGGCAGGAGTTCGCTGATGTGGATGCCTGGCACGCTCGTCGGGATGGCGCGGAACGGCCCGCCGGTGTCGGTGCCCGGCTTGGGGTCCCAGCTCTCAAGCTGCGAGAGCCCGCCGTGCATGTTGATGACCAGCATCCGCTTTTGGTCCTTGGCCAGCGCGGCCGATACGGACGGCTGCGCGAAGGTGCCGAGGCCGCCAACCACGCCCGCGCCGAGCGCGAGGCTGCCGAGGAAGTTGCGCCGGGCGAGAACGTGCTCGGTGGAATTGCAGGCGTATTGGCAGGGCTTCATGAGCGTGCGGCGTTTGAACGGGCTGTCGGAAAATCAGACTGACGCGGACGCGGCTGAATTCGCAGCTTTCTCCGAAGAACTTAATTTGCCGCGAAAGGGCGCAAAGAACGCAAAGCAGTGTGGAATGGCCGGAAGCTGAAAACCACTGACCTGCACTGATGGAAAAACCTTCCTTCTTTGTGTTCTCTGCGCCCTTTCGCGGCAAAAACTCAGTGCTTGAAGCGGAACTCCACGGAGGTGAGCAGACCCCAGGCGAGGTCCTGCACCACGGCGGGCTTCTCCTTTTCGCGGGCGGCGAGCTGCTTCGCCACGGCGGCGACCTCGGCCTCCGTCGGCAGGCGGGTGAGGGTGCTGAGGTAAAGCTCCTCGGCCAGCGCGCGGACGTCAGTGAGCTTGGTGAGGCGGGCGCTCAGGTTGTCAGCACTCGGGGCCAGCCAGCCGCGCACCGTGCTGCCGTTGTTGAGGAAGAGCGCCTGGTCGGCGGTGGCAAAGAAGGTGTCCTGCGGCTCGCCGGCCCCGGCGCCGAACAGCGGCGCAAAGCCCGCCGCCCCGCCCTTGAGCTTGTCCCAGGCGTATTGCTCGGCGGCCTTCGCGCGGGCCGCGAGGCGCGCAGGGTCGGTCTTGTTTGCCTCGGTTGGCGGGGTCTTCTTGTCGAACTCGGCTCCGCCTGCGACCTCGTTCGCGCTGACCATGCCGGTTGCGCGCATCATGCTCCAGGCAAGCTGCTCCGGCGTGAGCGCGGCGAGCGCGCCGACGGCGAAGGACTTTTCCAGGATGGCGGCGAGCTTGTCGTGGGCGGCCTGCAATTTCATTCGGTCGGCAACCAGCTTCGTTTCCAGCGACTGGTAGGGCGAGACTCCGTCGAGCCGTGTATCGAGCGGAGCGAGGCGAGCGGAGCGCACTTCCTTGCCGGCCGGGGCCGAAGATGCTCGCTGCGCTCGCACCGACTGCGTCGGTTTCGAGGGCTCGACGGAGTCTCGCCCTGCCAGGCTGGCACGCAGCTTCGCGAGGGCCGCTTCCGTCGCCGTTAGTTCGGAGCGCAGTGATTCGCAGTCCGCCAGCGCGCGGGCGGTCTCCAACTGACGGGCCAGGTGATTGGCGGCCGTCTTGGCATCCTGCCAGCGGGTCGTGGCGGCGATGAACTCAGCGTCAAGCGCCAGCAGCTTGGCCTCCTCCACGGCGAAGCGTTTGCGCACCGGCTCGGCGGTGGCCTCGGCGGGGGCGAGCTTTTCGCGCATCGGCTTCGCGGCGGTGTCCTTCGCGGCGACATCCTTCACGGCGGCTTCGATCTCCTTGTTCAACTCGGTGATGCGGACCTTGAGCTTGTCCACGCTGGCAACAATCTCCTTGTCCCCGGGCAACTGAGCGAGGGCCTCGTCCAGCTTGGCCTGCGCGTCCTGCACGGACTTCAGCGCGTCGCGCTTCCGGGCCAGGTCGCGCTCGGCGTCACGATGGGCGTTGATGGCCGGGTCGCAGGCCTTGCGGACTTCGGCGAGGATGGCGTTGGTCTTGGCCAGTTCGTCCACGATGGGCTGCGTGGCCTTCTGCTGCACCGGGACGCGTTCGCGCACCTGCTTCACCTCGGCCTCGGCGGTGCTGGCCGCGTTGGTAAGTTCGCGCTGCCGGGCTTCGAGAATCGGAATCCAACTGGTCGCCAGCCCGCGCGGCGAGGTGATGGCCGAGGGCAATTCAAAGCTCCGGCCATAGACACGGGTCAGCGCCAGCTCGCGCACGAAGGCCCGCGTGTTGTAGCCCGAGGCGGCGAACTCCGTGGCGAGCAGATCCAGCAGCGCGGGGTAGGCGGCGGGATTCGCCGAGTTCAGTTCGTCCACGGGACCGGCGAGCGGACGGCCCATCATCATCGCCCAGAGCCGGTTCACGATGTTGCGGTTGAAGGCGCGGTTGCCCGGCTCGGCGATGACCTTCGCCAGTTCGGCCCGGCGGTTGAACTTGGGCACCGGGCGCAGGTTTTTGTCCTTGGGATTGGGCGGGACAACGTATTCCGCATTGCGTGGCAGGCTTGGTTCGGGGAGTTGGGTGCCACCGGGCAGGCGTGGTCGCGTGGCCCCGAATTCCTTGGTGAAGACCGAGGTGAAGGTCACGTCACCTTCAGCCTTCTCGGCGATGAAGGCCTTCTTGTCGCTGTCGCGGGTGAAGAGGTAGGTGCGGTTGAAGAAGGCGAACAGGCCGTGGTAATCGCGCTGGAGATAGTCCGCGACGGTCGGGTGGTCGTGGCATTGCGCGCAGGAGAGGTCCATGCCGAAGAAGACGCGGCCGGTGTCCCGCACCAGCGCGCTCGGCGCACCCTCGCGATCCAGCAGGAAGCGTGCGGCGGGCCGGGTCTTCTCGTCCGCGCCGTCGGCGGAGAGGATTTCGCGGACCAGCGTGTGGTAGGGCTTGTTTGTGGCGCAGGCGTCGTAGAGGAACTGCTGCCACGCGGCGATGTCCACATGCTTCTGCGGGCGGCGCTCCATGAGCATCAAGTCGAAGAAGGTCGCAAGCTGGCGCGCGTGCTGCGGTGTGGCGAGCAGGCGGTCCACGAGGCGTGCGCGTTTGTCGGGCGTGCTGTCGGCAAAGAACTCACGAGCCTCGGCGGCGGTCGGAATCATGCCGGTGAGGTCCAGATGGGTGCGCCGGAGAAAGTCCGCATCACTCGCCGGGGGCGTGAGCGGGCCGGCGAACTCTGACTCGATGAGCGTGTCAATCCGCTCGTGCAGCGGGGGTGTGGAAGGCGTGGCCGCCGCTGGTCCCGCCGCATGTGCCCACCCGCCCAGCACGACGAGCCCCAAGCAGGCGGCGCGACTGAGCAAGTTAAAGATGGTGCGAGGCATCACAGCGAACAAATGGCGACGCATTTTAGAGGCGACGACACGCAACGCTATTCAGACGGAGCCGGAATAATGAGCCCGCGAAACACACGAAAAGACGCGAAAGAATCAGCGGCCTGGATTCCATCGCTGCTGAGCCAAGTCGTCCTTTCGCGTCTTTTCGCGTGTTTCGCGGGCACTTCCTGGGCCTATTTCTCCGCGAGCAGTTCCTTGATCTTCGCCTCCATCGCGGCGTGGTCGGCGTCGCCCTTCACATACTGGCCGCCAGGGTGGAGGTGCCGGATGACGCCGCGGCGGTCGAGGAGGAAGCTGACGCTGGTGAAGCCGCGCTCGTGTCCGTCCAGCCACCAGCGCCGGAGCGTGCCCCAGCCGGGGTCCACCGCCACGGGGAATTTGAAACCGTATTCCGTCGCCCGCTCGGCAACCTGCTGCGGGTCCAACGGCGTGGGCTGCTTGTGGTGATAAATGCCGATGACCCGCAGGCCTTTCGCGGCCAAGTCCGCATGAAACTCGTTCAGCGCAGGAGCCGTCGCCCGGCAGAACTCGCACTGCGGCGCGGTCCACCAGCGGACGAGGACGACCTGGCCGCGCAGGTCCTTGGGCGCGAGCGGGGCGGAGTTCAGCCAGTTCGTGAGCTGCCAGTCGGGCGCGGGCCGACCAATGAGCGGGTCGGCAGCCGACAAGGCTGCCGGGCAACATGCACTGGCCAGTGCGGTCAGGAGCAGGTGGACGAGCTTCACGACAGTTCATTCTTGCCCACGCTGGCAGAAAAGCAACCGGATCGGTTGGGGAGTTGGGATGAAGAGTTGAAGGGTTGAAGAGTTGAAAGGTTAAACGGTTTCCCCCTTCAACCCTTTAACCCTCAAACTCTTTAACTCCACCCCGAACGCAAACAGACACTGGCACTGAAGAGCGTGGCATCTGTTCACGCGGCTGGAATCAAACCTGCTCCTGTTAACACCCGATTGAACCGGCGGACGGTTCCGCCGATAAATGACTGACCGCCATGCTCGTCATCCAACCCAATTGCCGGGTTCAGTTCACGGCTGAGGACATTGACTTCCTCATCGCCACACTCGGTCGTGGCGCGGGCGATCCCGACTGCCTCACGCGCCTGCTCGCCGATGAGGACACGCGCGACCTGATCCTGGACGACGAGCGGTTGCTGCGCGCGCTGCTGGAGCATCGCGGCTGCCTCGGGGTGTCGGCGCGGCTCTACTTCTATGTGCTGGTGCGGCAGGTCCTGCGGCGGACGGGCATCACGGAGCGGGCGGTGACAGACTATGTGGCGGAGGTGCTCGCGGAGTTTTCTGAGACGGAGCGCACGCGGCTGCGGGTGCCGGGCCAGCCGGAGCCGCTGGAGTATTTCTTCGAGATGCTGGCGGCGCTCCAGACGGCGGATGACCAGACGCGCTTTCACATCCGCGCGCACATTGGGAACCAGTCGCTCTTCATGTCCGGAATTTTCCCGGACCGCATCCGCGCCCGGGCGGAGCGGAAGGGGTTCCCGGATCTCAGCTATTACGAATCGCTCGGACAGGCGAGCTTCCGCGCGGCCGGCGACCACCGGCTGGCACGGAAGTATGAACTCAACGATGTCTTCTCCACCTTGTCCGAGCGGTTCCACGAAACTCGTCTCGCACTGAACGACATGAGCGAGCGGCTGCTGTCCGTAGGCGAGCCGGAGGTGCCGATGGGGTTGCTGCTGAAGCCGGGGCTGAACTGAAGGGGGCAGTGATCAGTATTCAGTGGCACGGAGGTCGGTCCCCAACTGAACACTGAATACTGGTCACTGAGCACTATCCCGTCACGCCACCAGCTTCAGTGACTTGACTGCTTCCACCGCCATCTCCAGCGCGCCATCGGGATTCACGCCGAGCCAGAGCATCCCGGCGATGCAGATGCAGAGCGCGAACTTGGTGGGGAGGGAGACGGTGATCGGCGCGAGGTCAGTCGAGCCCTTGGACCAGTAAATCGCTTTCACCACGTTGAAGTAATAGTAGAGCGAGATGACCACGCCCACGACGGCCACCGCGAAGAGCCAGTAATAGGCGTGCCAGCGGACGCCCTCGGCGATGACGGCCTTGAGCAGGAGGAACTTGCCGAAAAAGCCCGCGAGCGGCGGCACGCCGGCGAGGGAGACCATCGAAAGGGTCAGCGAAGTGGCCAGCAGTGGCGAGCGCTGGGCGAGGCCGGCCAGCGACGAGATGTCTTCCGCGCCGGCCTGCTGCATCACGACGGAGATGACGGTGAAGGCGGCCAGCACGGTGAAGAGGTAGCCCGCGAGGTAGTAGAGGATCGCCGACGAACCGGAGCGGTTCATCACCGCGAAGCCGAGCAGCAGGTAGCCCGCACTGGCAATGCTGCTGTAGCCCAGCAGGCGCTTGAGGTTGCGCTGCGGGATGGCGCAGAGGCTGCCGTAGAGGATCGTGGCGGCGGCCATGGCCATAAGCAGCTTTTCGAGGTGGAACGAGAGGTCGGGAATCGCCGTGCCGAGCAGGCGCATCAGGAGCACCACCCCGGCGGCCTTGGAGCCGACGGACAGGAAGGCGGTCGTCGGCGTGGGCGAACCTTGATAGACGTCGGGAGCCCAGATCTGGAATGGCACGGCGGCCATCTTGAAGCCGAGGCCGACGAGCACGAGCAGCACGCCAGCATACAGCAGCTTGCTTGACGCGCCGGTGGAGTTGGACGCCACGCGCTCGGCCAGGTCGTTGAAGTTCATCGTGCCGGTCGCGCCAAAGATGAGCGCGATGCCATAGACGAGAAAGCCGGATGAAAGCGCGCCGAGGATGAGATACTTCACGCCCGCCTCCAAGGACTCCGCCCGGCGACGGAGGAAGCTGACCAGCACGTAGAACGTCACGGTGATCAGCTCCAGCGAAACGAAGAGCAGCATGAAGTCATTCGCCGAGGCGGCGAACATCATGCCGGCCAGCGCGAACAGGATGAGCGCGAAGAACTCGGACTGCCCGGCCTCGAAGCGGTCGCTGTATTCCGTGGCCATGATCAGCACCAGCAGGGCGGCCACGAGGAAGAAGCGCTTGAACCAGAGCGCCAGGCCATCGAGGACGTAGGCATTGCCGAAGGCGTAGCTGGTCTCCGTGGCATCGAAGCCCAGCACGCTGACGGCGAGCACCACGGCGACGCCCAGCACCGCGCCGTAGCCCAGCGTCCGGCGGTCCTTGGCGGGCGTGAACAAGTCCTGCATGAGCACGACCAGGCCGAGGACCACCACGGCCAGTTCGGGAGCTATCAAAGAGACGTTCATTCAGCGGTCAAAATTATCGGGGTTGCACGGCGCGCTGCTTGGCCTCGCCGGCGGCCTTGATTACTTCGCCGGCGCGCGGGGCCTTGCCGGTGGCGCGCGTCTCGGCCATGGCGACGATGGCGGCGACGCTGGGCTGGATCTTGTCGGTCAGCAGGCGCGGCCAGACGCCCAGTAGCAGCAGGGCGGCCAGCAGGAGGACGAAGGGCACCTTGGCCCAGCAGCCCGCGTCCTTGAGCCCGGCCCATTCGGGCTTCTCCGGGCCGTGCAGGATGGTGCGCACCGCACGAAGCATATAGACCGCGCCGATGACCAGTGCGCCCCAGGTGGCGAGCGTGGTCACGAGCGGGAACACCCGCCAGGAGCCGAAGAGCACCATCGCCTCGCCCACGAAGTTCGCAAAGCCCGGCAGGCCGCAGCCCGCAAGCATGGCCATCACGACCGCCGCCCCGAGGAAGGGAATCTGCCTCAGGAGCCCGCCGAGCTTCTCCATCTCCAGCGTGCCGGTCTGCGCCCGGAGCGCGCCGCTCAGGCCGAAGGTCAGCGCCGCGAGGAAGCCGTGGGCGACCATCACCACGACTGCGCCGGTGACGCCCACGATGCTCAGGCTGGCGATGCCGAGGAAGATGAAGCCCATGTGCGCGACGCTGGAGTTGCCGATGAGCAGGTTCAAATCCTTCTGCCGCACCGCCACGAGGCCGCAGTAAACGATGTTGCCGAGGCAGAGGAAGGCGAGGATTTCCAGCCACGCCGATGCGCCGTCCGGCATGAGCGGGATGCCGACGCGCAGCAGGCCGTAGAGGCCGAACTTCTTCAGCACGCCCGCGTGCAGCATCGCGGTGGCGGTCGGTGCGGAGCCATAGCCGAGTGGTGCCCACGTGTGGAACGGCCAGAGCGAGACGAGGATGCCGAAGCCGAAGAGCAGCAGCGGGAAGATGAGCGACTGCGCGGCGAGCGGCAGCGGGCGGGCCTTCACGGCCTGGGTCAGTTCGACGATGTCGAAGGTGTTCGCGCCGGACTGGATGTAGAGGGCGATGAGGCCGGCCAGCGCGATGAGCGCACCGAGACTCAGGTAGAGGGTGATCTTGAACGTGGCGTAGTTCCGGTTCTCCCCGTGGCCCCAGACGCCGATCATGATGAAGGTGGGCACCAGCGCCAGCTCGTGGAAGAAGTAGAAGAAGAACAGGTTCAGCGACGCGAACGCGCCAAGGATGCCGCCGGTCATCACCAGCAGCAGGATGTAATACTCCTTCTCCAGCCGCTTGATCTCGCGCGACACGCACGCGGCGGCGAAGGCCACGATGGCCCCCATCACGATGAGGCCGAGGTTGATGCCGTCCACGCCGAGGTGCCAGCCGATGTCGAGCTTCAGGGCGGAGACGCTCACCCACGCGTGCTTCTCGACAAACTTAAATCCGTTCTCCACCGGGGCGGCGTTGAACTTCGCGAACAGGACGAGCGCGAGCACCATCGAGAGGAAGGTGGCTCCGAGCGCGGCCAGCCGGATGAGGAACTTGTAGTTCCGCGGGATGCCCAGCACCAGCAGCGCGGCGAGCAGCGGGAGGATGAAGATGGAGGAAAGCAGGGACATCTCAGACAGGGGGAATGACCAATGACCAATGACCAATGACCAATGAATGACCAAGTCCGAATGACCAATGGGCGGCAGGCGCGCCGGTTGCACGCGCCCGGGCATTGGGCATTGAGCATTCTTTGGTCATTGGGAATTGGGAATTGGTCATTTCAGTGCCCGCCTCCTTTCCCGAGGAGCTGCCACGCCAGCACCAGCACCACGCCGGCGGCAAAGAGGAAGGCGTAGGTCTGCAGGCTGCCGGTCTGCACGAGGCGCAGGGCGCGGCCAAACAGCTCGGTGGTGCCGTGCGTGCCGCGCACGAGCAGGCCGGCGATGATCCAGCGGTCCACCCAGTCGGCGACCTTGGCGAGCGTCTCCTGCGTGACGGAGATCAGCCACTCGTAGAGTTCGTCGAAGTAGAAGCGATCACGGGCCATCTTCGCCAGCACGCCGAGCTTGTCCGGCAGCGGATCGCGCGTCGCGTTCGTGTAGAGGGTGCGGGCCAGCATCCAGCCCGCATACACCGCGAGCAGGCCGAAGCCGGCGGCGAGGATGTTGTGGTTGAACGGTGCGAAGAGGTTGTCCAAGAAGCCCTCATTGTGTGGCGGGTGCTCGCTCGGCAGGGCTTTTGCAATATAGGCGTCAATCCCGATGGCACCCGCGAACACAGTGGGCACGGCCAGGATCCAAAGCGGCCAGGTCATCACCTTGGGCGACTCGTGCGCGTGGCCGGCTTCCTCGCTGCGGGCGTTCCCGCAGAAGGCCACTAGCACGAGGCGGCTCATGTAGAATGTGGTCAGACCGGCGACAAACACGCCGAGGACAAACAGGGGGATGTTCTTGTGCTCCAGTGCGCTCGCGAGGATCGCGTCCTTGCTGAAGAAGCCGGCGAACGGCCATACGCCGCAGAGCGCGAGCGTGCCAAACTGGAACGTCCGCCACGTCTTGGGCATGGCTTCGCGCAGGCCGCCCATCTTCCAGATGTTCTGCTCGTGGTGGCAGGCGTAGATCACCGAGCCGGCCCCGAGGAAGAGCAGCGCCTTGAAGGCCGCATGTGTCGTGAGGTGGAACATCGCCGGGCCGGGTGCGTGCAGGCCGACCGCCATCACCATGTAGCCGAGCTGCGACAGTGTGGAGTAGGCGAGGATGCGCTTGATGTCGTTCTGCTGGAGCGCCATGAGCGCGGCCAGCAGCGCGGTGAAGGCCCCGATCCAGGCGATGAATTCCAGCGCGTGCGAGCCGGGGATATCGAGCAGGAAGAAGATGCGGCAGAGCATGAACACGCCGGCGGCGACCATCGTGGCGGCGTGAATCAGCGCGCTGACGGGCGTGGGGCCTTCCATGGCGTCCGGCAGCCAGACGTGCAGCGGGAACTGCGCGGACTTGCCCATCGCGCCCATGAAGAGCAGCAGGCCGATGAGCGTGACGAGGACATTCGGATGGGTGAGCCACCAATGCGTGCCTCCGGCGATCTTGCCGAGCGGCTCGGCGAGCACGGAGAATCCGGCGGCCTTGTCCGCCAGCCGCCCGCCCAACTCGACGGTGCCGGCCAGTTCCGTGAAATTCACCGACCCGAGCGCGGCCCAGGTGAGGATGATGCCCAGGATGAAGCCGAAGTCGCCCACGCGGTTCGTGAGGAAGGCCTTCTTCGCGGCGTCCGCAGCGGAACTCTTCTCAAACCAGAAGCCGATGAGCAGGTAGCTGGACACGCCCACCAGCTCCCAGAACACAAACATCATGAAGAGGTTGTTCGCCAGCACGATGCCCAGCATCGAGAAGGTGAACAGGCTCAGGCTGCCGAAGTAACGGCTGAACGAGCGGTCGCCGTGCAGGTAGCCGCGCGAGTAGATGTGGATCATCAGCCCGACGCCGGTGACGACGAGGAGCATGAGCTTGGAAAGCGGGTCGAGCAGCAGGCCGAAGGTGACCTTCAGATCGCCGACCGTGAGCCAGTTGAAGGTGGTTTCCACCGCCTTGTCGCTGGTGAAGGCAAAGAGGCCCAGGCTCAGGATGAACGCGATGGCAATCGCCCCGACCGACAAGTTGGCGCTCGTCTCGGGGTCGCGCCGGGGGCAGAAGGCAATCGCCAGCGCCGCCGCGAGCGGCAGGAGCAGAATCGTCAGCGCGGCATAGCCGGCGGGGCTGAGAGTGGGGTCCATGTCAGAGTTTGAGCGAGGCCAGGTCTTCCACATGCGCGGACTGGCGCTTGCGGTAGAGGGCGACGATGAGCGCGAGGCCGACGGCCACTTCCGCCGCCGCCACGGTGATGATGAAGAAGACCATCATCTGGCCGGTGAGATTTTCGTTGAAGCGCGAGAAGGCGACGAGCGCGAGGTTGGCGGCGTTGAGCATCAGCTCCAGCGACATGTAGATGATGAGGACGTTGCGCCGCAGGATGACGCCCAGCAGCCCGAGGCTGAAGAGCATCGCGCTGACAGTCAGATAATGTTCGAGGCCGACGGTCATGGGGATTGGGTCGGAGAGTTGAAGGGTTGAAAGGTTGAAGGGTTGAAGCGGTGCGAACGGCACCCCTCTTCAACGCTTAAACGCTTAAACGCTTCAACTGTGTTCATTTCAGCTCCTTCTTGCTCAGGAGAATCACGCCCACCATCGCGACCAGCAGGAGGACGGAGACGATTTCAAAGGGGAGGAGGAACTGGCCCTTGGTGAACAGTTCGAGGCCGAGGGCCTTCGTGTCGCCAATAGTGCGCGGGTTGGAAATCTGCTGCAGGTCACCGCCCCAGATGGTCCGCACCAGCAGGAAGCCCAGGCCCAGCACCGACGCCGCCCCGGTCACGATGCCGAAGAGGTTGAGCTTCCGACGCTGCTCCTCCTTGAGGTCGAGCAGCATGATGACGAAGAGGAAGAGCACCATCACCGCGCCCGCATAAACGAGGATCTGCACCGCCGCGAGGAAGAAGGCGTTGAGCAGCACGAACAGGCCGGCCATCGCGCAGATGGTCAGCACGAGGAACATCGCGCTCGTGACCGGGTTGCGGCTGAACGGATTGGCCACCACCAGCGCGCCGAAGAGCAGCGTCAGGAAGGCGAAGAGGTAGAAAAGTGCGTCGGGCAAATTCATGCAGCGGCGGCGGAAAATGACCAGTGACCAATGTTCAATGGCCAATGAATGACCAATGCCGAATGACCAATTTGGGCGGGCGAAGCACTGGCTCGTTCGGCGGGAACTTGGTCATTGGGCATTCTTTGGGAATTGGTCATTGGGAATTGCGCGTTCAAACCTTCACCGGAAAAGTCTCCTGCTCCTTCGCCTCGTCCAGCTTGTGCTTCCACTTCTGGATGCCGGGGTGCGTGCCGCCGAGGGCGAGCAGCTTCTCCTTGTTATAGATCATCTCCCCGCGCGCGAGGCCGGTGAGGGAGAAGTCGTTTTTCAGGAAGATCGCCTCCTCCGGGCAGACCTCCTGGCAGAAGCCGCAGAAGATGCACCGGAGCATGTTGATTTCGAACTCCTGCGGCATCTTCTCCGCATTGGTGCGGTCGGCGGGTTTTCCGGTCGGTCCAGGCGGCGTGATCTTGATGGCCTTGGGCGGGCAGACGAACTCGCAGAGCTGGCACGAGACGCACTTGGTGTGTCCCTCCTGATCGCGCACGAGGTAGGGCGCGCCGCGGTAGCCGGGCAGCACCGTGGTCGGCTCCTCGGGGTATTGCTGGGTGATCTTCGTCTTGCCCGTGATGGTGTTGAAGAAATGGCGCGACGTGACCTTCAGCCCGCCCAGCAGGGCCGGCAGATACAGCCGCTCAGACCAAGTTAGTTCGTTGCGTTTGACAATCATGGTCGCGCGAAGGTCAACGGTTGGTGAGGGCCACCACGCCCGCCGTGAGAATGATGTTCGCCAGGGCCAGCGGGATGAGCTTGCGCCAGCCCAGGTCCATCAACTGATCGTAACGGAAGCGCGGGAGCATCCAGCGCACCCAGATGAAGATGAACATGAACGTCAGCATCTTCCCCATGAAAATGCCGATGTGCAGCAGCCCCTTCCACCACTCGCCCGCTGCCGGGGCCACATCCAGGCCGAAGAACGGCAGCGTCCAGCCGCCGAAGAAGAGCGTCGTCATCATGGCCGCACCGGCGAACATGTTTGCGTATTCGCCGATGAAGAACATGCCGAACTTCATCGAGCTGTATTCCGTGTGGTAGCCGCCCACCAGCTCGCTCTCGGACTCCGGCAGATCGAAGGGCAGCCGGTTCGTCTCGGCAAACGCCGCGATGAAGAAGATCGCGAAGGACAGCAGCCCGCACGGCACGAGCAGGAGCGACTGCGCGTTGAAGCCGCCGCCAATGACCGGGAACACGTTCCAGCCGTGGGTCGCCTGATACGCGATGATTTCGCCGAGGTTCAGATTGCCCACCACCAGGAAGACCGGGATGACGCTCATGCCCATCGCCAGCTCGTAGGAGATCATCTGCGCGCTGGAGCGGATGCCGCCGAGGAAGGGGAACTTCGAGTTCGCCGCGTAGCCCGCCAGCACGATGCCATAGACGCCCAGCGACACGATGCCGAAGGTGTAGAGGATGCCGACGTTCAGGTCCGCGATGACCATTTTCTGCGCCCCGAGCGTGGAGCCGAAGGGAATCACCGCGATCACGATGAACGCAGGCACCAGTGCGATGGCCGGGGCGAGCCAGAAGTAAATCTTCCGCACATGCGCCGGAGTGAAGTCTTCCTTGATGAAGCTCTTCACACCGTCCACGAGCGGGTGCCAGAAGCCCAGCCGGGTGAGAAACGGTCCGATGATGGGGATGCTGCCGATGAACGGCAGGCTCACGCGGTTGGGCCCGACGCGGTCCTGGATGAGCGCCGAGACCTTGCGCTCCGCCAGCACGGCGTAAGCCACCAGCGTGAGCAGCGGCACCAGAACGCAGATGATCTTCAGCAGCGTGAAGAACACGAACTGTTGCTGCAAACTCAATGAATCAAGCCAGGCCATGTAAAATCAGATTTGCACCGTCACGCCCATGTCACCGACCTTCGCCCACTCCAAGCCCGCGAAACCGGGGACCTCGCGCGCCATCTGGTTGAACAGCCCTTCGATGGTCGAGAAGCCGTTTTGGCCGGTGACGTTATGCACCAGCTCGTGCAGGAACTCCCACTCGGGCCGGGCATCGCCGGGAGCCTCGACGGCCTTCATGAACTTCTGCACGCGGCCCTTCACATTTACAAATGTGCCGCGCTTCTCAACATGCGCGCAGCCGGGCAGGACGAAGTGCGCGGCGGCGGTCGTCGCGTTCGGCAGGATGTCACTGACGATGAGCGTGTCCAGCTTCGCGAGCAGGTCCGCGCCGATGCCGTGCTTGGTCACGTCCTCGCCGAAGACGATCAGCGTGCGGATGCTGCCGCTGCGGATGCCGTCCGCGATCTTCGCGAGGTTTGCACCGAGCTGCGGACCGGAGATGCCGGTGAGGCGGGCGCCGTTGGAGTTCGGGTTTTTGTCCGCGTTGACGAGGAGCTTGTCGCCCTCGCCATTGCGGGCGACGGAGTCGGTCAGGGCGTTGAGCGGCTTGGCCAGCTTGGCGAGCAGCCAGAGTTCCTCGGTCGTCTGCCGCGCGCTGGCGATGACGGCCACGCTGCCGGGCGCAGCCGAAGCCAGCTTGGCGGAAATGCCTTTGAGCGCGGTGGGCCAGGCGACTTCCAACATGCCGCGATCCGCGATCCTCATGCCGCACTTCTTCAGGCGGTCTTCGCGGCCGATCCACTTGTAGTTCAGGCGACCCGAGTCGCACATCCAGGTCGAGTTGACCGCGTCGTTCTGGCGGGGCTCGTAGCGATAGACCTTCTCCTCGCGGGAGCCGACGACGGTGTTGCAGCCGGTGCCGCAGCTCGTGCAGAGGGACTTCGTCTCCTTCATGAACCACACGCGCATCTGGAAGCGGAAGTCCTTCGAGGTCAGCGCGCCCACCGGACAGATGTCCACGGTGTTGAGCGTGTAGTTGTTGTCGAACTTGCCCTCGGCCCAGGCGGCGATGGTGTTGTAGCTGCCGCGGTTCACGATGCCGAGCGCGTCATCACCGGCGATGTCCTTGGTGAAGCGGATGCAGCGGGTGCAGAGCACGCAGCGCTCGTCATCAAGCATGATGCGCGGTCCGAGGTCCACGGCCTTGGGCTTGTGAACCTTCTGCTCGACGAAGCTGCTCGCGGCCTGGCCGTGCTGCACGGAGTATTCCTGCAGCTTGCACTCGCCGGCCTGATCGCAAATCGGGCAGTCCAGCGGGTGGTTGATCAAAAGTGATTCCAACACCGCCTCGCGCATCTGCTTGGTCGCAGGCGAATTCGGGTAAATCTCCATTCCCGGCGAAATGGGCGTGGCGCAGGCGATGGCCCCGCGCGGCGTGGTCGGCTCGTAAGGCAGCACAGACTTGGCGATCTTCGGCGTGCCGTCCTCGTTGAGCACCGGCTTGCGGTCCGGCCCCAACTGCGGCGTGCCGAACTCGACGAGGCACATGCGGCAGTTGCCGGCGATGGGGAGCTTCGGGTGGTAGCAGTAGTGCGGCACTTCGTGCCCGGCGATCTGGCAGGCCTGGAGCATCGTGGTCGGCTCCATCTTGCCCTGCCAGTTGGGCATCATCTTCGGCACCTCGACCTCGCGGCCGTCCACCTTGATCTTGAGCTTGTCAGACGGCGGCGGGGGCGCGGTCGGCGCAGGAGGCGCGGCGGGCTTGGCTTCGGTTGTCGCGGGGGCAGACATGGTCAAATCACTTCTTGGCGGCAAGTTTGGCGGCGAACTCGGCGTGTTCGGATGAGGCCAGCCCGACGCTCAAGCACTTTTGAACCTTGCCGAACTCATCCGCGAGCAGCGCGGGAACGTCCAGCCACAGTCCGCCGAAGAACCGGCTCCGAATGATTCCGTCCGGACTGGGCCGCAGCTCAGTGTAGCGGCTGCCTTGCAGCGTGAACCAATGGAAATGGCTGTCGAGCACCTGCCACACGAGATACTCGCGGACCCGGTGGCGGCGATACAGCTCGAACTTCTCGTGCAGGTCCATGTCCGCGCTCGTCACGGCGATTTCGACGACCAGTTCCGGAGCACCATCAAGATAGGCTTCCCGCGACAGGCGGATTTCACCGCCGTGCTTCTCCTTCACGCCGAGATAAACATCCGGCTGCACCTCGTTCTTGGCATCCAGGCGGACGGTCACATTGTCCCCCGTGCGAGTGCCCGGGGTGGCGGCGGAGTAAAGCTTCAGCCAGGCCACCATCGCCGCATGGGCATCCGCATGGTAACTGCTGACGGGTGAGGCCATAAACACGACTCCTTCAATCAGCTCCGCCTTCTTCACCTCGGGCATCGCGTTGTAGCGACGCTCGAATTCCGCGAGGGTCAGGTGGTCGCCCGACTGCAACGGCGGCGGCGTCAACGGAACGAACTCGGTCGCCGGGCGGCGGCCTCTGGGTTTGTCGAGAATGGCGGTGCTCATGTCGCAGGCTATTTGCTCTGACCGGCCAGAGCGTTGTGCCTCGCCTCATCCGCCGCACCCTTCGCTTCAAAGTCGGCCTTGAACTTCTTCACGTAGCTCAGCACCGGCCAGGCGGCGGCTTCGCCGAAGGCGCAGATGGTGCGGCCCTGGATGTTTTGGGCGATGTGCAGCAAGTAATCGGCATCCGCCTTGCGGCCTTCGCCGTGGGTCATGCGGTGGAGCGCCTTGCTCATCCAGAGCGCGCCCTCCCGGCAGGGGGTGCACTGGCCGCAGCTCTCGTGTGCGTAGAACTCGGCGAGGTTCGCCAGTGCCTCGACGATGTCACGCGTGTCATCCAGCACGATGATCGCGCCGGAGCCGGACATGGTGCCGGCGGCCATGAGCGAGTCGAAATCGTAGGGGATGTCCAACAAGGGCACGTCCACCTTGGTCATCTGACCGTCGGGGCCCTTGCGGTTGAGTTTGAAGGTCTCGCCGGCCTTCAGAATCTTCGAGGAAGAACCGCCCGGGATGACCGCCTTCAACGTCCGGCCATCACGCAGACCACCACCGAACGCGGGGTCGTTGATCAGTTCGCCTAGCGTGACCTTGCCGACCTCGATCTCGAAATAGCCCGGGCGCTTCACGTCGCCGCTGAGGCTGACGATGCGGGTGCCGGTGTTGTTAGGCGTGCCGAGCTTCGCGTATTCACCTGGCCCCATGTTCACGATGTGCTTCACATGGCATAGCGTCTCCACGTTGTTCACGATCGTCGGGCACATGTAGAGGCCCAGCACGGCGGGGAAATAGGGCGGCTTGATGCGCGGGTAGGCGCGTTTGCCTTCGAGCGACTCGATCAGGCCGGTCTCTTCACCACAAATGTAGGCACCCGCACCGCGATGCACATGGATCTCCAGGTCGTAGCCGGAGCCGAGGATGTTCTTGCCGAGGAAGTTCTTGGCCCGCGCCTCATCCAGCGCCTTGTTCAGCAGCTTCGCCCCCTGCGGCATCTCGCCCCGGATGTAGAGGTAGGCGAGCTTCACGTCATTCGCCCAGCACGAAAGGATCATCCCCTCGATGAGCTGGTGCGGGTCCTTGTGAATGATTTGCCGGTCCTTGAACGTGCCTGGCTCGGATTCGTCCGCGTTGCAGATCAGGTAGATGGGCTTGCCGCTCTTGCGGTCCACGAGCGACCACTTGATGCCCGCGCTGAAGCCCGCACCGCCGCGGCCACGCAGGCCGGAGGCCTTCACATCCTCGCGCACTTGCTCCTGCGGCGACTGCTTCTTGCCGTCGGGCAAGTCCTTCGGCTGGAGGGCCAGCACCTTCTTGAGCGCCTCGTAACCACCATGGCGGAGGTAGCACTCCAAGTCCGGCGTGTAACCCGGCTGGTCGGCGTGCTGTAAAATTAATCGGTGTTCCTGCGGCATGGCGGCTTGACTCTCAGTTGGAAATCCCTACGTTGCCCCGCGCTACGGCCTGCCCGATGGTGTAACGGTAGCACAGCAGTCTCTGAATCTGCTTGTCATGGTTCAAATCCATGTCGGGCAGCCAAGTCTTCATTTCAGCTTCCCCTTCGCAAGAATCTCGTCCGCCTGCGTCGGCGTGACCTTCGGCAGCAAATCTTCGTTCAACAGCACCACCGGCGCGTTGCCGCAGTCGGCAAGGCACTCGACAAATTCGACCGTGAACTTCCCGTCCGGCGTGGTCTGCGCCGCGTGCTTGTGGGCGTCCAGGCCGAGCTTCTGGCAGAAGTGCGTGCGCAGCTCCGTGCTGCCGGCCAGCGCGCAGCTCAGCGTGCGGCAGACCTTGATGTGCGTCTTGCCCAGCGGCTCCTGCCGGAACATCGGGTAGAATGTCACCAGCTCATAGACGTTGATGGGCTGGAGGCCGAGCTTCTTGGCGATCCACTCCACGGCATCCCGCGAGATGTAGCCGAAGTGCTCCTGCAACGCATGCAGCAGCATGAGCGACGCGCTCCGCTTCTGCGGATAATGCGTGACCAGCTCGTCGAGCTGGGCTTCCAGATTGGCGGGGACGGCGAAGCTCATCGGTCACATTCTCCCATCACAAAATCAATCGAGCCCAGGATGCTCACCACGTCGCTCATCATGTGGCCGGGCAGCACGTGCGGCAGGATGCTCAGGTTGCAGAAGGATGGCGCGCGGATCTTCAGCCGATACGGCGTGCCGCCGCCGCGCGAATTGATGTAGAAGCCCAGCTCGCCCTTGGGGTTCTCCGCGCCGAAATAGACTTCACCCGGAGGCGCGTTCACGCCCTGCGTCACCAGCATGAACTGGTGGATCAGCTCCTCCATGCTGGTCATCACCTTGTCCTTCGTGGGCAGGACGATCTTGCCATCGGCCACGTTGATGGGCTCTTTCGACGCGTTGTCGCCGCCGCCGGGCAGGCGCTTGAGGCACTGCCGGATAAGCCGCACGCTCTGGCGCATTTCCTCCATGCGGACCAGGTAGCGGTCATAGCTGTCGCCCACCGAGCCGACGGGGACCTCGAAGTCCAGCTCGCCATACACGAGGTAGGGATTCGCCTTGCGCACGTCGTAGTCCACCCCGCTGCCGCGCAGATTGGGACCGGTGAGGCCGTAGTCAATCGCATCCGCGCGGGAGATGATGCCGACGTTCTTCGTGCGGTCCACGAAGATGCGGTTGCGCGTGAGCAGCGTCTCGGACTCGGCGAAGTTGACCTCCACCTCATCGCAGAACTTGCCCAAGTCCGCCGCCCAACCAGCGGGCAGGTCCCGCGACAGGCCGCCGATGCGCGTGTAAGTGGTGGTGAAGCGCGCCCCCGTGAGCCGCTCGATGAGCGAGTAAATCTTCTCGCGCTCCGTGAAGGTGTGCAGGAAGACGGTCAGCGCGCCGATATCCATGGCATACGCGCCCAATCCCAGCAGATGCGCCGAAATCCGAGCCATCTCGCAGCAGATGACGCGGATGTATTGGCAGCGCGGCGGCAATTGCTTGTCGATGCCGAGGAGCTTCTCCACCGCCAGCGCGTAGGCGACGTTGTTCGCCAGCGGGGCGAGGTAATCCAGCCGGTCCGTGTAAGGGATGAACTGGGTGTAGGTCATGTTCTCGGCGATCTTCTCATCGCCGCGATGCAGATAACCCACGTCCGGGGTCGCCTTGGTGACGATCTCGCCGTCCAGCTCCAAGATGATGCGCAGCACCCCGTGCGTGGAGGGGTGCGACGGCCCCATGTTCAGGATCATCTTCTCCCCCACCAACTCGCCGGAATCAACCCCGGCCAAGGGCGTCGGCGTCGGTGCCGGCATGAGCGACTTGGCTCCGGCCGCCACGCGGGAGGCTGGCTCGCGAAATTCGATGGTTTGGGCGGTGGCCATGCTTGCTAATTGAAGATCAGTTCTCCGGATTCCGCACGCGCGGTTCCCGGGCGATGGAATCCTTGCCCCCCGCCACGGTCACAAATGGCCCGCCCTCCAGCGGTGCCGGCTTGGTGAACGCCACATCCGGCAAATCCGTCGGCTTCCCCGCCAGCGGAAAGTCCTTGCGCAGAGGGAAATACGGATACCCGTCCCACATCAGGATGCGGCGGAGATCGGGGTGCCCACGAAAGCGGATGCCCATCATGTCATAGGCCTCGCGCTCGTGCCAATCAGCGCCACGCCAGACACTTGTGACGGTGGGCAGCTCAGATTTCTCCTCGCTGATGTCTGTCTTGAGGCGCAACAAACAGCCATGTCCGGTCCCGTAAAGCTCGTAAACCACCGTCCAGCGGGGATCTTCGCCGTAGTTATCGATACCGGTGATGTCCAAGAGCATGTCGAAGCTCAGCGACTTCTTGGCAAACTCACAGACCTCCGCAACACGCTCGGCATCCGCCAGCTTCAAGGTGACTTCGCCCCGAAACTCGATCGGGCCGGACAGCAAAGCGCCGAACTTGGCTTGCAACTGGTTGGCGAGTTCGGCGGTGGCCACGGGGAAGGTTGAGAGTTTGGAAGTTGAGAGTTGAGAGCCGGCTCAGGCGGCCATCACCGGCTCTTTTTGGATCTTGTTTTGCAGCTTGATGAGGGCGTCGAGCAGGGCTTCGGGACGCGGCGGGCAGCCGGCCACATAGACGTCCACCGGGATGATGGTATCCACGCCCTGAAGCACCGCGTAGCTGCGATACATGCCGCCGGTCGAGGCACAGGCCCCCATGGCGATGACCCACTTCGGCTCCGGCATCTGGTCGTAGATGCGCCGGACAGCCAGGGCCATCTTGTAGGTGACCGTGCCCGCCACGATCATCACGTCCGACTGCCGGGGTGAAAAGCGCATGACCTCCGAGCCGAACCGCGAGATGTCGAACTTGCTCGCACCCGCCGCCATCAGCTCGATGGCGCAGCAGGCCAGCCCCATGGGCATGGGCCACAGCGACTGCTTGCGGCACCAGTTGATCGCCGCGTCCACGCGGGTGACCACGACGTCACCTTCGATCTTCGAGTTGTAGCCAAATTCAGTGTTGGTCGGCATGGCGGTGTCAGGCGGAAATTGTCCGCCGACGCGCCAAGTAAAGCACCGGCGAAGGACGCGGCAAGTGTTTTGTGATTTTTTTCACAAGCTTGCGCGGCGCAATTGACAAAGCTGCGGCTTGCGCTGCTCGGTGGGAGTCTGGTTTCCTTGGGCGCATGAACCGCCTCCGCTTCGTCAAACTCGCCTCCGCATCCTCCATTGCCCTCGGTCTGGGCCTCCGTCCCGCCGCCGCTGCTGAGAAATCCGCCGGCCCCACCCAGTTCCGCGCCTACGTCGGCACCTACACCGGCAAGAAGAGCCAGGGCATTTACTCCTTCACCTTCAACTCCGCCACCGGCGAGGTTGGCAAGCCCGAGCTGGCGGGCGAAGCGGTGAACCCCTCCTTCCTCGCCATCCACCCGAATGGCAAGAGCCTCTACGCCGTCGGCGAAGTCGCCAGCGTGGACGGCAAGAAGGGCGGCGGTGTCAGCGCCTTCGCCATCCAGCCCGACGGCAAGCTCAAGCTCCTCAGCCAGGCCTCCACCGTCGGTTCCGGCCCGTGCCACATCTCGGTGGACAAGAGCGGCAAGGTGGCGCTCGCCGCGAACTACGGCGGCGGCAGCGTCGTGGCCCTGCCCATCAAGGCCGACGGTTCCGTGGGCGATCACACCGGCTTCGTGCAGCACGAGGGCAAAGGCGGCACCAAACGCCAGAGCCAGCCGAACGCCCACTCGGTGAACCTCTCGCCGGACAACCGGTTCGCCTTCGTCGCCGATCTCGGCCTCGACAAGGTGCTCATCTACAAGCTGGACCCGGCCAAGGGCACCTTGACCGCGAATGACCCCGCCTTTGGGACCGTTCCTCCCGGCAGCGGCCCCCGGCACTTCACCTTCCATCCGAGCGGCAAGTTTGCCTACGTGATCAACGAGATCACGCTCACCATGACCGCGTTCAGCTATGACGCGGCCAAGGGCGCGCTGAAGGAAATCCAGACCGTCTCCACCCTGCCTGCCGCCGATGGCCCCGGCCCGAAGCCCGGCTGGAGCACGGCGGAAGTCGTTGCCCATCCCAGCGGCAAGTTCCTCTACGGCTCGAACCGCGGCCACGACACCATCGCGGTCTTCGCCGTCGCGGCGGACGGCAAGCTCACGCTCGTCGAGAATGCGCCGGCCGAAGTGAAGACCCCGCGCAACTTCAACCTCGACCCGACCGGCAAGTGGCTCTTCACCGAAGGCCAGGGCTCCGACACCATCGCCCTCTTCAAGGTGGATCAAACCACCGGCAAGCTCACGCCCACCGGCACGAAGCTCGAAATCGGCACGCCGGTGTGCATGAAGTTCCTGGCGGTGAAGTGAGGGGAAATCAGTGATTAGTAATTAGTGCTAAGTCGCAAAGCGTGCGGCGCCCGCCACACTCTTCTGACTTGATTGCTAATCACTAATTACTTTCCGGCCCTACGCAATCCGCATCGTCAGTCCGCCGTCAATCGTCACCGTGTCCCCGGTGATGTAGTCATTCTTCACCAGCATGAGGATGGCGTCGGCCACCTGCTCGGGCGTGCCCTCGCGCTTGAGCGGGATGCGGTGGTCCAGGTTCAGCTTCTTTTGCTCCGCCGACATCTTCTCGTGGAAGCGCGTGCGGATGACGCCCGGGGCGACGCAGTTGATGCGGATGTTGTCCGGGGCGAACTCGCGCGCCAGTCCGCGCGTGATGTGGGGAATCGCGCCCTTCACCGCCTGATAGGCGATGTGGCTCGGTGTGGCCAGCTTCCCGGCGGTCGAGGAAATCAGGATGATCGCCCCTTCCTTCTTGGGCCGCATGTGCGGAATCGCCGCGCGGCACAGGTAGAAGATCGCATGGACATGGACATCGAACGCGCCATGCCACGCCTCCGGCGTCAGTTCCAGCAGGCCGCCGTTCACCGGCCCGCCGGCGGAGTGGATCAGCACGTCCAGACCGCCCAGGCGCTGCGCGGCTTCTTCCACACAGCGCGTGGCCTCGGCGGGCTTCCCGCAGTCCGCGAGGATCAGTTCGCAGCGCCGTCCGAGCGCCTGGATCGCCGCCTGCGTCTGCCGCGCGTCGTCATCTTCCGTCCGCCCGACGATGGCGACATCGGCGCCCTCTTTCGCCGCCGCGATGGCCGCCGCCGCGCCAATGCCGCGCGTGCCCCCGGTGACCAGAACCGACTTGTTGGTGAGTTGCATGCCTGAATGCTGGCAAAGGCCTGACACGGGCGCACGCAAATCTTGGAGAAATTCCAAACTCCAAGTTCCCAATCCCAAACAAGCTCCAAGCTCCAAACTTAGAAATAGACAGTGCGTGCTCAGCGGGAAACGGATGGCTTAGCCAACCATGCCGAGCGTTCGCCTCAACGCAGAGACGCTGAGAACGCGGAGGAACGCAGAGGCCAGCGTGCTGCCAACTCAGCGTGACTTTGTGTTCCGTGCAGTGCGGATCGTTTACGTCGCCTATGGAGTGCGGTGACTTGTCACCGCTTTCCGCAGGCGACTTGTCGCCGTCACCAAGCCGTGGCGCACTTGTGCCAGACCGCCCGCCGCGCTCGCGCGAGCGCGGATGCCGCCTTGCGACCCATCCGCAACGTCCGCGACGGCGACAAGTCGCCTGCAGAAAGCGGCGAGAACTCGCCGCACTCCATAGCGGTGCTCCGAACAGTTCCGTGCGTCAGCAACGCGACTTTGAAAGGCCAGTCCCCTTGGCAGTGCGATTCCACCAATTCGTTACGTCAGGAGCAGGTTTTCCAGATTCCATTAACCACCGAGACGCGATGAACAGAGAGTATAGGCTTGGAATTTGTAGCTTCTTTGGATTTTGAAATTTGGGTTTTGGAATTTCTCCCCCGGCATTCTCCTTGAGTCGCCGCCGCCCGTCGCCTACACCGAAGCCATGCGCTTCTTCAAATCTCTCTGCCTCGCTGCGTTCGCATTCACTTCACTGCTGGCCAGTCACGCCTCCGCCGCCGAACCCGTCAAACTCCCCGCGAAGGAAAAACTCCACCTCTACCTCCTCATCGGCCAGTCGAACATGGCCGGGCGCGGGACGGTGGAGGAGCAGGACAGGCAGGCGCACCCCCGCGTGCTCAAGTTCACCAAGGAGAATGCCTGGGCGCCCGCCACGGACCCGCTGCACTTCGACAAACCCATTGCCGGCGTCGGCCTCGGCTCCAGCTTCGCGCGCACGATGGCCGAGGCGAACCCCGACGTGACCATCGGCCTGATCCCCTGCGCCGTGGGCGGCACGCCGCTCGGGCGCTGGGTCAAAGGCGGCGACCTCTACCTCGAAGCGCTCAAACGGGCCAAGCTCGCCCTCAAGGATGGCACCCTCAAAGGCATTCTCTGGCATCAAGGCGAGTCTGATTCCGGCACTGAACGCACCGCCAGCACCTACGGCGAGCGGCTCGCGGCCATGGTGAAGGACCTGCGCGCCGACCTCGGCGCGGGCGACGTGCCGTTCGTCGCCGGCAAGCTCGGCGAGTTCCTCAAACGCGAGGACAAGGACGGCAAGCCCGCTCTCTGGCCCAAGGTGAACGAACAGATTGGCGAGGTCGCCAAGCACGTCCCGAACTCCGCCGCCGTCGAATCCAAGGATCTCAAGCACCGGGGCGACTCCGTCCATTTCGACACGCCCTCCCTGCGCGAGTTCGGCCACCGCTACGCCGCTGCGATGAAGAAGCTGCAGGCCGGCGCGGGGAAATGAGCCGACCCATATGGCAGGCCGCGCTATCTGGCGCCAGCGGACCGCGGCATTTATGCCGCTTCACCGTGCGCCCGGCGTTGGTGATCCTCCGCTCTGCGGTATTCGGACGGTGAAGCGGCATGAATGCCGCGCGCCGTTCGCGCACTGCGTGGTCGCACCGCAATCGCATTGAAATCCTCCTCTCGTTCCAGTTCCATCCCCGCACCGCATGGCCATCGCCATTGACCTCTCTTCAAAAGTCGCGCTGATCACGGGCGCGTCCCAAGGCATCGGCGCGCAGATTGCGCGCACCTTTCACGCCGCCGGGGCCGTCGTCGTGCTCAACCACCCCGACCTCGGCACGACCCGCGCCGACGCGGAGCGCGTCGCCGCCGAGTTCAACGCGCTCCGTTCCAACAGCGCCGACGTGCTGGCCGCGAACGTCGCTGATGCCGAAGCCGTCCGCGCGATGATGCAGGCGGTGAAGGAACGGCACGGCGGACTCGACTTCCTCATCAACAACGCCGCGATCCTCCGCGACCGCACAATTGCCAAGATGACCCCGGACGAGTGGGAGGCCGTGCTGGACGTGAACCTCACGGGCGTCTTCCACTGCTGCAAGTTCGGCCTCGAAGTCATGCGCGACCACGGGGCCATCGTGAGCATGGGCAGCATCGCGGCGATCCAGGGCTTCTTCGGCCAGGCCAACTACGCTGCCGCCAAGGCCGGCGTGCAGGCCATGATGCGCGTGCTCGCCCGCGAGTGCGCCCGCCGGGGCATCCGCGCCAACGCCATCGCCCCGGGTGTGATTGACACCGCGATGGCCGCGACCATCCCCGAGGCCGCCCGCGCCGAGATGCTGAAGAACATCCCGCTCGCCCGTCTCGGCACCCCGGCGGAAGTCGCCAACGTCGCGCTGTTCCTCTGCTCCCCGCTCGCCAGCTACGTCAGCGGCCAGACCCTCGAGGTCAACGGAGGATGGCGAGGGTGAGGGGCAGCGGAGTAATGGAGTGGTGGAGTAATGGAGTGCTGGCCGGGCGCATTCCACCACTCCATTACTCCACCACTCCAACACTCCGTCCCGTCCTGTGAGAGCCTCCGCCCGCATCGTCTCCGCCGCTGAGGCCGTGGCCGCCATCCCGTCCGGCGCGACCGTCGCCGTCGGCGGCTTCGTCGGGGCCGGCCATCCGGAGATGCTTTCCTCCGCGCTGGAGCGGCGGTTTCTGGAGTCCGCTTCGCCGCGCGACCTCACGCTGGTTTATTGCGCGGGGCAGGGCGACCGCGCGGCCCGTGGCTTGAATCATCTGGCGCACGCCGGCCTGCTCAAGCGCGTGGTCGGCGGCCACTGGAACCTCGCGCCCAAGCTGGGCCGCCTTGCGCTGGCCAACGAGATCGAGGCCTACAACTTTCCGCAAGGCGTCCTTTGCGTGCTGCTCCGGGAGATCGCCGCGAAGCGTCCCGGCATCTTCACGCGCATCGGGATGAACACGTTCATTGATCCCCTCAACGGCGGTGGCCGGCTCAATGCGCGCACCACCGAACCCCTCGTCGAGCGCGTGCAACTCGACGGCGAGGACTGGCTGCGTTACCGCACCTTTCCGGTCACGGTTGGTCTCATCCGGGCCACGACCGCCGACGCGCGCGGCAACCTCACTTTGGAACGCGAGGGGATCATCGGCGAGGTGCTGCCGATAGCACAGGCGGCACGCAACCACGGCGGCATCGTGATCGCGCAGGTCGAGCGGGTCGTGGACTGTATCGCCGATCCAAAGGCAGTGCGCGTGCCGGGGGTGCTCGTGGATTACATCGTGGTCTCCGATGGCGTGCAGCACGACCAGACCTTCGCGGAGCCGTTCAACGAGGCTTACGTAGTGGGGCAGGCGTCCCGCCTGCCTGACGGGCGTCCCGCCCGCGAAGCAAACGCGGGCGAGACGCCCGGTGAGGCAGGCTGGAAGCCTGCCCCACTAGGCTTCAGCGAGCGGAAGATCATCGGTCGCCGCGCGCTCCGTGAAATCCAGACCGGGGAAATCGTGAACCTCGGCATCGGTCTGCCCGAGGCCGTTGCGGCGGTTGCGGCGGAGACCGGACGGCTCGCGGAGTTCACGCTCACGGTGGAGAGCGGCCCCATCGGCGGGGTGCCGGCGGGCGGGCTGAGTTTTGGCTGTAGTGCGCACCCGGAGGCGATCGTGGACCAGCCGGCACAATTTGATTTCTACGATGGCGGCGGGCTGGACATTGCCGTGCTGGGCGCGCTGGAGGTGGACGCCGAGGGCAGCGTGAATGTCAGCGCGCTGGGCGGCGGGTGCTTCTGCGGCGTGGGCGGCTTTGTGAACATCACACAGAGCGCGCGGCGCGTGGTCTTCGCCTGCACGTTTCGGACGGAAGGCCTGGCCGTGGACGCCACCGACGGCGTGCTGAAGATCGTGCGCGAGGGGAAGAAGGCGAAGTTCGTGCCGCGCGTGGCGCAGGTCTGCTTCCACGGTCCCACAGCCGTGCGGAATGGCCAGCAGGTGCTCTACGTCACCGAGCGCGCCGTGTTCGAGCTGAAGGCCGACGGCCTGCACCTCCGCGAACTCGCCCCCGGCGTGGATCTCGACGCCGATGTGCTGCGCCAGATGGGCTTCGTCCCGCACATCACCCGTCCGGGCCGGATGCCAGCGGAGTGTTTCGCGAAGTGAGCCGCCGCACCCGGTAGCGACCGGTAGGGTGAGACTCTGTCGAACCCCATTTGCCGACGCAGGAGGCGCGAGCGAAGCGAGCATCTCGGCGGAGCGCTCAAGTTGGAACGACGCAGCAGCATCCGATTCAACGCAGAGACGCAGAGAACGCAGAGATTGCGCAGAGACTGGAAGGAAAGATCCTCCGCGTTTCTCTGCGGTCTCTGCGCCCTTTGCGTTAAAGCGAGTCATCCGGCCACTTTGGTTGCGGCTTTGCCGCGCTGTGCCTCTGTGTTGAACAGGAACGGGATATAGCCAACTGCAGTCCGTGTCCCCTGAACATCCGCCGGCTTTCCTGCAACAGTCGAGTTCGTCGAGAGGCTCGCTTCGCTCGCGCCTCCTGCGTCGGCAGATGGGGTTCGACGGAGTCTCACCCTACCGTGCGCGGAATCTTTGCTACCGGTCGTCCAGTTCTGTCCGGTTCGTCTCCTTTGCGCACCAGACGGACACCAGCGTGATGGCGGACATGGCGATGAGATAGAGTGCCACCGGCCAGGGCTGACCGCCGGACCATTTGAGCAGCGCCGTGGCGATGAGCGGCGCGAGTCCGCCGGCGAGCGGCGATGCGAGCTGGTAGCCCAGCGAGGCCCCGCTGCAGCGCACCCGCGTGCTGAACAGCTCCGAGAAGAACGCCGCCTGCGGGCCATACATCGCGGCGTGGATGATCAGGCCGGTCGCGATGGCCACCCAGAGACCCGCCGTCGTGCGTGTGTCCACGAGCCAGAAGAACGGGAAGGCGAACAGCGCCAGCGCGGCTGCGCCGCCCAGATACACGGGCCGCCGCCCGACGCGGTCCGACAACGAGCCGAAGAACGGAATCGCCACCAGTTGCACCGCCGAGCCGATGAGCACGCCGTTCAACACGTCGGACTTCGTTGCGCCGGCCTGCGCCGTTGCGTAGGTCAGCACGACGAGGGTGAAGACATAGAACGACACGTTTTCCGCGAAGCGCGCGCCCATGGCCACGAGCACGTTGCGCGGGTGCAATCGGATGGCCTCCAGCACCGGCAGGCGCGGCGTGGCCTCGGGGGCGGCAGCCTTCGCGGCGGCGGCCTTGGCGGCTTCAAACAGCGGGCTTTCCAGCACGCGCAGCCGGATGAACATGCCTACCGCGAGCAGGAAGATCCCCAACAGGAACGGCACGCGCCAGCCCCACGCGAGGAACTGGTCCTCCGGCATCCGCGAGCACAGGCTGAAGACGCCGTTGGCCAGCAGCAGTCCGACCGGCACGCCCGCCTGCACGCAGCTCGCGTAGAGGCCGCGCCGGCCACGATGCCCGTGCTCCACCGCCATCAGCACCGCCCCGCCCCATTCACCGCCCACGCCCAGCCCCTGCACGAGGCGCAGCGTCACCAGCAGCACCGGCGCGAGCACGCCGATCTGTTCATACGTCGGCAGCAGGCCGATGCAGAGCGTCGCGATGCCCATGAGCATCAGCGTGGCGACGAGCACGGACTTGCGGCCCAGTTTGTCGCCGTAATGGCCGAAGATGACGCCGCCGAGGGGTCTCGCGAAAAAGCCGACCGCCGACGTGGCAAACGCCGCCATGGTGCCGGCGAGCGGGTCCACGTTGGGGAAGAACAGCTTGTTGAACACCAGCGCCGCCGCCGTGCCGTAGAGGAAGAAATCATACCACTCGATGGTGGTGCCGATGAAGCTGGCGAGCACCGCCCGGCCCACGGGCGTGGCGGGAGGCGGTGCGTTTGGCGGTGCGGCGCTGATGCGGGTGAGTGAACGATTTGGCGGGGAAGAACTCAAGCCCGGCGCGGTGGAGTCAGCGGCGCAATTGGCGTCAGGCGTCCCGCCTGACGTAGAGGGCGGCGTCCCGCCGCCCGGAAAGAACGCTGCGCAGGGCGGAGGTGCGATGAAGTTCAAAGCCTGCCCGAGCAGGGTGGCGTTTCTACCGCCGGGCGGGACGCCCGGCTCTACGGCAGGCGGGACGCCTGCCTCCACTAACTGGTGGTGCCGATGAAGCTGGCGAGCACCACCCGGCCCACGGGCGTGGGAGGAGGCGGTGCGTTTGGCGGTGCGGCGCTGATGCGGGTGAGTGAACGGTTTGGCGGGGAAGAACTCAAGCCCGGCGCGGTGGAGTCAGCGGCGCATGTGGCGTCAGGCGTCCCGCCTGACGTAGAGGGTGGCGTCCCGCCACCCGGAGAGAACGCTGCGCAGGGCTGGGGTGCTCTGGAGTTCAAAACAATGCAGAGCCAAGTTGCCTTCCTCCCGCCGGGCGGGACGCCTGCCGCCACGGACTGATGGTCGCAGGTGGGCGGAGAGCGGCAGAGGGGATGGCGGAAGGAGGCGCTTGAATCCTCCACTCTCCGGGCCGGAATTTCATTGGCGTGACGCAATTGAGGGGGGAGGGCGGGGGTGGCAGGGTGGGCGGTGTGCGGATGATCGAATGCAAGTTTCAGAGTCCAAGGGCTGAGGGCCAGAATTGGAAAGCTCAGATCACAGATGGCAGACCGCAGACCAGAAATCGCTGGTCGTCGGGAGGAGCTGTTTTGCCAAACGAACCCATCAGGGGGCGTCAGCAGCGTCCGGTTCGGCGGGAATGGGATTTGCACCGCAGAGACGGGACAGGCGCAGAGGTTTTTGGGAAGGTGACGGAGGGGGCCAACAGGACTCATTTCACCAAACGAACCCATTTTGAACTCAGGGAGGGATGGGGAAAACCACGAATGGACACCAATGGACACGAATTGAAACGGCGGTGGTTGGGGTGCGTTATAGCGGGGTGCAGATGGATTGTGCCGAGCGGGTGCCCGACGCTTCAGCGACTCGACCTGGGAAGTTCGAGTTACTGTGGGTTTTACCAAACGAACCCATTTTGGGAGGCTGGTCAGCAGGGTGGTGAACTGGTCCAACCCATTGGCTCCAAGAGCGATGCGTGCGGAATGAGGTCCCAGAGAAGGAAGGAAGGATGATTGCCAAACGAACCCATTTTGAACTGCCAGACAGGGAATGGGAAAACCACGAATGAACACCAATGGACACGAATTGAACCGGCGGTGGTTGGGGTGCGTTATGCGAGGCGCGGATCGATCGCGCCGAGCGGGTGCCCGGTGCTCCGGCGGCTCGACCTTGGAAGTTCGAGCAACTGTGGATTTTACCAAACGAACCCATTTTGGACTGCCGGACAGGGAATGGGAAAACCACTAATGAACACCAATGGACACGAATTGAACCGGTGGTGGACGGGGTGCGTTATAGCGAGACGCAGATGGATGGTGTCGAGCGGGCTCGGTGCTCCGGCGGCTCGACCTGGGCATGCCGAACCGCAGGGATTTTGCCAAACGAACCCATTTGGGGCAACCGACCAGCCGATGCCGCCGGACAGTTTCAAGCGGTGAGGATAATCGTCACGGGCTACGTCAGTAGTTGGACATGAACTTACGCGCCTTTCCCACGCTCGCGATGGCGATGCTCCTCGCGTGGCTCGCCACCGTCTCCCTGCCCGCCGCCACACTGGTGAAAAATGGCCAGCCCGCCGCCGTGCTGGCGCTGCCGGCAGAACCGGACGCATACGAGAAACTCGCCGCCAAGGAACTCACCGAGCATCTCGAAAAGATGTCCGGCGCGAAGCTCGAGACGGCCACGGTGGACGCGAAGGAAGTCGCCGACTTCCTCACCAAGAGCAAGGCCGCCGGTCGCGTGCCGATCTTCATCGGTCGCAATGTCCGCGATCGCCTGCCACTGCCTGCCACCGCCGTGCGCGGGGCTTTCGCGCTCCATGTCACGGCGGACGCCGTGATGATTGCGGGCGTGGAGGACGGCACACACTTCGGTGCGATGGAACTGCTGGAGCAGCTCGGCTGCCGCTGGTTCATGCCCGGCGACCTCGGCACGGTCATTCCCAAGCTCAAGACCGTGGACGTGCGCACGCAGCAGACCGCGCAGTCGCCGTCGTTTCCCTCGCGCTGGTTTCAGATGCCGGACAAGGACTGGCAGGCGCGCGTGCGCTGCGGCGGCGTGGCCTTCCCCGGCGGCCACGGCCTGCCCGCGCCGAGTGCGAAGGTGGACAAGGCCACGAAGAAGATTGAGAATCAGGAGGTCGCGGAGATGTATTCGCTGGTCAAGGGTGTGCGCACGACCCGGCAGCACTGCGTGTCGAATCCCAAGCTCGTCGAGTTCGCCATCAACCATGTGAAGCAGATGCGCAAGACGGGCAAGGGGCCGGTCATCGGCATGGGGCCGAACGACGGCGCGGGCTTCTGCGAATGCGAGCGCTGCCGCGCGCTGGACGGCGGAGACTTCGACCCGTTCTCGAACGAGCTGTCCGTCACCGACCGCTACATCTGGTTCTTCAACCAGGTGCTCAAGGGCGTCGAAGGCGAGTTCCCGGACACGAAGCTGGCCTTCTACATCTACCACTCCTACATGCGCCCGCCGAAGCGCTGGAAGCCGGACGTGCGCATCATGGGCGCTCTCGCCCCCATCGCGCTGGACCGCGTGCATGGCTTCTCGAACCCCATCGCGCCGGAGAAGAGCTACGCGCGCTGGCTCTATCAGGAGTGGGGCAAGCTGCTGCCCGAACTCTACGACCGCGGCTACTGGAGCAACCTCGCCGATCCCGGCTTCCCGTTCATCATCATCCACCGGCTGCGTGATGAAATCCCCGCGTGCCATGAGCTGGGCGTGAAGGGCTGGCGCGTCGAGACGTTCCCGAACTACGGCCCGAAGTTCCCGTCGATGTATATCGCCGCCAAGCTCATGTGGAACCACAAGGCCGACGTGGATGCGTTGCTGAAGGACTGCTACGAGAAGTTCTTCGGCCCCGCCGCCGGGCCGATGGGCGAGTATGTCACGCTCATGGACGCGGCGTTGCGCGATGGCGATTTTGCCACCGGCTGCGCGTGGGACATGCCGCACTTTTACCCGCCGGCCTTGCGCACGAAGGCCCGGGGTCTGATCACCCAGGCCACGAAGCTCGCGCCCGCCGGCAGCGACTACGCCGCGCGCGTGAAGGTCATCGGCCAGTCGCTCGACATGCTCGACGCCTTCAACACGATGATGGACGCCCGCGTGCGCGTGGACTTCCCCACCGCCAAGGCGGAGCTGGTCAAGCTCGACGCCGTGGCGGAGGAGCTTATGACCATGAAGCCCGTGGCGATGCTCTCGGCTGGTCGGTTCAGCACCTACGTGGGCTACATGCGGCGCTTCTACCGTCCCGCGACCGAGCAGGGCTTCAAGCGCGTGACCGACGGCAACCAGCTCGTCGCCGCCGCGCCGGACGAGTGGCAGTTCCAGATTGATCCCGCGAAGATCGGCGAGGACATCGGCCTCTGGCGGCAGACAACTACCGGCGGCAACTGGCAGAAGCTCAAGACGTCCAGCTCCTCGTGGAGCAACCAGGGGCTGCGCTATTACAAAGGCCTCGCGTGGTATCGCACGACGGTGGACGTGCCGGAGAAGTTCGCCGGGAAACGGATTTTCTTCTGGTGCGGCGGCGTGGACGAGGCCGCGAAGGTCTGGGTGAACGGCCAGCACCTCGGCAACAGCCCCGGCGCGGCGTTTTATCCCTTCGAGATGGACGCCACCGAGGCGGTGAAGCCCGGCAAGAACACGATCGTGATCTGCATCTCGAACCAGGTGGTGAATGAACTCGGCACCGGCGGCATCGTCGCGCCCGTGATGCTCTACGCCCCGGCCCTCGGCAAGGAAGCGAAGCTCGAGAACATCCGCGACCTGAAGCCCACGTTCCCGTGAGCCAGCGTGAAGGGGACACTCCTGTCCCCTTTAAGTCTCGAAGAGAGTGCCCGCGGATAACGCGGATGCCACGGATGGAGAGAGATTTTCATCGGGAAAGTATCCAGTTCGATGGGGTAACAGTTGCAAGGCTTCGAGCGCTTTCATCCGCGTCATCTGCGTTATCCGTGGGCACTTTTTTGGAATTCGGAGCTGAATTGGTGACCCGCTCAAAGGGGACACGCCTGTCCCCTTTAAGTCTCGAAGAGAGCGCCCGCGGATAACGCGGATGCCACGGATGGAGAGAGATTTTCAACGGGAAAGTATCCAGTTCGATGGGTTAACGGTTGCAAGGCTTCGAGTGCTTTCATCCGCGTTATCAGCGTTATCCGTGGGCACCTTTTTGGAATTCGGAGCTGAATTGAGGACTCGCTCAAAGGGGACAGGAGTGTCCCCTTCACGAGCACTTCCCGTTTGACGCCCTTGCGCGTTCTGCAAAAGTCGCGCCCATGAAGCCATTTCTCCGCACCGCCCACGCCCTTGCCCTGGCCACGCTGCTGGCCGCGCCCTTCGCCCGCGCCGAGGTGAACGTCGTCGAGAAGGTCGCCACCGATGTTTACTTCCATGAGGGCGACATCGGCCGCCACGGGCATTGCAACAACGGCTGGATTGTCTTCAACGACTACGTGCTGGTCATTGATGCGAACTTCCCCTCGGGCGCGCAGGTCATCCTGCCCAAGATCAAGGCGATCACGGACAAGCCCATCAAGTTCGCCTTCGACACGCATCACCACGGCGACCACGCCTATGGCAACCAGGTTATGCACGAGGCCGGGGCGACCATCGTCGGGCATGTGGGCGTGCTGGCGGAGATGAAGAAATACGAGACGAACCTCTTTGGCGGCGGCAAGCCGGGCCGCTGGGAGGACGCCGCCAAGGGCCGCAAGGATGTCGCCGCCAGCAAGCTCCGCCCGCCCAGCCTGCTCTTCGAGCAGAAGATGGCTTTCGACGACGGCACGCACCGCGTCGAGCTGCTCCACTTCGGCGTCGCGCACACGCACGGCGACGGCTGGGCGTGGCTGCCCAAGGAGCGCATCGTCTTCACCGGCGACGCCTGCGTGAACGGCCCCTACAACTACACCGGCGACGGCAACATCCACGAGTGGATCAAGACGCTCGACAAGGTCATCGCGCTCAAGCCGCTTAAGGTCTGCCCCGCGCACGGCCCGAGCGGCGGCCCCGAGGTGCTGGCGAACCAGCAGCTCTATTTCAAGTCGCTCGTCGCCGAGGTGAAGAAGCTCAAGGACGCCGAGAAAACCGCCGCTGAAGTGCAGGCCGCGTGCGACACCATCAAGGAAACCCTCCGCAAGGACGAGCGCATCGCCATCTACCTCGGCCAGTTCATCACCATGCAGGTGGAGAGCGTGTGGAAGGAACTGGGCGGGGCGGCGTTCCCGGCGAAGAAGCAGGCGGGGGTGGAGCCGGTGAGGTTGAAGGGGAAGGAACTGGTCGCGCAGACGAATCGGTAAATGATTCTACTGGCTGTCGGCAGGGCTCGGAAACCATGTTCACTCAGTCGCTGGCCAGTGCGCTCAAGCACAAAAACGAAGGTAAGACGGCCTTCGCACTCGTCGTCCTATCGGGCGCTTTGTCCAATGCCATTTCACAAGTGGTTACTGACACAGCAACACCCACTGAGGGGATTGCCTTGCTGCGCAGGCTTGGGATCAAAGCTGCACTCGATGAATTCACACAGCTTAATGCATGGGCCTTCTGTCAACTGAGTTCAGAACCAGTAAGATGCGCGGTCGTTAACGAACCGGCCTTGGTATGCCTAGCCTGGCTGTGTGAGGCCAACGCAAGTGCTTCTGCGTTGCTTGAGGTTCTGCGTTCTGAACGAGTGCAAAGGCATTTTCCGCTAACGGGTTTTGCCCGTGAATTTGCCTCTGCGCTTCTGTGTTTGGCCGACAGCAAGCCTTACACCCCGACAACGGTGAAAATAAAGGGCTACGAACACTTCTTGTTGCCCTATCTCCAGTTAGCCAGCGACTTGTCCCATGGCCGGGATTTAACTTCCGCCCTACATGAAGTCCACCTCGCTTTTCAGACGCGGAACAAAGACAAACGCTTGGTGGATTGGCGAACGATTGATGGAGACGGCAAGCGACCAGTCCGATGGGATTTTCGTCGTGAGGCACTGTTGCGCTTCAAACAAACTGTCAGTCAACCTCGGTAGAATCGTCCTTCCAGTGAACCGCGATGCGATCTGATCCAGAGCTGCTGACTTGCCCCCCGGAGCGCCGGTCTCCGACCCGGCGTGTGCCTGACCGGAAACCAACGCGCCGGGTCGGAGACCGGCGCTCCACCGAAATGACGACGACCTCTTGGACTGCGGCGGCAAGCGCAGCGCGACGCCGCTTTGGCGTCCTGCGGAGCGGGCGTGAGGCGGGCACGCTGGTCTGCGGTGAGGCCCGGCATGGCTATGGTGGGCATAGGGGACAGGAGTGTCCCCTTCACGGGGGGGCCGCTCCGCGGGACACCAAAGCGCCGTCGCCGCTGCGCTCTGCCGGCGCAGTCCATAGTGTCGTCGTCGTTCTCACGCTGTTCTTCGCTTCGGCCGTTTGCAGCTTTGGTGCTCCGCGTCTGACTTCGCCGAAGGCCTTCCTTGGCTTTAATCTGGGCGATGATTACCAACTGCCGAACTACACGCAGCTCACCACGTATTGGGAGCGGCTCGACCGCGAGTCGGACCGGCTGAAGGTGGTGCCCATCGGGCTGACGGAGGAGGGGCGCACGATGGTCATGGGCATCGTCACGTCGCCCGCGAATCATCGGCGGCTCTACGGCTTCAAGGACACCGTGCGCCGGCTCGCGCTGGGCGAGGCCACGGCGGCGGACGCGCAGCGGTTCGCCGAGGAGGGCCGGGCGGTGGTGTGGATTGACGGCGGGCTGCACGCCACCGAGACGCTCGGCTTCACGCAGTTGATGGAGACGCTCTGGCAGTTCGTCAGCCGCGACGACGCGGAGACCCGCCGCATCCTCGACGACTGCATCATCCTCTTCGTCCCAGCGAATCCCGACGGCATGGAGCTGGTCGCCAACTGGTATATGCGCGAGGCGGACCCGAAGAAGCGCTCGTTCGCCGGGCTGCCGCGCCTCTACCAGAAATACATCGGCCACGACAACAACCGGGACTTCTTCGCCTGCGTGCAGTCGGAGTCCAAGACGCTCAACCGCATCCTCTACCGCGAGTGGTTCCCGCAGATTCTCTACAACCATCACCAGTCCGGTCCGCAGGGCACGGTGATGTTCGCGCCGCCGTTCCGCGACCCGGCGAACTACAACGTGGACCCGCTGGTCACGAGCGGCATTGACGCCGTGGGCGCGGCGATGATGCAGCGCTTCCTGGCCGAGGGGAAACCGGGCGTGACCGTGCGCTCGGGCGCGCGCTACTCGACGTGGTGGAACGGCGGGCTGCGCACGACGGCCTACTTCCATAACCAGATCGGCCTGCTCACGGAAACCATCGGCAGCCCGACGCCGCTGGCGATTCCGTTCCTGCCGGACAAGCTGCTGCCCAAGGCCGACTACCTCGCGCCCATCGCGCCGCAGCGCTGGCATTTCCGGTCGTCGGTGGACTACTCGGTGACGGCGAACTACGCGGTGCTGGACTACGCGTCCCGCCAGCGCTCGACGCTGCTGCTCAACGCGTGGCGCATGGCCCGCACCGCCATCGAGCGCGGCAGCCGGGACAGTTGGACGGTGTCGCCGACGGACATCGAGCACGCGGCGAAGGAACGCAAGGGCAGCCCCTTCCTCTCCAGCGCCGCGACGAACGAGTTCAAGCGCCTGCTGCAGGACCCGGCGCATCGCGATGCGCGGGCCTTCATCCTCCCGGCGAACCAGCGTGATTTTCCGACGGCGACGAAGTTTGTGAACACGCTGCTGGAAACCGGCGTGCAGGTGCATCGAGCGACGGCGGACTTCACCGTTGGCACGAACAAGTATCCCGCCGGCAGCTTCGTGGTGAAGTGCGCGCAGCCGTTCCGCGCGCATGTGCTGGACATGTTCGAGCCGCAGGACCATCCGAACGACTTCGCGTATCCCGGGGCTGCGCCGACCGCGCCGTATGACATCGCAGGGTGGACGCTGGCGTTTCAGATGGGGGTGAAGTTTGAGCGCGTGCTGGAGGGCATCACGGGACCCTTCGAGTTGGTAAATTATCCGCAAGCTCCGCCGCAGGGTGCCGTCCGGAACACGCCGGGCACTGCGGGCTTCATGTTGTCTGCGCAGCAGAACGATTCGTTCCGCGCCGTGAATCAGTTGCTTGCTGCGGGCGAGGAAATCTTCCGGATTTCCGCCTGGCAGACTTTTGGATTGCTGCCCCACCCGGGTGATTTCTTTGTGAAGCCTGGGCCGCAGACCGATGCGCGCCTCGCAAAACTCGCCAGAGAACTCGGCATCGGCACAGCGGTCGCTTCCTCTTGGCCGGCCAAGGCTGTCCGCCTCAAACCCCTCCGCATCGGCCTGTGGGACCGCTTTGGGGGCTCGATGCCGTCGGGTTGGACGCGGTGGGTGCTGGAGCGGTTTGAATTTCCGTTTCAGGTCGTGTTCCCGCCGGAGCTGGACCGCGGCAGCCTGCGCGAGAAGTTCGACGTGCTGATCTTTGTGGATGGCGCGGTGCCCGCCTACACGCGCGGCTCCGCTGCCACGACGAACACGACCAGCACCAGCAGCGAGGCTCCGGTGGACACGGCTGCGGATGTGCGCGAGGAGTCGTTGCCTCCAGAGTATCGCGGGCGGCGCGGGAGCATCACGGCGGAGAAGACCATGCCGCAGCTACGCAAGTTTCTCGAAGAGGGCGGCACGGTGCTGGCCATCGGCAGTTCCACGAGCCTGGCGCGGCATCTGGATTTGCCGGTCGCGAACCACCTTACTGAGCCGGGCAAGACGGCGGCGTTGTCGCGGGAGAAATTCTACGTGCCGGGTTCCGTGCTGCGCACCCGGGTGGACACGGCGCACCCGCTCGCGTGGGGTATGGAGCCGGATGTGGACATGTTCTTCCAGGCCAGTCCGGTCTTCCGCTTCACGGACAAGGCGGAGCCGGGCCAACTTGACTGCGTGGCGTGGTTCAACTCGCCAAAGCCGTTGCGCAGCGGGTGGGCGTGGGGGCAGGAGCATCTCGACAACGGCATCGCCATCGCCGAGGCGAAGGTGGGGAAGGGGAGGCTGGTGCTCTACGGGCCGGAAGTGGCGTTCCGCGCGCAGCCGCACGGGACGTTCAAGTTTCTGTTCAACGGAATCTGGCGTGGGGCGGTGACGGAGGCGAAGTAGCACCAAGTGCGGTGGCGCCAGCTCCTGGGTGCCGCTCTCCCTTTCCATGAACCGAGCGCGAAGTTCCAGATCCCGGTTGACGGAGCACCGGTCTCCGACCTGGCGTGTTGCCCGGCAGCATGACCACGCCGGGTCGGAGACCGGCGCTCCGCCAACTGCATGGATTCGGCTAAAGGGGACAGGAGTGTCCCCTTCACGCGGGGCTACTTCTTTGCGAAAATCCGGTTCGCCTCGTCGAGGGTTTCCTTGGAGCCGATGTCATACCAGATGCCGGGCACGGTCCAGGTGTAAACCGGGGTGCGCGGGTAGAGCCACTGGACGAGCCGGCCCGGCTGGTCGGGGTTGTTGCCCTCGGCGATGTATTGGTCCACGAGCTTGAGCGTGGCGCGCGGGTAGTAGTAGAGGGCGATGCCGATGAGCGTGCTGGCGGGTTGCTCGGGCTTCTCCTTGAAGTCTGTGATGACACCTTCGCGGTTCACCGCGACGACGCCATACTTCTTCGCGGCCTCAATGCGGCCCACGTCATACAGGCCGAGCACGGGGGCGTTCTTTGTCCGGCAGAACTCACCGAACGCGCCGAGCTTCTCGCTGAACAGGTTGTCGCCCGCCACCACGATGAGGTCGTCGTCCACGTTCTCGCGCTGGAGGACCAGACGCAGGTCGCCGATGGCACCGAGCTTGTTGGAGTCGTCGGTGGAGCCGTCGTTGATGATGGTGAAGGCGAAGGGGGCGCGCTTGGCGTAGTCATCCGCCCAGCGTTGGAAATGGCCTGCGAACTTGGCGTTGGTCACCACATACACACGGTCAATGCCGCCGATGGGGGCGAGGTTGTCCATCACATAGTCCACCATCGGCCGGCCGGCCACGGGCAGGAGAGGCTTGGGCTGGGTGAGGGTCAGGGGATAGAGACGCGTCGCGTAGCCGGCGGCCAAAATGAGGACTTTCATCGCGCAGGGTTGTAGGCGGAAGGGCGAGCAGTGTCAAAAGCAAGCCGCGGCGGGAGGAAAATCCCTCCGGCACACAAAACTCATTCTGTTGAATTCGGCTGTTGACGTGTCGAGAGCGGTTTCCTACTTTTCGGCCCCCCTTAGCGGGGGCGTAGCTCAATTGGTTAGAGCGCTGCCCTGTCACGGCAGAGGTTGCGGGTTCGAGCCCCGTCGCTCCCGCCAGTCTTTACTGGCGTTGGTCCGGCTTTTCCCAGGTCACTTGTGACGGTTTTTTCCGTTTTTAACCAGAACGCCGAAGTTGCCCGGTCGGGTGTTGATCGTAACGCGAGGTTCTCCGCCGTTTTCAATGGCATGGGGGTGGGAGAAACTCCAAATCCCAAGTTCCAAATTCCAAAGAAGCTCCAAGCTCCAAAATTCAAAGGGCGCCGTCGCGCGGCCCAGGCCGGGCCGCCGGACCGAATCAGCCCTTGGGCCAAGGGCCGAACCAGCGGAAGCGCTGGCGGGCGGCACGGTGAACGGTTGGAATTTGGGCTTTGGAGTTTCTTTGGCGCTTGGGACTTGGAGCTTGGAATTTCCCGGCCCGCCTCCCGGTTCCACCGAAACAGCGAATAGTCCCTAATCTTGCCCTTCCCTCAATAATCCGCAATGGACCCGTCCTTCATCCGCCCCCGCGTGGGCCATTCCGGCTTGGCCGGCTGCTTCGAGAGTTCCTCCAGCCGGGCTTCGTTCACTTCACAGCCCAGTCCGGGCGTGGTGGGCAGCGAGGCATAGCCGTCCTTGTCCACTTCCCAGGACTTCTGGATTAGATCCTTCGGCGTGATGCTGGGATAATACTCGTGGATGAGGAAGAGCGGCACCGACGCCGAGACGTGCAGGCTCGCAGACAGGCCAAGATCCGTCGTGACCGAGTGCGGTGCGATGGGCGCGTGGTAGCCCTCGCCGATCATCGCGATCTTCAAAAGCTGCGACGGGCCGCCGGTGTGCGCCATGTCCACCTGGAGGAAATCCGCGATCCGCTCCTGCAAATACGGGATCACATCCCAGATCGTCCGCGCCTGCTCGCCGACCGCCAGCGGGATCTTGACATGCTGCTTGATGCGCTTGAAGACCTCGATGTTCCCCGGCACGGCGGGTTCTTCAAGATAGGTCACGTCATAGGGCTGGATCGCGCCCGCGAGCTGGATGAGAAACGGCGGCGGCAGCGCGCAGTGCGCGTCAAACATCACCATGCCGGCCGGGCCAACCTGCTTGCGCGCGCGCGCGATGTTCTGCACATGCCGCTCCATGTCCGCCGGGCTGCCGGAAAACTGCTCCGGCCCCGCGCCCACCTTCGTCGCCGTGGCGGAGGGATACACGCGCACCTTGTCGCGCGTCGGCCCGCCGAGCAGGCGATACACGGGCACGCCCCAGAGCTTCCCGGCGATGTCCCACAAGGCCATGTCAATGCCTGCCAGCGTGTGCGTCATGAACGGCCCGCCGCGCATGTCTCGGTGCGACCGGTAAATCTTCTGCCACAGATGCTCGATGCGCGTGGGGTTCTCGCCGTCGAGCAGTTCAAACAGCGACTTGGCCAGCAGCGCGGCCACATACGGCTCCAACTGGTCAATCTCGCCCCACCCCGTGACGCCATGGTTCGTCTCGATCTTGAGATACACCTTCCGCTGCATCGGCGTGGCCGTGAGCTTCGTGATGCGGATGGAACTGCTGCGGTCCGCCACGCTGACGCCCGGGTTTTCCGCGGCGTTGAGCGAATACGGCAGGATGGTGCCTGCGGCGGCGGCCGGTCCGAGCGCGGCGGTGAGCCAGTTGCGACGATTCATCATAGAGGTTGCTTGGTTGGGCGGAGTGTGGCCGCGAACGTTGCTAAACGGAAGCTTTCCAAATCTGCGGCGTCCACTGGCCGGTCTGCCAGCCGTCGCGCGTCTCAAACTCACGGACGGTCAGTCCGTCGCCGCGCACCTCGACATGGAAGAGCGCCTGCGCCGGACCGCTGAAATGCGCGGAGTTGTCCACGTTGAAGACCGCGACGCTTTTGTCCGCCTTGGTCGAGCTGCCGTCCCAGCGGAACACGCTCCGCACATGGGTGTGGCCGTAAAAGATCGCCGCGCGCCGGTCCTTGATGGCCGCGTGGAAGGCCTGCACGTCCGCCGGGTCCCATTCCCATTTCGTGTAGTCCGTGTCGGGTTTGGCGACGGTGTAGCGCACCATGTCCACATGGTGCATGAGCACGAGCGGCTGGTCCTTCGGCGTGTTGGCGAGGTCTTCGAGCAGGAAGGCGAGGCTGTCCATGGCCGCATAGCGGCGCTTCCGGTCCACCGTGCGGTCCGTGCCGACGATGAGGCCAAGCGAGATGAAGTGGACGCCGCCCCACTCCCACGAGCCGTGCAGGCCGTTCTTGCTCAGGCCCTTCAAGTTCTTGCGGGCCCGGTGGCGCGCGGCCATCTGCTCGATGGCATGGCCGGTGCCCTGCGGCGCATCGTGGTTGCCCGCGATCTCGACGACCGGATGCTTGAGCCGCCCCTCGGAGCCGGTCAGGCCGAACTGCGCGACGTAGGCCGCCCACTCGGTGCGTTGCATCGCAAGCTGTGTCGGCCCGTTCTTGTCGCCCGTGTCAATGACATCGCCGACGTGCAGCACGCCATTCGGCGCGGGAACCTTCCCGCCGCCCACGGCCGCGGAGAACTCCGTGCCCGGCAGGCGATTCAACGTGTCCACGAGCCGCCCCGTGTAACTGGCAGAATTGGTGTCCAGCCTGTCTGGCTGCATCTTGTCCGCAAGGAAATGGGTGTCTCCCACGACAAAGAAGCTCGCGAGCGGCGGCGTGGCGGCCCGGGCGAGCAGTGCCGTGCCAGCCACGGCCAGGCCGGTCTGGCGGAGGAAGGCACGGCGGCTGTAGCAAGCAATGGACTGAAGTGGCATACGGTGAGAGCAGACGCAGTGGACTGGAAGTCGCTTCGCGGGGAATTGCCAGGCGTAGCGCGGCGTTCACGCCGCAGAAAGCTGCGCACGTCAGAATACGTTCGAGCCATCCACGACCTGCTCCTGTTTCTGCGGCCTGAAGGCCGCGCGCCGTCTCACTCCGCCCCCGGCGGCACAAACGCCACCGTGGACTGGATCGCGTGGTAGCAGGTGCAGCCCGAGCTGGCCTCCACCTGCACGATGACCCCGCCCGCCGGAATGATGTTGATGAGGCAGCCGGGCCGCATCCCGGTGAAGTTCATCAGCGTGCCGCCGGTGCCGGCGTCGCGCATCACCGTGTAGCCGTCGCGGTAGAAGAGCATCCCGGCGGAGGCGGACATCTGGCCGCACGCGCCGTTGGCCGGGACGGACCACGGGATCGGGCCCTTCGGACCGGCCTTCGTCACCGTCGCGCCGGAGCGGAGGTCGTAGGCCTTGGGCCGGCCGATGACATGCTCGCCGACCAGCACCGGGCGCACGCGATTGCCGATGGCCTGGTTCCAGAGCGGCGCGCCATCCGTGGCGGACAAGGCCAGCGCGCGACGGTCGCCCTCATCACCCTTGGCTGCACCGTAGGCGGAGTAAACCCCGGAGAGCAGCACCACGCCGTTCTTCGCCGTGAGGCACAGGTTGCCGGTCCAGCTCCCGCACAGGGTGAGGTTGTGGTCCTGCGCCCAGACCGGCCGGCCGGTGGCGAGATCGAGCGCGACGACCGTGCGGATGTAGGGCGGCGGCGGGCCTTCGGGCTTGGCCGGCTTGGGCTTCCCGATCTCCTTGTGGGCCTCCATCACCGTCAGCACCCTGGGCGCGTTGGTCTGGCCGCGATGTTCCACGAGGAACACCTTGCCGCCGCTGATCGCAATCGTGCTGTTGCGCATTGCGGGGCTGTCATAGCGCCACTTCAACTGCCCGGTCCGCAGATCATACGCGAAGACCGTGCGGCTGAACTGATAGCCCGCCGAAGCGCTGCCGATGAGCAGATCGCCCTCCGCCGCCACGTAAGCCCACATGCTGGCCGAGCCGTCCTTGCCCGGGGGCACGGAAAACGTCTTGCGCGTCGCGCCGGTGACGAGGTCGAGCTGGTGGCAGTCCTTGTCCGTCGCGACGAACAGGCCGTGCGGCGAGGCGGCCAGGTTGCCGCAGTCCTGCGTGATGTCGAGCCGCTCGGCTCCGGGGAACTCGCGCTCCCAGTAAGGCAGGCCGTTGTAGGCGTCGAAGCTCAGCAGCAGCGGCGTCTTGGTGAGCTGCCGGGTGCCTTCCACGAACATGCGTCCGCCGAGTTGCAGCGGCGCTTCGCTGCGGCGGTGGCGGTCGTGCATCTTGTCCGCGCCGGGCTCGCCATACCACAGCACCTCGGGCCGGCCGCGCACGCGTTCATCGTCGGAGGAGCCGCTGTTCCCCGCGTCGGCGTATTGATGCGTCCAGTCGCGTGCGCCGGGCAGCGCACCGCGCACCAGCTTCGTCCACGCGCCGGAAGTTCCAAGCTGGGCGGCGACGACGACACCGGCTTTGGTCCATGCCGGATCGGGCGCGCTCGTGCCGGCGAGCAGCACGCCGCCGTGGGGCTTGAGCACACGGAGCAAGGCACGGGCGGTCACTGCGCCCTGGCCAAGCGTGGCAGCATCCACCACGACGAGGTTTGCGAAGTAAGGCGGATACGGCAGGCCGTTTGTCGAGCCGGCGGGCACGACGTCCACTTCCACCTTGGCACCGTAGAGACCGGCGGCGGAGAGGGCAGTCCGCGCGGCGGCGGCCTTGGCGGGGTCGGATTCCGCGACGTGGAGGTGCAGCTCCGAGCGCTGCGCAAGTTCCGCGGCGAGTTGGGCCGCGCTCTCACCAAGCAGCAGTGCGTAGCCACGCGTGATACCGGACTCCTTGAGGATGGCCTGCGCCTGCGCTGCCACTCGGGCATCGGTGGCGGGCGCAGGTTTCGCGGCCATCGCCGGTGCGGGTGCGCCGACGCCGAAGCAGTGCAGCCGGCCGTTCTCCGTGCTCACGACGAGCCGGCCGTTCGCGACGGCGAGGCCTTTCACCACGCCATCCACTTTCCCGCTCCACGCGGCTTTTCCGGTCACGCTGTCCACGGCGACGACCGTGTTCGAGCCGCCCGCGATGACGTGCGCGCCTGTGGCGATGACGAGCTGCAAGTTCGGCGCGGCGAAGGTCCACTTCACCGCTTCCTTCGGGAAGCTCGCCCGCTTCGGCGCGGCATCGGCCGCGGCACGGTCGAATGCGGTGATGGCGTTCGGTTTCGGCGCCGGCTCGCGGCCATATCGGGGCACCGGCGGGCCAGCCAGCTTGAAGTAGTGCGATTTCGTCGCGATGATTTGCGCCGCCTCGCGCACGGTGGAGACATGCTTGCCGTCGGGCGTGTAGGAGTGCAGTTCGTTCTGCGAGCCGAGGTAGTAAAGGTCATCCACCAGCACGCCGTAGTCGCCGCTGACGACGCCCTTGCTCGGCACGATGAGGTAGGTCTTCACCATGGAGCCGCGCGACGCCCCGTCCGCGCGGGCGTAGGCCAGTGGCGCGGTGCGGCCGCACGGGACATAGAGCTGGTCCGCCGTGGCGAGCAGGTAGCCCTGCGGTGCCAGCGCGACATACGCCTCGCCGGACTTCGGCACGGCGGTGGTCTTCCACAGTGCCTTGCCCGTGGCGGCATCGAACGCGGCGACGGAAGTCTCGCGGGCGGGGAAAATGCCGGTGCCACAGTAGGCCACGCCGCCATCCACCAGCACGCTGGTGCGGATCGGCCACAGGGAACTCATCCGTCCCGCCCCAAGAATACGCGTCGTGCCCGAGCCGGGCCGCGCGCTCCACACGAGGCGTCCGTCCTTGGCGTCGAGGCAATAGACCAGCCCGTCGTCTGACCCCGCATACACGCGGCCCTCGGCCACGGTGGGCGCGAGCCGCACCGGCCCCTCGGTGAAAAACGTCCACCGCTTCACCCCGGTCCGCGCGTCCACCGCGTGGATGCCATTGTCCACCGCCGACCCGAAATAGACCGTGTCCCCCGCCATCGCCACATGGATCGCGTCATCGAAGGAAAGCTTGGGCAGCTCGTTGTAGCCCGCCTGCGGGCTGGGCCAGGCGCGCACCGGCTCGGCAGGCGGCGTGTAGGACCACAGTTCGTTCAGCGGGAAGTTCAGCGACTCGCCCGACACCCCGCTCCGCGCGCGGTCGTGCATGAATGTGGGCCAGTCCTCGGCGACCGCCGTGGCCGTGAGGAGCAGTGCAGCAAGCCGGAGCGTCAGGCCAAGGCGCTGCCGGCATCGGAAGTCAAAGGTTTGTGCTGTGCGGGCAGGAAAGTTCATGGCTGTCGTAGTGCTGGCCAAAGATGGACGTTCAAACGCTGGCCGCCATGCAACCAAACCTGTCCAGCACGTCCGTGAGGGAGACACTCCTGTCCCCCATCGAAGACTCGAAAAAGCGGTGCTGGAAGACACCGCACTCCAGACGCTGACGCGATCTCCACGCCCCCCCCGGCTTCGCGAAGCGTCTGGAGTGCGGCGCGTTCCACCGCCGCTCTCAGTGAAGCGCGCACGACCAGGAGCGCCCACCTCACGGTTTGCCCGCCCGTGCCTTCAACTCACGCTGCAACGTGGCCACCACCGCATCCTTCAGCAGCGCCGTGCCTTCGGGCTTCCAATGAAACTGGTCGCCGCGCGCAAGGTCGAGCCGCGACGCCACGACCGCATAGAGGTCGTTCACCGGCACCTTCGCCCCGGCCATGACCTTCGCGGCCATGCGGTTGTGCTCGACGATGATCGGATTGATCTCGGCGCTGAGTTCGCCGGGCTTGTCCTTGGTGGTCACAGGCGTGCTGCTGGCCCAGATGAAGGTCGCGCCGGGAGCCTTGCCGCGGATGGTCTCAATGAGCTTGCGTGTCAGCGGCTCGAACTGGCCGTCCGGGATGCGGCCCTTCTGCCAGCCATGCAGGCCCATGTTCACATGGACGATGTCGTAGGGACCGTTGGCGAGGACCTCGGCGAGCATCTCGTGCAGGCGATACGAGGACTGCGCCAGCGGGTTCACCCATGCGTCCACGTAAGCCTGGCCGTCGAGCGCCTTCACGGTGCCGGGCAGGTAGCCGTTGAGGATCGAGTCGCCCATGAGCAGCACGCGCGGACGTTTGGGGTCGGTGCGGGTGGCCTTGTCGAGACGCCAACCGGGGCCGTCGGCGTGCAGGCGCGGGTCGGACTCGGTGGCCGCGGAGGATTTGAATGCGCCTTTGGCATCGGCGGCCTTCGCCTTCGCGTCCAGTTCCGCGAGCTTGAGGCGGACGCTCACGATGTAAGGCGATTCATTCGTGGCCCAGTGGCCGTAAGTCGTCGTGACGATGGTCGCATCCGGCAGCACCTCCACGCCGGGATACGCGCAGTCCGCGCCCTTGGTGTTGTCCATGAGCCGGACGTGGTATTGACCAGGCTTGCCCGCCGCGAGGTCGGCGTAACGGCCCACCCACGCGACCCAGTCGCCCGCGAAGGGCGTGGTCTTGCCCTTGGGCGCAACGCTGCGGAAGGAGACGAAGAGCCGGCCGTCCGGCAGATACTTGCCCGTGTGGCGGTCACCGTTAAGCGAGTCGGGCATTTCGCGCGGAGCGGTCCAGGTGGTGCCTTCGTCGCGGCTGAAGATGATGTGCGAGTTCTTCGTGCGGGAGTTCTCGCGGAGGAGGACAGCGATCTCCTTGCCGTCCGGCGAACGGATGAAGCCCGGCTCACAAAGATGAACGGCGGTGTCGTGCTGCACCGCCTCGGGCGCGCTCCAAGTGAGCCCGCCGTCGCGGGAGAAGGTCTTGAAGAGCGTGAACTCAACCGGCTTCTTCTGCGCCGCCTGGCTCGTGAAGTAACGACCGTCATCGTGGAACATCGCGAGGTAGTGGCCGGGCGTCTTGAGCGGCTCGGTGAAACCCATCACCACGATGCCGCCCCAGTCACCGACCTGCTTCAGTTCGCTCCAAGTCTTGCCGTCGTCCTCGCTCACGGCCAGCCGCGCGGGGTAAAGACCGCTCCACATGATGAGCCGCTTCTTGCCGGCAGCGTCCACGACACGGTGCATCGTGGGCACTTCCTTGCTCGTGGCCCAGCTTGTGGGCGTGGGCAGGCGGTCGCTCCACGTCAGGCCGCCGTCGTTGCTGCGCTTGTAAACGATGCCGCCTTTCCCGTGGCCCTTGGGATACACGATGAGCATCGTCTTGCCGTCTTCGAGCAGCGCGGTGGTCGGGTGGCCGAGATACTGCCCAGCCTCGCGGTCCACGACGACTTGCCGCTGCTTCTCGGCGGCGAGGTCAATCGTCGGCACCGGAAACGGCGCGGCGGCGCAGGCACCGACGAACAGGCCCAGCGAGGCCAGGAACAGGAGCGGCTTCATGGGGAAAGTTGAACTGATGGGCTCCGGGGAGGCAACCGCGCGCTTACGTCCGCCTCACAAATCCCGGTTGCTCGTGTAGGTGTTCGTGGCGTTGATGCCCACATACACCTGCACAAAGTCGGAGTGGCCATCGGCAAAGGCGACGTTGAACCGGGTGTCGTTCACCTTGGTATGCCAGAAGAGCTGGGCGGCGGGCATGGCGTAGCCCACGGGCGGCGGCCAGACCGGCTGCCAGATCCCGTGGTCGGCGTTGGTCAGCATCCGGACGGGATCGCGAATTTCGCTGGCCCGCACAGAGTTGAGGTTGGCGTCCTTGGTCAGGTAGTTGAGCGTCGGGTTCAGCGCGGCCCCGGCGTTCGGCGAATAGGAACTGCCATATTGATCACACCACGCGGCCACCGCCCCGGCGGCCCGGTCGCTCGGACAACGCGCCACCGGCATCTCGTCAGTGGCCCCGAACTTGCCGACGTAGGGATTCACATAGCGGCGGTCGCCGCCGAATTCGAGGTAGAGCCCCATGTTGCCGGCCTTGCCCCACCACCAGTATTGGCTGGGGATGATCGTTCCGAGCGAGCCGGTCCCACGAGTCGGCGGGAACCGGTCATCGAAGTCGTCTCCGTAGAGCCGCGCGGCCAGGCCGAACTGGCGGAGGTTGTTCATGCACTTGGTCTGGTGGGCCTTCTGCTTCGCCCGGCCCAGCGCGGGCAGCAGCATGCCGGCGAGAATCGCGATGATGGCGATGACCACGAGCAGTTCAATCAAGGTGAAGGCCGACGAGCGGGGGCCGCAGGCGGAGGGTCGGATTCGGGCGTTCATCAGCGTGAGTGAACCGGCACTGTGGGGACCATACTCTTCCACCGCTGGCACTCAAGCAATCGGTGGCGGTATGCCGAAAAGACAAGCAGCCCAGGCGCAGACTCCCCGGAGCGCGGGTCTGTGACCCGCAGCAGCTCGCGCTCGCCAGTGACGCTCGCCCATGCCCGCGGGCCAGCCAGTCGCGGCTTGCTGCGGGTCACAGACCCGCGCTCCAGCCGCGCACGAGCCCGTGCCGCAGGCGGCTCACTTTGCCGGTGGCGATTGCAGCACCGGCGCCTTCCCCGTCTTGAGCCACTCAGGGGCGAACTTCATGAAGACGATCTGCTCGTAGGTCTGCTTCTCCCCGCATTCCATCAACAGGCCTACCAGGCCGCCCGGCAACTCCACCATCACGGTGTAGGCGCTGGGGCCGCTCCACAGCAACTGCGCGTGCGGCCATGAGCGGCCCGCGTCCCCGCTGATCCACGCGTGGACTCCGGTGCGCTTCGGCGAAACCGGGTGCGTGAAAATCCAGTCGAACTGCCCCTCCGCCCCGGCGCGCGGAGTGCGGTAGATGCAGCCTTGGCACTGGTTCTCGACCAACTGCCCGAGGCCCTCCGCCGGCTGCCACGTCGCGCCGCGATCCCGGCTGATCACCTGGGTGCGATACCCGCCAAAGCCCGCGATGGTCCGCGCGTTCATCAGCAAGGTCCGGCGGTCAAGTTCGATGACCTGCGGTTCGCTGGTGTTCTCGGCGGCGACCGCGCCGAGCTGCCAGGTCTGCCCATGGTCGTCCGAGTAAAGGCTGTGCGTGCGGTAGGTGCCGCCCTCACTGTGATAGCTCGGGATGAGGAGGCGGTCCGGCTTGCCTTCGGCCCGCAAATACAGGCCCGCTCCCGGCCCGGTGCCATACCAGCCCCACGTTGGTTTCCGCGCCATGGCGGAGATGTCACGGGGCACGGACCAGGTTGCGCCGTCGTCGTCGCTGTGCGTGATCCAGACCGTGGTGCCCGGGACTTTGCTGGCGACAATGTCCGCCTCGATGTCCTGACCACGGCTCCGGGTGAGCACGAGCCAGAGGCGGCCGTTCGATTCGTCGCGCACTACACACGGGTTGCCGCAGGTGTCCTTGCCGAGATCGGCGACCACTTGCAGCGGCTGCCACGTCTGGCCGAGATCAACGCTCCGCCGCAGCACGATGTCTATGTCTCCGGTCAGCCCGCGCCCGCCCACGCGCCCCTCCGCGAAGGCAAGCAGCGGCTTCTTGGGCATCCACCAGATGGCCGGGATGCGATAGCGGGGATAGCCCTCGCCGGATTTGAACGGCACGGTGTAGTGCAGCGCCTGTCCCTGCGCCTGCAAGGGGCTGGGGGCTAGGACGCCCAGGACGATCAGCACAGTCCCAGCGAAACGCAGCAAGTGGGGATTCATGACTCGTTCTCCATTTTCTTGGGGCGGATTAGCAGCACGAGGATCACCGAGAGCATCGCCGTGCTGGCGAACACGCCGAAGATGACGTTCAGCGGCACCTGCCGGTCCCGCAGCGCGCCGAAGGCCACGTCCGCAAACCCGCCGCAACTGATGCTCACGAGATTCATCACCCCATAGCCGGTCGCGCGCAGCTCGGGCCGCACGATCTGCGAGAGGATGGGCATGTTGTTGCAGTCAAACGCGCCCCAGCCCAGCCCGAACAGCACGAGGAAGAACACCGCCACCGCCAGCGAGCCGGAGTTGCCCACGCCAAAGAGCGCGGGGATCAGCAGGCTCATGCCCAGCGCGCTGGTGAAGATGCGGCCCCGTTCGCTCCGGCGCATCCAGCGGTCGGCCAGCCAGCCGCCCACGAGCGCGCCGATGAGCGAGGCGATGTTCACGTAAAGCGTCGCGGATACGCCGGCCTTGCCCTGGCCGATGGCGAACTTGTCCTTGAGGATCGCCGGCATCCAGTCCTTCACCACCCAGCCGGCCAGCGCGGGCAGGGTGAAGTAGAGCACCAGCAGGATGAAGGCGCGGTTGGTCAGCAGCTCCTTCGCCGCGTCGCCGAAGCCCGTGGCCTGCGGCTCGACGGTCGCATTCGGATCATGGGTGCGGGGCGCGTCGCGCAGGAACATCAGCAGCGGCACCGCGTAGATCACGCCCACGGCTCCGGTCACGTCGAAGGCCCAGCGCCAGCCCAGGCTCGGCGCGTCCGCCACGTAGCCGCTGAACCCGCCGATCATGATGCCCACGTAGATGCCCATCTGGTGGAAGCCCACCGCGCGCGACCGCGTCTCGCCGACGTGATGGTTCGCGATCAGCGCCAGCGCCGCCGGGATGTAGAACGCCTCGCTCACCCCCATCAGCGACCGCGCCCAGAGCAGTTCATCGTAGGACTTCACATGGCCCGTCCACCACGTCACCACCGACCAGACAAAGAGGCTGGCGCAAATGGTGTAGCGGCGGCTGAAGCGGTCCGCCACGTAGCCGCCCACCGGGCTGAGGATCGCGTAAACCCACTTGAACTGTCCGAGCATCATGCCCCAGTTCGCGTCCGTGGCGATGCTCGGAATGTCGCCCATCACCGAATACTTCATCGCCGCCATCATCTGCCGGTCCAGGTAGTTCAGCAGCGCCACCGGGAAGAGCAGGGCGACCACGAGCCAGGCCGTGCGCAAGGCCGGCGAGCCGGTAGGCGAAACTGAGGTCATGCGCCGGATGGTTGCGGAAAGGCCTGCGCCCGGCGACAGGAAAGACAACAGACGGGAAGATGGGGGGCGCATCTTGACACTGCCCACGAAACCGAGCCGGCGCGGACGCCGGCGACACGGCCCGCGGGACGCGGGCGCTACGTAGCGCCGGCCTCCGGCCGGCCGTGCCGCAAGCGTCCTCGCTTGCCCGGCGTGGCGAGGGCGGGGGCAGTGTCGAGATGCGCCCGGAAGATGGGGGGGCGCAGCTTGCCTCCTGTGAGACCGCTCTCCATAAAACTGCGATGGGTAGGGCGGGCTGTCCTCAGCCCGCCGTCAACCATCCGGAGGCCACGAGACCTCGGCGGCGCGGTGAGGACACCGCGCCCTGCCAGCACTGGTTCCGGGGCGCCGTTGGCGGCGCTGTGGCTCGGGTCCGCCCGGGCAGGTCGTCAAGCAATAGTTCCCGCCGCCCACATTTGCATTGCTGGCGGAGCCTTCCCCGATAGCCTCGCGCGAACGAATGACGCGCCATGCCATCGCCCCCGGGCTGCTCGCGCCGGAACTCTCCGGTGACGCGCGGGAATTGCTCGAACAGCTTGGCGCCCCCGAAGCGTTGCCCACGCTCTCCCTCGCCGCGTCCGCCCTGACCTTGGATGCCGTGCGCGACGCCGCCACCCTCCGGCGCTTCCTCATCGGCTATCGCGAGCAGATCCTGCTGCCCGTGGAATTGCCCGCCATTCTCGCCGCCCACGGCCATGCCTGCCGGGGCGAACTCCGCGAACTCATCGCCCTCGACCGCGCGCTCGGCGCGGACCCCCGCCTGCGCGAGTTCCGCGCTGCCAGCGCCGCCGTGGGCCGCCGCCAGCTCAGCAAGCTCCGCCCGCTCCGGGACCAGCGCTTCGTGCAGCGCTACCTGCGCGCGGTGGAGGACGCCGAGGCGCACGGCTGGCACACGCTCGTCTTCGGCGTGTTCCTTGCGCAGTATTCCCTCCCGCTGCGGCAGGGCCTGCTGCTCTACTCCCAGCGCACGCTCGGCGGTTTCCTTGACTCCGCCAGCGCCACGCTCCGCCTGCCGGTCGCCACCGGGGAGGATATTTTCGGCGAAGTCGTCGCGCCCGTGACCGACGCGGTCAACGGCCTGCTCGCCACCCAGTTCCCCGCCGCCGCTCCCGCCTGACCAGGTGCGTGGTGGGCCGCCGCCGGTCGGAGGAACCTGGAAACCGCAGTGGAACCACGGATAAACACGGATGGGAAGGGCGGAGGCGAAGGGCCGCCTTTCACCCAGCGGGTGAAGCAGTCGAAACGGGTCTTCATCCGTGTTTATCGGTGTCCATCCGTGGTCACAGCACTCCAACTGCGGAATCTAGGATGAAAGTTGCTGGACAGCGAAATCCCCGCCGCTCACCGTTCCGCCATGCGCCCTGAACCCTCCCCGGCCTCGCCGCCCGTCGCCGCGCTCCTGACCATTCCGTTCCGTCCGCTCCTCGCCGCCGTGTTCCTGCTGCTGCTCGTGGCCTCGCCCAGCCCGGCCGCCCAGTTCGTCCTCTTCGATGTCACCTTCACCTTCACCAAGGACGACGCGGACAATTCCAAGCCCAGCAAGTCCCACTACTATGTGAAGGGCACCGCCATCAACCCCGACCGCCCCCGCGACTGGACCGCGCCGGTGGACTACCGCAACGGCACCGTGCATATCCGCACGGAAGTCATCGAGAAGCCCCCCGGCGGCGAGCCCACCACCTGGAGCATCTGCTATATCCCAAACAAGGGCCAGGGCAACGGCTACGGCTGCACCGGCACCGATCTCTACCGGGAGAAGGGCGTCTATGAAAAGGACGTCTCGATGAAAGCCTTCTGGCAGAATGATGGCATCGTCTGGTCCGAGGGCATCAAGCAGATGGACCTCGTGATCAAGGACGGCAGCGGCGGCAGCGGCCACGCCCACAAGCGCGCCGACCACGAGAAGTTCTTCCCCACCAAGATTCGCTTCACCGTCGTCCAAGTCTCGGCCGGCGCAAAATATGACGCCAGCCTCGTCCCCAACCTGCCCAAAGGCACCGGGGCCGATGCGGGCAAACCGAAAGTGGAAGTGATCAACCCCGGCGGCCAAGCCGCCCAGGCACCCGCCTGCTGCGGCCGTCCGGCCCGGGCCGAATAGCGGGCGGGCATGGCCGGGCGGGCACTCCCGCCGGGCGCGCGCCTCAGGCCGGCTTTTCCTGAATCAGCACGGCCTTCTTCGCCTTGAGGTGCTTCGTCAGCGCCTCTTTGTTCCCCAGTGAAGACGGCCCGCGCACCGTGTTGCCCTTGAGGAGCTTGTAATTGACCAGCGTCTTGCCCACCTGGCCGATGTGGCAGGTAACCCCTTCCATCCGCCAGATCTGACCGGCTTCGATGGCTGGCTGGAGAACTTGCTTCTTCGATTTCATCGCGATTTTGGACGGAGTTTGCGTCCGTCTGTTCAACAATTGACTGGCGGGGCTTGCAAGGCCCTTGCCCCGGTCTATTCTCGGGGCTAATGAAACCACATGTCCGCAAGTTCATCAAGCTCCACCATGCGCTGCTTCTGGAACGCACCCGGATCGAGGCCCGCCTCCGCGACATCAGCCTGGTCCTCAAGGACGGCCCCGCCGCCCCGCCCGCGCCCGCCGCCCCCGCCCCGAAGCAAGCCCGCCGGAAGATGAGCGCCGCCGGCCGCGCCAACATCATCGCCGCCGTCAAAGCCCGCTGGGCCCGGGCCCGGGCCGCCGCCGGCAAGTAACCTCGCCGCCCATGAAGCCCCTCGCGTTCGCCCTGTGGCTGGCCGCCGCCGCCCTCGGCCTGGCCGCCGATCGTCCGCCCGTCCCCGACCGCCTCGTCGTCCTCACCTTTGACGACTCCGTCGCCAGCCACGCCACCTTCGTCGCCCCGCTCCTGAAGCAGCACGGCTTCGGCGCCACCTTCTTCATCACCGAAGGCTTCGAGTTCCTCACCGACAAACAGCACTACCTGACCTGGGAGCAGATCCGCGCCCTCGACACCGCCGGCTTCGAGATCGGCAACCACACCCGCCGCCACGCCGCCGTGCCCCGCCAGACCCCCGAGCAGCTCGCCGCCGACATCGCCCACATCGAGCAGCAATGCGCCACCAACGGCATCCGCCGCCCCGTCAGCTTCTGCTACCCCGGCTATCAGACCAGCCCCGCCGCCGTGAAGCTGCTCCGCGAGCGCGGCTACCTCTTCGCCCGCGCCGGCGGTGCGAAAGCCTTCGACCCCGCCACCGACGATCCCCTCACCCTGCCCCAGGCCTTCGACGGCAAGCCGGACTCCACCCTCGAACAGTTCAAGGCCGCCGTTGCCCAGGCCCGGGATGGCAAGATCGCCGTGCTCACCTTCCACGGCGTGCCCGACCTCAAGCACCCCTGGGTGAACACCGACCCCGCCCAGTTCGAGCGCTATATGGCCCACCTGAAAGAGCAAGGCTGCCGCGTCATCCCCCTCCGCGACCTCGCCAAGTATCTCCCCGCGAAACAGCCCTGACCCCGCAGCCCGGAGCGCGGAGCGCCGGTCTCCGACCCGGCGTGAACCTCCCATTGGCTTCGTTTCGTAAGTTCGCGGCGCGAACCTCCCCGGAGCACCGAGCCCGGTCGGCCTGAATGGCTTCGTTTTGCAAAATCCCCTCGGCCATCGGCTATCGTCCATCGGCGATCTGAAATCTTAACCCTCGACCGTTGGACCTTGGACCTTGGACTTTGGACCTTGCCTCCCCTCCCTCCTCCTCTTCGATCGCCTCATACGTGAACATGAAACGGACGATCTCCATGATCTTGGTGCGGCTCGGCCCGTTCAGGCTGTTGCCATGGCGGGAGTCATAGTGCTGGCAGAAGTCGGCGGCCAGCTTGTAGCCCTCAGCCGGTGAGGCGACCGGGCCGAGATAGAGTGCCAAGCCCTGCTCCACCAGCAGAAGCGGCCAGCAATGAATGATTCGCACCGGCCCCCACTGCTGGTGCTGGGACTCGTTTTGAAAATCCCGTGCCCGGTCATGCAGGAGTTTCGCCGCGCTCGTCTCCACGGGCCGCAGGAAGCCCTCGCGCGTCGCCGTCGTCCCCAGCAGGGCGCGCGCTTCATCCATCAATGCGCCCGCCGCCGCTTTGGTTTTGCCCTTTCGGCCGGCCGCGCGTTTCGCAATCCAAAGACCGAAGGCGGGCAACCGGCCTGGGTGCTCAAACCACTTCTTCAACACGGTCAGGCGCGTGAGACTGGCCGAGCCGTGGGCGTCAATCTCTTCGACAATGGCGAGCAGTTTTTCGGGAACCTGGGTGCGCATCGGACGGGTTCAGGCGGTGGTGAGTTCGGCGACGAGGGCGGTGAGGAGGTTCGTGGCGGTGGCGCGGGCGGCGGCGAGCTGCGTTTCCAACGCGTCCACCCAGGCCATCAGTTTTGAGGCCTTTGCATTCATCCCATTTTAATTCGTGGCTGAACCTCGCCGATGCGCCCGGGGAATTTCTTCTTGAGTTCTTCAAAACAGAATGCCGCCATCTCATATTTCGAGAACGGTCCTCCCCACCCGTCCTTCAGTGTGTCTGGTCGAAGCTCCTTCGGGAATCGCAGGTTAAATGACCTTCCAGCCGGCGGTGTGATCTTCTTATCGACGTGGTTCTCCATACCCGGCAAATAATGTTTTCCGCAGCACTTTATCGAATCGAGATTGCCGTCCGCATCTCGGATCGCCTTCCGAAAAACGGGCTCGCGAATCATTCCTTCCTGATGGCTGGGGTGCCAAAATGAGACGGCCATTCCGTGCTCCGAGAGCGGTTTCAATTCCGGCAGGTCGAGCCGTTTCGTTGTCTCATCTCGTTTCGACGATAAAACCCAAACGGCATCGTCAATAGGAAGCGAACCGGGAACACGCACCTCATGCAGGGCACCGAGGTCATCATTCAATTCGACGTAACCGGGCGGAACGGCGTCGCGAACGGCGTTGAACTTATCTTTCACTTCCTGCGTTGCGTGCTTTAGGTAAGCCGGTTGAAAGAGGCCTTTGCTTTCGAGCAGCGCACGAGGAAATCCAATAGCGATTTCAAAAGGCTTAGAACGAAGAGCCCGGAATCGAGTCAGTTCTGGGATCGGCAGCTCCGTCAGCGCAACATAGTTTAGTTTGTTTCCGTCTCTGTCTTTGCCCGGTCGAAGCTCGCCGTCTTTGAAAATGCCTTCCAGGGAGGCTCTTGCAAAACCTCCGGGCTTGAATGCCTCGCAGGAGCGGTTTCGGGT
>CAZCBE010000032.1:0-57750 GCA_964496695.1 uncultured Klebsiella sp.
GTCCTCGCTTGCCCGGCGTGGCGAGGGCGGGGGCAGTGTCGAGATGCGCCCCTGCCATGAGCACTCCGGCGTCCGGCCTTGACCGCGTCGCGCGTCGTCTGTTGAACTCCCCGGGACAACTCCAGCGCGCATGTCTATCGGTCTTCTTGCGGTGGCCAGCGAAGTCAGCCTGTGGCCTCTGGCCGTGCTGGCGGTCACCTTCGCGTTCGTGGTGGTGATGATCACCTGGCTGCGCGTGCCCTCCTTCCTCGCGCTGATCCTCGCGGGCGTGCTCGCCGGCCTCATGGCCGAACAGCTCCCCGGGGCCAAGGCCCGCGTGCCCAAGGCGGATTCCCCGGTCGTCTCGCCCGACGGACGACCATTGCGAAACCACTGGGTGCAGGCCGTCGAGCTGACCTCCATCGAGTTCGGGCGCACCGCCGGCAGCATCGCCATCGTCATCGGTCTGGCCACCATCATCAGCATGTGCCTCATGGAGAGCGGCGCGGCGGACAAGGTGGTGCGCCGCTTCCTGGCCTTCTTCGGCGAGAAGAACGCGGGCCTCGCGCTCCTGCTCAGCACCTACGTCCTCTCCGTCCCGATCTTCTTCGACACCGTCTTCATGCTCATGGTGCCCCTGGCGCGCGCGCTGCACCTGCGCACGGGCAAGGACCACCTGCTCTTCATCATGGCGGTCTGCTCGGGCGGCGTCATCACCCACTCGATGACCGTCCCGCATCCCGGCCCGATCGCCGTGGTGGACATGCTCAAGATTGACGTGGGCTACTCGATCCTCGCGGGCATCGCCGTCGGCCTGGTCCCGCTGGCGGCCGGCTGGTTCGTCTGCAAATGGCTCAACCGGCGCTACCTCATTCCCCTGCGGGACACGCCCGGCACCACGCTCGTGGAACTGCGCGCCGCAGTGGACAAGCCCGAATCCGAGCTGCCCTCCTTCGCCTGGTCCATCGCCCCCATCGTGGTGCCCATCCTCCTCCTGAGCCTGGCCTCCTTCATGTTCATCGGCCGGAACAACGCGGGCTTTGTGAAGCTCTTCGGCAGCAAGGAAGCCTTCGACACCGCGTTCAGCATTGCGGAATTTGCCGGCAACCGGAACGTCGCCCTCCTCGTGGGCACCCTCCTCGCGATGATCCTGCTCGCGCGGCAGAAAGGCTACAGCATCGCCAAGACCGACGAACTGGTCGGCCGCCCGCTTGAGACCGCCGGGGCCATCATCCTCATCACGGCGGCGGGCGGCGCCTTCGGCCTCATGCTCAAGAACGTCGGCGTGGGCGATGCCATCAAGGCGGTCGCGATGGATCACAAGGTGGACCTGCTCTGGCTCGCCTATCTCGTCGCCGTGGTCATCCGCGTGGCCCAGGGCTCGGCCACCGTCGCCATGCTCACGACCGCCGGGATCATGTATCCGCTGCTGGCCGGCGGGGGCTTGCAGTGCGACCCCGTGTATCTCTTCCTCGCCATCGGCTTCGGCGGCTTCGCGTGTTCGTGGATGAACGACAGCGGCTTCTGGGTCGTGAGCAAATTTGGCGGCCTGACCGAGGCCGAGACACTCAAGACCTGGACCGTGCTCCTCACCGTGAACTCCCTCGTCGGCATGCTCGCCACCTGGGCACTCTCGCTGGCCTTCCCCTTTCCGATGGGCAAACCGGGGCCGTGAAGGGGAAAGTGATTAGTGTTTAGTAATGAGTCGTCATCCATGCACTCAGCCCATCACGTCATTTACTGATCACTAATTACTAATCACTTCCCCCTCATGCTCCCGCTCCTCCTCGCCGCCACGCTCCTCGCCGTCAGCTCCCCCGCCGCCAACTGGCCCCAGTTCCGCGGTCCCGACGCCGCCAACACCGGCACTGGCAAGCCACCCGTCCAGTTCGGGCCGAAGACCAATCTGGTGTGGAGCACCGAGCTTCCCCCCGGCCACTCCTCACCCGTGCTCTGGGGCGACCGCATCTTCCTGACCGGTGTGGACGCCGGAAAGCTCGTCACCCTCGGCCTGGACCGCGCCACCGGCAAGGTGCTCTGGACCACGCCTGCGCCCGCCGAGAAGCTCGAAGCCACCCACCGCATCAGCAATCCCGCCGCCCCCACCGCCTGCACCGATGGCGAGCGCGTGATCGTCTATTTCGGCTCCTACGGCCTGCTCGCCTACGACTTCGCGGGCAAGGAACTCTGGCGGCATCCGCTGCCCGCGCCCGTCGTCGAGTTCGGCGCGGGCAGTTCGCCCGTCATCGTCGGCGACCTCGTCATCCAGCTTTGCGACAGCGACATGAACTCCTTTCTCGTCGCGGTGAACAAGCGCACGGGGAAGCAGGCCTGGAAGGCCGAGCGCCCCAGCCACCGGCGCGGTTTCGCGACGCCCTTTGTCTGGCGGCACGACGGCATCGAGGAACTCATCGTGAACGGCTCGCTCAAAGTTTCCTCCTACGACCCCAAGGATGGCACCCTGCGCTGGACTTGCCGCGGCATGGCCCGCGTCGCCAATGCCTCGCCCACCGCTGGCGAGGGCCTCCTCTTCATCGCGAGCTGGAACATCGGCGGCGATGTGGGCGCCAAGCTCGCGCTCCCGCCCCACGCCGAATTCCTCAAGGAGCACGACAAGAACCAGGACGGCAACCTCGCCAAGGACGAGTTCCCCAGCGGCCCCTTCAAGGACCGCTTCAGCCAGTTCGACCTCAACAAGGACGGCCTCGTGACCAAGGCCGAATTCGAGGGCATGGCCGACCAGTTTGCCGAGGCCGAGAACGCCCTCTTCGCCATCAAGCCTGGCGGGCGCGGCGACATCACCGACACGCACGTCGTCTGGAAGCAGCTCCGCGGCCTGCCCTACGTGGCCTCGCCGCTCTACTATCAGGGCCGCGTCTATACTGTGCGCAGCGGCGGCATGGCCTCCTGCTTCAATGCGAAGACCGGCGAAGTCAGCTACCTGGACGTGCGCCTCGACGCCCTCGGCGACTACTACGCCAGCCTCGCCGCCGCCGACGGCAACGTCATCGCCATCTCGCAGAAAGGCACCGTATCCGTCTTCAACGGCAGCAGCGCCCCCGAAGTGGTGGCCAAGAACGAACTCGGCGAAACCGTCATGTCCACCCCCGCGATTGTGGACGGCAAAATCTACGTGCGGACAGACAAACGGCTGATGTGTTTTGGGAAGTAGAGCCTGGACGCATCCTGCACCTACTTGGGGGCAGGTATGTCGAACTCACAGGGCAGCACCTCGCCGCCGCAACAATTTCGATATACTGCGCGCATGGTAAAAATCGGCCCCCACGGAAAGCCCAACCAGCCGAAGACCAAGGAAACCACCGCGTAACCCAGGCCCGATTTGATACGGCATCCGTGACAGATCAACTGGGGTGCGATGGGGTGGAGATACGAGACAACGACGAAGCTCGCCGCGTAATAGTATCGGCGCATGGCGACCCGATCATTCCCGCCACACTTGCAGCAACGAACCCGGGCATTCGCCCAGCTTCGGCCTGCGGCCTCCTCCTCCTTGGCTTCCTGGCGGCGGACAAAGTAAACGCCCGTCCATGAAACTGCGGACAGCCCCAGATACATCGCCGCGGCGCTAACGTCCGGCTGTAGGACAAAATGAACGCCGGCGATCATGAACGCACAGCCAAGGAAAGACAGCAGAGGCCCCATACGATTGAGGCGATCATGTCCATGCCCAACAACTCCGCAAGTGAAGAGCGAAAATTTGATGCCAAATCAACGGTCTCTTCGTGGTGAGATTGACACACCATCGTTTGCCCGTTGCCCCGCTCCACCCACTCCGCCAGACTTCCCCCGTAATGCTCACGCTGGAACACCTCGCCGAACTGCTGGCCCAAAACCGCCCCGCCGCCCAGGCGCGCGTGCGCGAGTTCTCCCTCGGCGGACGCCTCTTCCCCTTCAACACCACCCCCGCGATCATGGGCGTGGTGAACCTCTCCGCCGGCTCGTGGTATCGCGAGAGCGTCTGCCTCTCCGCCGAGTCCGCCATCGCGCGTGGCAAGGTGCTGGCGGCGCAGGGCGCGGCCATCGTGGACGTCGGCGCGGAATCCACTCTGGCAAACACTGCGCTCGTCGGCGCGGACCTTCAGAACTCCCGGCTCCTGCCCGTCGTCCGCGAACTGCGCGCCGCCGACATCCTTGTCTCGGTCGAGACGTATCATCCCGAAGTCACGCGCGCCTGTCTTGCCGCCGGGGCGAATGTCCTCAACCTCACTGGCACCGACCGCAGCGAGGCCATGTATCGCATGGTCGCCGAGCATCAGGCCGCTGTGATCATCTGCTACGTCCAGGGCGCGAACGTCCGCACTGTCGGCGACTTCGACCTGACCGCCGACCCCGTGCCGGCGATGCACGAGTATTTCGCGCGCGAGATCGAGACCGCCACCCGCTGCGGCGTGGAGAAGATCCTCATTGATCCCGGCCTGGGCTTCTACTACCGGAACCTTGCGGACAGTGCGGTGCGGGTGCGGCATCAGATGACGACGTTTCTGAACACCTTCCGCCTGCGCACGCTGGGCTTCCCCACCTGCCACGCCCTCCCGCACGCCTTCGAGTATTTCGGCGAGGAAGTCCGCAGCGCCGAACCCTTCTTCGCCGTCCTCGCCGCGCTGGGCAAGACCGACCTCTTCCGCACGCACGAAGTCCCCCGGATCAAGGCCGTCCTCGACACGCTGAAGGTATTTTGAGCCGTGTGCTCGCAGGCGTCCCGCCTGCCGTAGAGCCGGGCGTCCCGCCCGGCGGAAGCAAGCGTCCAGCAGCCCCGAAAGGAGACAAGAACTTCGACGCCCACCCACGTAGCATCCGCCCCTGCAATCCCAAAGGGATTGTGGCTTCGAGCCCAGGGTTGCGCGTGCCATGCCGTAGCGCAGCGAAGGCAGGAGGCACGAGCTACCCTGGGTCACCGCCCAATGATTCTCCAACCCCGACGGAGTTGCGGCGCCCCCATGTAACGCCAGCCTCCGGCCGGCCATGCCGCAAGCGTCCCCGCTTGCCCGGCCGATCAAGCCCCTTGCCCAGGTGCAAATCCACCTTCACCTTGCCGACGATGCCCCGCACTGCTCCGCCACCCTCGTGCCGTCCCGCCCGACGGTTGGAGCCCGCAGCAGTTCTGAACGGGTCAGGAACTTCGACACCCAAATCCGGGCGGCAGGATGCCAGCCCTCTACGGCAGGCGAGACGTCTGCCGCCGCCAGAGCACCCATCAGCAATGCGTCCAGTAACTGCCTTCCGCCAAAAAACGGTTGGCACCCGCCCTGCCCCGCCGTTATTGAACAGGCCGCACCGCAATCCAGTCTTAACGCCAATGAAAATCACCGAGGCCCTCTTGGCCGAGCATGTCGTCTTCCACAACCTCTTCGACTACGTGGAGCGGGCCACGCCCAAGCTGCGCACGCTCGCGGAGGTCCGCGCGCTGGCCAGCATGCTGGACGCCATGCTCGAGGCGCATGGGCAGATCGAAGACAAGCTGGTGATGGAGCCGCTGGAGCATTGCCTGGACCAGCTTGGCCAGAACCACGCGATCCACGCCGAGCACGAGCACATCGAGACGATGCTGGCGCAGGTGCGCTCGTGCCGGGACGTGAAGCAGGCCAAGAAGCTCCTGGTCATCGCCGTGGTGGTCTCCCGCCAGCACTTTGACCGCGAAGAACGCGTGATCTTCCCGCTCGCCGAGAAGTGGCTCAAGGCCAAGACGCTCCAGACGCTGGGCACCGAATGGGTGGCGAAGCGGAAACAGGTGCAGGGCTGAAGGAGTCGAAACGAAGGGGGCGGTGGAGTAATGGAGTGATGGAGTCGTGCAGTGGCGTGCGGTTGGGCAGGCGCACCAACGGATCCCCCATTGCTCCACCGCTCCCTCACTCCGTTTTCATCACTCGGCCGTCATTTCCCCTGCTTCCCCGTTTCCCACACATTGCTCTCCGTCCGCGCGGCCTTGAGCAGCGTCTCCAGATGCTTCACCACGCCCGGGAAATCCCCCGCCACGTTGCGCGCCTCGCCCGGATCGCGCACCAAGTTATACAGCTCCAGCGGCGCGCCGGGCGACGCACGGATGCCCTTCCAGTCGCCCGCCCGGATGGCCTGCGCGAAACCGCGCTCGTGCGATTCCCAATACAGATGCTCCGGCGTCTGCTTCTGTGGGCGGCCCAGCAGCGTGGGGGCGAACGAGACCCCATCCGTAGCCGGCGCACCTTTCACCGCGCCCAGCTCCGCCAGCGTGGCGAACACATCCCACATCGCACACGGCAGGTCGCTCACGCTGCCGGGCTTGATGTGTTTCGGCCAGCGCACCAGCAGCGGCACGCGCAGGCCGCCCTCGGTCAGGTCGCCCTTCGCCCCGCGAAACGGACCGTTGCTGCCGAAGAAGGCCGGATCACTCAAGCCGTCCTTGGGTGCCGCGTTGTCGCTGGTGAGGAGCACCACCGTGTGGTCCGCGAGCTTCGAATCATCAAGCTGTTTGAGCAGTTGCCCCACCGAATTGTCGAGATGTGCGATGGCCGCCGCCCTGCGCCGCTCGCCCTCGGGCCACTTCTCCTGGCCGAAGCGCGCCAGGCTGCCCAGATACTTCGTCGGCGAGTTCGTCCCCGGTTCCTCGCCCGCGTTGGGCAGCGTGAACGCCAGGCAGAGAAAGCACGGACGGAACTTGTTGAACTCCGCCGGCGGAAATTTGCGCAGGTAGTTGACCCCGCCCACGGCGAAGAGATTCTGCACATGGCTGGCCTGGCGGCCGTCAGTGTTGTCATTGATCGCCAGATAATAAGTGGTCGGATATTTGACGGGATCACCGAAGAGCGCCTGCAACGGGTCATGGCGGGCGAGCACCACCGGAAACTGGTTGGTCGCGTGCCGGAGTTCCAGCAGGCCCAGCCATTGGTCCACCCCTTTCTTTTCCGGCACGCCCGTCGAGCCTTCGCCGCCCAGGCCCCACTTGCCGATGACGCCGGTGTGGTAGGTGGCGCGCTTCAGCACTTCCGTCAGCGTCAGGTCTTCTCCGCGCAAGGCGACCGGGTGACCGTCCGGCCCATAGTTGCCCCGGATGCGTGCGTGCCCGGTGTGCTTGCCGGTGAAGAGCGTCCCCCGCGACGCCGCACCCGAGGGGCTGCCCGAGTAGAACTGCGTGAAGCGCATGCCCTCGGTGGCGAGGCGGTCGAGATTGGTGGTGGCGAACTTCTTCTGGCCATAGCAGCTCAGGTCGCCCCAGCCCAGGTCGTCGGCGAGAATGATGACGAGGTTGGGCAGCGTCTGGTTGGTGGCCGGCTGCTGGGCGGAGGCGGGGGCGGCACTCAGGATCAGGAACCAAAGGAGCGCCGCAAACACGCCGGCGGCAAGTGGAACGCGGCGTTCACGCCGCAGGAAGCTGCGATTGCTGATGCGCGCTCGAACCATCCTTGGCGTGCTCATGTTTCTGCGGACTGAAGCCCGCGCTCCGCCGCACTGGCTTCCGCCAACTTCGGCGTTCGGGCTAATTTCAGGCTGCTGAAAATTCATTTGGCTTCGGTTCACCGCCCGCTAGCTTCGTCTTACAGCCAACGCGCACAATCCATGAAACGCCTGACTCTGTCCCGCCGCCAGTTCGCCGGTCAATCCGCCTTCCTGCTCGCCGCGCTCGGCCTCGCGCCCGCGCAACTGTTCGCGCAGCAGAAGGCCGCTGCCCCCGCTGGACCATGGTCGGCAATCAAGGCGGGTTTTGCCGAACGCGACATCTCGCCAGCTATCGGCATGGAGCAGCCGGGCGGTTACGGCAAGTCCTTCCACAAGACCTTCCACGACCCGTGCAAGGTGCGCGCGGCCGTCTTTGACGACGGCCACCGCAAGGTGGCGCTCGTCGGCACGGACACGCTGGCCAACCCGCGCCCGTTCATCGTTGCCGTGCGCGCGGACATCGAGCGCCGCTGCGGCATCCCCGGGGCGAACGTGATGATCGGGGCCAGCCACTCGCACTCCTCCGGCCCCGTCGGCATGGTGCAGCCGGGCGAGTTTGACCACGCCAGCGACCTGGTGAAGAAGCTGGCCTACGAACAGTCCTCGACGGCTGACCCGGTCTTCATGAAGCGCTTCCACGAGCAGTTGGTGGATGCCGTGGCCGCCGCCCACGAGTCACGCGCCGAGGCCCGCGTCGCCTTCGGCTCCGGGCACGAGGACAAGGTGGCCTTCAACCGCCGGCAGCGCATGAAGAACGGCCTGACCTTCAGCCACGCGGGCAAGGTCAACCCGGACATCGTGGACTACGCCGGACCAACTGACCCGCAGGTCGGCGTGCTGGGTGCCTACGACAAGACCGGCAAGCTGCTTGGCGTCATCGTCAACTACGCGTGCCACGCCACGACCAATCCCGGCGGCATCTCAGCCAACTGGATTTATTATCTGGAGAGGACTATTCGCGGCGCGCTGGGCGGTGACTTCCCGGTGGTCTTCCTGCAAGGCGCGTCCGGCGATGTGACGCAGGTGGACAACCTCAATCCCTATGTGAATCCCGCCGGTGAACGCTGGGCCATGCAGGTGGGTGGCCGCGTCGGAGCCGAGGCCGTGCGCGCGCTCCTGCTGGCCGAACCGGGCGGTGACCTCGCGGTCAACGCCGCGCAGAAGGTGCTGAAAATCCCCCGTCGCAAGCCTGCGCCCGAGCGGCTCGCGGAAGCGCTCGCGCAAGTGCAGAAGGACCCCAAGGTCGTGGGTGCGACCGATTGGACGTTCGCCAAGGAGACGGTGATGCTCGACGCGATCCTGGCCAAAGAGCCGGTTGCCGACGTCGAGGTGCAGGCGATCCAGATTGGTCCCGCAGTCTTCGCCTCCAACCCGGCGGAGTATTTCGTCCAGCTCGGGCTGGACATCAAGAAGGGGAGCAAGTTCCCGCTGACGTTCCCGGTCGAGCTGGCGAACGGCTGCGTCGGCTACGTGCCCACGGAGGAAGCCTTCGGCCCGCACGGCGGCGGCTACGAGACCCGCCTCACTTCCTACAGCAATCTGGAAATCACGGCGGGCACGCAGATCGCCAAAGGCTGTCTCGAACTCATCGGCCAGTTCACCCCCGGCCAGATTCCCCTGCCGGCCAAGGCTCCGACGGGGCTGCCGTGGCAATATGGGAACCTCGCGCCGCAACTCAAGTAATGCCAATTCCGAATGACTACCTGTGGAATCGCTGAGGCGGACCGTGACGCCTATCTTCCCCCTCTCCCTTCCTCGGAGGAGGGGAGAGGGTTGGGGTGCCATCCGGCGGAAATCTGCCAAATTTCATTGGGAATTGGTATAAGCGTGTGAAAATCGCCCCTGCGACCCGAGCCACCGGACTGCGAACATGAACCTCCGCATCGCCGCCGTGCAGATGAAGTTCGCGTCCTCGCTCGCCGCGAACCTCGCGAACGTGGAAACCGCGCTCGCCGCCGCCGTGCGCGACCAGGCGGATGCAGTGCTCCTCCCCGAGTGCGCCACGACGGGCTACAACCGCGACTTCTCCGACCTGTCGCAAGAGGAAGTCCGTGCATCGCTGGCAACCGTCGGCCGGCTCGCTGCCAAGCATCGCGTGAACGTGTTGATCGGCTCGCCCGTGTTCCGCCACGGGCGCTGGCAGAACTGCCTCGTGGTGTTCGACCGGCACGGGCGCGTGATCCATTGCTACGCAAAGTGTCAGCTCACGGAACGCGACCGGAAGTTCTTCACGCCGGGCGATTCAGTCGCACTGTTCAAGCTGGATGGCGTCCTCTGCACGGCCATCATCTGCCACGAGCGGCGTTACCCCGAGTTGGTGCGGCTCGCGGTGATGGCCGAGGCCCGCATCGTCTTTCACCCAAACGCGGGGCTGGACTCGCTGGCCGTCTCGCGCACCAAGCGCCGGGGACGCGACGGCATTGCAGTGCGGGCGTTTGAAAACGCCGTGTTCTATGTGTTCGCGAACTCCGTGGGACCGCAGGGCGACGGCCTGTGGTCGGCGGGCGACTCGAAAATAGTCGCGCCGAACGGACGCGTGCTGGCGCTGGCCAACAACCACGACGAAACCGTCCTCACCGCTGAACTCGACTTGGCCGCCGCCACCGGCAAGTATGCCGCCGACAGCCTCGCCCACCCGCGCTTTCTGTCCGCCGACTGGCGGCGGATGATCCGCAAGGTGCGCGCCCAGGCGAAACTGAACTGCTCACTCGAATGAACATCACGCACGGAGTCCCGGCTTCAGCCGGTGGAACCTCACTTGACGCCGGACCTTGCGCACGCAGCGTCGGCAGTCACCCACCGCACCCGCTGCTCCAGCGCTGGCTGACGTTCCCCCTCTCCCAGCGGGAGAGGGCCGGGGTGAGGGAGAGCGCTGCTTCGAGCAGGACCACCCGGCAGGCCCGCTGGAGTTCATCCGCGCTGGCCGTTGGCCTGCTGCTCTTCGGCGTTGTCGGCGTGGCCCCCGCCGCCGACCTCCCGCCCTTCACCGCCGGGAAGAGCACCGTCTCCTTCACCGCGCTGCCCCAGCAGGCCGAGCCCGACGAGGTGAAGTGGCGGCTGCACTCCGTGGAGAATCCCGGCGCATTCGAGCTGGCGAAGGAGAAATTTCAGCTCACCGTGCCGGCCACCTACCAGCACGCGGACAAATGGGGCGTCTTCATCTGGATTTCACCGGGCGACACCGCGAGCATCCCGGCGGACTGGGAGCCGGTGCTGGCCGCGCGCAAGCTGCTCTTCGTCGGCGCGCTCAAGTCCGGCAACCCCCGCAACATCTTCGACCGCGTGCGGCTGGCCGTGGCGGCGAACGACGCGATGCGCAAGCGCTTCAACGTGGACGCCCGCCGGGTGTATGTCAGCGGCTTTTCCGGCGGCGGGCGTGTGGCGAGCATGGTGGGCGTCGCCTACGGGGACATGTTCAGCGGCACCATCCCCTTCATGGGTGTGAACTTCTACGAGGACATTCCGGCGGGCGACGGCAAGAACACGTTTGGCGCGAACTTCATCCCGGACGACGAGGTGCTGGCCCTCGCCAAGAAGTTCTGCCGTTACGCGCTGGTGACGGGGGAGAAGGACTTCAACCGTGCCGGGACCAAGGCGGTGTTCGAGCAGGGTTACAAGAAGGAGGGCTTCGCGAACGTGACCTACCTGGAAGCACCCGGCGTCGCGCACAGCCTGCCGCCCGCAAAATGGCTGGAGCAGGCCCTGGACTTTCTGGACGTGGGCAAGGGCATGAAGCCGGCGGATGCGAAATGACGCAACGTCGCCGATGACAACGCAGGACCGGGGTTGAGCAAAAGTTGCGAAGCCACGGCGCGAGGACGAGACTACAAATGGGCATCGTTCGGTTCACGAAATGAACCGCGGGCGGCGGGCAGCCGCCCGAATGAAAGACACCCGTATGATCAAGTTCTCCGAGTTGCTGATCTTCCTGTTTGCCGCCAGCCTGCCGGTCACTTACGTCCTCCTCATGCGGCACTACTTCACCAAGAATGAAGCCGAGGATCTGGCGAATCTGCGTCAGGCCGCTCCGCCGACGCCCGATGAGTGCTGCTGTGAAACCGCCGCCAAGGCACTGGCGGGCCGCCGCCCCGAAGCCCGACCGGCCGTCCTGGCCCACTGAAGGCCGCTCAAGGCTTCCTCAGCCGATAGAAGCGCAGCGGATTGCCCGGCACAAGATCCGTCTCCAACTGGTTGCCGTTGAGCTGTAGCAGATTGGTGGCGTCCTGCCAGACCGGGGCGAGCAGGTTGGTGGTGCTTTGCAGGATGTAGCTGGAGGAGGCCAGCGGCCAGCGCATCCGGAACTGTCCGCCCGTCCGCGTCAGGCTCACCTGCGGCACGCCGCCGCCGGAGAAGGTGTTGAACCGCGTCACCAGCACGTCCTCCGCGCCCCGGCTAGGCAGCGAGCCGCCGCCGATCGAGCTGTTGCCGCTGAAATAGCCGGTGATGAAACTGTTCCCCGCCGCATCCGCGCCCACGCCCAGGCCGAAGTCACCGCTCAAGTCCGCGCCGCCAGCCTGCTGCACAAACGCAAACACGCCATTGGTGTCCAGCCGGGTGAGGAAGGAGTCATAGCTGCCGGCGATGCCCCCGAGCGTGTTCGTGCCAAACGTCGCCGCCCCGGAGAAATAGCCCGTCACATGCACCGTCCCGGCGGGATCCACGGCCACCGCCCGCGCGGCGGAGACCCCGCTGCCGCCCATCTGACGCACCCAGACCACCGTTCCGTTGGGGGCATACTTCGTCACAAAGGCATCCGACACCGCGCCAGCCAGGCTGGTCACGTTGCTGCCGGAGAAGCTTGCGTTCCCGCCGGTCGCGCCCACGAGGTAGGCGCTGCCGTCTGAGCCCACGGCCACACCGCTGGCGGAGTCCTCGCCCGTGCCCCCGGCCTGCTGCACCCACTGCAGCGTCCCGGCCGCGTCCAGTTTCATCAGGAACATGTCGGCGTTGCCGAGATTGGCCAGAGTGCCCGCCCCGAAGGCCGCCACCGGACTGTAAAATACGCCGGTCACGAAAATGTTCCCGTTGCTGTCCGTCGCGATGCCGGTGCCCGTGTCCAGATTGCCGCCGCTATAGCTCCCCGCCTTGCGCGCCCAGACTTCCACGCCGTTGGTGTCATACTTCGCCACGAAGATGCGGCCTTGGTTGGCCACCGGCTGGCCGGCGAAAGTGTCCAGCACCGAGCGGCCGGTGAGCAGCACGTTGCCCGCCCCGTCCACCACCACGGCGGTGCCTTCGTCGTGGGCAAGTTCTCCACCCGCACTGCGCGCCCACACGAGCGTGCCCGCCGGGTCAAACTTCACGAGAAACACGTCGGAAAACGAAGTGGGGCTGGTGTTGGTCAGCGTGGTGGTGCCGTTAAAGGCCGCCTCGCCCTCGTAGCCGCCCGTCACATAGCAGTTGCCCAAGGCGTCCAGCGCGATGCCGCGCCCAACGTCGTAACCCAGTCCGCCCGCCTGGCGCACCCACAGCAATTGTCCGCTGCTGTTGTGCTTGGTGATGAAGATGTCGGTGTTGCCCGCGCTGGTAAGCGTGTTGGTGCCGAAGGTCGCGGTGCCCGTGAAGTAACCGGCCACATAGCTGTTGCCCGCCGCATCCACGGCGATGGCGTTGCCCACGTCGGAGCCGCCGCCGCCGCCAGCGGCGGCCCAGGGGACCACCACGCTCAAGGGCAGGACCGTCAGCCGCGCCCCGTCGCTTGTGGCCACCCCTAGCCCGTTGCTGACCGCTACCGTGTAGATGCCCTCATGGGACGGTGCTGCAGCGCTGATGCTGTAGGTCGTGCCGGTGGCGCCGGCCAGATTCGTCCCATTGAGCTGCCACTGGTAGGTGATGGGCGCATCCCCCAGGACGGTGACGGTGAAGGACACGGGGGTGGTGGCATTCACGATTTGCGCGCCTGGAGCCGTGATGACCAGCGGTGCCGAGCTTACCACCAGCGTCGCGTTGGAACTGGTCACCACCCCGGCCAGATTGGACACCACGACCGAGTAATCTCCCGCCGCAATGACCGTCACTGCGTCGAGTATCAGCGTGCTGGTCACCGCCCCCAGCACATTCGTGCCGTTGCGCTGCCATTGATAGAACAGCGGGTCTGAGCCCGTCGCCTCGACGATGAAGGTCACCGAGTCCCCCGTTTGATTGGTGGTGCCGAGCGGCTGCGTCGTGATCACGGGGGGCGTGAGCACCTCCAGTATGCCGGGGGGGCTGGTGACCACGCCGTTGGTGTTCGCCACCACCACCGTGTAGTAGCCGTTGTTGACCGTCTGGACGTTGGTCAAGGTCAGGGTCGGCCCCGTAGCCCCGGGGATGTTGATCCCGAAGAACCGCCACTGGTAGGTGACCGGGCCGTTGGTAGATGGCGCGAGTCCCACTGAGAAGGTGACGTTGGTGCCGGCCAGCACGCGGAAGCTCTCCGGCGGGTCAATGATCTCCGGGGTCAGAATAATGGGCGGCGGCTGAACGACCGACGCGATGTCACTCAGCACGTCCGCGCCCAGACCGATGTAAAAGACGAAAACGGTGCCCTGCCCCGGCGCCAGCGTGCCGACATCCGCAGTCATGGCGATGCTGCTGTCCTCCAGCACCGTGCTCCCTTTCGGCTGCGGCGTGTCCCATCGGAGCGGATTATAAATCTCGCTCGCTACCGGGCTGAGATTGCCGCCCCGAAAAACGACCGCGCGCGGATCCACGGAGTAGAGCACCAGGTCCGCCACCTCGGCCGACCCGGTGGACCGGGCCTGCACCACCGCCTTGCGATCGCCTGCGGCAAAGGTGTTCGTGATGTTATTGATCGTTTGGTAATTGCCATTGATGTCCACGGTATTGTCCGGGTCCACATCCCACATGTAGCGCACGTTGTTCAGCGTCACCGAGCCCACGTTGGTCAGGCCGATCGCCATCCTGAAGAACTTTTGATCCACGCCGAAGGAGATGCGTTGCACGACTTGCAGCCGCCCGCCCAGGGTCCCGGTCGTCATCGCGGAGAGGTTCGTGCCGATCGAAGTGTTGACCACGCTGACCGGCGAAATCTGGTCCACGCCGTTGCGGCTGTTGATGGCCGTCGTCGCCACGCCGCCTATTTTATAGCCCGCCGCCCAGGCTACGTAAGGCGTCCCCGGCAGGAAGTAATCGAAGCTCTGCACGGTGCCGATGCCAAACCCGTCCAGATCGGTGCTCATGCCGATATCCAGCCGGTTCGTGGTGCCAAAAAAGCCGGGGGGCAGGACCCCGCCCTTGGTGCCAAAGCTGCCGCCGGAATTGATGCCCAGTTCAAGGAAGACGCCGCCGATGAAAACGTCGTTGGTCAGCGTGGCGCTGCGGGCCCCCTGGCTGAAGGCCTTTGGCGCGGCAAGCAACATCAGGGCGAGGGCCAGCAGGTGGAGACGAAACAGCAGCGGCGGAGCGTTCATGAGTGCTAGGAAATGGCTGCTTGAGCATGTGAGAACTGGCTCCAAACGCAAGCTTCTAAATGCCCGGATCTGGCTGGGCAGACCCGCCCGGTTGCCGCAAACTGCGGCCGTGCGCGTGCTGATCGTAGGCTGTGGTTATGTGGGGCTGCCGCTGGGCGCGGAACTGGTCCGGCGCGGCCACACGGTCGCCGGCCTGCGGCGCACGCCGGAAGGCTCCGGGGAACTGGTGGCTGCCGGGATCACGCCGCTGGCGGGGGATGTGACGCGGCCGGAAACCTTGCAGCCGCTGCCGGGGCCCTTTGACTGGGTGGTGAACACGGTTTCCTCCTCCAAGGGCGGTGCCGATGTCTATCGCGCCGTGTATGTGGAGGGCACCCGGAACCTCCTCGCCTGGCTCGCGGGCAGCCCGCTGCGCAAGTTCATCTACACCAGCAGCACGAGTGTCTATGCCCAAAACGACCGCGGCGAAGTGACGGAGGCCAGCCCGGCGGAGCCAAAGTCCGACACCGGGCGCCTCCTCGTGGAGACGGAGAACCTGCTGCTCGCCGCCGCGCGCGAACACGGCTTCCCGGCGGTGGTGCTGCGTGTGGCGGGCATCTACGGGCCGGAGCGCGGACACTTGTTCCAGCAGTATCTCCGAGACGAGGCCCGCCTCAGCGGTGATGGCAGCCGGCTGCTGAACATGATCCACCGCGACGACGTGGTGGCGGCGGCCATCGCGGCGCTGGAGCGCGGCGAACCCGGGCAAATCTACAACGTCGCAGACGATGAACCGGTGTCGCAGTTGGCTTTCTTCCAATGGCTCGCCGAGCAGTTGCACCGGCCCCTGCCGCCACCCGCCAGCCAGGCGGAGAATGCGAACCGCAAGCGCGGCGTGACCAACAAGCGCGTGTCCAACCGACGGCTCCGGGAAGAGCTGCACTGCGCGCTGAAGTTCCCCACCTTCCGGGAGGGCTATGCGGCGGAGATGCAGCGGCTGGGCCTGAGGCCGTGAAGGAGTGATTTCCTCGCATTGTATTGCGTGCTGCGTGCTCCGTATTACATGTCAAAGCGCAACGCGCTCGAACGCCCTCACGCACCACGTTGCCCCTCCTCCCCAGACCCCAGACGCCATTCCCCATCTCCCAACCTCACCCCACCCGAAACGAAATCCGCTTCACCATCTCCTTCCCGAAGCTGTGCTGGATGCGGTCGAGGATTTCCTTCCGCCGGTAGCGGACGATTTCATCGAGCCACACGCTGCTGTCCACCGTCACGAAGAGCGTCCCTTTGTTCAGGCCCGTGGGCTGCGCGTGCGCGGTGACGCGCGGGTCCATCAGGCTGTTCCACACCTTGCCGATCTCCGCCTCCCCGCGCCGGCGGTCCAGGCCCAGGCCGCCCATCACGTCCGGCAGGAGCGCGGCGAGGGGCTGGCTGTGGTTCTTGCCGCCGCTCTCCAACGCCGTCACGTCCACGCCACGCCACGCTGCCAGCACGCGCTCGCGGGCGGTGAAGGCGGCATGTCGGGCGACGGGCCGGTCAGGCCTGGGCGGCTTGCTCATCCACTACGAGGATGTCCTTGGCGGGAATGTCGAACCCGCCGCTGATGGTCTTGCCCGTGAGACAGTCCCGGACGGGCTTGAAGAACTGCACATGGACGGACTGCGGATGGTGGTTCAGCAGGAAGTAAATGCGGTAGTCGCCCCGGGTCCGCATGGACACCTCGATCTGGTCGGGCACGCGCAGCAGCGGCGTGATCCCGCACACCTGCCGCAGCCACGTCACCAGGTCGTGATAGAAGGGCAGATTGCTCATCGTGCCCACATACACCGCCCGGCCTTCGCCGAACTGGTTCATCGTGATGGCCGGCTTGCCTGCATAAAAGTCCTGCGCGTAGGTGCCCAGCACCTGGCATTCGCCCGGCTCGATGATGTCGCACCACAGCCGCGCGCTGTGCAGGCCGGTGGTGGGAAAACCGCCCTTGATCGTGATGTGGTTCTCCTCGCCCGGCGGCAGCGGATCGAACTCCACCACCTTCAGGCCGAACATGTCCGTCATCTCATACGGCGGATCGGTGGCGGCGATGTTGCACTCGTCCACCAGGCCGGTGTTGAAGGTGCCGACCAACGTGCCGCCGTTGTGGACATACAGGCGGAGGATGTCCGCCTCGCCCCCGGCGATCATGTGGAGCGAAGGGGCGATGACGAGCTTGTATTTCGAGAGGTCGTCCGTCGGGCGCGCAAAGTCCACCTGGATGTTGCGGTCGTGCAGCGCGCTGTAATAGAGCTGCACATGCTCGCGCTGGCTGAAGAACTTGTTCGGGCGCATCGGCTGGTTGAGCGCCCAGTCGCTCGCGTGGCTGATGAGGATGGCCACGTCCGCCTTCACTTGCGTGCCCGCCAGCATCGGCTGGAGCGTCTGCAGTTCCGTGCCCACCTGCATGACCTCCTGGAACATCCGGTTCTTTGCCAGGCCGTCATGCGTCAGCACGCCGCCGTAGAATTTCTCCGGGCCGATGCGCGGCATCCGCCAGTAGAAGTAGAGCAGCCCGGTCGCGCCGCGCGAGAGGAGCTGGTAGCTGAACAGCCGCACCACGCCCGGACGGACCAGTGAGTTCGCCTCGGCCCACGACACATTCCCCGCCTTCTGCTCCATCACCCAGAAGCCCTCCGCCTCGCCGTTCTTCTTCAGCGAGCGCGCGATGTCAATCGTCATCGCGTTCTCCGCCGACTTGTGGCCGGCGGCGGCGTCGCTGTCCATCGAGACGAAGTCAATCGCCTCCGCGAGATCGAAGTGGTCAATCTGCACCGCGTAAGGCCGGATGGTCGTCGTCGTCGGAATCTTCGGCGTGATCTCGCGCAGGATCTCCGCCTGCATGCGGATGAAGGCCACGCAGGTGTCGCTGGAGAAGCGCCGCCAGTCTGTGATCAGCGCCGGGTTGTGCGGCGCCGGTGAAGGGTGGGGCATGGGGACTTCCTCGTGCCGGTTCACCACCTGGCCCCAGAAGCGCAGGCCCATGCGCTCGTTGAGCAGATCCACCGTCTCGTATTTGGCCCGCAGCCAGGCGTGCCAGTCCCGCTTCGTCTCGGGGTTGAAGGCGTATTCCGTGTGGCTGCGGCCCACGCCGTTGTCAATCTGCCACGCGACGATGTCCGGATGGTCGCCTAAGGCGTCGGCCATCGCGCGCACGATCTTCTTGGCGTAGTCCCAATAGACGTCGCTGTTCATGCAGTAGGCGCGACGCGTGCCTTCGCGCGCCGGCTGGCCACGCTCGTCCAACGGGAGAATCTCCGGGTGCTTCTGCAGCAGCCACACCGGCGGCGCGGCGGTCGGGGTGCTCAGCACGATCTTGACGCCGTGCTGGGCGAACGCGTCCATGGCCCGGCGCAGCCAGGCAAAGTCATACTTGCCCTCTTCCCGCTCGCACAATCCCCAGCAAAACTCGCCCATGCGGACGACGTTCATGCCCGCGTGGGCCATGAGCTGGGCATCCTGTTCCCATCTGGATTCCGGCTCTTCCGCCGTGCCATCAAACGGATAAACCCAGTGCTCGGGGTAATAATCAGCACCGAAATACATGAGTGAAGTTGGTTGCGCTGACGGACAAAAAGTCGCCGAATTGCAGTTGGCAGGCAATCCCTAATTCGGCCCTGCCCCGGTTTGGGACGCATCTTGGCACTGCGCCCGAAGCCGAGCCGGCACGGAGGCCGCGCTACGTAGCGCCGGCCTCCGGCCGGCCGCGCCGCAAGCGTCCTCGCTTGCCCGGCGGGGCGGAACCGTGGGTAGAGCGCAGATGCACCCCCCGGTTTGGGAGCGCACTCATGCACCACCCTGCCGAACGAAATTCCCCGGAGCGCGGCTGAGGCGATTGGGACTCGGAAACAATCCGCGCACAGGTGTTGCTGCGGCCGATCCCGCGCCGAGCGGGACGCAGCCGCGTTCCAGGGCAGGTTTGGAGCACGCGTCGGTTTCTTCCAATGCCAACCGCACCGAACACCCCGGCTTCAGTGGCTTTCAGCCCCGATTGGCAGTCCACGGCCCTTCCTCTATCCGTGTCATCCGCGTTATCCGCGGGTTTAACCTCGGACCCCCGTCAGCCTTTCGTCGGCCCGGCCGGAGCAGATTTCGCGGCCTCCGGCAGCGGCTGCGCCTTCGCCGCCACGTCCGCTTTGGGGATCTCCGGCGTGCCCGGCGGCAGGAAAGATTTCCAGGGCACTTCCCAGTTGCGGACCTCGCTCGCGATGCCCTTGACCTTCACGGGCGGCTGCTCGATGCAGAGCGCCCCCAGCTCCATGTCGAATTTCTCCAGGTCGCGAAATGTGGTTTCGCCGATGATGATCCGGCTGTGGCCGGAGACGCCCTCGAGCCGGCTGGCCAGGTTCACCTCGCGGCCGAAGATGGTGTAATTGAGGGTATGCGCCTCGGAGCCCATCATGCCCACCACGGCCGTGCCCGTGTTGACGCCGGTGCCCAGGGCCAGGAGGGGCAGCCCTTCCACCTGCTCCTCCCCGGCGGCCAGCCGCCGGAGGTTTTCGGCCCTGCGCCGGTCGTTCTCGGCGGCGCGCTCGAGGTTGATCAGGTGCATCGCAATCTGAGCATCCACAGCCGCCTTGACGCAGGCCACCGCGTGCGTTTCGCTGGCGACCGGAGCGCCCCAGAAGGCCATCACGCAATCGCCGATGTATTTGTCCAGCGTCCCGTCATGCTTCTTGATCTGGTCGGCGATGGCGGACAGGTAGAGGTTCACCGTCTCGAGCGTGTCCTTCGCGCTCAGATCGAAGTGCGCCTCCGCCGCCGCTCCGGTCAGACCATGGGAGCGGACATACTCGTCGGCCCGCGCCTGGTTGATGTCGGTCAGCGCCGTGAAACCGCGCACATCCGCGAAGAACACAGTGATGCGGGTGCGCTGCCCGCCCAGATGAATCTCGTCCTTCTGCAGGAGCTGGTGCACCACGTTGGGCGAGACGAGCTTGGCAAACATGCCCTTGACCTTCCGCTTCTCCCCCTGCTCGAAGACGATGTTGTAGGTCAGCAGGGCCACATGGTTGCCCATGAGCGCGCCGACGACCGGCAACACGATCGGTATCCAGTAGCGGTATTGGACGAACAGAACGTGCGCAAGCAGCGCATAGCCAGCAATCACCACCAACACCACGATGGTGGGCCAGGGTGCCCGCAGCTTCCACGTCAGCACCGCCGCCAACAACCCCATGACAATCACCGCCACCAGTTCCAGCCCCAACGGACTGCGGGTGATGAAGCGGTTCATAATCAGGGAATTGGCAACGTTCCAGTGCTTCCCGACGAGGAAAGTGTCGTTCTGGATGGGGGTGGTGCCCCGGTCTGTGAGGTCGTTGCCCGTGGCGACCGAGCCAACGATTACGACTTTATTTTGAAAGGCCGGATCAATCTTCCGACCGTCCCGGCGGGCCTTCTCGGCCAGCAGCAGGTGGGTGATTTTTTGTTTCGCCAGCCGCGGGTCCGGGTATTGAAGGCTCCAATCCACCTGAAACCGGCCTTCCCGGTCCACCGGGATGGTTCGGTGGATGCGATTGGTGCCTGGCAAGTGGATGCGCCCCCCTCCTATGTCCACCACGGCCTTGTCCAAATCCAGCCCCAGTTCGGCTGCGGCCATTACGACTCCCATGTGCCACACGCGTTGGTCGCGATACGCCTTGCCCCGCATGGAAAAAGCCGGGCCACCTTCCTCGAAGTGGGCCTTGAAGGCCGTGATGTCGAAGTTGTTCTCCGGGTCCAAGGGGATGCGCAGCAAGTATTCGTTGGTTGAGCCTTCAATCGATAGCTTCGCCCCCTCCTTGATGGCCAGCTCGGGATTGAACCCGTAGCGAGCCGCGTAACGCTCAATCACGGTGTGCCAGAAGCGCACTGTCCGGAAGGCTTTGGCACGCCGCAGCACCCCATCAGAATCCTTTTCGCTGGAGATATCGCCCAGCGTCCGGGCACTGCCGAGGAAGAGCGGGTTGGGAGCCAGACCATCACTCGTGGCGATGACCACGTTTCCCGCCGCGCTCAGGCAGGTGGCAAAGAACTCATCCGAGGAACGCGGGGCCTGGTTGGTGGAAATGATGACCTGCGGGTGATCATGCCGCAATTCGCCGAAGATCACGTCAAACGCCGTCAGCTTGGCTCCTTGCGCCTTTAACTCAGTGACCAGCCGTCCGTAAACGGCCCGCGGCCAATACAGCCCATAACGGTAATCGAGTTCCCCGCCTGACCCATCCGCGATGTTCTTGATGTCGTCGTCAGAAATTTCAACAAAGGCCAGATTTGTGGCGCACTCCGGTTGATGCTTCAAGGCCGCCCGCTGCCGCAGGTCGTAGGTCTTCCATTCCATTTCCTCCATCGCCCGGTTCGCTCCGTCCAGCAGAACCCCGCGCTCAGACCAATGCCGGAGGGATTGCAGGAAGCAGACGAACGCGATGACCCCGACAGCGATGGCGTAAGGGATCAGCTTGGCCTTCGAGAGAGTCACGCGTGAGCCCCAGCTAAACAAAAAACCCAGAGCAACACAAGGTCGCTCTGGGTTGCTTAAATTTGAACCCGTTGTTTAAGGGTTGGGAGCCGGGGTATTGTCGCCGCCACCTGTGGTCGAGGAAATGAACGACTTGGTTTCACCGACAGGTGAATTCACAGTGTCGGTCTTCTTGGTGCCGTCATTGGTTACGACCGCCGTCGGAGACCCATTGGGATTAACCGGCAAACCTGCGGCACCACCATCAACCGTCCCCGCAATGATTTGGTCTCCGCTACCGCCAGTTTGCTTGATCTTGTTCGCATCGCCGACGACCTTATCAATGTTTTTCTTCGCATTCCCGCTGATATCCTTGTTGGTCGTCGATCTGTCGGCCGCACTATCACCGTTCGCCTTGGCCTGTTCGGACGTCCCGCCACTGGCAATTGTGCCCAAGGCCGCACCATCGGCAGCCGAAGCCGTTTGAATCGCCTCGCTGCGCTTGGCCAAATCCGCCGCCGCCGCCTGCGCCGCCGCCCGGATCGCCGGAGGAGCATTGTCAGCCGCTTCCTTGACCGCCGCAACCAACGCCGCCAAGACGGCCCTGGCCGCATCAGCCGAAGCTTGAGCGGCTCCGCCCGGTCCGGCATCGGCGGCCGCCTCCGCAGCGATCACCGTGGTGAACTGCTTGACCACCTGATTGACCGTGGTTGACGCCTGCGTGTTGGCCGTGCAGGAAGTCGCCGCCGTCGCCAAGCCCGTGGTCTCCACCGTGGTCGCCTTCACCGGACCCGCAGCCCCGGAGGAATAGACCGTCCCGCCGATGACGAGCTGCAACTGGCCATTGACCGTCCGAAATTCAACTTTGCCAATGAGGCAGGTGACACGCGTTGTGGTCACTTTCAGCACCGTGCCGCGAATACCAGCGACACCCGACGCCGTCTTGATCTCGTATTTCGAAGCCTTCGAGAGTTTGTTGACGACGTTGGCCACGGTGGACCCTTTCTTGACCTCAAGCTGGGTGTTGATGATGGTGTCACCCGCCTTGACGTAATCCAGCTTGTTGAGCGCCAGCGTGCTGTCCGCCTCCACGCGGAGCGCGTTGCCGTTGACCTTCAGGTCCAGATCCACATACGAGCCCGCGCCGGTGGTGATGGTGGCACCCTCCATGAGGATGTCGCCTTCCTTGATCGGCCCGCCGCCCTTGGCGTCGGTGAAATTGGCGATGCCAACGACCTTCTTGACCTCAGCGACGCCGGAAGCGGCCTGTGCGTCCGCGGCGAAGAGCCACAAAGCCGCAAGGAGCACGCTGCCGATGGATAGAATGGGGTTGCGACCGAAATTTTTCATATAACCAGTGACGGTTGCTTCATTACTCAGTTCCCACGTTTGCGTCAGCGTATCGGACCCCCACTTAAAGTCAATCCAAGATTTCCCGTAGGCGGCTTCATTCAGCCCGGTTTTACACGGTGTTTACAATAGTAGATTTGACCCCCGTCCACAACCCGTTACCGTCCCGCTCTTGACTGGCATGAACTCTCTGCGTTTGGGACTCAAAGCGGTGGTCCAATGGTTCGACTCGGACTACGGGTGTGACGACCTCGCCACCGCCCGCAACAAGCCGGACAAGGCCGACTGGGGCCGTTGCAGCGCCTTTTTCCTCCTGCACGGCGGCTGCCTCGGCGTGCTCTGGGTCGGCTGGAGCTGGCCAGCCGTCGCCATGGCGGTGGCCCTTTACGTGGTGCGGATGTTCGCCATCACGGGGTTTTACCACCGCTACTTCTCCCACCGCAGCTTCCAGACCTCGCGGTTCATGCAGTTTGTGTTCGCCGTGGTCGGCTCCTCCTCCGCCCAGCGCGGCCCCCTCTGGTGGGCCGCCCACCACCGCCAGCACCACCAGCACTCGGACACGGAGGAGGACACCCATTCCCCCCGCCAGCATGGCTTCCTCTGGTCCCACATCGGCTGGATCACCAGCCCGCGCAACTTCCCCACCGACTACAGCCGCATCAAGGATTTCGCCAAATACCCGGAACTCGTCTTCCTGAACCGCTTCGACGCGCTCGTCCCCCTGCTCCTGGGCGCGGCTCTCTACGCCACCGGTGCCTGGCTCGCCCACGCCCACCCGGAACTGGGCGCGACCGGCGGCCAGTTCCTCGTCTGGGGCTTCATCAGCACCGTCGTCCTCTTCCACTGCACCTGTTTCATCAATTCTCTGGCCCACGTCTTCGGCCGCCAGCGCTACGAAACCGGCGACACCAGCCGCAACAGCCTCCTGCTCGCCCTGCTCACGCTTGGCGAGGGCTGGCATAACAACCATCACCACTACATGCACTCCACGCGCCAGGGCTTCTACTGGTGGGAAATTGACCTCACCTACTACGGCCTCAAGGCCCTCTCCTGGACCGGCCTCATCTGGAACCTGCGCCCCGTCCCGGCGGAGGTGCTGGCCGAGGGGCAACGACCCGTTCCGAGTTCCGAGTTCAAGGTTCAAAGTTGAACCGCCCCCACATCACACCAATTACCCAATGACTATCGGTGGAATAGCTGAAGCGGGCCGGGCGCCCATCTCCTCCCTCTCCCCTCCTCGGAGGAGGGGAGAGGGTTGGGGTGAGGGGTGGCGTCTGGCACCAGGCTCCCGACTTGCATCGGAAACGGGTCTCCTCTGTGGCACGACGCACCTGCTCCCGGCCCTTCCCTGATCCGTGTCCATCCGTGGTCAACTTCGGAGCTTGGCTTGAACCCAGTCGAATGATTCCCCCTTCCCGCCCGTCACGACTCCGTTCTGCGGCGTGTTGCCGCGCGCTCGAATTGCTTTGCCGCCACCGATGAAGTCCGCCCGTCCCTCTCGTTCGCCCGTCTGGCTGTTGCTGCTGCTGGGCCTCTGGTTCACCCCGGCCGCCCCCGCCGCGCTCTTCTCCCGCAAGCCCGACGGCAACGACATCTACCGGCAGCAGTGCGCCAAGTGCCACGGCAAAGCAGGCGAGGGCGTGAAAGGCAAATACACCGACGCCCTCGTCGGCGACTGGTCCATCGAGAAGCTCACCCGCTACATCGCCAAGACCATGCCGGAGGACAAGCCCGGCTCCTGCACCGGCCCCCACGCCGAGGCCGTCGCCCGCTACATCTACGACGGCTTCTACTCCCGCGAAGCCCGCGCCAAGACCAAGCCCGCGCGCGTCGAACTCGTCCGCCTCACCAACCGCCAGCACCTCCTCGCCGTCGCCGACCTGTTCCGCACCCCGGGGGATGACCTCAAGCTGAGCGCCGGCAAAGGCCTCCAAGCCACCGGCTACAAGTCCCGCAACCCCCGCCGCGAAGACAAATCTCTTGAGCGCAATGACCCCAAGATTGACTTCAAGTTCGGCACCAACAACCCGCCCTGGGCCGCCGGCAGCACCAATGGCTTTGCCATCCAGTGGCAGGGCTCCGTCATCGCGGACGAGACTGGCGACCACGAGTTCGTGGTGCAGACCTCCAACGGCATCCGCCTCTGGGTGAACGACGACGACAAGCCGCTCATTGACGGCTCCGTCTCGTCCTTCAAGGGCATCGAGCATCGGGCGACCATCCGGCTCATCGGCGGCCGCGCGTATCCCCTCCGGTTGGAGTTCTTCAAGACCGCGCGCGACCCCTCGGCGAACGTCACCCTGCTCTGGAACCCGCCCCACAGCGCCCTCCAGGTCATCCCCGCCCGCAATCTCGCTCCCGAGCGCGCCAACCCCACTTTCATCATCGCCACCCCGTTCCCGGCGGACGACAGCAGCGTCGGCTACGAGCGCGGCGTGTCCGTCTCGAAGGAATGGGACGAAGCCGTCACCCACGTGGCCATCGAGGTCGCCACCTACGTGGCCAAGCGCCTCGACAAGCTCACGCGCAGCAAGCCCAACGACAAGGACCGCACAGACAAGGTCGAGGCCTTCTGCGCCGACCTCGTCACCCGGGCCTTCCGCCGCCCGCTGAGCGCCGAGGAGAAACAGTTGTTCGTCACCCTGCCCTTCCGCAGCGCGGCCAAGCCCGAGGACGCCGTGAAGCGCGTCATCTTGCTCGCCCTCAAGTCGCCCCGCTTCCTCTACCTCGGCATCGAAGGCGCGAAGCCGGATGACTTCACCATCGCCGAACGCCTCTCCTTCGGAGTGTGGGACTCCTTGCCGGACGCCGCCCTCACCAAAGCCGCTGTCGAAGGCAGGCTCCGCACCCGCGAGCAGATCACCGAACAAGCCCGCCGGATGCTCGCCGACGCCCGTGCCCGCGGCAAAATGCAATACTTCCTCCACCGCTGGCTCCAAATGAACCACATCGAGGATCTCGCCAAAGACCCGCAGCTCTTCCCCGGCTTCACCCCGGAGATCATTGCCGACCTGCGCACCTCGCTGAACCTCTTCCTCGATGACGTGGTCTGGACTGAATCCTCCGACTACCGCCGCCTGCTGCTGGAGGATGACTTCTTCGTGAACGCGCGCCTCGCCAAGTTTTACGGCCTCGGCCTCACCAACGCCTCCGAGGCGGGCGATGAGTTCGTCCGCACGCAACTCGATCCCAAGCAGCGCTCCGGCGTGGTGACCCACCCGTATCTCCTTGCGGCCTTCTCCTACAACAAGACCAGTTCGCCCATCCATCGCGGCGTGTTCCTCACCCGCAACATCGTGGGCCGCGCCCTGCGTCCGCCCCCCATGGCGATTGCCTTCAAAGAGGGCGACTTCAAGCCCGGCATGAGCATGCGCGAGAAGATCACCGAACTGACCCGCCCGCAGGCCTGCCAGAGCTGCCACTCCGTCATCAACCCGCTCGGCTTCAGCCTCGAAAATTTCGACGCCGTGGGCCGCTTCCGCGAGCAGGACGGCAGCCGCCCCATCAACGCCGCCGCCGACTACACCACCGACGACGGCGGCATCGTCCGCCTCAAGGGCGCGCGGGATGTCGCCGAATTCGCCGTGAACAGCGAGCACGCGCACAACGCCTTCATCGAGCAGTTGTTCAACCAGGTCGTGAAGCAGCCCATCCCCGCCTACGGCCTCGATGTGTTGAACCACTTGCGGCTTTCCTTCGTCAAGTCGGGGTATAACATCCAGCAACTGCTGGTGGACATCGCAGTGGTGTCCGCCCTGCAGGGGATCGAGAAGCCGCCGGCCAGCAACGCACCGAAGAAAAAATGAACGCCATCCATCGCCGCCACTTCCTGAAACAGGCCGGGCTTTCCGCCGCCGCCCTGCCCTTCATCACGGGCCTGCCCAGCCTCGGCCTCGCCGCGCCCGCCCGGCCCCGCCAGCGCCTGGTGTTCATGTTCAGCCCCAACGGCACCATCCCCGCCGCCTTCTGGCCCGACGCCACCGGCACCGACTTCCAGCTCAAGGAAATCATGACGCCCCTCGAGGCGTTCAAGGACCGGATGCTCGTCCTCAACGGCGTTTACAACAAGGTAAAGGGCGACGGCGACAGCCACATGCGCGGCATGAGCTGCCTGCTCACGGGCATTGAGCTTTATCCCGGCAACATCATGGGCGGCGGTGGCGCGCCCGCCGGCTGGGCCAGCGGCATCTCCATTGACCAGGAGATCAAGAACTACCTCCAAAGCAAGGACGACACCCGCACCCGCTTCGGCTCGCTCGAATTCGGCGTCGGCGTCACGGACCGCGCCGATCCCTGGACGCGCATGAGCTACGCCGGGGCGAACAAGCCCGTCGCACCCATCTCCGATCCCTACCAGATGTATGAGAAGCTCTACGGGCAGATGGCCGACAAAGAGAACCTCCAGAGCATCCTCGACACCGTGCGCGGCGACCTGCAGAAGGTCGGCAAGCTGATCAGCGCCGAAGACCGCCGCCTGCTGGAAGAGCACCAGGCCCTCGTGCGCCAGATGGAAAAGGAAATCGCCAGCACCAAAGAGCAGAAGCTCCGCGCCGCGCCGCCGACCCTCGGCGAAGGCGTCGCCGACCAGAACGACAACCTCCCGCGCCTGAGCCGCATGCAGATTGACCTGCTGGTGAACAGCTTCGTCAACGACATGGCCCGCGTGGCCACCCTGCAGTTCACCAAGTCCGTGGGCGGCGCCCGCATGAACTGGCTGGACATCAAGGAAGGCCATCACGCCCTGTCACACGAGGACAAGGACGAGGCCGTGGCCGCCAAGCTGGTGAAGATCAACAAATGGTTTGCGGGCGAACTGGCCTACCTGGTGCAGAAGCTCGCCACCACCCCCGAACCCGGCGGCGAAGGCATGATGCTCGACAACACCCTCGTCGTCTGGACCAACGAACTCGGCCGTGGCAGCTCCCACACGCTGGACAACATCCCCTTCCTCCTCGTCGGCGGCGCGCCCGGCTTCACGATGGGCCGCTCGCTCAAGCTGGACAAGGTCGCGCACAACCGCCTGCACCTCGCCCTCGCCCACGCCATGGGCCACCGCCTCGAAACCTTCGGCAAAGCCGCCCTGTGTGATGGTGGGGCGCTGAAGCTGGGATAGAAGACCAGCGAATAGCGTCGTCAGGTTTGGAATCAGCGCTTCACGTTGAGGCTGCTGTCGTCTAGGTGTGAACAGCAATCAGCATCAAGGGCAATGGTTCGCGAACTTACGCGGCTCTCAGAACATCTGAGGTGCGGGGCTTTTTGCAAGCTTCCGCCCGAACAGGCGATGGAGTGTCAAAGGAAGCTGCTCGCACAGTTCGGTCCGGTCTTGGTAACCCCGCTCTTGTCGCTCTCAGAAGCCATCAACTTCGTGCTCCCGCTCAAATCCTTTACCCGAAACTACCTTGTTTGGGCTTGCGGTGAATGGTCGTTCGTTTGCTCGGACATGATCGGCGAGTGGTGCATGGTGGACGTCTACGCTCACTCCCGCATCACCGGCTGCGACGCTGTCGCCGCCGTCGCTCTGCCTCAGGTGAGGAGTTTTTGCCTTTTAACGAACGGAGTGATTAGCCGACGGATAGAGTGTGCTGAGGATGGAGACCGTTGGGCATTTGAGAGCCACGGGACTGCGCTCCCATTCGAGGACACTGCTAGTCTCACGAAGCGCATCAAACGCGACCGCTTCACGCCGGCGATGGTGGATTCGCTTGTGACCCGCATCACTGGCACGAGATTTCCGCCAGTCTTCAACGCTGCGAAGGGTCAGGCATTCGGACTTCAACGTTCCTGGAAAAACCTTCGTGTTGCGGTCGAGGAGTTTGCGGTCACGAACGATCTGTTGGAGGCGGAAGCGAGGCACTCTTCCTGAACAATGGAACGCCTCGCCATCGTCGGCACCGGCATCGCAATCCTGGGCGCGCACTTCCGCCAGTCACGCCACAGCACTTCCGCACGCCACCGCGTCCACCCTCTCCCCCATCGGGGGAGAGGGCAGGGTGAGGGGGCAATCGTCCGAACGAGCCCGGCTAAGTTCCGCTGGCCCTCCAGGCCTGACAACGTCTCCCAACCGCACATCCGACCACAGCACCAACATTTGGAACTTGGAGCTTGTTTGGAATTTGATACTTGGAATTTGGAGCTTCGCCCACTGCCACATTCACCCACGAACCAATTCCTTGGACCAGTTCAGTTCCAACCTCTCTGTGTCCCCTCCCCTCCCCCTCTGCGCCCGTCCCGCCTCTGCGGTAAAAATCAATTCCACTCCACCGCAGAGCCGGGACAACCGCAGAGAAATCCCTCCTCCCCCATCTTTGTCTTTCCCAAATCTTTGGGTCTCCTCCCCGCATGACCCCGCGTCTCGCCATCATCGGCACCGGCGTCGCCGGCCTGGGCTGCGCGCACTTTCTGCAGTCCCGCTTCGACCTCACGCTCTTCGAGCAGGCGGATTACCCCGGCGGCCACACCAACACCATCGCCGTCCCCGAAGGCTCCAGCCACATCGCCTTCGACACCGGCTTCATGGTCTATAACGAGGTCACCTACCCGCACCTCACCCGCCTCTTCCGCGAGCTGGGCGTGCGCGTGAAGCCCACCCAGATGTCCTTCAGCGTCCAGCACCGGCCCAGCGGCATCGAGTTCAGCGGCAGCAGCCTGAACCATCTCTTCGCCCAGCGCCGCAACCTCCTCCGCCCGCGCTTCTGGCGCATGCTTCGGCAAATCAACCGCTTCAACACCGAGGCCGTCGCCGCGCTCACCGACCCCGCATTCGCCGCCATGACCGTGGCCGACTACGTCCGCGCGCGCGGCTACGGCGACGACTTCCTCCGCCTCTACCTCGTGCCCATGAGCGGCGCGGTCTGGAGCACGCCGCCCGAGCTGATGCTGGAGTTCCCCGCCGTCACGCTGCTGCGCTTCTTCCACAACCACGGCTTCCTCGGCCTGCACACGCAGCACCCATGGCTCACCGTGGATGGCGGCGCGAAGCACTACGTGGACAAGCTCCTCGCCCCGCTCCGCGCGCAAAACCGCGTCCGCCTCAACGCGAAGGTCACCGCCATCCGCCGCACTGCCGACGCCGTGGCCATCACCACCGCCGACGGCCGCACCGAGCACTTCGACCGCGTCATCCTCGCCGCCCACGCCGACCAGTCCCTCGCCCTCCTCACCGACGCCGACCCCACCGAGCGCCGGCTCCTCGGCGCGTTTCGCTACCAGCCCAACCTCGCGACCGTCCACACCGACGCCGCCGTGATGCCCCGCACCCGCCTCGCGTGGTCCTCCTGGAACTACCGCGTCGAGCGCGACGCCACGGGCCGCGAAGTCCCCTCCACCATCTACTGGATGAACTCGCTCCAAGGCGTCTCCGACCGCGAGAACTACTTCGTCTCCATCAACGGCGCGGACCAAATCGCCCCCGAGAAAATCCTCCGTCGCATCGAGTATCATCACCCGCTCTTCAACCTCGCCGCCACGCAGGCGCAGGCCGAACTCCCCTCGCTCAACACGCGCCCCGGCAACCGAGTCTTCTTCGCCGGCAGCTACTTCAAATATGGCTTCCACGAAGACGCCTTCGCCTCCGCGCTGGATTGCAGCCGGGCCGTGAGTGGTGACACTCTCTGGCCGTGAGCGCGCCAAACCCACCCCCGGTAGGGCGAGACTCCGTCGAGCCCCATTCCGAGCGCAGCGAGGCGAGCGCAGCGAGCGTCTCCACGCGCAGTAACCGTCCGTGGGGAATCAAATGGATGGTGCTGCTGTCGCTGGTGGTGCTGTTTGCGGGCTGGCAGGCAGTGCACTGCCTCATCCAGACAACTCGCGAACGGGTCATTGCTGTAGGTTGGGGTGATCCCGGAATAGAGAACGGCATGTTGACCTACAAAACGCTGGTCCTCGTCGAGCCTTCGCGCGAAGGATTCGTGGTAAAAGCGAGGGTGGAAATCGGCGGCCCGAATTACTGGCACGAATGCGGCGAGCTTGGCCGTGTTGCCAGCATCGCCGAAGCTGCCAAGCAGTGGGGACAAATCCAGTTTCTTCCCGACGGCCTGCATATCGGCACCGGCACGAACGCCTACTTCTTGCCCCGTGCCAAACTGGAGTCGCACCGATGACAAGACGCTCATTGAACGCCGACGCCCCCTCCCCTCCCTCTCCCCTCAACGGGGAGAGGGCCGGGGTGAGGGGTGCTGCCGCCCAGACCATTCCCCCGCTCCGCTCCTGCCTCTACGACTGCTCCGTGATGCACCACCGCCTCTCGCCCAAGGAGCACCACTTCCGCTACCGCATCTTCCTCTTCTGCCTCGACCTCGACGAACTCGACGCACTCCCCACCCGCCTCCGCCTCTTCAGCCACAACCGCCCCAACCTCTACCGCTTCAACGACACCGACCACCTCCCCTCCCCCGGTAGCAGCCGACGTGAGGAGGCTCCATCATCCAATTCCGCATTGAGTCAGAGCCTCCTCACGTCGGCTGCTACCCTTCCTCAATCCCAGACGCAAGACGCCATCCCCCATCCCCTCCCGACCAAAACCTCCCTCCTCACTTGGCTCTCCACCCAAGGCCTCCCCCTCCCCGCCGATACCCGCGTCCTCCTCCTCACCCACTGCCGCGTCTTCGGCTACATCTTCAACCCCGTCTCGTTCTACTTCTGCCTCGACGCCCAGGATCGACCGCTCTGCGCCGTCGCCGAGGTCGGCAACACCTTCGGCGAACAGAAACCTTTCCTCCTCCGCCCCGAAGACCTCGCATCCGACGGTCGTTTCCGCCGCATCGTGCCGAAGCACTTTTACGTCTCGCCCTTCTCCGCGCTCGACCTCGCCTTCGACTTCAAGCTCCGCGTCCCCGGCGAGCAGCTCGACATCCACATTGACGACCGCGAAGGCGACCGCCCCGTCCTCCTCACCGCCCTCACCGGCAGCCGCGTCCCGCTCACCGATGGCAACCTCGCGCGCCTCACCCTCAAGTATCCGCTCATCACCCTGCGCGTCATCACCCTCATACACTGGCACGCCCTCAAGCTCTGGTGGAAACGCGTCCCCTGGCACCGCAAAGCCGCGAACCCGCACCTCCAGCAAGGCGTGTTCAACCCGCACGAGTCGTTGCGCAAGCCGTAAGCCATGTGCCGGCGGCTTGCAGCCGCCGTCCGTTGGCCGCAGCGGGACGAACCGCCTTCAAGCCCTCCACCCGCAACGCGGCGGCGGCAAGCCGCCGGCACGGGAGTTCAGGACACTCGCAGGAGCCGTGGCTCAGATCTTTCTTCCTACTCCTACTCCTAATCTTAATCCTACTCTTCCCTCTCCGGCTCATGGTGAGAATTCACGGAACGAAAGCTTCGTGCCGCCGAGGTTCAGTGGCCTCCGGGTGCTCGACGGCGAGCTGAGGACAGCCCGCCCTACCCGCCGTAGGCTCATGCTCAAATCGCGCGGTGCGCCCCCTTTACCTTCCCTTTACCTTCTCCCCGTTGCGCTTCTGCAACTTCGCGCTAACCTTGCCGCGCCTGCATGAGCACCACCGTCCACCCCCGACCGCACGCCCCCCGCTCTTCCACCTCCCCGCCCACCGCCCGCCCCGGCTTCTACCAGCGTGCCATCGAGCAGGCCCTCGCCAAGATGCCCCTTGGCTGCCTCGAAGCCACCTTGCCCGACGGCTCCATCCGCCGCTTCGGCCACGCCCCGGAACCCACCGCCCGGCTCCGCATCGTGCGCCCGAGCTTCTTCAAACGCTGCGTCCTCTACGGCGACATCGGCTTCGGCGAAACCTTCGTGGACGGCGATTGGGACACCGATGATCTCCCCGCCGTGCTCACCTGGTTCATTGATAACGTCGAGCACGCGCCCGGCATGTCCGGCTCGCAGCACAGCCCGCTCGCGCTCAACCTCCTGCGTGGCGCGAACCGTGTGAAGCACCTGCTCCGCCCGAACTCGGTGAAGGTCAGCCGCCGCAACATCGCCGAGCATTACGACCTCGGGAACGACTTCTACCGCCTCTGGCTCGACCCCTCGATGACCTACTCCTGCGGCCTCTTCGTCTCGCCCGAGCTGACGCTGGAGCAGGCCCAGACCGCAAAGTATGATGCCCTCTGCCGCAGCCTCCGGCTCAAGCCCACCGACCATCTGCTCGAAATCGGCTCCGGCTGGGGCGGCATGGCCTGTCACGCGGCGAAGCACTTCGGCTGCCGCGTCACCACCCTGACCATCTCCGAGGCGCAGCTCGCGTGGTGCAAAGACCGCTTCGCCCGCGAAGGCGTCGCCGACCGCGTCGAAGTCCGCCTCCAGGACTACCGCCACACCACCGGGCAGTTCGACAAGATCGTCTCCATCGAGATGCTCGAAGCCGTCGGTGAGCGTTACGTGGATGGCTACTTCGCCCAATGCGCGCGCCTCCTCAAGCGCGACGGCCTGCTCGCCCTCCAATACATCACCAGCCCCGACAGCCGCTACGACCAGTTCCGCAAGGGCGTGGACTGGATTCAGAAGCATGTCTTCCCCGGCTCGCTCCTAATGTCTGTGGGCCGCGTCACGCAGTCGCTCCAGCGCGGCACGGACCTGCATCTGCACAACCTCCACGACCTCGGCCATCACTACGTCCGCACCCTGCGCGAGTGGCGAAACCGCTTCAACGCCCGCCACCCCGAACTGCGAGAACTGCACTTTGACGACGCTTTCATCCGCAAGTGGAACTACTACCTGAGCTACTGCGAAGCCGCCTTCGCCCAGCGGAACATCAGTGTAGTGCAGGCAGTCTATACGCGACCGAACAACCGCACGTTGATGTAAACGGAGTGCTGGAGTGGTGGAGCACTGGAGTAATGCCCGAGCCCCCAACCAATCCTCCACCACTCCAATACTCCCCTCCTCCGCCATGCTCCCCCTCCGCCTCGCCGCCGCCTTCGTCCTCGTCGCCATGCTCGCCGTGACGACGTGGGCCAGCCTCGAAGTCGCGCTTTGGAAAACGCCGCGTGAAGTCCTCACCCATCCGTGGTTCATCGCCACCCTGTTCGACACCTACTTCGCGTTCCTGACCTTCTACGTCTGGCTCGCCTACAAGGAGCCCTCGAACCTCGCCCGCGTCCTCTGGCTCCTCGCCATCCTCCTGCTCGGCAACATCGCCATGGCCATCTACCTCCTCCGCGAACTCTTCCGCCTGCCGGCCAACGCCACGATGGAAGACCTGCTGCTGCGGAAGAATTCCTCACCAGTAACATGATGCTGCTCGCGCTCCCAACTCAGACGAAGCCCCACGGCGTCTTGGACTGCGGCGGCAAGCGCAGCGCGACGCCGCTTTCCCGTCCCGCGGAGCGGCTCCTCCGTGATGGGGACACTCTGGTCCCCAAGTCTGGAGCGACCGTAGGCCACGGCGGACAGGAGTGTCCGCCTCACGCCCGCTCCGCGGGACACCAAAGCGCCGTCGCCGCTTCGCTCTGCCGGCGCAGTCCAAGACGCGCGCCGCAATTCGCGGAGCGCCGGTCTCCGACCCGGCGTGAACCGCTCGCCCCCGGAGCGCGGGTCTGCGACCCGCAGCAGCATCCAAACCACCAGCAGCTTCACAGTTGGCTTGGCACCTCTCCTGAGCACCGGAGCCCGCTGCGGCTCATAGAGCCGCGCTCCTCAACGCCGGGTCAGAGACCGGCGCTCCACCTGCCATGCTGACCGGCGTCCTGATCATGCTCGGTCTCGCGATGGCGTTTGTGATCGTAGAGATGACGCTCACTTGGCTCGCGGCTCGCTTGATTCGGAACAACGGCATCGTGGATGTCGTGTGGGCGGCGGGTTTCGCCCCGCTGGCGTTTTTGTTCTTCATGCTCGGCACCGAGGACAGCGATTTTCGTGTGCTGCCCCGACAGCAGGCATTAACCCTGATGGTCTTCGTCTGGAGTTTCCGCCTCGGCAGTCACCTGTTTGTCCGAGTCCGCTCGCACCATCCACACGAAGACGTTCGCTACGCCAAGTTGCGTGAAGAATGGGGAGCAGCCACTGCCCGCAAGATGTTCGGCTTCTTTCAACTCCAAGGCTTGCTCCAAATCGTCTTATCGCTCCCTGTCATGCTCACATGTCTGGACGGAAGCCGCTTCACCTCTGGTTGGGATCTTGGCATCTCCGGCTGCTTCGGAGTTGCTCTCTGGCTCCTCGGCCTCCTCGGCGAATCCCTCGCCGACCGCCAACTCGCCCGCTTCCGCGCGGACCCGGCGAACAAGGGCCAGGTCTGCCAGGCCGGCCTGTGGAACTGGTCGCGCCACCCGAACTACTTCTTCGAATGGCTGGTGTGGATGGGCTACGCCGTCTTCGCGCTCGGCTCCCCGTGGGGCTGGCTGGGCCTCATCGCGCCCGCGCTGATGCTGCACTTCCTCCTCAACGTCACCGGCATCCCCATGACCGAGGAGCTGTCTCTCAAGTCCAAGGGCGACGCCTATCGCGCCTACCAACGCACCACCAGCGCCTTCGTGCCTTGGTTCAAGAAGCCCGCTGCCAACGGTGCCGGAAGCGGTCATTGAATTGCCCGCGTCCATCCGCTAGATTCCATCACCATGAACGAGTTCCTCACCCGCGCTGAACTGGAAGTCCGCTACGACGGCGAGTGGGTGCTGCTCCGCGACCCGCAGGTGAACGAGCAGCAACATGTCACTGGCGGCTGGGTCATCGCGCACGGCCCGGACCGGGACGAGGTGATCGAAGCCGCCATGCCTCACCGGGGCAAGTCGCGCCATTTCGCCAGCCTTTGCTTCGTCAAGGAACCGGAGGGGATGGAATACATCCTGTGATTTTCTGGTTCGATCCCGCCCGCCGAATCGTCGCGGTCACCGCCCTGCTCTCCGGCCCGCTCGGAACGACGGAGGCCGAGCTTGCGCTCGACACCGGGGCCTCGCGCACGTTGATTTCGCCCAAGCTCCTGGCCTTCATCGGCTGTCCGATTCCGACTGATGCCGAGGGCATCGTCGTCACCACCGGTAGCCGGCGGGAACTCATGCCCAAGGTGCGTGTGCCCGAGCTCAAGGCCCTCGGTCACAGCGTGCGGGATTTCACGGTGCTGGCTCACCAGTTGCCGGCCTGCACCTCCGTCCACGGCCTGCTCGGCCTCGACTTCTTCACCGGCTGCCGCCTGGAACTCGACTTCCGCGCTGGCACGATCCGCCTCGACCCGCCGCATGATTGATTTTCTCCTCGAACGCGACGTCTTTCCCGACTTCCTCCTCCGCCTCGGCATCCGTCGCCTGCTGGCGCAGCGCCTGCGCGAGGAGGACAAAGGCGGTGCCGAAGCGCAGCGCGCCCACTTGCAGTCGCTCATCGAGGAACTGCGCCGCTCGCCCATCGCCATCGAGACAGCGGCGGCGAACGAGCAGCACTACGAGGTGCCCACGCGGTTCTACCAGCTCTGCCTCGGGCCGCGCCTGAAATACAGCGGCGCGCTCTGGCCCGCCGGCGTCACCACGCTCGCCGAGGCCGAGGAGCGGATGCTCGCGCTCTACGCCGAGCGCGCCCAGCTCGCCGACGGCCAGGACATCCTCGAACTCGGCTGCGGCTGGGGCTCGCTCTCGCTGTGGATGGCGGAGAAGTTTCCCAAGGCCCGCATCACCGGCGTCTCGAACTCGCGGACGCAGAAGGAGTTCATTGATGCGGAGGCCGCGCGACGTGGCCTCAAAAACCTCCGCATCATCACCTGCGACATGAACCGGTTTGAACCGCCTGGTAGCAGCCGAGGTGACGAGGCTCCATCTCAACTCGAAACTCCGAACGCGAAACCCGAAACCAGTCAGAGCCTCCTCACGTCGGCTGCTACCGGGCTTTTCGACCGCGTCGTCTCCATCGAGATGTTCGAGCACATGAAGAACTACCAGCGGCTGATGGCGAACATCGCGCGCTGGCTCCGGCCGGGCGGACAGCTCTTCGTCCACATCTTCACGCACCGGGAGTTCGCCTATCACTTCATCGCGCGGGACGAGACGGACTGGATGGCGCGCTATTTCTTCACCGGCGGCATCATGCCCAGCGACGACCTGCTGCTCTACTTTCAGGACGACCTCCGGCTCGTGAACCACTGGCGCGTGAACGGCCAGCACTACGAGCAGACCGCGAACGCCTGGCTCGCGAACATGGATGAGCACGAGCCGGAGATCCGCAAGATTTTCGCCCAAACTTACGGCGCGGAGAACGAGACCAAGTGGTGGGTTTACTGGCGCGTCTTCTACATGGCCTGCGCCGAGCTGTGGGGCTATCGCGCGGGCAACGAGTGGCTCGTCTCGCACTACCTGTTCAAGAAGCCAGCTTAGTGGGGCAGGCGTCCCGCCTGCCTCGCCGGGCGTCTCGCCCGCGAATCTTCCTCAAACCAGCCCGCCCAGTCTTCGCGGGCGAGACGCCCGCTGATACAGGCGGGACGCCTGCGCCACTACGCAAACAACCCCGCCGGATTCGTCCCGCACGGGAGATTCCTTCCCCCATTGTAAGCCTTCTCCAGCTCCCGCCCGTTCCATTTCCGCAGCCGGTAGAGCGTGGCAAAGGTGAAGTCCGGCACCGCGCCGCCCTGCCCGCCGACCACCTCGCCGCCCCGCCGCACATTGTCCACCATCCACGACGGCAGCGTGAGGTGATAGGGATTCCGCCGCACCTCGCCGACGTGGAACGTCAGCGCCGTGATGAGGTCCGCGAGATCCTGCGTGCTGATCTCCACCATCAAATTCGGCGACGCCATCGCACCCCAAAACTCCGTCTCCACCGCAACCGTGCGGAAGTCCGGCGGCAGCGTGTGGAGCGCATCCAGCACCAGATGATGCGTGCCGATGTGCGAGCTGTTCCAGTCCGTGTCATGGGGGAAGAAAATCGCCTGCGGCCGGTGCTTTGCCAGCAGGTCGGCGATGACCTGCACTGAAGCGGCCCAATGCGCCGGATCTTTCTCGCGCGCCGTCACGTTCACCTTCTCCAGCCCGCCGGGGATGGTCGGCACCAGTCCAAAGCCGATGCAGTCACAGCACGCCTGCAATTCCTCCCAACGCCCGGCCTGCCGCGCCTTGTTGCTGCCCTGCGTCACGGCCACGTTGATCACGTTCCACTTCGCCTCGCGCAGTAGCCGCAGCCCCAACCCGCCGATGATCACCTCGTCATCCGGATGCGGGGAGAAGATCAGCGCCACTGGCGCATCGGGAGCACTATCCGGTCGCGCACAACGCGGAAAACCACCGAGCGGCCAGGCCTTGCCTTCCTTGGCGAAACGCGCGTATTCGGAAACGAAGTGGAGATACGGATTCATGAATTACGGGGCGTCAGACTAAGACCTACGGGAAAAAACTTCCAGCACCACTCGGCTCATCCAACCCCACCGGGCGCATCTCGACACTGCCCCCGCCCTCGCCTCGCCGGGCAAGCGAGGACGCTTGCGGCACGGCCGGCCGGAGGCCGGCGCTACGTAGCGCCCGCGTCCCGCGGGCCGTGTCGCCGGCGTCCGCGCCGGCTCGGGTTCGGGGGGCAGTGTCAAGTTGTGCCCAACCCCACCCACCCCGGTCTATTTCTTGAGAATGTCGAGCAGCTCCACGTCGAAGATGAGCACCTCGTTCGGGCCGATGCCCGGCGGGCTGCCCCGCTCGCCGTAGGCGAGGTAGTGCGGGATGGCGAGCTGCCACTTGCTGCCCTTGGGCATCAGCAGCAGCGCTTCCGTCCAGCCCTTGATGACGCCCGCCACTTCGAACTCGGCGGGCAGATTCTTCTCGTAGGAGCTGTCAAAGACGCCGCCTGGCTGCAATGTCTTCTTGTCCACGATGCGGCCGGTGTAATGGACCTGCACCTTGTCCTTCAGGGTGGGCAGTGGTCCGGTGCCAGCCTTGAGGATGCGATATTGCAGCCCACTGGGCCGCTCGACGACGTCCGCCTGCTGCTTGTTCTTGGCGAGAAATTCCTTGCCCGCCTTGAGGTTCATTTCGGGGATGTTGGTGTCCACTTTCGGAGGAATGAACGTGTTCGGGCGGTTGGTTCCGCCCTGGGCCACAAGGGTGCCGGGGGTGCCGGTCTGTGGCACAGCCGGGGCGTTGAGCCACGGCGCGTTCTTGGGCACCGGCAGGTTCAGCGCGGTCAGCAGTTGCAGGCGGAGCTGCGGATTCCATCCCTCGCCCGGGGGCGCGTCAATGAGCCGGTTCAGCACGTCCTGACGCAGCTTGGCGAGGGGAGGCAGGTCCACGCGGTCGCGTTCCGACCGCACCACCTTCTTCGCATACTCCGCATGGATCTGCTTGATCAGGTTCACGTAACCCTGCGCGCGATCGTCCTCGCCGAGGGCCAGTTCGTAGAAGTGCCGCATGAACATGCCCTCGATGGCGCTCTGCACCTTGTCCTTGCCGAGGTCCATCAGCTCCTTGAAGCGCTCCAGCACAAACTCCGTGACGGTCTGGCCGGGCTTGGTGTAGCGGTTGGGATACTTCTTGGACAGGTAGTCATGCCAGCGCGCCGCATCCTGCTCGCGATTGTGGGTGTAGAGGTCGGTGATGGCCTGCTTGAGGAAGTTCGCATGGGCGTTCATCACGTTGTCCGCACTGTCGCGGGCGGATGCGATCATCTCCTCGTAACCCTCGTTCGCCATCGGGATGGCCACGAGGTTCGGTCCGAACTCGAAGTATTTGTCCACCGGGTTATAGATCAGCCGGCCGCGTTGGGCGGCGAGCTGCATGGACTGGTAGATCACGCGGCGGAGCGTGATGAGCTGCTCCGGCTTCGAGTTCTTCAGGCCCAGGCTGGCCCAGTAGATCGCGTGCGTCTCCGGCAGCCGCCATTCGAGGGGGCCGTATTTCTCGTCCACCTCACGCGCGAGCTTCGGGTCCATTTTGTATCGCTCGCGGAGCAGTTTTGCCCGCTGCTTCGCCTCGTCCGTCTGCGGATTGAGCAGTTCCTCCCAGTTGGGTTTCAACTGGCTCCCAAAGACCTCGGTCATCTGCCGCGCCCACTCGCGCTTGTAGGTCATGTGGGCGTTGTCAAGGTTCGCCCCCATCTTGTGCTGGAAGTGCCAGGCCAGCTCACGATAGATGAGCGTCTCGCTGGGATTGTATTTGAGCGCCTCGTCCCGCAGCAGCTCGATGCCCCGGTTCACCCAGAACCACCGGTCGTTCGGGTCGGGAAACTTGACCGAGATGTTGTAGGACAGGTTCCAGGCCTGATGCACCCAGACCGCCACGAAGTGCGGCTGCATCTTCGTGATCCAGTCGGAGAGCTGCACCATCTCGAAGTATTTCTCATCGAGCTGGAGGTCATTGAGCCGCATCCACAGCGCATTGGAAATCAGCCCGCGAAAACCGCCGAGGGCCACGGCGGTAAAGGCCATCGCCGGAGGCATGCTCTGATCCGCCTCCACGCGGGTCAGCTTGAGGCGCGTGCGCTCGGCGGTCAGCGCCCGCTGGGCAAAATTAACCCCGACCAGCAGCACGAGCACCAGCAGCGCGAGCAAGGGTTTGAAGAAGCGGCGGTCGTTCATGTCAGCCCTTGCCTTGTGCCGTCGCCAGTTCGCGCCGCGTGAAGGCAATGATGCCGAGCACGGCGAAGAAGCCCCCGATCAGCCCCCAGATTTGCAGCACCGCCCGCAGCAGCGTCAGCCAGGACACGCTGCGCCCCGTGCTCAGGGCGTCAATGGGCGAGAAAGAATTCACCATCGTCAGCAGGTGATCCGCCGCGCGGAACAGGGGCACCATGACGAAATCCACCGCCCCAAGCACCCCCTCGGGCGCACCGGTGTCATGGTTCGTGCTGCCAAAGGTGCCGTCCTTCACCACGGTGGCCACCGTGCCGCTCATCAGCCCGCAGATGAGCACCGTGATGGAGAAGAAGGCCGCGACGGGAAACGACAAGTAAGACGCCCCGGCCAGCCCGATGGCGGCCAGCAGCCCCAGCCAGATGAAAATGATGCCCAGCCCGCGGGTGAAGTTCAGGCCAAACCCGCCCTCGTGATAGAGCACTTCCAGACCTTCTTCGAGGTCGAACAACACCACCGCCTGGTTCGGATTGCCAAACACGACAAAGAGCCGGCCTTCCGCATCCAGCAGGTTCTTGAACTGCCCGCCTTTCACCGGCTCCGCCACGGGACTTCCCCGGGCATCCAGCAGGTTCACGCCAAATTCGTGGAACGTGTCTGAGGTCAGCGGCCGGCTGATGCGCACCCGGTTGGTCGAGTTGGGCGGGCCGATCTCCCACAGCGTCCCGTAGGTCTCCGGCTTGGTGCTGTATTGGGCTGAACGAAACTTCACCCGGAGATAGATGGGCGTGTTCTCCAGTTGTCCCCGCGCCAGCCCGGTCTCAATCACCCAGGGGCGGGACTGCCGCGGTCCCACGGCCTGATACTGGGCCTTGAGCGACTCCTTTACATCCTTGCGCACCCGCGCCAGATCCGCGCCGTTGGCAACCGTGCCGATCTCCTTGAGGCGCTCCTTGAGGATCTTTTCCACGTCTGGGTCCAGGTCCGGGGGCGGCTCCTTAAGCGAACCGCGGGCGATCAGCAGTTCGTTCTTCAGGATAGCCTGCTGCTTGTCCGGCAGGCTGGCCGCCCGCCACTGGATGAGGAGGAAGACACACAGGCCGGAAAGCCCCAGCAGCGCCAAATTCAGCCCCATGATGCCCAGCCACTTGCCCAGCCAGATCTGCCATCGGGGAATCGGCTTCACCACCACCATCTGCATCGAGCAGTCCTCCACATCGCGCGCCAGCGTGCCGGTCGCAAGCCAGAGCGTCACCAGGCCGAGGATCGCCGTGACCGCGCTGAGGCAGTAGGTGATGACGATCTGCACCAGGCCCCGCGCGGTGCCGTCGTGCCTGAGCAGCAGCGGCAACCCCACCACCACCAGCACCAGCAGCACGGCGAGCACCGGCAGCAGGCGGTAACGAACAACGGCCTTGATGGTCAGCAGGGCAATCGCCAGCAGTTGTTGAATGGACGCCGGCCAAGTGAACAATACGGGTGCCACCCCCATCCGCCATTCGACCGGTGGCTCTCCACCCACCGCCATGAACTTGGCCACTGCATCCGCAGGCGACGTGGCCGGCACCAGCCCCTGATACAGAAAACCTCGCTCCTGATACGCACGGCCGAGCAGATAGTTGGCCCGCAGACCAAACCATGCCTGGACGCCGAAACCCAGGCAGCTCAGCAGCACGGCATTGTCCGTGAAGATCTTCTGTGCCAACAAGGCCAGCGCCACATGGACCATCAGCAAACCCAGCGCCGGCACCCAGAGCTGGCGCACAAATGCCCAGGCCCAGCCGAAGATCGCCGCCGGCCACGACAACCCGTGCTTCACGGCGACCAAGCCCTGATGCGGGTGCTTTAGGATTTCAAAATGGACGGCCATGGCGGGACTACTTGGACTTGCCCAGCAGGCTGGCCAGCTTCTCGTTGGCCTTGGCCTCGTCGAGGACGGGCTTGGCCGCTATTTCAACCTTCGGCTCGGCCCCGGCCGCGGCCGGGGCGGCGAGCGCGGCCAGTTTCTTCTGGGCCTCGACCTCCGCGGTGGTTGGCACCATCACGACCGGCGCGGGCGCTTCCGCCGCCGGAGCCGCCGCCACGAGGCGGTCGAGGACACGCGCCTGCTGCTGGGCACCGGCCTCCGCCCCGCCGCGCAGATACTCGGCCACCTGGTTGCCACTGGTGGCCCCGGCGGTCTGCTCGCTGGCGCGGGCACGGTTCACCACGCCGAGGAAATAGCTCTCCAGGTTCTGCGTCGGGTTGTCGAGCCGGATGCGGTCAGCCGCCACATCCCGGCGAATGGTGCCGAGGATGTTCTCCATCGCCTCGCGCGGGAGGGAAGGCAGCGTGATGCGGACGGAATCGCGTTCCGTGAGCAGTTCCTTAAGCGTGCCGTCCGCCTGGATCTTGCCGCCGTAATAGATCACCACGCGGTCGCAGACATCCTCCACATCACTGAGGAGGTGGCTGCTGAGGATGACCGTTTTGCCGCGGTTCTTGAGCGCAAGGATGACATCCTTTACCTCGCGGCAGCCCAGCGGATCGAGCCCGGCGGTCGGCTCATCGAGGATGACAAGGTCGGGGTCGTTGATGAGCGCCTGGGCCAGGCCGATGCGGCGCTGCATGCCCTTCGAGAATTCGCCCACCGTGCGGCTCCGGACCTGGCTGAGACCGACCATCTCCAGCAACTGCTCGGTGCGCTTGTCGCGCTCGCCGGGCGCGAGTTGAAAGAGGTTGCCGAAGAAATCGAGGGTTTCGCGGGAGTCGAGATACTTGTAGAGGTAGCTCTCCTCCGGCAGGTAGCCGATGCGCGCCTTGGTCTTCACATGCCGCGGCGAGTGACCGAAAATTTCGATGTGCCCCTTGGTCGGGTAGAGCAGGCCCAGCAGCATCTTGATGGTGGTGGACTTGCCGGAGCCGTTGGGCCCGAGCAGGCCGAAGATTTCACCGCGCCGGACCTCGAAATTCGCATTGTCCACCGCGCGCGCCTTGGGCCGGCCCCAGAAATCCTTGAAGACCTTCGTCAGGCCGCGCACGGAGATCACGGCCTCGGTGGTGGTGCGCGCGGCGGCTTCAGGCTGGAGGGTGTCGAGGGCGGTCATAGTTCAACCATACAAGTTCATTGCGAACGAGGCCGCGAAGCGGGCATGCCTACGCCTCACGCCAGCTTCGGCTGCAACTGCCCCGCCGCCTCATGCCGGCTGGGCCCGCCCGTCGGCGGCGGGTTCACCGGCGCGCCGGCCAGGAAGGGTTCCAGCTCCTCGCCCTGGCGCACCAGCCGGGCGCTGTTGAACACCACGATCAACGAGCCAACCACATGCATGACAGCGGCGAGAATCGGACTGATGTAGCTCAACGCGGCAAGCACGAGACCGCCGATCACGAAGACCACGCCGAGCAGGAAGTTCTGGTTGATCACGGTGCGCGTCATGCGCGAGAGGCGGATGAGGAACGGCAGCCGGCGCAGGTCGTTGTTCATCAGGGCGATGGTGGCGCTGTGGATGGCCACCTCGCTGCCCGCCGCGCCCATCGCGATGCCCAGGTCACCTGCGGCCAGTGCCGGGGCGTCGTTCACGCCGTCGCCCACCACCGCGACGCGGTAGCCCTTGGCGCGCATGGCCTTCACATACTCGACCTTGTTTTGCGGCAGGCATTCCGCAACCACCTCTTCGCAGCCGATTTCCTTGGCCACACGAGCCGCCACCGGCTGGCGGTCACCGGAAACCATCGCTATTCGGCGCACGCCCGTCTCCTTCAAATCCAGCAGCGCTTCCTTCGCCTCATGGCGCGTCTCGTCCTGCAGGCCCACCCAGCCGATGCAGGTGCCGTTGCGCGCGATGAAGAGCAGGCTGTAGCCCTCGGTCTCGTTCACGTCCACGGTCTGGAGGAAATCACCCTGAACACCGTTGTCCTTGAGCCACTGCGCGCGGCCCACCAGCACGACCGTGCCGTCCACATTCGCCTTCACTCCGCGCCCGGCGGTCTCGGCGAAGTTCTTCGGGTCAGCCAGCGGGACGCCCGCCTCGACCGCCAAGGCAGTCAACGCCTTGGCCGTCGGATGGTTGCTGAACTGCTCGGCGCTCGCAGCCACCCGCAGCAGATCCGCCGGGGCCACGCCCGCCGCCGGGGCGAGCCGGCTGACCGCGAGCTTGCCCGTGGTGAGCGTCCCGGTCTTGTCGAAGATGAAGGCGTTGATCTTGGCGGCCAGTTCGATGTCCGCCACGTTCTTGATGAGGATGCCCAGGCGGGCCGCCGCGGAGAGCGCGGCCACCATCGCCGTGGGCGTGGCCAGAATGAACGCACACGGACAGGCGACGATGAAGACGGCGATGACGCGGCTCAGCTCGCCCGTGAATGCCCACACCAGCGCGCCGATGACCAGCACGAGCGGCGTGTAGAAGCTCATGTATTGGTCCACGATGCGCATGATCGGCAGCTTCGTCTTCTCGGCGGCGAGGATCAGCTCGCGCACCCGGGAAAGCGTGGAATCTGTCCCGGCCCGCGTGACCTTGATTTCCAGCACGCCGGTCAGATTGATCGTGCCGGCAAAGACCTGGTCGCCGCTCTTTTTGTCCACCGGGAGCGACTCGCCGGTGATGTTGGCCTGGTTGATCGAGCCTTCGCCGGAGACGATCTGGCCGTCGGCGGCGACGTTGTCACCGGGGCGGACGCGGATGACATCCCCGTTCCTGAGTTCGTGAACGGCGACCTCCTCTTCCTTGCCATTGACGATCCGCCGGGCCTTGGTGGGCGTGAGCTTGATGAGCGACTCGATGGAGAGGCGCGCGCCCTCGGCGGTGCGGCTTTCGATGATCTGGCCCAGCAGCATGAAGAAGCTCACGACACCGGCCTCCTGATAATGCCCGCTGGCGAACGACGCGAGCACGGCCAGCGCGACGAGTTCGTTCGTGGTCAGGTTGCCCCGCTTCAAGTCCTTCACCGCCACGACCACAATCGGCCAGCCGAGCACAATGGCCCCGATGCCCGCGCTGAGGTCCGCCATGGTCTTGCCGTTCGCCGTGAACCACTCGATGATGAACGAGTTGATGACGAGGATCAGGCCGACCAGCGTGACGCCGAGCTGCTGGCTCGCGTGCTCATGATCGTGCCCGCACGAGGCGCAGTCCTTGCCGTGGGCGTGATCGGATTCCTGCTGGCTGAGGAGGCTGGTTACTTGCATGGCGGGGAGTGATTAGTAATTAGCGATTCGTGGCGGTTGGCTCATGAGCTGGAGACTAATTACTCAGCACTAATTGCTTCTTCCGTTCACAGTCATGGTTGCTTCGGCGCCTGCGGCTTCAACGGCTCACGGTTCAACAATATGCGCAGTTCGCGCGGAGTGCCATCGGTGCGCTCGACTAAAAAGTATTTTTCCTGCGCATTGCCCAGGACGATGGCCATCGTCTCCGTGAGGCGGCGGTCGCGGAAGAGCTGCGGGTTGCTCTTGAACTCCGGCAGGCGCGCGAGGAAGTAATCGGCGTCCGCCTGGGCGGACTGCACGATGCGCGTGGCATCAGCCCGGCCCCCGTTGCGGATGGCGTCCGCCTCGGCCTGGGCCCGGGTGAGCGTGGTGTTGGCCTCGCCCTCGGAGGTGTTGATCGTCTTGCGCTTGTCGTTCTCAGCCTCCAGCACCGCGTCGAAGGCGGCCTTCACCTGGCGCGGCGGGATGGCGACCACGTCGCAGTTCCGCGCGTCAAACTCGATGCCCAGGCCCTGCGCCAGCACCAGTTGCTGCACCCGGTTCATCAGCTTCTCCTTGAAGGCGGCGATGTCCTGGCGCGTGGCCTTGTCCACGGTGAACTGGGCGGAGGCGTGATGCAGGGCGTTGTTCAGCGCGTTCTGCACCAGGTTCGAAGCCGCCGCGAAGCCAAACACATACTTCACCGGATCGGCGATGTAGTAACGCAGCGTCGCCCGCACATGCATGATGTTGCCGTCGGAGGTGAGCGTGTAGCCGTCTATCGCGGGGTTGAGCGTGCCCCCGGCCGGCGGCTCCTGGCCGGCAAGTTCCTGCTCCTTGGTCACCGGATACCACCCGGCGCTGGAGATGACCGTATGCACCTGGCCCTTGGGGATCTTGATGATTTCGTTGATCGGCTCCGGGAACGACCAGTGGAGCCCCGGCTTGAGCAGGGCTTCCTCGCCGACACCGGTGGGCGCGCCAAAGAGCAGCTTGATGGCGACCTCCTGCGGACCGACGGTGAAGACCCCCTGCGCGAAAAAGAGAATGACCAGCCCCAGCAGCGCGATGCGGACCACGAGGAAGCTGCTCTTCAGCGCATCCGAGAGCGCCTGCGTGCTGGAGTCCTCCATGGGGGATTCCGGCACCGGTCCTGGCGCGCCTGCAGCGTGGTGATGCTGCACGTCAGCCGGCCCGTGACTATGGCCGTGCGCGTGGTCGTCCGCGCCCGGCCCGTGGCTGTGGGCGTGGTCGTTCGGTCCGTGCGAATGAGAATGGTCGTGGTCGCTCATGGCAGGCGGCTTACTTGGTGCCAGCGGGGCGGACGGGGGAGTTCGTGGCGCGGAGGAGATCGAACGGCGGCGTGTTCTGATCCAGGATCAGCGTGGCGCGCTCCTTCGAGACCTGCTCCATCGAGGCGAGCTTCTGAAGGAAGACGGCCAGTTCAGGATTCTGCTCCAGCGTCTTGTAGGCCTTCGCGGCCTCGGCCTCGGCCTGGCCGCGCAGTTTGGTGGCCTCCGCCTCGGCTTTCGCGATCAGTTCATTGCGCTTGCGGTCGGCCTCGGACCGGATGATGGAAGCCTCGCGCTCGCCTTCGCCCTCAAATTGCTTCACGAGCCGCTGCCGCTCTTCCTTCATGCGCTCGAACACCTTCTGGGTGGCGCTCTCCGGAAAGCCGAGCCGCTTGATGCCCAGAAATTTCACTTCCATGCCAAACTTCGCCTTCACTGCCGCGGCCACCTCGGTGAGCATCTCCTCCTCGATCTTGTCGAACTTGAGCTGCGCCGGGTCCGTGTTGATGAAGTCCGTGAAGGCGTGCCGGCCCACGGCGGCGTTCTTGGCGCTGCGCACGATGCTTTCCAGGCTGCGCTTCGCATCGTCCACGCCGCCGGGGAAGCTGGAGTGGAACTTCTGCGGCTCGGCGATCCGCCAGCCGGCATACACCAGCACCAGCAGGTTGTAGCCGTCCGCCGTCTTGGCCTCCTCGAACTTGCCCTCAAAATTGTGCATGCGGGCGTCGAACTTGTGGACCTTCTGGATGGGCCACGGCAGCTTGGCGTGCAGCCCGGCGGCGACGATTTCCGTGTCCGCCTTGCCAAACGTGGTCTTGAAGGCCACCTCGCTCTGCCGCACCTGGTAAAAGAACGAGATGGAGCCGAAGATGGCGAGAATGACGACACCGGCGACGAATGTGACTGGGTTGCGCATAGTCAGGGAACGGGCTGAAAGGAGGGTGCCGAAGCGGGCAGGGCGATGCGCCCGGAAGCCTCGCAGGGCTTCCGGCTCACGCGCTTGAACTGGCTCCGGCGGTTCATTTCTTCTGGGGAATTTCCAGGCTGTTCAGGATGTCATCCCGAATCTTGTCTTCCAAATTGAGCTGGATCATCTCGTTCGCGTTCGTCGTCGCGATGATGTATTTGCGGGACTTGCTGATGGCCTTGGCGAAGGTCTGGAGATAAATCCGCTGCGGATACACCGTGGGCGCGGCCTGAAACGCGGCGATCTGGTGCTGGAACTGCCCCGCAATCGCCCCGGCCTCCGACACGCGCCGCACCTCGAAGGAGCGCGCGGCATCCATGACCTTCTGCGCCTCCGCCGTGGCCAGGGCATTGAGCTTCGCCGCATCGCCCTGCGCGGTGAGAATTCTCGCCTCCCGCGTCTGCTGCGCCCCGCCCACCGCTTCAAAGGCCTCGGCCACGCTCACCGGCGGATGCACGTCCTGCAGGCCGACGAAGAGAATCACCACGCCCAGCTTCTCCGCGTCCGCAGCCTTCTGGATGTTCACCCGGATGGACTCCGCCGCCTGCCGCCGCCCGGCGGACATGAACTCAAAGAAATCCACGCTGATGAGATGACGGACCACCTCACGGGTGGCCAGGCGTTCCAGCAAATCGTTCGGGTTCGCGTGATTGCGCGCCCAGGCGACGATGTCGCTGATCTGATACTGGACCGGGACGCTGGCCGTGATGAGGTTCGCGGGCGGCGCGGTCTTTTTGTCGGCGGCGACCGCCGAGAGTGTCTCCTTGTTCGCCACCGGCAGGTTGAACTCCTCTTTGTAATGGCTCTTGGTCCAGACAATGGTGTTTTCCTCCGCCTCGCCTTCCTGCGGCACCACGCCCACGGTGAACGTCTGGACCCGATGCGTCTGAAAGCGATAAACGGCGTCCATCGGCCACGGCAGCTTCACATGCGCCCCCGGATTAAGCACCCCGCCCACGGGCTTGCCAAACCGCTCCAGCAAGGCCTGCTCCTCGGGTTCCACAAAGACAAAGCAGGTGGACACCCAGAGCAGGCTGGCCTGCACCACCAGCAGCCACACCAAGGCTTTTTGCAGGAACTGGAAGAACCACGTTTCCGAAACCTTGAACCCGAACTGGTAGTCCAGCGCATGGGCCGCCGTGGTGAAGAGGCTCTCCGGCTGCCCCAGCAACCCGACCAGCCGGCTCTCATACAACACCCGCGCCGCCTGCCCGCGCATGCGGGGACGATAAATTTCCAGGATGAGCGTGAAGAGGTTTTCCACCGCCAGCAGCGTGAGGACCACGCACAATGCGCGCGCCAGATAGAGGTCCACCTTCCCGTTGGCGAAGTAAACCGCCACGTTGCCCGCGGCCGCCAGCAGGCTCAAGTAGCCGCCCAGCAGCAGGAAGCTGCCGCCCGGGCGGAGCAGCCGCTGGCCCTCCAGCCGGGCCACATTCACCGAGTAGCGCCCCGGGAGGAACTGCAGGAAGAACAGAAACCCAAAGAAGGCCGCCATCATCGGCAACGACGCCCTCGCCTCGGCCACCGCCGGGTTGATCGTCTTGCTCCACACCCACCAGACCGTCAGCCCCTGCACCGCCAGCAGCAGCAGACAGAAGGCCGGCACCAGCCAGCGCTCGAACTGCTCCCGGGCGCGCCGGGCCGGGAAGGCCTCCGCATCCGTGCCTTCAAAGAGCGTCGTGCTGCGCGCGGACTTGGCCAGTTCCTCCAGTTCGAGCTTCTCCAGCTTTTCCCGCGCCTCCATCCGCATCTGGAAATAGCTGAACAGCGCCACGAGGAAGCCCAGCCCCAGAAACACGCCGACCACCTCGTCGGTCAGCGACGCGGTCTGGCGCGAGATGAAGATGCCCACGCCAGCGGCGACGAGCGATATGAGTAGGTTGACCAGCCCGGTCGGTTGCAAGTTGCGTTCCATCGCGTCAGCTCAGCTCACGGTCCTCAAACAACATCAGCGCGACGGCCAGCGACGCGCCCAAATAACCAATCACATACCCGGTGGCCTTCCCCACGTAGCCCCAGATTCCGGGGATCGCGTGGTTGCGGGTGCCTTCGATCGCATCCGCCAGCCAGAACAACTGCCAGTTCGGGAGCACCGTGTGAAACACCGTCGCCCACCATGAACCCGCCTCTGCCCGCTTGCCAAACAGGTAGTCGCTCATCAATCCCAGCAGAAACAGTGCCGTGCAGATCACCAATGTCGGCACCGTGTCGTAGCGCGTCGAGCACGCCAGCGCCAGGCCGGCCAGCAGCAGCAGCGCCAGCAGCACCAGCACGCACGCCGGCAGCAGCCGCCAGTCCACCCGATACATGCCCACCTCAAAGGTGCTGCCCGGCCGCTTCAGCTCGACGAAGAACGCCAGCCACACAAACGCCACCGTCGTCAGCACCGTCACAAACAGCACCGCGTCCGACACAAACGGTCGGCGCAGGAAGTAGTTTGTGAATCCGGCCAGCACGTAAGCCAGAGCCACGGACCCGAAATATATTCCCGTCCCATACAAATCCGCCTCCCCGTAGGCATCGAAGGCCATCCGGCTCGCCAGCAGCGTCGCCAGCGAGTTCACATAGGCCAGCACCACCAGCGCCGCCGCCAGCCCGCAGTATTTCGCCAGCAGGAATTTCGCCCGCCCCACCGGCTTGGCCAGCACCGCCAGCGCCGTCCCCGTGCGGATCTCCTGCGCCACGGAAGCCGACGCGCTCAGCACCGCCACAAACAGCCCGATCATCAGCATCAGCGCCAGCGCGCTGTCCTTCACCAGCTTCGTGTCCTCGCCCATCGCGAAGTAGGGCACCGCCGCCAGAAACACGATGAACAGGGACGACAAGGTCGCCAGCAGCAGAAAAATCGGCTGCCGGACCAGTTCCATGAACGCGTTTGTCGCGATGGTGATGAACTGTCGCATTCGTTTGGTTGCGCGGGGATAATACGGGCAGGCCGCGACTTGGCAACCCCCTCCTTCAAAATCGGCGGTTGATGGAAAACCTGCTTGCCTTCGCCCGCCGCGCAATTAGTCTCGCCCCCGCTTTCGGTGGGACGCTTAGCTCAGTGGTAGAGCACATCCTTCACACGGATGGGGTCGCAGGTTCGAAACCTGCAGCGTCCACCACCTTCCCCCTTCCCCGCATCACGCCGACCATTTCAGGAGTGTTTTTGCGCCCAAGCCGTCTATCTTGACGACATGAAACCATTGCTGGCCGTTGCCACGATTTTCTCCCTGGTCGTCCAGGTCTTCTCCGCTGAGCCGGCCGCGGACTACGCCACGCAAAGAGCGGAGGCGGAAAAACAGTTCGCCGACAAATCCTTCGCCAAAGCGAACGAACTCTACCGCGCCGTCAACCTCACCAACCTTCCGCCCACCGAACAGCGCTGGGTGCTTTTCCGCCGCGCGGACACGCTGTGGCGGTCCGAAGCCAGCACGCAGCGCGCGGACAACACCAAGACCGAGCAGGCCCGCCAGCAGCTCGACGTGCTCGTGCGCGACATCACCCGCGAGGAGGAGAAGGACCGCGTGTGGGTGGAGGTGCAGGAGTCGCTCGGAGATTTCTGGTGGACGCGCCGCAACTCGCGCAACTGGCATCCTGCCTGGCCTCCTTACCAAAACGCCCTCGAATGGTGGGCCGGCCAGCGCGCGACCGACGAGGCTCGCAACCGCTACCTCGCCATCGTCTGGCGCGCCGCCAAGCCGCCCGGGGCCGAGCCTTACTACCGCTATGGCAACTACGGCAACGCCCTGCCCCTGAACATTCTCGAGAACGTCCTCAAGATCGCCGTCACCGAGAACGACAAGGCCCACGCGCATTATCTCCTCGCCGCCTCGTTCCAGTTTCACGGCGGCGACTGGGATGCCCGCGCCCGCGTGCCCGAACACTTCGAGGCCGCGCTGAAGCCGGGCAAGGGCACGGACTGGTATGACGACGCGCTCTACCACTACGCCGAGTGGATGATGAACCAGGGCCGCGCGGTGCCGCTCAAGGACGGCAACTGGCGGCAGGAGCAGGACTACGTGAAGGCGCTCGAACTCTTCCGCCGCCTCGTGAAGGAGTTCAACAAGGGCGAGACGCGCTTCTGGGAGCAGGCCCAGCAGCAGATCAAGAACATCACCGATGTGCAGCTCAACATCGGCGTCTCGCACGTCTTCCTGCCCAACTCGGAGATTCAGTATCACCTCAACTGGCGCAACGTGAAGCGCATCGAGCTGGCGCTCTACCCCGTGGACCTCACCAAGGATGTGAACCTCAACGCCGTGGACGGCAACAAGCGGCAGTCCTGGCTCCAGACCATCGAACTGGCCGGGCGTGAGAAAGCGAAATCCTGGGCGCACGACACCAAGGACAAGGGCGACTACCGCCCCGGCGCCGAAGCACTCCGCCTGGACGGCAAGCTCCGCCCCGGCGCCTACGTGCTCGAAGCGCAGGGCGGTGGAAAGTCCGCCCGTGACCTGGTGCTCGTCACCGACGCCGCGCTCGTGCTCAAGACCAGCGGCAAGCAGGCGCTCGTCTTCGTCACCGACGCCCTCTCCGGCAAGCCGTTGCCGAACGCGAAAGTGCGCGTGTGGGAGCGCTGGCACACGGGCAGCAACCGCTGGGAAGCCCGCTCGCAGGACAAGGTTTCCGACAAGGACGGCCTCGCAGTCTTCGAGGTCACGCGCCAGGTGAACAACAACGTGGAGATCTTCGCCGCCGCCTCGCTTGCCGACAAACAGGCCTTCAGCCCCGGCAACACCTACTCCTACCGCGACCCCAGCGAGGCCTGGCGCATCTACGCCTTCACCGACCGTCCGGCGTATCGCCCCAAGGAAAAGGTCGAGTGGAAGGCCATCGTGCGCCGTTACAACGGCTCGGTCTATTCCACGCCAGCGAATGAGACGATCTGGTTCCGCATTGACGGCCCGGACGGCGCGCTGGTGAAGGAGGGCGAACTCAAGCTCAACGAGTTCGGCACCGGCTGGGCCTCGCTCGAACTCACGGAGACGCAGCGCCTCGGCGAATACCGGGTCTCCTTCCGGGACAAGACGAAGAGCACCCACCTCGGCCAGGCCACGTTGTTCCGGCTGGAGGAATACAAGCTGCCCGAGTTCAAGGTCGCCGTGCAGACGCCCGAGGAAGACGGCAAGCGCAAGGCCTTCCGCACCGGCGACAAGGTGGAGGTGAACATCCAGGCCGACTACTACTTTGGCGGCCCGGTGGCGAATGCGACCGTCGAGGTCATCGTGCATCAGGACCCGTATTACTTCGCGTGGAAGGAGCCGCGCGAGTTCGGCTGGTTCTACGAGGAGAACGAGGGCCGCTATGGTCGCGGCCGTTACTGGCGCGGCGGTGGCAGCGGGCAGATTCTGAAGCGCGAGACGCTCAAGACCGACGCGACCGGCAAGGCCAAGCTGGAGTTCGAGTCGCCGAAGGACTACGGGCAGGACTTCGAGTTCCGCATCGAGGCGCGCGTGGTGGATGCCAGCCGCCGCGAGATCACCGGCAGCGGCAACGTCCGCGTCACCCGCCAGCGCTACTACGTCCACGCCAAGCCCGAGCACAACCTCCACAAGCCCGGTGACAAGGCGACCGTGAACTTCCGTGCGCAGGATGCCAACGAACAGCCCGCCGCCATCGAGGGCACGGTCAAGGTCACGCGCGAGTATTGGGAGGAAATCTGGCTCGATCCGACGGGCAAGGAAGTGAAGGGACCGCAGCTCAAGGCGCTGCAGAGCGACGGCAAGTTCCCGCCCGCGCCGCCAGTCGGCCAGCGCCCGTGGCGGCTGAAGTTCCGCGGCTACCACAGCGACGACATCCTCACGCGCGCGCTCAAGACGGACGCCGAGGGCAAGGTGGACCTGGTCTTCACGCCCGAGCGCGAGGGTTATTACAAGGTGACGTGGCTCACGGAAGACGCCTTCCCGAACCGCCCGCCGCAGCCCATCCGTGCGGAGACCACGCTCTGGGTCGCGAACAACGCCAGCACCGAACTCGGCTATCGCCACGGCGGCGTCGAAATCATCGTGGACAAGGACACGTTCCGCACCGGCCAGAAGGCTCCGGTCATGCTCGTGGCGAACAGCAACGACCGCTACGTGCTCTTCACCGTGGAGGCCGAGGATCTCATCAGTTATCAGGTCGTCCACCTTACCGGCACGGTGAAGCTGGTCGAGCTGGCCCTCAGCGACGCCCATGTGCCCAACGTCTTCCTCAGTGCCGCGATGGTCGCGGACAAGCAGGTCCACCTGGACACCAAGCAGGTCATCGTGCCGCCCACGAAGCATTTCCTCACCGTGGACGTGAAGCCTGACCGCGCCCAATACCAGCCGCGCGAAGACGGCACGCTCCTCGTCACCACGCGCGACCACGACGGCAAGCCCGTCGCCGCCGAGGTGGCCGTGGGCCTCGTGGATGAGTCGGTCTATTACATCCAGAGCGACTACGCGGGCGACCCGCGCAAGTTTTACTTCGGCACCAAGCGCCAGCAGCGCACGCAGATGCAGAGCACGTTCAACCAGAAGAGCTACGCGAAGCTGGTGGAGTGGGAGGAGGACGGGGTGAAGATGGTGCTGGAGCAGAACGATGCGCTGGAGCGTGAGGTGCGGAAGAAACAGTGGGGCGAAAGCGACAAAGACGGCCAGCAAGTGCTGCGCAAGGCGGGTGAAGCCCAGGACATGCTGATGGAACAGGCCGCCGGCTTCGCCGGTGGCGCGGGGAATGCGAACCGGATGCGCGGGCTGTCACTCGCCGCCACGGCCATGCCGGGCGCGCCGCCGGCAATGAGCGCGCCCATGGCCGCCGCCAAGTTTTCCGCCGATGCCCGCCGTGACGAAAGCGATGAGAAGAAACGGGAGAAGCAAATCGCCGGCCCCGGCGAGGCCGAGCCAAACGTCGTTGTCCGCACCGACTTCCGCTCCACCATCATCTGGCTGCCGGATGTGAAGACGGGCCCGGACGGCACCGCCCGCGTGCCGGTGAAGTATCCCGACTCGCTGACCGGCTGGAAAGCCACCGCCCGCGCGGTCGGCAGCGGCGCGCAGTTTGGCATCGCGAACACCACCACGCGCACCAAGCAGCCGCTCATCGTGCGCCTGCAGGCCCCGCGCTTCTTCGTCGTGGGCGACCTGGTGCTCGTCTCCGCCGTGTTCAACAACAACACCGACCAGCCGCTCGAGGTGAAAAACAACCTGGAGGCCGACGGCCTCATCATCAGCGGCATCGGCATCAAGGACGGCATGGTGGTGAAAGGCCAGCGCGCCGCCTCGGTCACTGTGCCCGCCAACGGCGAGGTCCGCGAGGACTGGGCCATCTACGTGAAGCGTCCCGGCACCGCGCGGCTCAAGGTCACGGCCATCAGCGGCAAATACACCGACGCGATGGAGAAGACCTACCTCGTCCACGAGCACGGCATCGAGCGCTTCCTCACCAAGGCCGGCAAGGTGCGCGGCTCCGACATCACCGTGCGGCTGGACATCCCCGCCGCGCGCAAGAAGGACACCACCACGCTCGTCGTGCAGGTCGCGCCCAGCCTCGCCGTCACGATGCTCGACGCCCTGCCCTACCTGATTGACTACCCCTACGGCTGCACCGAGCAGACCATGAGCCGCTTCCTGCCGTCGGTCGTCACGGCGAAGACCTTGGCGGACCTTGGCCTCCAACCGGAGGACGTGATGAGCCGCGTCTTCGGCGGCATTGAAGCCCGGGCCGGTGGCGCCGCCCCGCCGAATCTCGGCCAAAAGAAGGACTTGGCCAAACTCAACGAGATGACCGACGCCGGCCTCAAGCGCCTCTACGACTTCCAGCACGCCGATGGCGGCTGGGGCTGGTGGAAGGAAGGCCAGAGCGACCGCTGGATGACCGCTTACGTCGTATGGGGCCTGTCCCTCGCGCGTGACGCGAAGGTCCAGATCAAGGACAACGTGCTCACGCGCGGACGGGATTTCCTGGCCAAGACCATCGTCGAGGAGGAACTGAACCACGACATGCAGGCCTTCATGCTGCATTCGCTGGCGGCGTATTATGCGCCGTTCAAGGACCAGTTGATGAATCCCAGCATCAACAAGGCCTTCGACAACCTGTGGAAAAACCGCGAAGCGCTCAATGCCTATACCCGCGCGCTGCTCGCGTTGTCCGCGCACCACTTCGGCAAGGCGGCGGAAGCCAAGACGCTCATCGCCAACCTGGAGAACGGCGTGAAGCGCGACGAGCGGCCCGATGCCAGCGTGCTCATCGGCGGCCAGTTGCCCGCGAACGCGGGCGTGATGGGCACCGCCCACTGGGGCGAGGACGGCGTTTACTGGCGCTGGTCGGATGGCGGCGTGGAGGCCACGGCCTTCGCCCTCCGCGCGTTGCTGGCCATTGATCCGCAGAACAAGCTCATCGAGCCCGTCACGAACTGGCTCCTCAAGGGCCGGCGCGGCGCGCAGTGGAGCAACACCCGCGACACCGCCATCACCGTGCTCGCACTCAACGACTACCTGCGCGTGACCAAGGAACTGTCGCCCGAGCTGGAATACGAGGTGACCGTGAACGGCACGAGCATCGCCAAGCGCAAGGTCAGCGGCGCGGAGGTCTTCGCCGCACCCAGCCGCTTCGCCGTGGACACCAAGCTCATCAAGGACGGCGCGAACGACATCCGCATCAAGCGCAAGGGCGAAGGCCCGGTCTATTTCGCCGCCGAGGCCAAGTTCTTCAGTCTAGAGGAACCCATTCCTGCCGGCGGCAACGAGATCTTCGTGAAGCGCGAATACTTCAAGCTGGTGGGCCGCCCGACGCTGCTCAAGGGCCTCCTCTACGACAAGGTGCCGCTGCTCGACGGTGAGACCGTGAAGAGCGGCGAGCGCATCGAGACCGTCCTGACCATCGAGGCGAAGAACAACTACGAGTATCTGCTGTTCGAGGACTTGAAGCCCGCCGGCTTCGAGGCCGTGGCCGTGCGCAGCGGCGAGAGCCTCTACGCGCGCGAACTCAAGAGCGGCGCGGTGGAGCGGAAGTTTGGCGTGGTTGGGCAGCCGGTGCCGCAGGCGAGTCCAAAGTCCAAGAGTCCAAAGTCCAAAGTCGGGGCGGCCCCGGCGGTTCACACCGTTCTCGCCGGTGAAACCTTTACGCAGATTGCCAAAAAGCATGGCACGACGGTGGCCGCGCTGACCGCCGCGAACGAAGGGCTGGACCCGAAGAGCCTCCAGATCGGCCAGCAGATCAAGCTGCCCGGCGCGACGGCGGACCTCGCTGTCACCGAAACCGCCATCGCTCCCAATGGAGCCGTGACCCACTCCTTCCCGCCCGCGTTGGACGTGCCGGCGGCCCAAGTGACACGCCTCGCCGCCGCGCGCCCGATTGGCCTCATGCCGCCCCGTCCCATCGGCATCGGCGAGCCGGACTACACGGGCCGTAATCGCTGGGTCTATCAGGAACTGCGCGACCGCAAGGTGGCCCTCTTCCTCGACAAGCTCCCCGAAGGCGTCTGGCAGCTCCGCTACGACATGCGCGCCGAAGTCCCCGGCGTCTTCCACGCCCTCCCCGTCCTCGGCCACGCCATGTATGTGCCAGAGATCCGGTGCAACGGCGCAGAAGTGCGCGTGACGGTGGTGGATGCGCAGTAACGCTGCCATTCCCCAGTCGCGAAGCGACGATCCGACGGTAGCCGTGGGTTTCAACCCACGGACCAGCCCGCCCAAGTCATGCGTCGCGTAGCGACGCCTGAGCGCCGGAAGCGAAGCCAGCGGGAAATCACCACCGGTTCCACACGAACTCCGAAGCGGGAACGGGTAGCACAGGCTACCAGCCTGTGCCGTCCGGCCACTGGCCGGACGGAACGGCGGAGCAGCCACCCTGGACCTTGATGCTCCAAACCAATTCGCGCGTCGTCGTCGTTCCGAGCGGCTGGTAGCCGCTCGGCACAGGTTGGTAGCCTGTGCTACCCATCGAATTCGTCGCCACTACTGCGGAGTTCGGGTTGATTGGGACTGAACCAGTTTCCGGCTCACGCCGCAGACGACTTGGCCGCCATGGCCGCCTGCACGCGCGCCTCGATCTCCGCCTCGGAAAGTTCCATGGCCTGCAACAGGTGGACGTGGTTGCGCCGGACAGTCTGCGAGTTCGGATGCTCCAGCCCCAAGCTGCGCACCAAGATGCCCAAGGCCCGCCGCAGCAGCGGCTCTGCCTCCCCCAGCCGGTTCGTGTCCTGGAGTAACTGCGCGAGGTTGTTGAGGTCAATGGCGACGTCGGGATGGTCCGGCCCGTAGCTGGCCTCATCAATCCCCAAGGCCCGCCGCATCAGCGGCTCCGCCTCCCCCAGCCGGTTCGTGT
>CAZCBE010000033.1:0-57362 GCA_964496695.1 uncultured Klebsiella sp.
ATCCATGCCTGCCGACTCAGAATCCTTCGGCGTCTTTTTTCCATGAGGCAACGTGCCTGTGCGGAGCAGCATGGGGGTTCCGCTCCGCGGAAAATCAAAGCGGTGTCGCCGCCGCGCTCTGCCACCGCAGTCCAAGACGCAACGAGGGCACGTTGAAGCGTGGACACCGAGCGCTGCTCCGGCTACGGGCCGGTTTTGTCCCGGGAGGCTGAGTTCTTGGGCAGCGTTTCGAGCAGGCCGATGGCGGCCCAGGCGGTGCCCCAGTAGGTCGAGGTTTCGCGCACGCGCTTGTTGTCCTGCGCGCGGGTGCTGGGCACGGGCCAGGAGCCGTTGGCGGCCTGCGTGGTTTTCAGGAACTCGACGGCTTTCTGGACCGCCGGGTTGGCGGTGGTCTGTCCCGTGCGGCCGAGGGCGTGCAGGGCCAGACCGGTGCCGAAGGCGTCGCTCGGCTCGCCGACCAGCCAGCCCCAGCCGCCGTCGGCGTTCTGCTGGCTGAGCAAGGCTTTGCGCCCTTCGGCCACCTGCTCCGGGATGCCCACCGCTTTCGCGAGGAGCAGGCGCAAGGTCCACCACTCGGTGCTCTTGCCGGGCTGGCCTTTGGCCACCCATGCGTCGGCCAGATCGAAGACCTTGGTCAGCGGTGCGCCGGGGGATTCGGCGGACTTGAGGGCGAGCTGCACGCACAGCGTGGTGACTTCCTGCGTTTCGCGCGCGGGCCGGCGGCTGCTGGGGAGCTGGCCCTGGGCTTTCCACGCGCCGTTGGTGCCTTGCAGAGCGACGAGGGCGTCGCGCAGCTTCGGAACCCAGGGGGCGTCCTTGGCTTCGGGACCCCGGGCGAGGAGCAGCCGGGCCATGGTGTCCACGTTGTCGGCGGTGACTTTCGCCTCGGCAGCATTGCGCTTCGGGTCCACCCAGCTTTTCCAGTCAACGGACCACGCCCACCACTGGGAGAGCTTCTGCGGGTCCACGTCCAGTCCGGCGTGCGCGGCGGCGTCGAGGCTCCACATCATGGCGGGAACCTGATGGCAGCTTGCACAGTTGCGCTCGGTCATCCACGCCACGCCTTCCTTTTCGAGGTAGGGCAGGGTGCGGCGGATGATCTCGCGGACTTCCTCCGCGTGGGCGGGGTAAAGGCAGGCGAGCAAGACCAACGCAAGCAGGGCGGGCCGTTTCATGGTGTCCGTGGTTGGACGTGGAGTGCGGCCGGTCTGTTCGGGGATCGGGAGTCCCGCTTCAGGTTCATGAGCGATTTGACGCGAAGGCGCACAGTCGCAAAGGTTTGAACTGCGGAAGTCTGCGTTGGGCCTGGCTTTCCTGCCTTGTTTCTGTGCGCCTTCGCGTCCTGGCGTCAAGTCATCGGCCACCGAAAGCAAAAAAGGCTGTAAGGTAGCCCCGGTCCGCCGCTATACCGTGCAGAAGCCTATGCTGGCCGACACGACTATCAACCCCGCCGCCGAGGCTGCGCTCATCCGCGCGGTGCAGGGCGGTGACACTGCGGCCTTTGAGCCGCTGGTGGATGCGCACTTGGACCAGCTCCGGGCCTTCATCGCGCTCAAACTGCCAGTGGCGCATCTGGTGGACGAGCTGGCGCATGAGACCTTCGTCTTCGCCTTCCGCAACCTCGCCGGGTTCACGGCGGGCACGAGCTTCCGCGCATGGCTGCGGGCCATCGCGGCCAACTTGATCCGCGCCGAACTGCAGCGTTACGCCCGCGAGCAGCAGAACCAGCTCAACTACGCCCGGGTCCGGGAGCTGGAGCGCGGCCTGATGACTGGTCCCGGCCCGAACGAATCCGCCGAGGTGGAGCACTTGCGCGAATGTGTCGAGAGCCTGCCGCCGCACATGCGGGAACTGGTCGAATTGAAATACGCGCAAGACCAGCCCATCGAGACCATCGCCGTGAAGCTCGCGCGCACGGAAAACGCCGTCTGGCAGGCGCTCTTCCGCCTCCGCACGCAGCTCCGGCAGTGCGTCGAGGGCAAGCTGAGGAGGACGGCGTGAAGGCAAACGGAGTCATGGAGTGCTGGAGCGCTGGAGTGACGTCCGGTCGCTCCTTCATCGCCCCATCACTCCACCACTCCACCACTCCATTCCCTCCCGATGCTCTCTGACGACCAGCTCATCGCCTATCTGTCGGGCGCGTTGCCGCCGGAGGAGCGCGCGCGCGTCGAGGCGGAGCTGGTGGGGGATGCCGATGGCTTGCGCCGTCTGCTCGACCAGGAGCGGCTGGACACGTCGCTCAAGCTGCTGCTGAACCCGGCGGCCGGCCGGGAGCGTTTGAAGGCGTCGGTGCTGGCCGGCATCCGCACGCCCGCGCATGAGGTGTCCGCCGAGGCCGTGATGAAGCAGGTGCTGCTGGAGTCCGGCAAAAATGCGCTGGCCTATCGCACGGAGGTGGAGAAGCCGGGGCCGGGGTTGCTGGCGGTTTTGGGCGCCGCCTTTGCGGAGTGGATTCGCACCACGCACGGGCGCATCGCCTTCGCGACCGCCTCGCTGGCGTTGCTCGTCTTCATCGGGATGAAATTCTCCGCACGGCGGGCGGGACCGCCTGAAGTGGCGCATCAGCCGCCGCCGGTTGCACCGGTGACCAATGGCGTGGTTCCGGCCCCCGTGGTGGCGATCACGAGCCGTGACTTCGCCCAATGGCCCTTCGCGGCCGGGAGCGTCTGGAACACGGCCATTGGTTCCGGCGCACAGTTTGCCGCCGTGCAGGCGGGCGGCATGGACCTCTCGACGGGCGTGATGGTGGTGGACGCGGCGGTTTCGCACCCGGTGCTTCATGCCACCACCAGCGACCCGCTGGGGAATCTCTACGTTCCCGGGGTGCCCACGCCATTCGCCACCGTGCCGATTCCAGCGGTGCTGGCCAATGCCACGGGAGGACGGCATGTCTTTCTGGTGCTGCCGGATGGGTTCACCTTGCTGGAAATCCATTCCCCCCGTCGCGTGGGCCCGGATTTGCACGCCAATGCCATCGTGCGGGCCGATCTGCGCGGGGCTGGCATCCCGCCCGAATATCGCGCGGCCAACGGCTCCGGGCTGACGCCGCTGGGCGGCAGCATCCGGCGGGGTGAACTCAAGGCCGGCATCGCGCATGTGGTCGGTGCGGTCGTGCCGCTGGAGGCCGTCACGGTCAAGGCCGACGGCACTGCGCATGTGTGGCCGGCGGGCTGGTCGCAGGCGGGGGATCCCGGCACGGCGGCGAAAATGGCGCACGTCGGCAATGTCCACGTTGGCTCGCTCCTGGCCATTCCGCCGGAGGTGGATGTCGCGAAACTGCTGGCTCCCGGCACCCCCGCCTACGCGCTGGCCCGCGCCATGCAGGACTACGGCGTGCTCGTGAAGGACACGTTCGATGGCACCTACTTCGCGGAGTGGCAGCGGGAGGGCGGGCCGCACCTGATCTTCTGCGTGGAGGATCTCTTCAAGGGCGAAGCCCCGCGTGACCTCGCCAAGCAACTTGCCCCCGTGATCCGGGAACTGCGCGTGGTGGCAAACCACGGGCCCGGCAGCATCGGCGGGGGCGGCACTCCGCGCCGGCCGGCCGCGCCAGCCGCTGGCAAGCCATGAGGCCACCGCCGTAATTGGGTTCCCCGCTGTTTTCGGTGGGACAGGGAGGGAGGCAGAGAAATTCCAAGCTCCAAGGTCCAAAGAAATTCCAAATGCCAAAATCTAATTGCTCAGCGCGTCTCGCTGCCAGCCCCTCCGCCCTGGTTGGCACCTTGATTTAAGGGCTGGGATCGTCCGCCTTGCCCGGCTGGTGCCGGGCCACGCCTCCTTTTGGAATTTGAAGTTTGGAGTTTCTTTGGAAGTTGGAACTTGGGATTTGGAGCTTCTTCCACACCCCATTCCACTAAGAACAGCGGGGAGCCCGTAATTATCCCTGTAAGAAGTCTCTGCCAGCCGCTATAGCTAGGTTAGCAACGATGCGGTTCCGGTTCGCCGGGCCGCGAACAAAAACAACCCAGGCATTCATCATGCAAACCTCCTCGAACTCCTCCTCCGCCAAGCGGGTCACTCTCCTGCTCGCGGGGCTGCTGACGCTGGTGCTCATCGTCACGCCGAACCGATCCGCTGACGCGGCGGAAGCCAACAAGGCTTGGTCAGGCACCTGGAACAACCGGAAATACAACACCTCCGGCACGCTGACCTGCACGGTCATCGGCGAGCAGAATGGCCAATGGATCGCGCGCTTCACCGGCATGGCGCTGGGCAAGCCGATCACCTACACCGCGCTCATGACGCCGAAGAAGAACGGCGACCAGACCGCCCTGTCCGGCACGACCAAGGTGGACGGGTTTGACTACCAATGGTCCGGGACTGTGGTCGGCAAGTCGCTTAACGGCAGCTACAAGGCCTCCAACGGGAACAACGGGGAGTTCAAGCTGGTGTCCAAGTAGCTGGTCGTGAGGGGGACACTCCTGTCCCCATCACCCGCGGCGAACCGGTGCTTCCGCGTTGCCGCCGCCTTTGCGGGCGCAGCTTGACACTGCTCCCGAAAGCCGACGGAGCGCGGGTCTGTGACCCGCAACAACGCCCGATCCTCCGTCCCGCTGGCCGACACGAACCGCATGGGGCAGGGGCCGCTGCTGCGGGTCACCGTGCCACAGACCTGTGCTCCGGGGGCAGTGCCGAGATACGCCCCCGGGCTGTGCTTGCAGCCTCGCATCGGCTTGCACCAATTTCCAAGGCACGTCGGTGGAAGCCGCTGCTGCCGGACGCGACCTGGCTCCACGAATCGTAGCGGAGTGGCAGGATGGAGCGGGGTTGCATTTGCGTGGAGCAATTGCGACGGCAAGCCGGAGCGGGGAGAGTGGCAGGCACCGCAGTGGCGGGACAGGCGCGGAGATTGAGCCATCACAAATGAACATTCAGGGACGCGAATGGGAGGGTGACGAGGGGGCGGGAGCCGACGTGCGGCGTTCCTCGGTTACGTCAGGAATGACAGACTGGGTGGGCAAAGGGGACAGGAGTGTCCCCTTCACACATGGCCCGGCCGTGGCACAGTGGATTTCTCCGGCTACAGGATTCGCCTGAGTCATTGCGCCGTAAGATGGCCCTGCGCGGCGCTATAGAAGGGGCAGATGAACGCAATGAGTCACACCAATCCGCCGGGGGCCAACGACACGCAGTCGTCGGCTGAATCACTTCTCAGGCTCAAGGCTGCCGGTGGCATGTCGCTGCCACGGCGGGCGGGGTCCGCCTGCTTGAGCGTGATGCTCCTGCTGGGGCTGGCGGGTTCGTTACGCGGCCAGACCGACGACCTCACGCCGCTGTCCGACGAGTTCACCAGCGCGGCGACGCTGGGCAATTTCACGCGTCTATACACCATCGAGGGCTGGGGCGTGAACCGGTTGACCACCTACGACATCAACGCCACGCGGCCGGGCGCGCTCGTCATGGTGCCGCGCGCGTCGGGCTGGTATCAGGATTACGAGGGTGAGCTGGCGTTCAAGACCGTCACTGGGGACTTCGTGGTGACGACGGATGTGGGCGTGACGAACGTCGCCGGCAACGGTGCGCCGGGTGCGAACTATTCCTTCGCCGGCCTGCTCGTGCGCACGCCGCGTCCGTCGGTCACGTCGCCGGCGACCTGGACGGCCGGGGGCGAGAACTGGGTGGTGCAGGGCGTTGGCACCGGGGCGAATCCCGGCACTTACAACTACGAGCAGAAGAACACGGTGAACAGCGTGACGACGCCGGTGTTCCCGGCGGGCAGCGGGCGCGCGGTGCTGCAATTCGTCCGGCTGGGGAACGCGCTGCTCGTGCTGCGTCAGCCGGCGGGCGGCGTGTGGTCCGTCGTGGCGCGCTACAACCGTGCGGACTTTCCCGCGACGCTCCAGGTGGGCATGAGCGCGATGGGCAACTTCAACGCCGCCTCCGCCATCCCGCCGCTCCAGCACAACCAGACCATCATCACCTCCGCCAGCGCGGACCTCGTGGCGACTTTCGACTACTTCCGGCTGCAACGCCCGGTCGTGCCGGGGAATTTGCAAGGTCTCGACTTCACCAACCCCGCGCAGGTGAGTGATGCGCAACTGCTGGGCTTCCTCGGCGCGAATGCGAACCAGGCGCCCGCCGCCGGCTCGCCGGGCACGCTGCAGTTCAGCGCGGCGGCTTACTCGGTCGCCGAGAGCGCCGGCAACGCCACCATCACCGCCACCCGCACGGGCGGCAGCAGCGGCGCGGTGGGCGTGAGCTACGCGACGGGCAACGGCAGTGCCGCGGCAGGCACGGATTACGCGGCGGCGAGCGGCACGTTGAGCTGGGCCAACGGGGACAGCGCGAACAAGACCTTCACGGTCATGATTGCCAATGACACGGCGGTCGAGGGCGCGGAGACGGTGAACCTCACCCTTAGCAATCCCACTGGCGGGGCGACGCTCGGCTCACCGGCGACGGCCACGCTCACCATCAATGATGACGACAACCCGCCGGGCACGCTGCAATTCAGCGCAGCGGCTTACTCGGTCGCCGAGAACGCCGGCTCCACGACCATCACCGCCACCCGCGCGGGCGGCAGCACCGGTGCGGTGGGCGTAACTTACTCGACGGGCAATGGGAGCGCGACGGCGGGCACGGATTACGCGGCGGCGAGCGGCACGTTGAGCTGGGCCAACGGGGACAGCGCGAACAAGACCTTCATGGTCATGATCGCGAATGACTCGGCCGTCGAGGGCGCGGAGACGGTGAACCTTACCCTCAGCAATCCCACCGGCGGCGCGACGCTCGGCTCACCGGCGGCGGCCACGCTCACCATCAACGACGATGACACCGCGCCGTTCAACGATGACCTCGCCGTGCTCTCCGACGAGTTCGACAGCTCGACGACGCTCGCGAACTTCCAGCGCGTGAACCAGGTCGAAGGCTGGAACGCGGACAAGCTCGAGGCGCTCGACATCAATAACTCGCGCGCGGGACGCATGACCATGGTGCCGCGCACCGGCGGCTGGTTTAACGACTACATCGGCGAGCTGACGTTCCGGCCCGTGAGCGGTGACTTCGTCGTCACCACCGAGGTCATCCCACGCAACCGCGCTGGCACCGCCGCCCCGAGCGGCGAGTATTCGCTCGCTGGCCTCATGATTCGCACGCCCACGACGCACACGACCGGCGCAACCGGCTGGCCGCTGGGCCAGCAGAACTACGTCTTTCTCTCGATGGGCGCGGCGAACAATCCAGGCACGTATCAGTTCGAGGTGAAGAACACTGTGAACAGCGCGTCGAGCCTGACCATCTCGAATGCCCCTTCCGCGCAGACGGAATTGCAAATCGCCCGGCTCGGCGGCGCGGTCATTACGTTGCGCCGTGACTCCGGCGGGCAGTGGCTCGTTCACCGCCGCTACGCACGCAGTGACTTTCCCGCCGCCCTGCAAGTCGGCCTCGTGGCCTACACCGACTGGCAGGGAATGCAGGCGCGCTTCCCGATCGCCCAGGCCGGCAGCTACCTCGGCCACAACGCGACCGTCATTACGGACCAGAACCCCGGTCTCCGCGCCGAGTTCGAGTATCTGCGCTATCACCGCCCGCAAGTCCCGGTGAACCTTGTGGGCCGGGACTTCTCCAACCCCGCACAGGTCAGTGACGTGGAACTGCTCGCCTTCCTCGGCGCGAATGCGAACGCGCCCGGCACGAACGCGCCGGTGGCCGTGGCCCCGACCGTTACCGTCCCGCCCCAAAGCCAGTCCGTGGGGATCGGTGGGAATGTCACGTTCACCGTCACGGCCACGGGCACCGCGCCGCTGGCGTATCAGTGGCAGAGCAACCTGGTGGGCATTGCCGGCGCGAACGCGGCCTCGCTGACGTTGACCAATGTCCAGCCCGCCTTTGCCGCGCAGTATCGCGTGGTGGTCACCAACATCGCCGGCAACACGGTCAGTTCCGCGGCGGTGCTGACGGTGACCAACGCGGCTACTCCCCCGGTCTTGCAGCCCGACTCCGCCACGCTGCATCACGGGCAGAAGGTGCGCATCGCCGTGCTGGCAAATGACCCGGCGGGCGTCTCCACCGGCAGCGTGCAGGTGGTGCAAGGCCCGCAGTTCGGCACGGCCACACCGGACGCGAGCGGACGCATCCTCTACCGGCACACAAGCGGGACGCCGGTCAGCGATGCCTTCACCTATCGGGCCAGCAGCGCGGGCGGCATGGGCAACCCGGTGACCGTCACGCTGAACTTCGCCTCGACCCTGCGCCTCGCAAACCCGAACCTGAACGTGCCCAGCGCCCCGCCCACCACGTCCGTCCAGCTCGTGCCGGCGTTTCCCGGGGTGTCGTTCGTGGAGCCGATCTGTGTCACCAGCCCGCCGGGTGACACGCGGCGGTTGTTCGTGGTCGAGCGCCGTTCCGGCGTGCGGCTGGTTCCCGATGTCACCGCTTCAACACCGACGGCGGTGCAGTTCTTCCAGCTTGCGGATTACCTGACCGGGCGCGGCGAGATGCTGGGCAACACGGCGGACCAGGGCTTGATGGGCCTCGCGTTCCATCCGGGCCACTCGACGAACCGGCAGTTCTTCCTCAGCTACATCGCGCGCGTGGCCGGGCAGAACTACATCCGGCTCTCGCGCTTCACCACGCAGGTGGCGAACCCGAATGCGGTTGACACGGCGTCGGAGGTCGTCCTGCTCCAGCAGCTCGACGCGAACGGCTTTCACCTTGCGATGGACATCCACTTCGGCCCGGACGGCTATCTCTACCTGTCCACGGGCGACGGTGGCGGGCAGAACGATTCGCGCGGCAATGGCCAGGCCATCACGCGCGATTTCTTCTGCGCCATCTCGCGGCTGGACGTGGACAAGCGCCCCGGCAACCGCGAGCCGAACGCGCACGCGGCCGTCCCGCGGGATGGGGGAATCGCACGCTACTCGGTGCCCTCGGACAACCCGTTCGTCACGGACAACGCGACCGTGACGTTCAACGGCACGAACTATCCTGCGACCAGCGTGCGCACGGAGTTCTGGGCCACCGGCTTCCGCAACCCGTGGCGCTTTTCGTTCGACAGCCAGACAGGCGAACTGTGGGCGGGCGACGTGGGGCAGAGCGCGCGCGAGGAGGTCAACCTCGTCACCCGCGGCGGGAACTACGGCTGGGCCTGGCGCGAAGGCACGGTCAACGGACCGCGTGTGGGCGAGCAGGCCCCGGGCTTCACCAGCCTGCCGCCGCTCTACGAATACGGGCCGGGCAACGGCGCGTTCCAAGGCTTCTCCATCAGCGGCGGCCTGGTCTATCGCGGCTCGACCGTGAGCAGCCTCAACGGCGCGTATGTCTTTGCCGACTACGTCTCCGGCAACGTCTGGTCACTGCGCCGCAATGGCGGCACCAACGATGTGCAGCGCATCGCGGGCGAGGCGGGCATCACATCGTTCGCCACGGACCCGGCCACCGGCGATCTGCTGGCGGTGGACCACAGCGGCGGGCGGCTGCTGCGCTTCACGAGCGGAGCGGCGGGCGGGGACAACTTCCCGACGGCGCTGAGCGCCACCGGCCTGTTCGCCGACCTCACCGACCTCGCGCCTGCGCCCGGCGTGACGCCTTACGAGCCGAACCTGCGCTTCTGGAGCGATTACGCGAACAAGCGCCGCTGGTTTGTCCTGCCCGATGCGACGAACCGAATGACGTGGGCACGCGAGGACGCGTGGACGTTTCCCAACGGCATGATCTGGGTGAAGCACTTCGACCTCGAACTGACGCGCGGCAATCCTGCCACCTCGCGCCGCATCGAGACGCGTCTGCTGGTGAAGAACGCGACCGGCAGCTACGGCGTGAGCTATCGTTGGAACGACGCGCAGACGGAGGCCACACTCGTGGCTGATGCGGGCGAGAGTTTTGCACTCAACGTCATCGAGAGCGGCGTGCCGCGCGTGCAGAACTACCGTATTCCCAGCCGGGCGGAATGCCTCGCGTGCCACACGCCGCAGGCCGGGCACGCGCTTTCCTTTGACACGCGCCAGCTCAACCGCGATGCCACGATGAACGGCTTCACCGGCAACCAGCTTGCGCTGCTGCGCGACGCGGGCTACTTCAACAACACGCCCGACTCGCCGAATCTGCTCCCGCGCCACCTGCGCCCGGACGAGACGAGCTTCCCGCTCGAAGCCCGAGTGCGCTCTTACCTCGCGGTGAACTGCGCGCACTGCCATCGCACGGGCGGAACCGCGCCGACGGCGTGGGACGGTCGCGCGTCGCTCACGCTGGAACAGACCGGCCTCGTCCACGGCCCGGCGGTGAACAACGGCGGCAACTCCGCGAACCGCCTGGTGGTGCCCGGTGACACCGCGCGCTCCATCGTGCTCAACCGCGTCGCCGTGGCCAACGGCTTCACGCGCATGCCGCAGCTCGGCAGCAACGAGCTGGACCAGGAGGCCATCGCGCTGCTCACCGCGTGGATCACGCAGTCGCTGCCCGCCCGGCAGACCTATGCGGACTGGCGGCTGGCACGGTTCGGCTCCGCGAGTTCGCCCGCCGGTGCGCCGGAGGCGGACCCGGACGGGGACCGCGCGACCAACCAGACCGAGTTCCTCGCCGGCACCGATCCGCTCAGCGCCGCCAGCGTGCCGGCGACGACCATTGCGTTTGGCGCGGCCGGCGTGACGGTAGGCGTTGAACTGCCCGCCAACCGCTGGTTTCAAGTGGATACTTCTACCAACCTGCTGAACTGGTCGGTATGGGGCGTGCCCGGCAACCAGGCCCTGCCTACGCCCGGCGGCGTGGTCAATCTTACGGCCCCCGCTGCGGCATCGCGCCAGTTCTTCCGCTTCCGCATTGGGGAGAACTGATACCAATTGCGGGAATACCTTGGGCGAATCCTCGCAGTGGGCGATTGAGCGCTCTCTCCCTCACCCCAGCCCTACCCATGAACCTCCCGCACCCGCCTTGATCCGGCGCGGATGGTTACGGCCTTGCCGAACCACTGGCGTGCTCGGGTCTCCCTCTCCCCGCTCGTGCCTCGCGGGGCGAGGGAGCCGGAGGTGCGTCGGGGTTAGGCCTGCGGTCGCGAAATCAATGGGCCTTCGACCTCGCTGCCTGCCGGCGGACCCGGCGTGAAGGGGAGGTTCAAAGGCTGAAATCGCGGCCGTTAGCGGGCCGTTGGTTCTCTCCCAAGCGGGAGAGGGCCGGGGTGAGGGAGAACGGCCACGAAGTTCCGCACGTTCGCTGTGCCAAACTATTTCCACAGTTGGTATGAGTTCCGAGTGGACAGAGCACGGTGTTCACGCCGCAGAAGGGTGGAGCGCAAAGGAGACGGGCAGGGCGGGCTGTCCTCAGCCCTCCGCCGAACATCCGGTGGCAACTAGACCTCGGCGCGGTGAGGACACCGCGCCCTACCAAGGCTTGTTCTGGCTCAAGGCACGAAGCCTTCCTCCCCAAGAATTCAACCCCGTCACGGCTTGGGCTTCCCGTTCGACGGCGGCATATACCACTCGCCGCGCAGCCAGTCGGCCAGCATGCCGATCTGTTTCGCATCCAGGATCTTCTTGTCGGCGAAGGCGGGCATGCGGTCGTTCTTCTTCCCGTAGAAGTCGGCGTGGTTGGGATTGCTGATGAAACGCATGAGCCAGGGGCGCGAGCCGTAGGCGGTCAGGTCGGGCGCAATCGAGTCAGGGTAGTTCTTGGCGAAGCTGTGGCAGTCGGTGCAGGCCATGTCGCCGATGATCAGCGTGCGGCCTTCCTTGATGAGGGCGGCATCGGCCTTGTCCTGGGTCGCCTGGGATTTGAGCCTGGCTTCGGCAGAGAGGGCGATGATGACCTTGTTCAGGTCGGCGGCCTTCTCCGGGGTGGCATTCTTCTTCACCCACTTGACCATCTTGCCCTCCTTGAACTTGGTGCCGCCAAAGTAATGCGGGCCGTCCACGCGCGCCGGGTCGAAGAAGCCGGCGAGCCATTCGCGGCTGGCGAAGCCCTTGAGATCGGGCGCCCAGGGGCGGACGTGCGCGGTGAGCTTGTCGCCGGCCTTGAGCGGCTGGCCGACCGCGGCCTTGTTCAACTCTTCCAGCTCGGCGATCTTCATGAACCGGAATTCCGCCACGCTCTCCCAGGTCTCGCCGGCACGGACGGCATGCGTGGTGAGCGGCGTGTGCCCGGTGCCGTCGTGGCCGTCAAAGCGGTGGCAGCTCGCGCAGTTCTTGGCAAAGAGCCGCGGCCCCTGGGTGAAGGGATCGTCGCGCAGCAGCGCCGCCGCGCCCGAGGGCGGGATGCCGCGCTCGATGGTCAGCTCGCGGATACGGTTGGCCGCGCGGGCGGAGTCGGCCTTGGCGGCGAGGTAGGTGGCATCCTTGCTGTCCTCGACTGCGGCCATGCGGCCGAGGATGACGGCGGCGAAGAACAGCGTGGCGATGAAGCACACGTTGAAGCGGTGGCCATGCTTCCACTTCGCGACGAAGGGCATGAGCGCCACGACCGCACCCACCAGGCCGGGAATGACCATCGCGCCCCAGACCTCCGTGCCGCCGGGGAAGTATTTGAGGAACTGGAAGAGGAAGAGCATGAACCACTCGGGGCGCGCGGCGCTGTATTGCTCCGAGGGGTCGGCGGGCGCGCCGAGATGCACGCCGGGGGCGGCGGTTGGATTCTGCCACCAGGGCACCAGCACGAAACCAAGCAGCACGATGAACACGGCGAGGCAGGCGACGCTGTCCTTCAGGAACTGCGCGGGGAACCATTTTTCATCCGGGCAGGCGCAGTCCTTCGGGACGTCGCCGAAACCGTGCTTGCGGTTCAAGTAGTAGTGCCCGCCCAGCACCAGCGCCACGGTGAGCGGCAGCAAGCCCGCATGCAGCGCGAGGAAGTGGGTGAGCGTGTGGTGGCCCACGCTGGAGCCGCCCATGGCGAGCTTCTGGAGCAGCGCGCCGATCCCGGGCGTCACACCCATGATGGCGATGGGCACGCGGGACGCCCAGAAGCCGTGCTGGTCATACGGCAGCAACCAGCCGGTGGCGGACATGGCGATGGCCAGCGGGAGCAGCAGGAGCACCAGCCAGAAGTTCACCTCGCGGGGGGCGCGATAGACGCCGTAGATCACCATCTGCAGCAGATGCAGCACGAGCACCACCACGAACGCCTGCGCGCCGAAATGGTGCAGCCCGCGCAGCACCCAGCCGCCGGTCATCTCGTGCTGCACATAGTGGATGCTCTCCCACGCGGTCTGCGTGCTCGGGCTGTAGGCCGTCCACAGGAAGAAGCCGGTGACCGCCTGCAAGACGAACGTGTAGAGCAGCAGGGTCCCCCACACGTAGCGCCAGCGGGAGCCGCCGGGAAGGTTTTGGAACAGGAACGCTTCGGCGAAGCGTCCCAGCCCGGTTCGTTCATCCACCCAAGCCAAGGCCCGCTTAATCATGCGACTGGTATTTTCTCCGTGATGCCGAGTTGGAAATCCTGAAACCGCACCCAGACCTCGTTCTTGTTTCGCACCTGCACTTCCAAGGTGTCCAAGGGGCGGGGGCTGGGGCTCTGCTCGTCCTTCAGGCCGCCGTTCTTGGCGAACAGGCTGTTATGGCACGGGCACAGAAACCCCTGCTGCTCCTCGAGGTAGTCCACGAAGCAGCCTGCGTGCGGGCAGACCACGCTGAGCGCCAGCAGCTTGTCCTTCGATTCGCGCTGGAGGAAGATGGCCCCGATGGGCACCTGCGTGAACTTGGTCCACGCATCCCGCCGGTCCGCCAGCACGGGAAACTGCACCGGCGTGCCATCCTCCGGCAAGGTGTCCAGGGTGGTGATCTTCACAAAAGTCTCCACCGTTTTGAGCCGCGTGAGGGGATCGAGGAACACCCGGGCGCCGACCGCCGCCGGGGCGCCGACCGCCGCGAGGCCCAGGCACGCAGCGCAGCCCTGCTTCAAGAAATCGCGGCGGGCCGGGGCCGCCGACGCTGCTCCCGCGGCAGTGGGTTCTTTTTGCATGAGGCTATGGACTGAAAATGTGTTGGTGAATTCAGCGTCAATTTCTTCCTGCGGGTCAAGCGGTGAGCGCGTTTTTCGCCGCTGGTTTTGAATCTTTTTTTCGTGCAAACCGTCCCCTCACCGGCTACACAGCCAGCGCTGATACACACATAACTTATGAAACGACTCACCCTCGCACTTAGCCTTTGCGCCAGCCTCGCGCTCGTCCTCTCCGTCTCCGCCGCAGACAAGAAGCTGCCGCCGCCGTCCACCCAGAAGGGTGTGACCTTCGCCAAGGACATCAAGCCCATCTTCGACCGGGCATGTGCCGAATGCCATGGCGAGAAGAAGCAGAAGGGCAAGCTCCGGCTCGACACCTTGGAAAACTCCCTCAAGGCGAGTGAAAACGGCAAGTCCGTGCTGCCCGGCAAGAGCGCTGACAGCTCGCTCGTCAAGGCCGTCGCCCGCGTGAACGAAGACGACGCCATGCCCCCCGAGGGCAAAGGCAAGCCGCTGAGCGCGGCCGAGATCGGCCTGATCCGCGCGTGGATTGACCAGGGCGCGAAGTAAGCCTGACACCGCAATCATTTCAAGCAGCTCCGGTCCGCCTCGCGGGCCGGAGCTTTTTTGCGGGCAAAGGCATGAGGCGCGGCTGCTGCTTTGACAATCGCCTGCATTCGCCCACACTCGCCCCTTCGCTCCCATGCAGGATACGTTCCTCAAAGTGCTGGAATGGACCGCCATGCTCGCTGGCGTTGCCGGCCTCGGCTGGTTCATCTGGTGGCGCCTGCAGAAGGATGAGGCCGGACCATGGGCCTTCGTCATCAAGTGCGCGGCCAGCGCGGGCGTGGGCTTCATCTTCCTTCGCTTCGGCGTCGGCTGGTTTCGCGAGGGCGGGCTGACTGCCATTTTCGGCCTTGGGGTCGGGGCTTTCAGCGCCTTGGCGCTGGGCCTCGTCTGGCGGCACGAGCTGACTGGCCTCGTGGCGAACCGCTTTAGCGGTGTTTACGAGGACAACACCCCGCTCCAACCCAAGCCCTACTACTCCGCCGCCGAGGCCAAGCGCATGGCCGGCGACATCCCCGGCGCCATCGCCGACGTGCGTGCCGAACTCGCGAAGTTCCCCGACGACTTCGACGGCCGCATGCGCCTTGCCGCGCTGCTGGCCGAGCACTCCGAGGACCTGCCCGGTGCCGTGACGGTCATCGAGGACACGCTGCGGCTCAAGACCTTGACCTCCGGCCAGATCAGCTATGCGCTGAACACCGCTGCGGACTGGCACCTGAAGTTCGCGCGGGATGTCGAGTCGGCCCGCCGGGCCATTGAGCGCATCACCACGATGGTGGCCGGCACTGAGGCCGCGCTGCACGCGCAGCAGCGGCTCGCCAACTTCACCACGCCGGAGATGCTCGCGCGCGAGGACGATCGGCAGCCCATCGTCATGCCGGAGTTCGAGCGCAAGCTGGGCCTGCGCCGGGTGAAGCCCGCCGCCCCGGTCAAACCCGACATCAACGCCGCCGAGGCCCGGCTCCGCGAACGGCTCGCGAAGAATCCGAATGACTGGCTCGCCCGCGAGGAACTTGCCCGGCTCTACGTCGAGGAGTTCGAGTTCTTCGAGCGCGGCCTGGAGGAACTGGAGCTGCTCATCATCGCGCCGGGCCAGCCGAACAAGGAGGTCGTGCGCTGGCTGCACCAGAAGGCCGGCTGGCAGGTGAAATTCTTCAACGACGTCGAGGCCGGCCGCGCCACGCTCAAGCGCATCCAGGAGCTGTTCCCCAACAGCGCCGCCTCCTACCGCGCGGAAGTGGCGATGCTGCACCTCCAGCCCATCAGCAAGTTCGAAAAGAAGAAAGCCGAGGAGTGACCCTCGGCTTGCACTTTGAGAGAACGGTGGACCGCCTTACTGCACCTTCAGGCGCAGGGCGATCTGCTTGTCAATCTCCGCCGCCCAGTCCACGTCCGCCCAGCCGGCGTCGGTCCGCACCTGCACGACGATCTCCGCGATGTTCGGTTCCACCTCGGTGACCTTCACATAGACCATGCGGGTGTTCACCTTGGCGACGAGCGAGTTGTTGACGCGGTTTTCGGACTGGAGCACGCCCAGCCCGCCCTTTTCGCCGGCGAGCACTTCCTTCGCTGCGTTGACCACCGCGTCCACGGAAATCTGATACCGGCTCACGATGCGGTCCTTCGTCAGCGGCACGCCGGCGGACTTGTGGCCGTCCACGGTGGTGATGCACCCCGTGACGGCGGACGCGAGCACCGCCACACTCAACAGACTGAAAAATAGCTTCTTCATTTGCGGCGTATGCAATGCGGTAGCGCCGGATGCGTCAAGCAATTACCTCGGCCGCGGACGTGTCAGGGCGCATCTCGACCCTGCCCCCGACAGCCGATGGAGCGCGGGTCTGTGACCCGCAGCAACGTTCGAACGTCCGTCCCGCTGGCCGACACGAAGGGCAGCAGACGAGCGTGGCCGCCGCGTGCCGCAGACCCGCGCTCCGGGGGCAGTGTCGAGATACGCCCAGTGCGAAATGCCGGGCGAAGCCGTTGATGGCCACGGTGCGGCCAAGACACGCCCTTTGGTCCAGCACCCGCGCGCGACAGGAAACAACGCCCCGCAGGCGAGTGCATGGCGGTCACGGCCATGAAGATTACCAAGGCTGGAACTGCCGTAGGCGGGTTCATTCCTCGCTCCAATACATCTTGTAACTCCCGAAGGCCAGGCCGATGTCCTTGCTGCCCCAGGAAGTCGTGGAGTTCCCGGCGCCCGTGCCGTGCGCGTTCACCCAGTCCGTCCTGCGGTTTTCGATGACATAGACTCCATCCGCGTCCTTTTTCAGCAGGGTGGTTTCGCGGCATTCGCCGGCATTGCCAAAAATCGCGCTGGGGAGCGCGCCGACTTTGACCGCGGGCACGATGTCCTGCGTGACGATGCCGCCCAGCTCCGCGACCATTTTGCGGGCGAGTTCCAGGCATTCTTCCGAATAGGGCTCGACGCTGATGAGCACATGGCCCTGATCGTTCTTCGTGACTTTCGTGTGCCTCCGGCTCAGGGCATTCGCCTCGTCCGCATACTTTTTGAAGAGCTTGTTGACCTCGTCCACCTGCAGCTTGGTCAGCTTCAGCTTCTTCGCGAAATTCTCGTTGAGAAACGGGCCGGCGGCCCACTGGGTGATCGGCTCGCCGTGGAGCCACCAGATGGAATACCTCGCCGCGCCGTCCAGGTCGGTGATGAATTTCTCCAGCGTGCCGACCAGTTCCTCCACCGTCGTGGGTTCCTTCTTCCGGAGCTGCCACCACAGTTTCTGCATCGGCTCCACCGCGCCGCGGACGATCTGATTGAAGCCGATGTTGTCGGAGCCGAATTCATCAATCATCTGCGCCGCCCGCGCATGGCCATCGGGTGTGGATGCGGCGGCGACCAGCGCAGCATGTGCATCCGTCTGCGTCCGGCAGGCGCTCAAATCCACGCCGAGCTGCTTGCTGATTTCGAACTGCGCGAACGTCCGCCTTTCGTAAGCCTTGTCGCTCACGTTGACGCTGATGGTGGCACCTTCGTCGGGCTTGCGGGCGGGCTTGAACTGTCCGTCGGCTCTTTCCGGGAGGATCGGGCTGAACCGCGCGCGGACCAGCACTGCGGCATTCGGCCAACGCTTGAGCAGATCGACCTCGGTGTGGACGGGCACGACGGAACGGAAATTGGAAAGCTTGTAGCCCGTAATGCCGAGCACTGTGACCGTCTCGCCGGGCCTAGGATTCAGCGGCTTCAATTGGCGGTCCCACGTCGAATAAGTCGCGCCCATGCCCTTGGAAAGATCCGCGATCAGCGCATTCGCCGTATGACTTTTCCCCTCGCTGCCGCCGCAATTCATTGTCCAGTCTAGCCGCGTCTTTCCTTTGCTCTCCTTGCTCGCCGCATCCCCGGCTGCCGCCGTCAGCTTGAGCGATGCAGCGAGCGGTTCGCCAGCTTTCGGCCTCGCCTCGAAATCAAAATCGCTCACCCACTCCATCTTCCCCTCCTGCCAGACCTCCATCCACACGTTCAGCGTGTGATCCGCCGGACCCGCGAACTGGAACGCGTAATCCTGTCGGCCGGGCGTGGCGGTTGCAGGAAGTTGCGACCGGTCCTGGACGATCACGAAGCGCGGGTCTGCCGTCGAAACCGCCGCCGGTTTTTCTGCATTGTCCACGGCATAGGCGTCGAGATACCGGGTGGCAGAAGTATCCTTCAATTCATCGGGGCTTGCGGAGTCGAAGCGAACCCTGAGCAACAGGCACACCTCGCTCTTTTTCGCCGCTGCGTCATCCGTCACCTCTGGACGCGCCTTGCCGGGGGTGTCGCTGCTCAATGCAAGCAGGGTGAGCGGCTGGCTGTCCGAGGTTTTCCAGGACCGCTTGGCACCCCAGGATGAGCGAACATCCCGACCATCGAAAGGATTGCCGATCCACTTCCGGTGCGCCCCGAGTGCATCGGCTCTCTCCAACTTGAGTTTCGTCCTGCTGGATGTGTTCGCCCCGTCGAACAGCGGTGACTCCACGGTGAAATCCCAAATCAATTGGCCGGCAGCTCCCGGCCCCCATTCCGCGGAGTCGGCCAGTGTGAAGATGAACACGCCATCGAGATGCTGACCGAGCGGCGGAGTGTAGCTCTGCCCGCCAGTCGTGCCCGTTGTCCGCTGGAGTTCGCCGTCACGCCACAGTTCGACCCAGAACGTCGCACGATGATTCGCTGGAGCGGTCACGCGATAGCGAAAGTCCCGGAACAGTGCATTCGTCGTGCTGCCCGCCGACTCTTCGTGAATAACCGCCGGTGGTGTGATGGACGCCTGATTGAACCGAAGCTGCACCGCGCGGTCGCCTGGTGGCTGCAAGACTTTCGCAGGATCCATCACGGTGCGGAGGATGCAAATCGTCAGCAGCAGCCCACCCCACACGCCCACCTGCTTCCACCAGTCGCGCCACCACGCGGGATCGCGCGGCACCTTGCCCTGATCCTCGCGCCCGATCCGCCAAAGTGCTCCGAAAGCGACGCCCGCCAGGACCACGGCGAAGAACGACCACGAGAAGAAGTTCAAGTTCACGCTGGAACCAGACGGCCCGCTCTCGCTCATGTAGAGCGGATCAAGCGCGCCGATGGTGACAAGCTTCGTCAGTCCTGCGGCACCGCCCGAGTGTTTCGCTTGGAAGCTGAGACCGAAGAAGAATCCGAAGAGGCACAGCACCACGAGGCAGGCGGAGAGGAGATGGCGCGGCGACGGCGTGGGCGGTGGCGTAATGGGCACGGATTCAAACGCCGCCCGCACGTCCCGTCCGCGCAGGAGAATCCAGCCGACAACGGCGATGACCGCGTAAATGCCGCCCAGCCAATACGGCACGGCCAGGCCGAACCAATGACGACCGCAGGCGAACGTCAGGAGCGCACCCACGATGACCAGGTTGACCGCGTTGATGCGCGCCAGCCGGTCCCGGCCTTGCCGCCTCGCCTTGGGCAGAAGAAACAACGCCATCGAGGAGAGGACGAGGATGCTGCCGAATTGAAAGCCGTCCCGTCCCAGCGAGTCCGCCGGGCCGAGTTGCATATCCATGCGAAGCGCCGGGAAGAGCACGCGCGCCAATCCGATGACCCCGGCGATGACGCCAACAACGCTCAGCCCCGTAAGGATCGCCATCACCACCGTGAGGATTTCCTGCGCGTCCTGCTGGCGATGCTCGGGCGGGACGGGCGGGGTGGACGTCTTGCTTGGCTGCCGAGCAGGAGGACTCGCTTCACCGCCTGGACGCTGCGAGAGAGCAGGGCGCCGCCAGCCTACGCCAAACGCCGACAGGACACCAAAGACCGCGCAGCCGCCCGCGAAGTAATACCACGCTTTTCCTCCCCACGGATTGAAGAAGGCCAGCAGCACGGCGATCAGCGCGATGACTCTCCCGCCCCAGGTGGCGAAGGCGGTAGGTTCGTATTCTTCATTGGTTTCTTCATCCAAAGGGGCGGGCGCGACGGACGTTGCCACCGGTGGAGGCGGTGACGGTTTCATCGCCACCGAACTTGCCACGTTCTCCACCTGCGTCTTCACCTCGCTGACATGCTGGTAACGACGTGAGGGCTCCTTCTCCAGCGTGCGCAGCACGATTTCATCCAGCCGCACGTCCACACCAATCGTGGCCGAGGGCGGGGCGAAGCGGCCCATCGGCACCTCGCCCGTGAGCATTTCGTAGAGCACCACCCCCAGCGAATAGATGTCCGCGCGATGGTCCACCTCCTGCGGCTTGTCGAACTGCTCCGGGGCCATGTAGCGCGGCGTGCCCAGCGTCATGCCCGTGGCGGTGAGGCTGAAGTCGGACGCATCCTTGCCCACGAGCTTGGCGAGGCCGAAGTCCGCGATCTTCACCCGGCCCTTCTTGTCCAGCAGGATGTTCTCCGGCTTGATGTCGCGGTGGACGATGCCCTCATCGTGCGCGTATTGCAGCGCGTCGCAGACCTTGGGCACGATGCCCAGCGCCTCGCGCGGCTGAAGGGTCTTGGTGCGGAGCAACTCACGGAGGTTCGTGCCATCCACGAACTCCATGAGAATCCAGCAGTGCCCGCCGCTCTGGCCGAAGTCGAAGACGCTGACAATGTTCGGGTGGTTGAGCTTGGCCAGCGCCCGCGCCTCACGGGCGAAGCGTTCCGCAAAGGCCGGATCGCGGCTCAAGTCCGCGCGCATGACTTTCAGCGCGACCACCCGGTCAAGCTGCGGCTGCCGCGCCTTATAGACCATCCCCATCCCGCCCTGGCCGAGCGGTTCGAGGATTTCGAACTGCGGGAAGAGCCGGGCGATTTCCGGCTGGATGGTGGCAGGGCCGGAGCCGCCGGGCTTGGAGCCGGAAGCAATCGTCTCCTCCGCCCCCGCCTGCGATCCTAGCGCGGACTTGGCCAGGCACTGCGGGCAAAGTCCCTGGGGCGCATCGGCCGGGAGCGGTTGCCGACAGGCCGGGCAGAGGCGGGCCGGGGCGTTCATGTGTGAGTCCATAGTGTCCATACACCCGCTACTAAGGAAAGCGCGGAGGAAGGTTACACGGCAGTTACCCGCCTCGCCTGGGCCTCAGCCAATGTCCCTCCCGGCGCATCCGTGCACTGGCCCCAGTCTGGCCCCGTCGGGCAAGCGAGGACGCTTGCGGCACGGCCGGCCAGAGGCCGGCGCTACGTAGCGCCCGCGTCCCGCGTGCTGTGCCGCCGGCGTCCGCACCGGCCCCGTTGCGCGTGCGGCCTCCAGCAGCGCCACCTTCGGATTCACTCGCCTCCCAACTCCACCCTTCCCGTCCGCTGCCACCATGCTATCATGCCTCCATGTTCAGCTCGCTCCTGTCCCTTCGCCGCTGGGCCTGCCTGCTTGGCCTGGCCGCCTCCGCCTCCGTCGCCCTGGCCGCCGCCCCCACCCTCCAGCTCACCCTGCAAAAGCGCGTCGCGTCCAAGCCCGGTGAATATCGCGTGACGACCACGCCGGAAACTTGGAACCCGAAGCAGACCGCCATCATCGTCTGCGACATGTGGGATCTGCATCACTGCAAGAACGCCGTCACCCGCGAGGTCGAGATGGCCCCGCGCATGAACGCCGTGCTGGAGCAGGCCCGCGCCCAGGGCATCTTCATCATCCACGCGCCGAGCAGTTGCATGAAGTTCTACGAAGGCCATCCCGCCCGCGAACGGGCCAAGGCCGCGCCCAAGGCCGCGAACCTTCCGACCGACATCGCCACCTGGTGCAAACAAATCCCCGCCGAGGAACAGGGCAAGTATCCCATTGACCAGTCGGACGGCGGCGAGGACGACGATCCGAAGGAGCACGCAGCCTGGGCGGAAGAACTAAAGGCCAAGGGCCTGAACCCGCGCGCGCCATGGACCCGCCAGATTGACGTGCTCAAGATCTATGACCACGACGCCATCAGCGATTCCGGGGTGGAGGTCTGGAACCTGCTGGAACAGCGCGGCATCTCGAACGTCATCCTCATGGGCGTCCATGTGAACATGTGCGTGTCCGGCCGGCCCTTCGGCCTGCGCCAGATGGTGAAGAACGGCAAGCACGCCGTGCTGATGCGCGACCTGACCGACGCGATGTATAACCCCGCGCGCTGGCCCTTCGTGGATCACTTTAGCGGCACCGAACTGTTCATCGAGCACCTGGAGAAGTTCGTGTGCCCGACGATCACCTCCGACCAGATCCTGGGTGGAAAACCGTTCAACTTCAGCCGAGTGACGCAGCCGAAGGGTTGAGCCGTGTCTCCAAAACCTGGAGGCGCATTTCACCGAACCCCAAGGAGCGGTGAATTTTCAAGGCTGCATTGCTGACGCCGCAAATCGCCAGCCGCGCCGATATGGAGTGCGGCGAGTTCTCGCCGCTTTCCGCAGGCGACTTGTCGGCGTCGAGGAGGCTGCGGATTGGTTGTTGAGCAGCATTCCCGCTCGCGCGAGCGCCACGAGCCGTTTGGCGCAATTGCGCTTCAGATTGCCGATGGCGACAAGTCACCGGCGGAAAGCGGTGACAAGTCACCGCACTCCATAGGGCTGCGGGCAAGCATGACCGTGTCGTAAGGATGGTTACGATTTTGGTGCGAAGCTGCTAAAAAGGGACTGGACCTTCAAGTTGCGTGAGAATCGTGGTGAAACACGAGTTTGTGAGGACATGCCCGAAGGAAAGAAAACCCATCGGCAGGCAGTGCCCTGCCTGCGAACGTTGCGCGAATAAATCTGCGCCAAGTTCGGACCCTACCAACGGGTCGCAAAGAAGATGAACACGCCAAGGAACGCGAGCGCGCCGAGGAACACGAGGAACCATGTCCCGAGCCCGGAGCGCTCTTTGTCATTCGGGTCTTCGTAGGGCACGTTAGGCATAGTGAACGTCTGTTGTGCCGGGCCCGCCACAATGGTTTTTCAAGCCCGGCATTGTCGGGCAGACTGACGGGTTGGCGTCCAGCCAACAAGTCCAAAGATGCGGTTTGCGGCATACGGAGCGCATCTCTCCTCCCTTCCATGGAGGAGAGGGAGCCCTGAGCACGCCAGCGGTTCGGCGAGGCCGTAACCATCCGCGCCGGATCAAGGCGGGTGCGGGAGGTTCATGGGCAGGGTTGGGGTGAGGGGTGGCGTCCGTGGGCGAGGATGGTCCCCCCTCATCAGGACTCCGGAGCGCGGCTATGTCCCGCTCGGCGCTGGATCAAGCTGCGCCCCGAATGTGAATTGTCTCCCGTCAACACCAGTCCTATTTTCCGCGCTCACAATGAGTCTCATGGCTGACACAAAACTCCGGCTTGCCTCGTTCCTGCTGGCCTGCCTGGGAGTGGTCACGGTGGAGGGCGCGGAGCTTTCCCGCGAGCACCTGGAGTTCTTCGAGAAGAAGATCCGTCCCGTGCTGGTGGAGCGCTGCTACGAGTGCCACAGCACGGCGAAAAAAGTCAAAGGCGGCCTGGCGCTCGACACGCGCGACGGCCTGCTCAAAGGCGGCGAAGCCGGCCTGGCCGTCGTCCCCGGCGACCCCGAGAAATCCAAGCTCATCGAGGCCGTCCGCTACAAGAACCGCGACCTGCAGATGCCACCGAAGAACGCGCTCTCACCCGAGCAGGTGCGCGACCTTGAGCAATGGGTCAAACTGGGCGCTCCCGACCCGCGCGTGGAGACCGCCGCCCAGCCCACCGGCAAGCGCGGCCTCAGCCTGGAGGAAGGCCGCCAGTTCTGGGCCTTCCAGCCGCTGGCTACCCCAACGCCTCCCTCAATCGGCAATCGGCAATCGGCAATCGGCAATCCGGTGGACGCCTTCATCAACGCCAAACTCGCCGAGAAGAAGCTTACCGCCGCCCCTCCAGCCGACCGCCGCACCCTCATCCGCCGCGCCACCTTTGATCTCACCGGCCTGCCGCCCAGCCCAGCCGAGGTGGACGCCTTCCTCGCCGACAAGTCGCCCGATGCTTTCTCCAAAGTCGTGGACCGCCTGCTGAACTCCACTGCCTATGGCGAGCGCTGGGGCCGCCACTGGCTCGATGTGGCTCGCTACGCGGACTCGAACGGCCTGGACGAGAACGTGGCCTTTGGCAACGCGTGGCGCTACCGCGACTACGTGGTCAACGCCTTCAATGCCGACAAGCCCTTCAACCGCTTCGTGGTGGAGCAGATTGCCGGCGACCTGCTGCCGGCGGAGGGACTGCCGCAGCGTCACGCGCAGTTGACTGCGCTGGGCTTCCTCAGCCTCGGCCCGAAGCTGCTGGCCGAGCCGGACAAGGTGAAGCTGGAGATGGACTTGATTGACGAGCAGATCGAGACGCTGGGCCGCGCCTTCCTCGGCATGACCTTCGGCTGCGCCCGCTGCCACGACCACAAGTTCGACCCCATGCCCACGGCCGACTACTACGCGCTGGCCGCCATCTTCAAGAGCACGCGCACGATGGACGACCTCAAGACCATCGCCAAGTGGCACGAGCCGGAAGTCGCCACGCCCGCCGAGCGCGCCGTGGTGGAAGCGCATCAGAAGCAGGTGGCCGACCAAAAGGCCGTCATCGCGAAGCTGGTGGCGACCGCCAACAAATCCCTCGTCACGGACAAGGGCCTGAAGGAAGTGCCCAAGAATCCCGAGACCCAATATCCGACCAACACCGTCGCGGAGCTGAAACAACTCCGGGCCGACCTCAAGAAGCTGGAGGACGCCGCGCCTGAGCTGCCCAGCACGATGGGCGTGATGGATGCGACCAACATCGTGCAGACCTTGCCCGTCCACATCCGCGGCAGCCATCTCACCCTCGGCAAGCCCATCCCGCGCGGCTTTCCACAGGTGATGCAGGTCGCCAGCCTGCGCGCCGAGCTGCCGGAGAAGCAGAGCGGCCGGCTCGAACTCGCGCAGTGGCTGGCCAGCCCGGACCATCCGCTCACCGCGCGCGTGATGGTGAACCGCATCTGGCGCTGGCACTTCGGCCAGGGCCTCGTGGGCAGCACCGACAACTTCGGCGTGCTCGGCGACCGCCCTTCGCACCCCGAACTCCTCGACTGGCTCGCACGCAAGTTCATCGCGGAAGGCTGGAGCATCAAGGCGATGCACCGGCTGATCATGGCGAGCGCCGTGTATCAGCGCGGGGCGAAGGTTGAAGGGTTGAAGGGTTCAAAAGTTGAAGGGGGCCGAACCGCCGTCCTCGCCGCCTCTTCAACCCTTCAACCCTTCAACCCTTCAACCATTGACCCCGACAACCGTCTCTTTTCCCACTTCCCCATCCGCCGCCTCGAAGCCGAGGAGATCCGCGACGCCGTCCTCTTCGTCGCCGGCTCGCTCGACCGCCTGATGGGCGGCAAGACCATCCCCGTGAAGAACCGCGAGTTCTTCTTCAACCACACCTCGAAGGACGCCACCACGTATGACAGCCCGCGCCGCGCGCTCTATCTGCCGATCGTGCGCAACAACGTCTATGACTTCTTCGAACAGTTCGACTTCCCCGACCCCGCCGTGCCCAACGGCAACCGCAACGCCACCGTCGTCGCCCCCCAGGCGCTCCTGATGATGAACAGCGGGCTGGTGGCGAAAGCGGCGGAGCAGTTTGCCGCCGGGCTGCTGGCCGCAGCCAGCGACGACCTGCGGCGCATCGAACTCGCCTACGTGAAGGCCTACGCCCGCCCGCCCACCGCCAAGGAACTTGCCCGCGCCAGGAAGTTCCTCACCGAGTTCACCGCCACCGCTTCCGCCGACGCCACCAAGCCCTCGCCCGCCTGGAGCGTCTTCTGCCAGTCGCTCCTGGCTGCCAACGAGTTCATTTATTTGAACTGACCTGTGGCGCGCGGCGTTCACGCCGCTTCACCGTGCGTCCTGCTTTGATGTTCCAACGCCCTGCTGCGTTCGAACGGTGAAGCGGCATAAATGCCGCGTGCCACTCGAATCGGCGAACCTTGCCGGTTGAAACCGCCCGCGTTTCCCCGCAGACTCGCGCCATGCTCAAGTCCATCCGACTGCTGTGCCTTGCCATCGTTGCCGCCAGCGCATTGCCCGCCGCTGCCGCCACCCAGCGCCCCAACGTCCTCTTCATCCTCACCGACGACCAGCGCTGGGACGCGCTCGGCCTCGCGGGCAATCCGCACGTCAAGACGCCCAACATTGACCGCCTCGGCCGCGAGGGCGTCTATTTCAAGAACACCTTCTGCACCACCTCGCTCTGCTCGCCCAGCCGCGCGAGCATCCTCAGCGGGCTTTACGCGCACACCCATGGCGTGCAGAACAATTTCACCGAGTATCCGGCGAACTTCCGCAGCTTCCCGATGCAGCTTCAGAGCGCGGGCTACGACACCGCCTACTTCGGCAAGTGGCACATGGGCGAGAACAACGACCAGCCGCGCCCCGGCTTCAACTGGTTCACCACGCACAAGGGCCAGGGCAAATACTACGACACCGAATGGAATCAAAATGGCGCGGGCGGCAAGGTCATCCCCGGCTACTACACGCACACCGTCACGGACCTCGCTGCGGAGTGGCTCCAGCGCGATCATGGCGGGAAGCCCTGGCTGCTCATGGTCGGGCATAAGGCACCGCACAGCTTCTATTTCCCCGAGCCGAAATACTCGAACAGCTTCGACCATGTCTGGATTCCGTATCCCGAGAGCGCCTTTCGCCTCGCGGACAAACCACTCTGGCTCCAGGACCGCATCCATACCTGGCACGGCATCTACGGCCCGCTCTTCGAGTGGCGGAAGAATTTCCCGGACAGCCGGCCCGAGGCCGTGAAGGACTTCGCCGCGATGACGCGCGCCTACTGGGGCACCATCCGCTCCGTGGACGATTCCGTGGGCCGTCTTTACGAACTGCTCAAGCAACGCGGCGAGCTGGACCACACCATCATCGTCCACATGGGCGACAACGGCCTGCTCAACGGCGAGCACGGCATGGTGGACAAGCGCACCATGCACGAGGCGAGCATCCGCATCCCGCTCGTCGTGCGCTATCCCGGTCTGGTGCCGCCCGCGCAGCCCAAGGTCGTCGAGCAGCAGGTGCTGACCTTGGACATGGCCCCCAGCCTCCTCGAACTCTGCGGGGCCGCGCCGCTCAAGGACGTTCACGGCAAGTCCTGGGTGAAGCTCGTGCAGAAAGGCGACCCCGCGTGGCGCAAGTCGTGGTTCTACCACTATAACTACGAGCAGCAGTTCCCCTACACGCCCAACGTCCGCGGCGTCCGCACCGAGCAGTGGAAATACGTCCACTACCCGCACGGCGACGGCTCGCCCGACCGGCACATGGCCGAGCTTTACAACATGGAGTTCGATGCCGACGAGCGGCACAACCTCATCGCCAACCCGAAATATGCCCCTGTGGTGAAGGAGCTTCAGTCCGAGCTGGCAAAGCTCATGAAGCAGACCGGCCTCACCCCAGCGACGGACAAAATGCCGATGGACGAAGGCATCAAGAAGGAACTGCCGGACCAGAAGATCCGGTGAGGAAGTTCATTTGCCCTTCGCCTTCGAAGCGACTAAAGTCGTCCTATGCCAAACGTCGAAGAGTTGGAATCAGCGGTGCTGAGTTTGGGGCAAACTCATCGGGAGCGGTTGGTGGCTTCGCTGCTGGACAGCCTGCCTCCGACTGCGATGACCGAGGAGCAAATACTGGCCGAGGCCGTTCGACGTGACCATGAGTTGATGAGCGGGGCTGTTCAACCGATGACCGAGGCCCAGTTCCGTGCCGGACTGATTTATCGCCGGGGGGAATGAAGCTGGAGCTTCACCCCGCTGTTCAACGAGACGTCAACGAGGCGCTCGAATACTATCTTCAGGTAGCGCCCTCGGTGGTGCAGAGGTTTTCTGCCGATTTAGACCAGCGACTGGTTCAAATTCTTGGCAACCCAAGGCGATTCTCGTTCCTCACCGGCCACCGTGAGTTGCGTCGTGCGCGGCCGGAAAGCTTTCCCTATGTCGTGGTGTATCGCGAACTGCCGGGGAAGGTGTTCGTCCTTGTCGTGCGCCATGAGCGGAGGCATCCCGATTACGGCTTGGCTCGGACTTGAAGCGCATTCCCCGCGTTGCACTCCGCCCGCAAACCTGCGAACGTCTCCCCACTATGTCGAGCATTGGCAAACTGATGAAGCAGGCGCAGCGGATGCAGCAGCAGATCGAGCGCGTCCAAAGTGATATGGCGGCCAAGACCGTCGAGGCCACCAGCGGCGGCGGCGTGGTCAAGGTCGTGGCCAAGTGCGACGGCACCATCGCGTCCATCAAGATTGACCCCACGGTGGTCAACCCCGCCGACGTGACGCTCATCGAGGACATGATCCTCTCAGCCGCCAACAACGCCCTCACCCAGGCCAAGGAAATCTCCAACGCCGAGATGGGCAAGGTGACGCAGGGCTTCAATATTCCCGGGATGATGTGAGGTCGTGCTCCGTGTTGCGTGTTGCGTGTTAAAACGCCAACGCCGCGAGTCACGGAACACGCAGCACGCAGCACGTCTATGGCTTCCCTCCCCGAGTCGGTCATCGCCCTCACCTCCGCCCTCGCGCGCCTGCCCGGCATCGGGCCGCGTTCGGCCGAGCGGTTGGCGTTGCACTTGGTGCAGAGCGAGACCGGGACGGTGAAAGTTCTGGCCGAGGCCATCCTGGCGGCACGCGAGCGCATCTCCCTTTGCAACGTCTGCGGTGCGCTCACCGAGCGGCAGCCTTGCGCCATGTGCGATGATCCGCGTCGCGATGCCTCGCTTGTGTGCGTGGTGGAACGGCCCACAGATATTTTTAGCATCGAGAAGTCCGGTGCCTTCCATGGTCGTTTCCACGTGCTCGGCGGCAAGATCTCACCGCTCAACGGCGTCGGCCCGGAAGACCTGCGCATCGCGGATCTCGAAGCCCGCCTTGGCTCCGAACCGATCAAGGAAGTCATCCTCGCCCTGGGCACCGACGTGGAAGGCGATGCCACCGGCCACTACCTCGCCAAGCGCCTCGCCCCGCGCGGCGTGAAGGTCAGCCGCCTCGCCCATGGCCTGCCTGCCGGCAGCGGGTTGGAGTTTGCGGATGAACTGACGTTGAGCCGGGCGCTCGAAGGACGAACGGGGCTGTGAGGGAAAGGGGAAGTGATTAGTAATTAGTGCTTAGTCATTTCCACCGCCCGCTCACCTCGCTCTCGCCACTGATTACTAATCACTAATCACTTTCCCCCTGCGCCACCACGCATGATGACCAACTCAGCCGCCCCCACCCCCGCCCCAACCGCCGTCGTCTTCGACCTCGGCAAGGTGCTGCTGGAATTTGACTACGGGATCGTCGCGCGGCGGCTGGCAGCGCACAGCGGGCGGGACGCGGAGCAGATTCGCGGGCTGCTCGACCAGTCCCCGCTGCTCTTCCGCTTCGAGAGCGGGCAGATGACCAACGACGAGTTCTTCCGCGAGGTCTCTTCACTCACTGGCTATACCGGCGCATTCGAGGAGTTCGCCAACATCTTCGGCGACATCTTCGCGATGATTCATCCGATGATCGAACTGCACGGCCAGCTTCGCACCCGCGGCGTGCCGACGTTCATCTTCTCGAACACCAACGACCTCGCCATACGCCACATCCGGGTGAACTTTCCGTTCTTTGCCGGGTTCACCGACTACATCTACTCGCACGAGGCCGGTGCGATGAAACCGGACCACCGGATCTACGAGATCGTCGAGCGCCGCACCGGCCGCAAGGGCGCTGAACTGCTCTATATTGATGACCGCAAGGAGAACATTGATGCCGGCCACGCGCGCGGCTGGCATGTGGTGCATCACCAGACGCCGGAGCTGACCATTGCCGCCGTGCGCGCGGCGGGTCTGCTCTGAAGGTGGCGGCGGGCGTCCCGCCTGCCGTAGAGGGCGGCATCTTGCCGCCCGGATTCGGGCTGCGGAGTTGTTTCGCCATTCGGCCTTGCCGTTGCGTTCTCTCCGCCGGGCGGGACGCCCGGCTCTACGGCAGGCGAGGACGCCTGCCCCCACCGTCTCAGCGTGCGCAACTTTCTCCGTGCCCCGGTGTTCCCCTCTGCGACCTCCCGTGAACGAACCGCCCGACTCGCGTCCGCAGCAGGCAGCCAACGGCCTCCGCTTGCTGGTCCTCTTCCCGGTGGTCATCGCGGTTGGCGGCGTGCTCATGCTCGCCACCAAGCTCTCCTTCCGCTTCCACCAGATCACGGAGCCGCCTGCGCAGGACTACCCACCAAATCCCAGCCCCAGAGCAGGCGCTTCCGGCCAGCCCATCGTTCCCGCAATCGCACGCCCGAAGGGGAGTTCGCAAGCAGCCACGGCGACCAACGACCGCGTCTCTTCGCCAATTTCGGCCTCGCCGGCCCCGAGTGTCAGCGCCTTCCCGGCTGCGCTAGTTGCGGTCAACCCGCCGCCGACGGCTGCCTCCGTGAGGCCGCTCGCTCCGCAAACCTTCAGCGGCACCGTGCGTGCGGTGCAGGATTTGCAACTGAACGGCATCGTGGGCCGTGTGTTTTTGAAGGGCACGCCCCCGCCCGAAAAGGAAATCCCGGTGGACCCGACCTGCGGCAAGTTCGCGCCGGGGAATGCCCAGTTCAAAACCCGTTTCTTCGTGACCGACAAGGACGGCGGGTTGGCCGATGTTTTCGTCTGGTTGTTTGATTTTTCGGGCCCCGTCCCGGAACCGCCCGTCACGCCGCTCGAAATCCGGCAGCGCGGTTGTGAGTATCTGCCCTACATTAGTGCTGCCCGCGCCGGTCAAACCGTCCGGGTTTTCAACGACGACCCGCTCCTGCACAACGTCCACCCCACCCCCAACGTGCCGGGCAACCCGGAGCGGAACCTTGCACAATTGCCAAACGGTGCGCCGCTCGACTTCATCTTCAACAAGCCTGAGGTGTGGCTCCGCTTCAAGTGCGATGTCCATCCCTGGATGTTCTCCTATGTGAGCGTCGTTCCTCACCCATTCTTCGCCGTGACCGGGACGAATGGGTCCTTCGTCATCCCCGAGCCACCGCCGGGCGATTACCAGTTGCAGATCCTGCACCGGAAGACCGAGTCGCGCCTCGTGAAGCTCTCGGTTCACAAGGGAAGGCGTTTGGCGGTCAGCATCACGTTCGATCTGGAAAAGGCGGCTCAAGGTGAGATCACCGTGACGGAAGAGTAGTGAGAGCAGCGTGGACCGAAAATCAGGGCTGAAAGCCCGTCCGGTGACAGCCCGGGGTGAAGCCCCGGGCAGCCTGACCAGCGAAGCTTGCCCGCCCTGTAAGGGCGGGACTCGTTTCCTCACCGTGCAGAGTCCCGCCCCTTCAGGGCGGTGACGAAATGGGACCACGAACCCGGGCCTCCGCCTCGCGTTGCTCGGCTCCAGCCCGGGCTCTCACCGGACGGGCTTTCAGCCCTGGAGCCTGCGGTATTCGTTGCGGTGCTGTGCGATACCAATTTCGTGGCGAATCCTGAAGCCCTTCCATTTTCGCGTCTATTCGCGTGTTTAGCGGGCATCTCTTCGGGTTCCACCCTCAGCTCAACGCCGCGATGATGTGCCGAAGTTCCTCCTCCACCTCCGCAGTGTCCGACACCGTCTCGGCGATTTCCGCGCGGATCACCTCGCGGTAGCGCTGGCGTAACCGGTGCACCGCCACCTTCACCGCACCTTCGCTCAGCCCCAGCTTCACTGCCAGTTCAGCATAGGGCTGCGACTCACGCGGCCCGGCGAGGCTGGCCTTGAGCGTCTCGAACTGCGCGAGCTTGCCCGCCGCCTCGTGCTCGGCGCACAGCCGCTCCACGGCGCGGTCCAGCAGCAGCATGGCCCAGCGGCGTTCATAGAGCCGGTCGGCGGTCATGGTGTCCACCGGCTCCAGGGCATAGCGGGACTCAGCATCCCCGGCGTCGAGCGAGACGACGTGGTGCCCGCCGCCACGCTTCTGCGCGCGGAGCTTGTCCCACTCGTCGTGGAGGAAGTTCTTCAAGGTCGCCAGCAGGAACGAGCGGAAGCGGCCTCGCTCGCGGTCCGCCGCACCCAGGGCGTTCCGCTCCAGGAGCCGGGCGAAGAACTCCTGCGTGAGGTCCTGCGCATCGTGCGGGGCATGCCCTTGCCGCCGCACGAAGGCGTAGAGCGGATACCAGTAGGTCTGGCAGAGCTGCTCCAGCGCTGCCCGCGCGTGCGAGGAATCAGCCGTCTGCCCAGCCGCCACCACCTGGCTCCAGCGCGTCGTGACGAACTGCCCGGCACCGAAGGACGAGCGGTTCGGGCGGTCCGTGGATTTCAGCGTGGATGGCACGCCGCGTTTTAACATGGCGTTTCAGGTTGGCAATCACCGCGCTTTCCGGTAGTCACCGGCTCCCAAACATGGCTGACGAAAAAACAAAGCACAATTACGACGAGAGCAAGGTCAAGACCCTCTCCTCCATCGAGCACATCCGCCTGCGCACGGGCATGTATATCGGGCGCATCGGCAGCGGCGCGCACTACGACGATGGCTGCTACATCCTGCTCAAGGAGGTCATTGATAACGCCATTGACGAGTTCATCATGGGCTTCGGCAAGCAGGTCGAGATCAAGGTCGAGGGCAACCACGTCCGCGTGCGCGACTTCGGCCGCGGCATCCCGCTGGGCAAGGTCGTGGACTGCGTCTCGCAGATCAACACCGGCGCGAAATACAACAACGAGGTCTTCCAGTTCAGCGTGGGCCTCAACGGCGTCGGCACCAAGGCCGTCAACGCGCTCTCCAAGGACTTCACCGTCCGCAGCCATCGCGACGGCGAGTTCGCCGAGGCGACCTTCAAGCAGGGCAAGCTCAAGAAGGAGAACAAGGGCAAGACCACGGAGCCGAACGGCACGCTGGTCGAGTTCGAGCCGGACCCGACGATCTTCAAGGAGAGCGAGTTCAAGCCCGAGTTCATCGAGAAGCGCCTGCGCCACTACAGCTACCTGAACTCCGGGCTGCGGCTCATCTACAACGGCAACGAGTTCGTCTCCCGCCACGGCCTGCTGGACCTCGTGATGGAGGACCTGGCTGCCGACAACGCCGAGCCGATCTACCCGCCGCTGCACTACACGAGCAAGACGCTGGAGTTCTGCTTCACGCACACGAACAGCCGCTACGGCGAGTCCTTCTACTCGTTCGTGAACGGCCAATACACCAGCGACGGCGGCACGCACCTGAGCGCCTTCCGCGAGGGCCTGCTCAAGGCGGTGAACGAGCACTCCAAGAAGGGCTACGAAGGCGACGACGTGCGCGAGTGCATGGTCGGCGCGGTGGCCATCCGCCTGCAGGACCCGCTCTTCGAGTCGCAGACCAAGAACAAGCTGGGCAACACCGAGATCCGCACCGAGCTGGTGAACAAGGTGCGCGAGGAGCTGCTGCACTTCTTCAACCGCAACAAGGCCGTCGCCGAGCAGATCATGGCGAAGGTCGAGGACACCAAGCAGCTCCGCAAGGAGCTGCAGGACGTGAAGAAGCTCGCCCGTGAGCGCGCCAAGGCCGTCACCCTGCGCATCCCGCAGCTCAAGGACTGCAAGGTCCACTTCGACCGGAAGAAGGACAAGGGCCGCGGCTCGATGGTCTTCATCTGCGAGGGCCAGTCCGCCGCCGGCTCCATCACGAGCTGCCGCGACGTGAACACGCAGGCCGTCTTCACCCTCAAGGGCAAGCCGCTCAACGTGTGGGACCTCAAGCGCGACATCGTTTACAAGAATGACGAGCTTTACAACCTGATGAGCGCGCTGGACATCGAGGACAACCTCGACGGCCTGCGCTACGAGAAGGTGATCCTCGCGACCGACGCGGACGTGGACGGCATGCACATCCGCAACCTGATGATCACCTACTTCATGAAATTCTTCGAGCAGGTGGTCCACGACGGCCATCTCTACGTGCTGGAGACGCCGCTCTTCCGCGTGCGCAACAAGCACGAGACGATCTACTGCTACACCGAGGCCGAGCGCGACGCGGCCTCGGCCAAGCTGGGCAAGAGCTGCGAGATCACGCGCTTCAAGGGCCTGGGGGAAATCTCGCCCAACGAGTTCAAGCAGTTCATCGGCAAGGGCATGAAGATGAGCCGCGTGGAACACGCCTCCAAGACCGACGCCGCCGACATCCTGACCTTCTACATGGGCAAGAACACGCCCGAGCGGAAGGACTACATCATGGGGAACCTGGTGGTGACGGTGGAGGAGTGACAGGAATCTTCTCCTTGCGGTAGGCCAGCATGGCCTGGTGGCGCGAATAGAACCGGTTGAACGCGTCCATCACAGCCTGCTGGTCCACTCTGAACGCATCCAACGGCAGGATGCGCTTTTCCGACTGCTCCCGTTGGAAATCGATCCGGATCTGCGGGTGGCCCAGCGCGCTCTCCTCCCCGGTGCATTTCGTCATTTCACTGAAGTGGATCGCGTTCTCCCACTCGGAGTAGTGCAGCTTTTCATGGTCGATGGTGAGGGTGCCCTGCTTTTTTCCCTCCAGAGTCACGGCGGGAAAATACTTCAGCACGACGGCGCGTTCGGCGTCGTTGTCAGGCCGGTAGCGATAGGCCAGCACCTGCTCGTGAAACTCACGGAACTTCGCCTCGTAGGCCGCCCATTGCTGCTGCTCCAGCTCCTCCGCGCGCGCAATGTTCCGGAACCAGCGGGCATCAGCCGCGCCTTGCAGGACCGCGAGCGATGATTCGCCGGACAGTTGGACGCCGACGGCCGTGAGGCGTTGGTCCAGCGGCGGGTGCGAGTCAAACGGGTGGGCCGTCTCCACCTGATTCAGCTTTCCCTCAGCCACCAGGGTGCTGGCAAATTTTGGGAAGCCGAGGGAGATCTGCTGGGGGATGTTCACCGTCTCCAGCACCTGCTCCTTGTCCAGCAGCTCCTGCTCCACTTTGCCGCGGTATTCCGAATAGGCCGCAACCTTCACCAGCGCCTGGGCGATGTCCGCCGCGGAGGTGCATTCCGCCGCGATGCGGTCAGCCCGGAACTCGCGCTCGCGTCGCCGATGACCGAGCGACAATTGGAACAGCCCCCGGAAGCAGAGCATGAAGTAGAAGACGGGCAGGGAAAGTCCGCCGTCCCGCAGCGCCTGAAGGTAAACTTCATAGCGATTTAGCAAGGGGCCGATCTTCTTCGAGAAGAGCGTGTCATCCCCGCTGAAATGCGCCATCTCGTGCGCCATCACGGCATCGGCCTGCGTGCCCTGCAGCACCTTCAGCAGTGAAAGGCTCACATACAGGGTGCGGCCTTCGTAAACTTTTCCTTCATGCATCACGGCGTGCTCAGTCACGAAGAAGTTGTTGTCTATCCCGGCAATGATCCGGTCCGGCGGCGGGGTGCCGACCTGCCGGCAGATGCGGTCTAGGTCCGCCCACAGCGGCGAATCCGCCGTGCGCTCGATCAAGGCGCCTCCCACCACGAACTCATCGTGGATCTTTCGGAAAATGGCAGCGATCACGGCGAAGCACGCCACCACTGCCAGAACCGCAGCAACGGCGACCAGCTTGATCGAATACATGTGGAACCAGAAGGCCGTGACCCAGAACGACAGCGCCACCGCCAGCGCCGCCTGGATCAGCACCTGCAGCGTGGAGAAGAGCCGGAGCAGGTGCCAGCCGATGGACAGGCTGTAGTATTGGGCGGATTGCGAGCGCAACGACCACCACACGCTGCCCCCGCCGAGAAGGAACACGCCCAAGCCCGACAGGATGCTGAACGCCGAGAGCCGGATCATCCAGCGAAAGAGCGCGTAATCAAACTTCAAGCCCGACGGCATTTTCGCCCGCAGGTTGTCCCCGTCGGGACCGCTGGCAGCGAGCCGTTCCGACACCGGATGCTCACTGAAATAAGCGCGTGCCTTGGCGCGCTGTTCCGCCGTCGCCCCCGCTTCGCCATCAATCTGCTTTTCGATGGAGGTCAGCGCCTGTTGATCGAAGTCCGCCTGCACATGGCGGAAGAACCACCACGAGAAGACGGGAATGAGAAACACCAGCAGCGCCGGCAGGACGAAGGTTTTGATGAAACCGAGCTTCGACAACTCTGGCTTGGGAGTCTTCATGGCCGGTGGGGATGGGTGTTGCGATTGCGAGCGTGCCTGTGAAACCTGACGGCATTGCCACTTCCCTGTCACTTGAGCAGATGGAAGATACGGGAGCATTCGGGGATCTTTCCCGCTGAGCAAGCGCTTTTTCTTGTTGCCGAGATCGGGGGCGCATCTTGACACGGCCACCGAAGCCGGGCCGGACGCCGACGATGCGGCCTGCGGGACGCGGGCTCTCCGTAGCGCCGGCCTCCGGCTGGTCAAGCCGCGAGCGTCCTCGCTTGCCCGGAGCGCGGCCCTCCGGGGGCAGTGCGCGGGTGCGCCCGAGTTCGGGGTTACCGGACCCAGATGACCGCACCCTTGCGACCAAACTCGACCGTCGTCACGTCGGCGGGGATTTTCAGGCGCAGCTTGAGCTGACCTTGGGCGGTGCCACCGGGGCTGGGCAGAACTTCCACACGGAGGGCGTCTCCGTGCCGTTGCACCTGCGGTTCGCCGGTGGTCAGGCGACCATCGGCATACCAGCCGGTGATCACGACCTCCAGGCCATCCGGGGTTGGCTCACCGACGGCGACAAGTTCCTTGAGCGACTCGACCTGAATGACGCGGCTCTTGGGGGCAAGGCACCCCGTCAGCATCACCCATGCGGGCAGAATCAGGAGGAGGTGGAGCAAACTCACGCACGTCCTCGCTTTCATCGGGCAGGGCGGGCTTACTTCCCCGCTTCCTTCTTCGCCACGGCCCACTCGAAGGTCAGCTTCACCTCGTCTCCGGTCTTGATCAGGCCGATGGCGGCGGTGGGCGAAGGCGGGGTGATCTTGAAGTCGGTCATCTTCATCGTCGTGGCCCCGGTGAACGCGATGCGGGACTGGTCCACGCGACGGAGCATGCTCACGGGGAAGGTGATGTCCTTGGTCACACCGGCGACCGTCAGGGTGCCCTTGGCCTCGAAGTTGACCGAGGTGCCCTTCACGTCCTTGAGCGACAGCTCAACGAGCTTGAAGGCGATGCGCGGGTTTTCCTTCTCCTTCATCGCTTCCTGCATCACGGCGTCCATGGCCTTGCCGCTGCTGCACTTGAGCGAACGCACGGCGACGAAGGTCTCGCCCTTCGCGGCGACCTTGCCGGGCTTGGCCTTGTCCGCCGCCTCCACCAACGCGGCGTCCAGCTCGATGAAACCGCCGATGAGCTGGCTCTCCGCGTGCCAGTCGTGAATGGTCGAGGTGCCATCCATGCGCATCTTGCTGCCAGGCTGGGACTCGAAGCGGAGGAGCGTCTGGGCGGAGGCGGCTCCGGCGAGGCAGAGCAGGGCGGTGCTAAGGCTAAACAGGTGGGGCAGGCGGTTGGTCTTCATCTGGATGTAATCAGCAAACGGAATGCGGCGCGATTGCAGCGGTTCGACGCCACGGCGTCAAACACCATTCGCCAAACGCAGTGCCGGGCGATGGGACGGATGAGATGCGAGGGAGGCGCTGCTTGATGAGCGAGCTCGCAACTGGGCCGGCGAGGACCCGGCGGCACGGCCCGCGGGACGCGGGCGCTACGTAGCGCCGGCCTCTGGCCGGCCGTGCCGCAAGCGTCTCCGCTTGCCCGGCCTGGGTGCGGCCTTGGAGACGCTGTGCGAATGCGGCCTTGGCCAGCCGTGGTTATCCTCGCATATCACTGTATTGCGATGCGCCCTTGCCAACGCCCCGGTCCTGCGGGACAAACGGCGCGTGATGGTCTTCCTCAATGGCCGGTTCGTGCCCGAAGAACAGGCGGTGGTGTCCGCCTTTGACCGCGGTTTCCTCTATGGGGACGGTTTGTTCGAGACGCTGCGGGTGATGAACGGCGTGCCGCTGCGCTGGGATGCGCATTGGCGGCGCTTTGCCCTTGGCCTGCAGCGGCTCGGCCTCTCTGTCTCGTGGCTGCCGGAATACCTCCGCGCCAATGCCGCCAATCTCAGCCACCATAACCACCTGCCCGATGCGCTGCTGCGCCTGACCATTTCACGCGGCGTCGGCGAGCGCGGCTACTCCCCGCGCGGGGCGGATGCACCGACCTTTCTGATGTCGCTGCACCCTGCGCCTGAGCTGACCGCCGAGGCGAAGCGCGTGAAACTCCACACCGCCTCGCTCCGCCTGCCCACCGGCGACTGGCTCTCCGCCTGCAAGACCGCGAACAAGCTCCTGCACGTCCTCGCCCGCACCGAGGCCGAAACCGCCGGTGCCGACGAAGCCCTGCTCCTCAACTTGCGCGGCGAAGTGGCCGAAGCGACCAGCGCGAACCTGTTCTGGATTGAGGGCAACACCTTGCATACGCCGCCGCTCACGTCCGGTGCGTTGCCCGGGGTGACGCGCGCCGATGTGCTGGCCTTGGGTCGATCGCTGAGCGTCACCGCCACGGAGACCACGGCGGACCTCGCGCGCCTGCTCAGTGCAGGCGGCGCTTTCCTCACATCGAGTGCCTCGGGGGTAGTTGAGGTGATTGAGTTGGATGGACAGGTGCTGCCTGTTTCCCCGCTCACTGCTCGCGTTCGCACGGCGCTGCTCGATTCTTGGCGGGCGGAGGCGACATGAAGGCATAGGCATACACCGCAGAGGCGGGACAGACGCAGAGCTTCGTGGCGGTCTTCCTCTGCGTCCGTCCCGCCTCTGCGGTGCAAATCAGTGTTAAACTCCGCTCGAATGAAAGCCCGCCTTGGCCGCGTCAGTTTTTCTGTTAGCGTTCGTCCATGAAGCCCGCGATCCAGCCCGCCCTGTTCAGCCGCCGCACGGCGTTGCAGCGCTCCGCCGCCGGCTTCGGCTGGCTTGCCGCGTCGTCCCTGCTCGCTGACCAGCTCGGAACTCCAAACTCCAAACTCGAAACTTCTTCCAACCCCTCGGCCGCCAAGCAGCCGCACTTCGCCCCGCGCGCCAAGCGCGTCATCTTCCTCTTCATGAAGGGCGGTCCATCGCACATGGACACCTTTGACCCCAAGCCGTTGCTGGACCGCGACGACGGCAAGCCCTTCCCCGGTGCGAAGCCCCGCGTGCAGTTCGCCGCCACCGGCGAGCTGCTCAAGTCGCCATGGAAGTTCCAGAACTACGGCCAATCCGGCCTGCCCGTCAGCGAGCTGTTCCCGCACGTCGCACAGTGCATTGACGATCTCTGCATCCTCCGCTCGTGCCACGGCACGAACCCCGCGCACGGCGGCGCGCTGCTCAAGCTCCACACCGGCAGCGACAACTTCGTCCGCCCCAGCATGGGCGCGTGGGTCAACTACGGCCTCGGTTCGGAAAACCAAAACCTCCCCGGCTTCATCACCATCTGTCCCACGCTTGCGCACGGTGGCGTGAACAACTGGGGCGCGGCCTTCCTCCCTGCTTGGACGCAGGGCACGCCCATCGGCAACGCTGCCGTTCCCTCGGACAAGGCCCTTGTCCGCCACATCATCCCGCGCCTCGCGCCCGGCGAGCAGCGACAACAGCTCGACCTCATCTCCGCGATGAACCGCGACCACCTCGCGCAGACCGGCCCGAACCAGGCGCTCGAAGGTCGCCTCAATTCCTTCGAGCTGGCCTTCCGCATGCAGATGGCCATGCCCGAGGCGCAGGACTTGTCCCGCGAGACCGAAGCGACGAAGCAGCTCTACGGCCTCGACGACAAGGTGACGGAGAACTTTGGCCGCCAATGCCTCATGGCCCGGCGCTTTGCCGAGCGCGGCGTGCGGTTCATCCAGGTCACGCACAGCGACGGCGACGTGCAATGGGACCAGCACGGCAACCTCCGCAAAGGCCATACGAAGAATGCCGCCGAAGTGGACCGACCCATCGCCGGCCTGTTGAAGGATTTGAAAGCCCGCGGCCTGCTCCGCGACACGCTCGTCCTCTGGGGCGGCGAGTTTGGCCGCACGCCCGCCGCGCAGGGCGGACGCGATGGTCGCGACCACAACCCCGAGGGCTTCACCATGTGGCTGGCCGGTGGCGGCGTGAAGCCTGGCATTGCCTACGGTGCGACCGATGACTACGGCTGGTTCGCCGCCGAGAACAAGATCCACATCCACGACCTGCACGCCACTCTCCTCGCGCTGCTGGGCATGGACCACGAGCATCTCACCTATCGTCATGCGGGCCGCGACTTCCGGCTGACGGACGTCGAAGGGCATGTGGTGAGGGACATCTTCGCGTGAGCCGGGCCTGTCGAATTGCCGTCATGGGGGCGCTGCTGCTGCTAGCCGCACCGTTTTTGGCCGCCGAGGAGCCGCGCAAGCTCACGCTCGAAAACGCCTCCTCCTTCTGGTCGTTCAAAGCGGTGCAGTCCCCGCCGGTGCCGACGGTGAAGCATTCCGCGTGGCCGATCTCCTCCGTGGACCGCTTCGTCCTCGCCAAGCTGGAGGAGCAGCAGCTCAAGCCGGTGGCGGATGCAGACCCACGGGTGCTCATTCGCCGCCTGCACCTTGATCTGACTGGCCTGCCGCCAACGCCCGAGGAAGTTGAAGCTTTCGTCCGTGAGTTCTCAACTGCTTCGACGAAGGCCGGTGAGCAGGTGGCAAAGCGAGCAAGTGAGCAGGCAGCCGTCACGCGTCTCGTGGACCGATTGCTCGCCTTGCCGCACTTCGGCGAACGCTGGGGCCGGCACTGGCTGGACCTGGCGCGCTATGCCGAATCCAACGGCAAGGACCGCAACATGACCTGGCACCACGCGTGGCGCTACCGGGACTGGGTCATTGGCGCTTTCAACCGGGATCTGCCCTTCGACCAGTTCATCCGCGACCAGATCGCGGGCGACCTGATCCCGGCCAGCGGGGCCGAGCGCGATACGCGGCTGGTCGCCACGGGTTTCCTCGCGCTCGGGGCCAAGGCGTTTGAGGAGCGGAAGCGCGAGCTGTTCCGCATGGACGTGATTGACGAGCAAATCGAAGTGATCGGGCGGGCGATTCTAGGTCTGTCGGTCGCCTGCGCACGCTGTCACGACCACAAGTTCGACCCGGTGCCGACGCGCGACTACTACGCGCTGGCCGGCATCCTCCGCAGCACCGAGCCGCTCTATGGTCGCGGCCCAATGGGCATCAAGTGCCTGCACGATTCCGAGCTGCAACCAGTCGGCCCTGAGGCCGCCGCGCTGGGCCCCAAGGCCGCCGCGCATGAGCAGGAACTCGCTACAAACGTCCAGCAACGCAACGACGCGCGCTCCGGCCGCTATCGCGTGGTGCGCAACGTGGCCGACGCCAAGGCGCAGCTCAAGAAGCCCGGAGCCGACACCGCCAAACTGGAGGGCGAGATCGCGAAGATGGAGGAGGTCATCAAGGACTGGGAGGCGAAGATCAAGGTGCTCGAAGCCACCGTCCTCAATCTGGAGACGATCTATCCGCCCCAGCCTGCGTTGGCGATGGCGGCGCGTGAGGCGACGAAGGCGGAGGACGTGCGGATCCATATCCGGGGCACGATTGAGAACCTGGGCGACCTGGTGCCGCGCGGCCTGCCGCAGGCGATTCGAGTGCCGGGCCTTGCCGCCATCACTCCCGGCGAGAGCGGCCGGCGGCAGTTGGCGGACTGGCTGGTGCATCCGGCGAACCCGCTCACTGCGCGTGTGGCGGTGAACCGCGTCTGGCTGCATCTCTTCGGGCGAGGTCTGGTGACGACCCCGGATGACTTCGGACTCAACGGGACGCGGCCATCGCATCCGGAGTTGCTCGACCATCTCGCCGCACAATTTGTCGCGGACGATTGGTCCACCAAGAAGTTGATCCGCTCGCTGGTCTTGAGCCGGGCTTATCAGCTCGGCAGCACGGTGGACGCTGCAAATCAGGAGCGTGATCCCGAGAACGTCTTCCTTTGGCGTCGGCGTCCGCGCGCGCTGGAGGCCGAGGCCTTGCACGATGCGGTGCTCGCGGTCAGCGGCCAGCTTGACCCACAGCCGCGCGCTGGCTCGATGGTCGCGGAACTTCCGCTCTTCAAGGCGCACGAGTTGTTCTCCTTCAAGCCGGCGCTGGTCGAGACGCAGATGGTGCATCGTCACCGCGCCGTTTACCTGCCGGTCGTGCGCGGCGTGCTGCCGGAGGTGTTGAAGCTGTTTGATTTCGCCGAGCCCAGCAGCACTCTGGGCGCACGCGATGAGACGGTGGTGCCCGCGCAGGCTTCCTTCCTCCTGAACAGTCCGTGGGTGCTGGCCCATGCGCGTCAGCTCGCGGTGGCGGTGCTGGCCGGAGCCTCGGCGGACGAGGCGGAGCCGCTGGACCGGCTCTTCCGCCGCGCCCTGTCCCGTCCGCCGACGCCCGCCGAGCGCGAGCGCTTTCTTGAGTATCTCACCCGGCCCGAAATCCGGCTGGCGAAGGCACCGACCCCGGTCACGGACGAGGCCATGCGCCTGGAAAAATGGACCTCGCTCGCCCAGGTGGTGCTGGCCAGCACTGAATTCCGCTTCTCCTTTTGAGCTGATGAATCCCGTCGTTCCCCCCATCCGCACTTCCCGCCGCCAATGGCTCCAGACGCTGGGCGGCGGCTTCGGCAGCGTCGCGCTGGCTGGACTGTGTGCCGAGGAAGCGGCCTACCAGAGCCCGCTCGCCCCGCGTGTGTCGCACTTCGCCGCGCGGGCCAAGCGCATCATCTTCATGTGCATGCGTGGCGGGCCTTCCCACCTCGAGACCTTCGATTTCAAGCCGCAGCTCAACGCGGACAACCTCAAGCCGGGCCGGAACCCCAAGGGCAAGCTCTTCGGCAGCCAGTGGAAGTTCACGCAGCACGGTCGCAGCGGGCTATGGATGTCGTCGCTCTTTCCGCACCTCGCCACGCAGGCTGATCGGTTGTGCATGGTTCATTCGATGCACACGGACAACGAGAATCACCCGCAGGCGCTGGAGCAGTTGCACACCGGCAGCTTTCAGTTCATCCGCCCCTCCCTCGGCTCATGGGTCGCCTACGGTCTCGGCACGGAGAACCGCAACCTGCCGGGTTTCGTCGCGCTGAACCCGCTCTCCGCGCTCGGGGGCAGCCGCTATTACAGCAGCGCGTTCCTGCCGGCCTCGTTCGCCGCGACGCGCATCGGGGATTCGGGCAAGCCCATCGCCCGGGCCACGGTGGGCAATCTCGCCAGCCCCCGCCTGGCCCCGGAAGGCCAGCGGCGGCAACTGGACCTCCTGCAGGCCATGAACCAGGAGACCGCCCGGCAGCAGGCGCACGACGGCCGGCTGGAGGGCGTCATCGAGTCCTTTGAACTCGCGTTCCGCATGCAGAGCGAGCTGCCTCAGGTCCTGGACTTGTCCGGGGAGAGCAAGGCGACGCGGGAGCTTTACGGCATCGGCGACGGCCTGCCGACGGACGACTTCGGGCGGCAATGCCTGCTGGCACGCCGGATGGCCGAGGCCGGCGTGCGGTTCATCGAACTGACCCATGAAGACTGGGATCATCACGGGTTCGTCTCCACGCTCATGCCCAAGGCCTGCACGCAGATTGACAAGCCCATGACGGGCCTGCTCGCGGACCTCGCCCGCCGCGGCCTGCTGGAAGACACGCTCGTGGTCTGGACCGGCGAATTCGGCCGCACGCCCGACGATCCCACGCAGGATGGCCGGGGCCACAACAACAAGGGCTTCACGCTTTGGATGGCCGGTGCCGGCACGCGGGGCGGCCTGGCCTACGGGAAAACCGACGAGCACGGCTACGAGGCGGTGGAGAACAAGGTTCACCTGCACGACCTCCACGCCACGCTTCTCCACTGCCTCGGCCTGGACCACGAACGCCTCACCTTCCGCCACGCCGGCCGGGACTTCCGGCTGACGGACGTGCATGGGGATGTGGTGAAGGGGATTTTCGCGTGATCCGACAGCCGCGAGGAATGGGCACCGCAGAGGCAGGAAGCTGTTCCGGGCTATTCTCTGTGTCGGTCCCGCCTCTGCGGTGAAACTCCAGTGCCTTTGAATTCTGGCTAGACAGGCTAGAATTTGCGGACAATCGTGTCCGCATGAAGAGCACCTGGCAATTGCAGGAGGCCAAGAACCAGTTGAGCCTCGTGGTCGAAGACGCGCTGACCAAAGGCCCGCAGACCATCACACGTCACGGCGAACCGGTAGTCGTCGTGATTGCGGTGAAGGATTTCAAGCAGACCCGCAAGCCGCGAAAGAAGCTATCTGAGTTTCTCGCTGACTCGCCATTGAAAGGCTCGGGCATCTGTCTCGAACGTGCCCGTGACCTTCCACGCGAGGTGAAATTGTGAGCTGGCTGTTGGACACGAACGTCATTTCTGAAGCCCTCCAGAAGACGCCGAATCGCAAGGTGATGGACTGGCTTGATGCGCAGCCAGAGGCGGGGCTGTTCCTGAGTGCGATCACGCTCGGGGAGTTGCAAAGCGGAGCCGCACGGCTGCCGGAAGGCCCCAAGCGCCGCCGGCTGCTCAACTGGCTTAACAACGACCTACGACAACGGTTCGCCGGGCGCATCCTGCCCGTGGATGAGCTCGTCAGCATCGCATGGGGCAACTTGCTCGCGGCCAACTGGCAGCAACCGTTGCCGACCGTTGACAGCCTGATTGCCGCGACTGCATTGGCCCATGGACTCACGCTCGCCACGCGCAACACGCAGGACATGGCGCGGACGGGAGTGAGTTTGTTTAATCCTTGGGAGGAGTAGCCGTTCGCGCTACCAGTGCATCACAAACCCGCCGTCCACGTTGAGGGTTTGGCCGGTGACTTGGGCGGTGCGGTCGGAGGAGAGGAAGATGACCATGTTCGCGATGTCCTCGGGGGTCTGCCAGCGGCCCAGCGGGAGCAGGGCGCGGATCTTGTCACCGGCCCATTCCTCGTAGGTGCGGCGTTGGTCCGGTGGCTGCTGGTCGTGCCACGCGCGCCAGACGGATTCGTTCAGCGGGGTTTTCACCATGCCGGGGCAGACGGTGTTCACGCGGATGCCGTGGGGCGCGAGGTCTTTGGCCAGGCATTGGGCGAAGTTGATGTTCGCGGCCTTGGACGCGCTGTAGGGCGGGTCGGTCTGCGAGCCGATCTGCCCGGCGACGGACGCGAGGAAGACCAGCGTGCCGCGTTTCCGCTCGATGAGGCGCGGCGCGATGACATGCGCGAGGTTCACCATGCCCATCACGTTCACCTCGAAGACGTGCGGCCAGTCGGCGGGCGTGAGGTTGGTGAAGGGGAAGCCAAACTTGCCGGAGCCGATGGCTGCGGCGTGGGCGATGTGTTCGATGGGGCCAAGCTGTGTCTCGGTTGCGTGGAGCGCGGCCTCGATGGTCTCACGCCGCGTCACATCCACGATGCAGCCGAGTGCGGGGACCTGGTGCGCGGCGGAGAGTTCGTTGGCAATGTCACTGACCTTGGGCGACACATCCCACAGCGCGACCTGGCAGCCTTCGCTGGCGAAGAGTTCCGCAATGGCGCGACCAATGCCGCTGGCTCCGCCGGTGACGACGGCGACGTGGTCCGTGAGATTGAGTTGCATCCCCGCGAGTGTGGCGATTCTGAGGGGCGGTTCAACCTCAACCCAAAACAGGGAATCTAGAACCCACGGATGGACACAGAGGGGAGCCGAGTGACGCGAATTGCGCGAATTATCACGAATTGAGAGGAAAAGAATTCGCGTGAATTCGCGCAATTCGCGTCAACTTCTTCTGCCTGTCTCTTGACTGAGAGCTTTGCTTCAACTGAACAGCGCCGTGAGGGGACGGCCTTCTTCGAGCAGGTTGTAGGGGCGGCCTTGGGCGTCCATTGCTTCCAGATTCTCGATGCCCATCGCGTGATAGACGGTCTTCGCGATGTCCTCGGGGCCGATGGGCATCTCGGCGGGATACTCGCCGCGCGCGTCGGTCTGGCCATAGACTTGGCCGCCACGGATGCCGCCGCCGGCCATCACCACGCTCATGCAGGCGGTCCAGTGGTCGCGGCCGGCCGCGACTTTGCCGCGCGTGCGCGGGTCACCGATCTTGGGCTTGCGGCCCATCTCGCTGGTCACGAGGAGCAGCGTGGAATCGAGCAGGCCGCGCTGGTGCAAATCCTCGACCAGTGCCGAGAAGCCGCGATCGAACGACGGCAACAAATCTTCTTTGAGGCAGGCGAAGTTGTTCCCGTGCGTGTCCCAGCCGCCGCCGCTGAGGCACTTCTTGGCCACGGCTTCGTCATCCTCCGCCCAGAACACCGTCACGAAGGGCACACCCGCCTCGACCAGCCGCCGGGCCATGACGAGACTGGTGCCGTTGATGGTCTGGCCGTAGCGCTCCAGCGTCGCGCGCTTTTCCGTCGCGATGTCAAACGCACCTGCGGCCGCGCTGGAAGCGAGCAGCGAAAAGGCCTTCTCCTGCTGGCGGACGTAGTTGTTGACGATGGCCTCGTGGTCCAGTTCTCGGCGCGCGGCGTTGACGGCGTCGAGCAGCGCACGGCGGTTGCCCATGCGATCCGGGGTGATGCTGGCATCCATGGTCAGCGTGGGCGCGGTGAAGCGCAGCGGTTGCTCGCGGCTGCCGGCGACGAAGAACGGATCGAACTCCATGCCGAGCCGCCCGGCGAACTGCCCGGGCCGCGTGTAGGGCGCGCGACTGGGCTTGAAGGGCAGGGTGATGACCTGCGGCATCTTCGGGTGCGGTGGGCGCTTCGAGCCGATGACACAGCCCATGTGCGGCCAGTCGGTGGGGTAGGGCCGGCGGTCGTTGCCCTCCCGCTTGAACGTCTCGTCGGGCGCGTGGCCGGTGAGGTTGTAGTAGTAGCCCGCGTGGTGGTCGCCGGTGGCGCGGCCGTAATCGGTGAGGCCGTTGATGATGGCGAGGTGATGTCCCTGCTTTGCGGTCAGCGGCAGGTGCTCGCAAATCTGGACCTCGGGCGCGGACGTGCGGATGGGCTTGAACTCGCCGCGATACTCGACCGGCGCGTCCGGCTTCATGTCCCACATGTCAATGTGGGAGGAACCACCGCAGAGGAAGAAAAGGATGGTGGACTTCGCCGGCTTCTTGCGGGGCGAGGCGATGGACGAGCCGAACGCCGCCGAACCCAAGCTTAATCCCGCCAGCCCCGTGGTGGAGGCCGTGATGAACGAGCGCCGGCTCATGGCGGGCGAGAACAGCGGGAGGTTCATGTCGAAAAGCTCTGACGTGCGCGGCGGGCAAGTCCATCAAGCCGATGCACGAGGGCGTCTGGCGGGGGCGTATCTCGACACTGCCCCCGGAGCGCGGCACTCCGGGCCGCAGCGGCAACCCTGCAGAACGGGCTGCGGAGCTTCCCAAGCCTTTCCCTGCTGCCAGCCACTGCGGCCCAGAGGGCCGCGCTCCGCCGTCGTGCGGGGGCAGTGTCGAGATACGCCCGTCTGGCGGCATGAGCATGCCACCGGCTTGCGTGGAGAATCAGGCATCAGGTGGGCTCGCCCCGCCGGGCAAGCGAGGACGCTTGCGGCACGGCTGGCCGGAGGCCGGCGCTACGTATTCGCGCCCGGGCGCGTGGCTATTGCTCGACCGAGCGATAGTATCGGCCGGGCGGCAGATTGAGCGGCTGGTCGCGGAACAGTTGGTTGCCCGGGCTGTTCGTCCACACCGGCGTCCAGAGGCGCAGGTCGTCGGAGATTTCGATTACCGTGATGGTGCCGAAGCGCGTGGAGAGGGGCAGGACCATCTCACCGGAGGGCAACCGGGTGACGGGCGCAAACTCCGGTTCGGCAATGGCGGGAACAATCATCGGCTCGAAGGCCCCGGCGATGGGGGCATTGCTGCCATCGAAGGAAACGACGCCCGCGAACGGGGCCAGGGCGCCGGTGGGCACGATGTCGTAGGTCAGCGTGCGCGGGGTCTGGTCCGTGAAGAGCCCCCAGCGCACCCGTCCGCTGGCCGCGTCATACACCCCGGCATGGCTGACGTTTGCCACGGCCCAGCCGGCCGGCGGGATTTCCTCCACGGCATGAACGGCGTTGGTGGACCCGGGGTTCACGATGATCGTGACTGTGGCGGGGGTGCCGACCGCGAGCTTGGGCGGGAGGAACCGCCAGCAGCCTTTGCCCGTGGGGAGGATGCCGGTGTCCGTGGTGATTCTCGGCAGCATTGACACCGGGGGATTCGGATTCCAGGCCAAGGGCAGGGGCGCGAGCGGGTTGACGGTGTAGGTCCCGCCACGCTGCACGAGGAAGCCCGCACGGGTGACGAAGGAGACTTCGATCGGGTTCGGCGCAGTGGGCCAAGGGCTGCCGTTTTGCCAGGCTGTGGCATACGCGGCGAGTTCACCGGTGGTGATCTGGAGGTCGGTGGGGCTGCTGTCCGCCGGGTGGGACCGCATCTGATTCAACACGGCATCGCCATGGATGTCGGAGACCACGGTGTCCTTGGAAGTGCTCCCCATGAACGTCATGGGCCCGGTCTCGGCCAACGGCGGCGTCACCTGATAGGTCAAGGTCCGGCTCGTGGCGTCGTTGAAGAAGCCGAATTTGACCTGGCCGGTGACGGGATCAATCTGCCCCGCGTGGCTGATGGCTCCGACGGTCCAGTTCGTCGGCGGAGTGTCCGTGACCGCATAGGTGGCGGTGCCGCCGGGAGGGTTCGCCTGGAGCGTCACGGTCAGTGTGGTGCCGGGCACGTAGCCGGCGGGGAGGCGGCGGGTGACGAAACTGGGAACGATGGGCGGAGGGAGGAGCGTGAGGTTGACCGTGAGCCGGTTGGTGAGCGGCGGAGTGCCGTTGTCGGTGACTTGCAGCACGGCGGTCAGATGGGTTTCGGTGGTTACCATGGGTGGAGTGCCGGTCAATTGGGCGGTCTTTTCGCCGGTCTGGGTGAACGCCAGCCAGCCGGGGCCGGAGACCAGGCCGAAACCGAGCGTGTTGGCGGGCGTGTCTGAATCCGCCGCCGTGTAGGGCTCCGAGAGGACGGCTCCGTTGGTCAGGGCCACCAGAGAACGGCCGAACAGGATCGGCGCGCTGTTGCCCTCGGTGACGATGGCGTAGAAGACATTCGTCGCGCTCTTCGGCGGCGAGCCGCTGTCGGTCACCTTGGTGCGGAACCGGTTGGTGCTGGAGCCCTGCGCAAGCGAGGGTGTCCACCGGATGATGCCGGTGGCGTCAATGGTTGCGCCCGCCGGCATGGCGAGCAGTTCGTAGGTGAGCGTCTGGGCCGGCACATCAATGTCCATGGCCGTGTTGGTGAAGACCATTTCCGTGAGCTTCACCACGTTCACCACGGTGGGCCGGGGGAGGAGGGGAACGTGATTTTCCAGGACCACGGGCTCACGCACGATGACATAGAAGCTGTTCGTGGCGCTCAGGGCGGGCGAGCCGTTGTCCGTGACCTTCGCTAGGAAGTAGTTGGTGCCCGTGGTCGGCGGCGTCCAGCGGACGATGCCGTTGGCGTCAATGGTCGCCCCGCTGGGACTCAAGATCAGTTGGTAGGTGAGCGTCTGCGTGGGCACGTCACTGTCCGTGGCCGTGTTGGTGTAAACCAGTTCCGCGAGCTTTGGAACGGTGAGGACCGCGGCCCCGGGCAGGACGGGAGCGTGGTTTTCGGGCGCGCTGACCACATCGTCGTCCAGGATGGTCACGACCGCACTCACGCGGGTGCCAAGTGTTGCGCCGCCCGAGGGTGCGAAGAGCGAGACGTAGAAGGTCTCGTTGGTCTCGACCAGCGAGTCGTTGAGGATGGTGATGACAATATTCTTCGGCGCGGTGTCGCCATCAGGCCACGTCATGGCATTCGTGGTGGGGGTGTAGTCCTGGCCCCCGGTGGCGGTGCCGTCCGTCGTGCGGTAGTAAACACTGATCATGCCGTTCGCACCGTCGGTGCGCGTCGCCACCAAGGTTGCCGTGCCCGCGGCTTCCGCGAAGTTGTAAGTGGATTGAGCGAACTCGACGACGCCCGCGCTCGGCGGCGGGGTGTCATCATCGTTGATGGTGACCGTGGTGGTTGCTTGTCCGCCAAGGGTGGCCCCGCCGAAGGTGGTGAAGAAGGTGACGGTGAACGACTCGTCGGCCTCGGCGGCCCCGTCGTTGAGGATCGTGATGACGACATTCTTTGGAGCGGTGTCGCCATTCGCCCAGGTTACGAAGTTGGTGGTGGCGGTGTAGTCCTGACCCGCGGTGGCGGTGCCGTTGGCAGTGCGATAGTAGCCGTTGACGTTGCTGCTGGAGCCGCCGGTGCGGGTCGCGACGAGGGTCACGGTGCCGGCGGCTTCGCCGACGAAGTAGTTGGATTGCGCGAACTGAATGACGCCGGGGCTGGGCGGAGGCGTGTCGTCATCGGTGATGGTCACGGTGGCCACGGCAGGCACTCCGATGGTGGCCCCACCAAAGGTGGTGAAGAAGGAGACAGTGAAGGTCTCGTCCGCCTCGGCTGTCCCGTCATTGAGGATCGTGATGACGACATTCTTTGGAGCGGTGTCGCCATTCGCCCAGGTTACGAAATTAGTGGTCGCGGCGTAGTCCTGACCGGCAGTGGCGGTGCCATTGGCGGTGCGATAGTAGCCGTTGACGTTGCTGCTGGAGCCACCGGTGCGGGTCGCTACAAGTGTTACTGTGCCAGCGGCTTCGCCGACGGTGTAATTGGTCTGGGCAAACTGGATGACGCCGGGGCTGGGCGGGGGCGTGTCGTCGTCCGCGATCGTCACGGTGGCGATGGCGGGTGCTCCGATGGTGGCCCCACCAAAGGTGGTGAAGAAGGTGACGGTGAAGGTCTCGTCCGCCTCGGCTAAGCCGTCATTGAGGATGGTGATGACGACATTCTTCGGAGCGGCGTCGCCATTCGCCCAGGTCACGAAGTTGGTGGTCGCGGTGTAGTCCTGACCGGTAGTGGCAGTGCCATTGGCGGTGCGGTAGTAGCCGTTGACGTTGCTGCTGGAGCCGCCGGTGCGGGTGGCCACGAGGGTCACGGTGCCAGCGGCCTCGCCGACGAAGTAGTTGGATTGTGCGAACTGAATGACGCCGGGGCTGGGCGGGGGCGTGTCGTCGTCCGTGATGGTCACGGTGGCCATGGCGGGCGCCCCGATGGTGGCCCCGCCGAAGGTGGTGAAGAAGGTGACGGTGAACGTCTCGTCGGCTTCGGCGGCCCCGTCGTTGAGGATCGGGATGACGACATTCTTTGGAGCCGTGTCGCCATTCGCCCAGGTCACGAAGTTGGTGGTGGCGGTGTAGTCCTGACCCGCGGTGGCGGTGCCGTTGGCAGTGCGATAGTAGCCGTTGACGTTGCTGCTGGAGCCGCCGGTGCGGGTCGCGACGAGGGTCACCGTTCCCGCAGCTTCACCGACGCTGTAATTTGTCTGCGCGAACTGGATGACGCCGGGGCTGGGCGGGGGCGTGTCGTCATCGGTGATCGTCACGGTGGCCGTGGCAGGCACCCCGATGGTGGCCCCACCAAAGGTGGTGAAGAAGGTGACGGTGAAGGTCTCGTCCGCCTCGGCTAAGCCGTCATTGAGGATGGTGATGACCACGTTTTTCGGAGCGGTGTCGCCGTTGGCCCAGGTCACAAAATTGGTGGTGGCGGTGTAGTCCTGGCCCGCAGTGGCAGTGCCATTGGCGGTGCGATAGTAGCCATTGACGTTGCTGCTGGAGCCACCGGTGCGGGTGGCCACGAGGGTCACGGTGCCAGCCGCTTCGCCGACGAAGTAGTTGGATTGCGCGAACTGGATGACGCCCGGGCTGGGCGGAGGCGTGTCGTCATCGGTGATGGTTACGGTGGCCGTCGTCAGGGCGCCGAGGCTTGCGCCGACGGTGTTGGTGAAGAAACTCACGGTGAACGTCTCGTTCGACTCGATCACCGCATCGTTGAGGATCGTGATCGCGACGTTCTTGTTCGCGCTGTCGCCGTCCGCCCAAGTCACGACATTCGTGCTGGGGGCGTAGTCCTGGCCGGCAAGGGCAGTGCCATCCGCAGTGCGGTAGTAACCCGACGCCGAACCCGTGCTGCTCCCGGTGCGCGTGGCGACGAGGGTGACGGTTCCAGCGGCCTCGGCCACGGAGTAGGCGGCCTGCGCGAACTGAATTACTCCGGCATTCGGCGGAGGCGTCGGCGCGTTGGTGATGGTGTAGGTGAAGGTGGTGATCGGACCCATGTTCACGATGGAACTGGCGGGGCCGAGTTTGATCACGACGGTTTTGCTCTTTGGTTCGCCGGTGGGGAGAATCTTCAGCGGAATCAAATACGGGGCGGGAACCTGTCCGCCAGTGAAGGAGATGCTGCCGCCGGCCATTTTGTAGTCCACGCCGTATTCGGCGGTGCCGCTCGGGTCCAGCCAGTAATAAATGAACTGGTTCGCCGGCCATGAGTTCGAGCCCGGGGGCAGCGCGAGCGTCACGGGGATGTTCACGGTGCCCACGGTATCGTCGCTGGTCGCGGTCGCGGAGGTGAAGCCGACTTGCGGCATGAGGCCGGGGACGTTGAGGAAGAAGTGCAGCAGGTTGAAGTCGTCCACGGCGACGTAGGGGTTCGGGAATGTGCCGAAGACAGCGTTGGCCGGGGTGCCGGAAGCCGCAGTGATGTTGAGCGGCGTGCCGTCGGCGACGCTCGTGGTCCAGCCGCCGCCGGTCGCGGTGAGGTTCTGGCCGTTGACGGTGACGGTGAGCGTGCCGTCGGTGGCGGGGTTGTAGCCACGTCCGGCGACATAGACGCCGCCGGAGATGGTGCGGTTGGTGCGGACGCGCGTGAAATCCACGTTCGCCACGTTGGCGGAGTAAACCCCCACCGCGCCACCGGCGGTGAAGCAGGTGAAAGGGAACCCTTGGTGCAGGACGTTCAAGTAGAAGGTGCCGGTGATTCCGGCGGGGACGTGCACAACGTATTTTCCGTCCGCCGCCGTCTCACTGGCACCGACAAAGTTGGTCGCGCCGTAGCGCACGAGATTGGGGTTGCCGCCCTTGTAATTGTTGACCACCGCACCGGCGAGCGGATTGCCGTTCTCGTCCTTCACCACGCCGCTGATGGTGCGCAGCGCAGTGGTGCCGCCGGTGATGGTCACGGTGGCGGAGGCGATGGTCTTGCCGCCCTTCATGTCCGTCACAGTGCAGCGGACGAGGAAAGTTCCGCTGCGCGTCCAAGTGTGGCTGCCCTGCGTGGAGAGGCGCGCGTCGGGATTCGTGTTGCCCGCTGCGGTGCCGCCCAGAGCATCGGGATCATCGAACTCCCAATAGTAGGAGAGCGCGTCGCTATTCGGGTCCGAGGCCGTGGCGGTGAAGGTCTGCGCGACACCCGCCGCGATCGTGACGGTGGCGGGCGAGAGGGAAACCGTCGGCGCGGCGTTGCCGGGGAACGGACCGTAGTTCAGCACGACGTCGAGCGACTCCGGCACGGTGCCACCCTTCTTGACCGGCGTGACGTGAAGGTTCGCCTCGTGGTCGGAGTAAGTGCGGCCAATGGCGAGCGGGGCGTCGTAGAGCGTGGCGTAAGGATTGTTGGTGACACTGGGAATGTTCGCGAGGCCCCGGCTGCCGGGCGTCATGTCGAGCAACGTCGTGTGCCCGCCCGTGGCCGGCACGGACTCGCCGCCGATGCGCACTTCGAGGCCGTTGTTCGACCAGACGGCCTCGGCGGCGTTCGTGATGGATTGACGGTAGCTGAACCAGTAAACGCGGCTCGGGTCGCGCACGATGCGCAAGGCGTAGTTCTTCCCAGCCTCCAGTGTCGGCTGGTCAAACGCATGGATGCGATAGGTGCCCGACACGGCGGGCGTGGCGATGTTCGCCTCCGGCAGCCAGCCCATCTGCCATTTCCAATACGGGTTCAGATCGCGGTCCGGCACGAGCGGGACGGGTGTGGTGTTCTTCCAGCCCATGAGGTCGTAAACATCCCCGTAGGTGTCGGTGAAGAAGGTGCCGCCTTTGATCGGCGCGTAGTAGGTGCTGCGCGAAATCCCGTTCGCATGCTGAAGCCCGAAGTTGTGGCCGAACTCGTGGGCCAGGGCGAGACTCGTCGTGCCGAAGATGCCTTTGCCGTGCGCGCGCCCCGACGCGAGCGTGCCCTGCCCGGGGATGAAGCCGCAGAAGAGGAAGTCGAGGTCGTAGTTGTCCGAGTCGTAGAGCGCGGCCTGGCCCAGGGCTTGGCCGACCTGCCGCGCCTTGGCACGCACGTCATCGGCGAAGGAGCCAGGCTCGTCCCACGCGGCGAACTTGGAGATGCCGGTGGTCCCGAAGGTGGCGTTGTAAACGGTGTAGCTCACGCCCAGGTTGATTTCCGGCAGCACGGTGAACTCCATCGAGAGCCTCCCATAGGAAGCGCGCTGGAAGAAGGCGTTGATGGCGGCGGTCGTGGTGCCGTTGGTGATGTTCCCCCAGCCGGAGATGTAGCCGCTCGCGTTCGGCGTGTCCGACGGCCCGGTCTGGTCCGTGAAGCGCACTGGGATAATGAGCACTTTCTTGTGGCCGGTGGTCCATGTCGCGGGGGGGCTGGCGGCGGGCAGGCTGGGGGAGGCGAAGGCTAGCCCTGCCATCAGGGTGAGCAGAGCCAGACGACGCAGTTCAATGAGGGGACGAAGCGAGATGTTCATGGGAGTCTGCTTTGAAGGCCGCTGCTGGCTGCCGGAGGAATGACTTGCCGATCCAACCTCATCGCCATCCGTGACACAGCAAGATGGCGATTGGCTTTCGTTTGTCATGGCTTTGTATTTACAGGGTCGTGACTTTGGCGGCTAGACGGGTGTTTACTGTAGGGAGTTCGCAGCACGGAAGGTGTAACCCCTTGTCGCTCTAAGCTTGCGCAAAAGGGCAGGGGTGGGATGAATTCCCCAACTGCATGAAAAAGAGCGCCAAGGCCAAGCCCCCACTCGCCACGATCTCCCCCGCACCCAAGCCGGTGCCCAACAGTTCCGGCATCAAAATAACCGCCATCGAGACGGTCATTCCGGACGACATCATGCCCGGCCTGCTGCTGCTGCGCATCCACACGGATGCAGGGGTGATCGGGCATGGCGAGACTTACTACGCGCCGCAGGCGGTGGCGGCGATGATCCATGATTGGATGGGGCGGCGGCTCCTAGGCGCGGACCCGCTCTCCATCGAGAACCACTGGCGGTTCCTCTACGAACGGGCCAGCGCGTTCGGGTCGCGCGGGACGGAGCTGCGGGCGATCAGCGCCATTGACCTCGCGCTGTGGGACATCCTCGGGCAGGTGTGTGGGCGGCCCGTGTGGCAATTGCTCGGCGGCAAGGCCCGAGACAAAGTGCGCGTCTATAACAGCTCCGGCGGCCCGACCTACGGGCGCCGCATCGGCGCAGGTCGTGACCAGGGCTGGCCCGGCCATGGCGACGTGGGCAAGCCCGGTCCGCTCGAAGACAACTGGTCCTCCAACTACGCCGCCGGTGACCTCGCCGAGGAACTCGTTGCCGAAGGCTATTGCGCCATGAAGTTCTGGACGTTTGACCGCGCGTTCCACGAGCACGGCGGGAATTTCCTGCCGTGGTCGGCGGTGAAGGCCTGCGTGAAACCCATGGAGGAGGTCCGCAAGCGCGTGGGCGACAAGATCGAGATTCTTCTCGATGGCCACGGCTTCTTCCAGCTCCCCGCCGCCCTGCGCATCGCCGAGGCGATGCGCGACCTCCGCCCGCTCTGGCTGGAGGACGTGATGCGCGTGGACAACGCCGACACGCTCGCCGACTTCCGCGACAAGGCGCGCCTGCCCATCGCCGTGAGCGAGATGCTCACGAGCCGCGACGACTACCGCCTCGTGCTGGAGCGCCGCGCGGTGGACTACGTGATGATTGACCCGACGTGGGTGGGCGGCATCAGCGAGACGCGGCGGCTGGCCGAGTATGCCCAGACCTACAACATCCCCGCGACCATGCACGACTGCACCGGGCCGCTGACGCTCTTCGCCGGCCTGCACGTCGCCACCGCCGTGCCGAATGTCACCTTCCAGGAATCCGTCCGCGCGCACATCCGCACCTTCTACAGCTCACTGATCGAGACCAACGTGGTGATCGAGCAAGGCTTCGCCCAGCCGCCGGAAGGGCCGGGCCTGGGCACGAAGCTTAAGCCGGAGCTGTTCGATGCGAAGCGGGAGACGTATCGGGTGACGCGGGGTTGACGGGCTAGGCTCAGTCCGCACGCGCACGGCGGCCGAACAAAAGCAGCCGCCCCAGCCATTCCTCGATGGCCGGGCGGCTCATCAGGCGGTGGGCGGTGACAAACGGGTTGTCGAAGTCCGTGGGCCGCAGCTTTTCCGGGCGCACCCGCACGGCCCAGAGCGCGCCCTGCCAGTCGGCCAGCGAGATGTCGAAGCGGACGCCGTTCTGCGGGTTGACCACGCGCAGTTCCCGCCGCTCGCGGAGCTGGGTGAAGGTGGGATGTTTCATGGGCGGGGCGATGCAAGGCCGAACGGGTGCGTCGCGAAATGTCTCCTCCCTCTCCCTTCATCGGATGAGGGGAGAGGGTTGGGGTGAGGGGTGGCCGCGACGGCGCAAGCGGCCGCACCCCTCATCCGGCCTGCGGCCACCTTCTCCCCTCCTCCGAGGAAGGGAGAAGGCGAGTTGGGAATCCCAACGGGATTCCGGCCCAAAGCCCAAGGTTGCGCAGCTACCTTGGGTATCCGGCAGCCCAAGGCCACAACCCCATCGGGGTTGCGACCGAAAACGCCCGTCCACCCAAGGTAGCGGCGGGGCCGCAACCTTGGGCTGGAGGACGCAGCCCCTTTGGGGCTGGCCGAGGACGCGCGCAGCGCGGCCCTACCATGATTACTTTGCACCGGTTGCATCTTCAAAGCGGAGTGGGGGCAATCCCTGCACAATCTTCTGCGTCTCCAGGCTCACGGTGATGACCTGGCCGATGAGGCGGACCATGTATTGCTCGTCGTCGAGGCGGTTGGGGTCGCTGGTGACCTTCCCGTGCTCGTCGCGGGTCACGCGGTATTGGTCAATCACCCATCCCAGCGCGCTGCGGTTGCCGAGGCGGTAGTCGAGGACTTCGGCGGGGATGCCGGTGAGGGTGAGGAAGTCGTTGTAGCGGAGGGTGAGCGTGTTGGCGTCCGAATGCCCCCTCACCCCGGCCCTCTCCACCGATGGGGGCGAGGGAGAAGAGGCGGCGGGTGGCAGGGACGCGGCGGCGGCTTTCGCGCGCGGGCGGGCACCGGGGCTGGCTCCCTCTCCCCGACTGGGGGAGGGGGCTGGGGTGAGGGGGTTCGGGCCGGGCTTGAGCAGTTTCATCGTCTCCACGCGCCAGTTCAGGGGGACTTCCTTGTTCTCGATGCGCTGGAGGGGGAATTCCGGGGCGGTTTCGTAATGGACGTGCAGGTCCGCCAGCTTGCGGCCGGCGGCGGCGAAGGCGTGGAACACGGCGGCGTCCGACTCGTAGCAGCCGACGTGAGGAGGCTCTGATTTTTTGACCGTTTTACCCGAAGGAGAATGGAGCCTCCTTACGTCGGCTGCTACGCCGGGTGGGGGCGGGGCGGGGAGGGCACCGTCAATCTTGGCGGGGGCCTGGCCCTTGCGCTTGAGGGCGTATTCCGGGACGAGTTTCCAATCAAACTGACGGGCGCAGTGATCGAGGAGTTCCTGAAAGGCGGAGCGGACGGCGGATTCGTGCGCGATGCCGAGGTCAGCGAACTTCTTCAGGTCGTCGTAATACTGCGTGACGGCCTTGTGAGTGGGTTTGAGGGAGAGGCTCGGCACGCGCTCCATTTAGAGCACTTTCTGTTTAAGTTGTCGCAAGGTCCGGTCGAAGGTAAGGTTGCC
>CAZCBE010000034.1:0-57011 GCA_964496695.1 uncultured Klebsiella sp.
CTCACCCTAACCCTCTCCCCCGATGGGGGAGAGGGGATACACTTTCGAGCGCAGTGGCCGCTTGGGGCTGTCGCTGCCCGGCTGGGGCGCAGTCGCTTCCTCGCGCTCTTTGGGCTCCTTTGCGTTTTTTGCAGCCAATCTCTCGCCGCCCCGCGCAACATCCTCTTCATCCTCGCGGACGATCACCGCTTCGATGCGATGTCCTTCATGGGCCATCCGTATTTGGAGACGCCGCATCTCGACCGGCTCGCGCGCGGTGGGGTGCATTGCCGGAACGCGTTCGTCACCACGTCGCTGTGCTCGCCGAGCCGCGCGAGCATTCTCACGGGGCTTTACGCGCACGCACATGGCGTGGTGGACAACTACAATCCCGTCCGCACCGACCTCGTGTTCTTCCCGCAGCTACTCCAGCGCGCGGGTTACGAGACGGCGTTCTTCGGCAAGTGGCACATGGGCGAGACCGATGCGCCGCAGCGCGGGTTCGATCACTGGGTCGCGTTCAAGGGCCAGGGCAACTACTGGGCCGACGGGCGCGGCACCACGCGCATGGTGCCGCAGTCCAGCAGCGAGGGCTACAACGTGAACGGCCAGCGCGTCCCGCAGCGCGGCTACATCACGGACGAGCTGACGGACTTCACGCTCGACTGGCTCAAGGCGCGCAAGTCCGGCAAGCCCTTCTTCGCCTACGTCTCGCACAAGGCCGTTCACTCGGACTTTGTCGCCGCCGACCGGCATCAAGGTCGTTACGCGGGGAAGACGTTCGTGCCGCCCAAGACCTTCGCCGACACGCCGGAGAACTACCTCAACAAGCCAGCGTGGGTGAAGAACCAGCGCAACAGCCGGCACGGCGTGGACTTCGGCTACAACCTGCCGAACTTCGACCTGCAGACACACCATCGTCGTTACTGCGAAACGCTGCTGGCCGTGGACGACAGCGTGGGGCGGCTCACGCAATGGCTGGCCGAGCGCAAGCTGCTCGATTCGACGCTGGTGGTTTACATGGGCGACAACGGGTTCCACTTCGGCGAGCACGGATTGATCGACAAGCGCACGGCCTACGAAGCATCCATGCGCGTGCCACTGCTGCTGCACTGCCCCGAGCTGTTCAAGGCCGGGACGGTGGTGACGCAGATGGTGGCGAACATAGATGTGGCGCCCACCCTCCTCGACGTAGCCGCCGACGTAAGGAGGCGGACCACGACGGAAAAGGTCGCATCGGAAATCCGCCTCCTCACGTCGGCGGCTACGAAGATGCACGGGCGCAGCTTCCTCCCGCTGGCACGCGGCGAGCGCGTGCCGTGGCGCGACGCCTGGGTTTACGAGTATTACTGGGAGCGCAACTACCCCTACACGCCCACGCTGCACGCCGTCCGCACCGACCGCTGGAAATACATCCGCTCCCACGGCGTCTGGGACGTGGATGAACTCTACGACCTCGCCGCCGATCCCGACGAAACGCGCAACCTGATCCACGAGCCCGCGCACCAAGGCACCGTGAAGCAGCTCAACGCCCGTCTGTTCGAGCTGCTTGCCGAAACGCAAGGCCAGTCCATGCCCCTCCTGCGCGACCTGGGCGAGACCTATCCCGCGCGGAAGGTGAAGTGATATAAACGTGCGGCGGGTTACGTCAGGCGCGCGGCATTCATGCCGCTTCATCGTCCGCACGCCGCAAGACTTGGGAATACCAAAGAGCGCAGCACCGTGAAGCGGCGTGAACGCCGCGGTCCTTGCGCCATCGGGCTGCGGCTAGGCTTTGAACACCTTCAGGCAGTGGCGCACGCTGCGCTCCAATTCGGCGAGCTGCTGGTCCTGCTCGGCGCGCAGGCCATCGTTGCCAGGCGGAGCCGCGAAGGGCTCGCGCGGTTCACCAGCCCGGGCGAGCCGCAACATGCTCGACAACGTCTTTGGCGTGGCGCGAGGGTAGGCGTCCCAGAAGTAGTCCCGCAGGAAGGGCAGGAAAATCGGCCGGCCCGAAATGGTCTCCACGATCACCGGTGCCTGCGGACATAGCTCGGCGAAGCGCTGGAAGAACGCCGACCAGTCCACCAGCCCGGTGCCCACCGAGGTCCATTGCAGCGTCGCTCCGTCCGGCGTCTCCCAGAGATACGAGTCACGGATGCCGGTGCAGACAGTGACCGGGCCGAGCGTTTCGAGTGCCGCCAGCGGCTCCTCCAAGGCCCACAGCGCATTGCCGGTGTCGAGGGTCGCGCCCACGAAGTCGCGGCCGGCCGCGTCAATGAGTTCGAGCAGTTCCGTGGAGTTCATGTCCCCCGCATGGTTCTCCACGGCGATCTTGATGCCCGCGTCCAACGCCTCGCTGCGCACATGCCGCAGCACGCCAATCGTTTCCGCGATGCGCGCGGCGATGCCGCCCGGGCTGCGGCGGTCGTCCACCTTGCCCAGCACGCAGCGCGCGACGGGCGAGCCGAGCGCCTTGGCGATGCGCAGGCACAGGCGAAGCTGCTCCTCCGCCGTGCCACGGCGCGGATCGAACATCACCGACGCCGGGCAGATGCTCAACATGCCGGCGTAGAGCGCGATGCCACGGTCGTCCGCGCGGTGCTTGAGTTCGTGGAGCGCGTCGTCGGTCAGGGACTCATACACGTCGAAGTCCGAGAAGAGCACGGCGTCGAGCTTGAGCGCGGCAGCATAATCGAGGATCTGGCCGGCCTTCCAGCCGAGGGAACGTATGGCGTAGTTGTCGAAGCCGAGCTTGAGTTGGGGTCTAATGGCGATTTGCATTTCTTTGGTTCGCACACCGAGTCGGTATCATTTCAATTTTTCAACCTCTCTTTTGCGTAATGCAGCATCAGATCGGCAGCCTCTTCCGCATCTGAACGGTGTCGAGTTGACAGGTCGAGCAACCATTTGCCTCCGAGGCGCTGATCAATCTCCTCAAAGGCGTCCCACCGTTCGATGTCATCAATGGGGACTTTTGCATCTGGAAACTCGCGCTCGACCGTGATCACAAAGCAAAGCGCTTGTTGAGCGTTTATCAGTGTCAAAGCTTCCTTGAGTTCGGCCATGTATCTACCGCAGGTCTTGTCGGTCAGGAACCCTCCGAAGTCACCGTTATCCATCCAGATTTTGAAGGCGCGAACCAAACACATCTGTTGCCATAGTCGCAATGTGGCTTGTTCGGTTGAACCGTCGATTTTTAAATCTTTGGCGACGCGCACCAGTTCTTCCAAGGATTTGGATCTGACAGCGCGTGACACATGAACGATGTGGTTCATCAGGTTTTCGGTTCCAGTCAGAACGTGGCGTTGTTACAAGTGAGTGACGCGAGCCAGTTGACACCCATTGCCCCGCGTTTGCCAAGCGCGCACCGGCCCGTTAGCGTTGCCGCCAATGAAACTGATTTCCTGGAACGTCAATGGCCTGCGGGCCGTGCTGCGGAAGAATTTTCTCGAATTTCTCACGGTGGAAAACCCGGACGTGCTGTGTTTGCAGGAGACCAAATGCACGCCGGATGACGTGGAGCAGCTCTGGCCGGCGGACTACACCACCTACTGGAACAGCGCCGAGAAGAAGGGCTACAGCGGCACGGCGATCTTCACCCGGACCCGCCCGCTGAAGGTCATCAACCACATCGACATCATTGAGCACGACCGCGAGGGCCGAGTGATCACCGCCGAGTATCCGGGTTTCCATCTGGTGAACGTCTATGTGCCCAACTCGAAGCGCGAACTCACGCGCCTGCCGTATCGCCAGCAGTGGGACAAGGATTTCCTCGCCTACCTCAAACGGCTGGAGCAGACGAAGCCGGTCATCTGGTGCGGCGACCTGAACGTGGCGCACACGGAAATAGACCTGGCGAACCCCAAGGCCAATGTGAAGAACCACGGCTTCACGCCGGAGGAGCGAGCGGGCTTCACCTCGTTTGTGAGCGCCGGTTTCGTGGACAGCTTCCGGGAGTTTGAGAAGGGCGGCGGGCATTACACCTGGTGGAGCCCCATGGGCGGCGCGCGCTCCCGGAACGTGGGCTGGCGGCTGGATTACTTCCTCCTGAGCGCGGCGCTGCGGCCGAAGTTGAAGTCCGCCTTTATTCGCAAGGACGTGATCGGCAGTGATCATTGTCCCGTCGGGATTGAATTGAAGTAGGCTGGGGTGAGGAGGAATTGCCCGAAGTCCGGGAGCTGTAGGGAATGCGGCGAGTTCTCGCCGCTCTCCGCAGGCGACTTGTCGCCTCGAGCTTCTGTGGCGTCCTCTCGCCAGTCCGTCCACCTGCTTGCGCCCGCTGGCTAATACCAGTTCCCAAAGCCAATCGGTAGAATGTCGCCGGACGGCACCCCTCACCCCAACCCTCTCCCCTCCTCCGAGGAAGGGAGAGGGATTCGAATGCGTCAGGGTGCCCATTTGCCATTCCACCGATGGTCATTGGGAGTTGGTATAATTCAACCCATTCGGTTGCGCGTCTGACTTCGACGGCGACAAGCCCCCGCACTCCAAAACTCCGCTGCGGCGTATCTTGACACTGGCCGCCGAAGCCGGGCCGGCGAGGACGCCGGCGATACGGCCCGCGGGACGCGGGCGCTACGTAGCGCCGGCCTCCGGCCGGCCGTGCCGCAAGCGTCCTCGCTTGCCCCGCGGGGGCGAGAACGGGGCCGTGCGCGTATGCGCCCGCCGCAACTCCCCGGTTCCCTCCCCGCCGCCTTCATGTTAGATACCGCCATGCTTCTCACCCGGCGCGCTTTCGCTTTTCTGTGCCTGCTTCCGCTGCTCGGCTGGCCATCGCAGGCCGCAGCCCCGAAGCCCAACATCCTCTTCCTCATGGCCGATGACTTCCGGCCCGAACTCGCCAGCTACGGTTCACCGGCGATCACGCCGAATCTCGACCGCCTCGCGAAGCGTTCCGTGCAGTTCGAGCGCGCCTACTGCCAGCAGGCGGTCTGCAATCCGTCGCGCTCCTCGCTGCTCACCGGCCGCCGTCCCGACTCGCTGAGCATCTGGAACAACGGAACGCACTTCCGCGAGCTGAACCCGGACGTGATGACGCTCCCGCAGTGGTTCAAGCAGCACGGCTACACCACGCGCTGCGTCGGGAAGATCTTCCATAACTGGCACACCAAGGAGAAGGGTGACGCCCGCTCTTGGAGCGCGCCGGAATTCCTGCACTATGCGACCCACGGCGAGGACGACGCGCGGATCCCCGGTCCGCTCCCGCCGAATCTCGCCTCGCCCGCGCCCCGCCAATACACGTCCGTCCCGCTCTACGAGTGCCGCGACGTGCCGGACGAGGCTTACTACGACGGGCGCGTCGCTGCCGAGGCGGTGCGCGTGCTGGCGGAAGTGAAGGACCAGCCCTTCTTCCTCGCGGTGGGTTTCTGGAAACCGCATGCGCCTTTCAACGCACCGAAGAAATACTGGGATCTTTACGACCGCAAGAAGCTGCCGGCGCTCAATCCGGCGCGTCCGACTGGCGCGCCGGACGTGGCCTTCCACGATGGCCGCGAGCTGCGCGGCCTTCCGCCGAACCAGGTCACGTTCACGCCGGAGCAGACCGCGGAAATCCGGCACGGCTATTTTGCCAACATCAGCTACATGGACGCCCAGCTTGGCAAGGTGCTGGACGCGCTCGACCGCAGCGGCGTGGCGGATCGCACGGTCATTTCATTCGTCGGCGACCACGGCTATCACCTCGGCGAGCATGGCCTTTGGGGCAAGACCTCGAACTTCGAGCATGACGCCGGGGTGCCGTTCCTCATCAGCACGCCGGGCAGCTCTTCGGCGGGCAAGACGACGCGTTCCCTCGCCGAGCTGATTGACCTGTTTCCGACGCTGGTGGACCTGTGCCGCCTGCCCAAGCCCATGGGGTTGGAGGGCGTGAGCCTGGTGCCGACGCTCCTTGACCCGGCGCGGATGGCCAAGCCCGCCGCCTTCACCCAGCACCCGCGTCCAGCCTACTACGACCGCGAGCCGGACAAGCAGCCCAAGGCCATGGGCGTGAGCGTCCGCACCGCGCACGTCCGCTACACCGAGTGGCGCGACTGGAAGTCCGGCGCGGTCGTCGCGCGCGAGCTGTATGACAACGCGGACGCGCCACATGAACTGCGCGGAGTGCTCGATGAGCCAAAGCTGGCGAAGGCGCAGCGCGAAGCGGAGCAGTTGCTGCGCAAGCAGTTCCCGTTGGTGAAGCATTGAACGTAAATCCAGCAGTTGAGGAAGCTGGAAACCACTGACCTGCACTAACCAGCACTAATCGGAACGCCAACCGGACCGCTTTCGGAAAGTGACGCGGAATGGCCTGCTTATTCGTGCAGGTCAGTGCGGGTTAGTGGTTTTGGACAATGCAAGGTTTTGCAATCTCCGCGTAACTTTGCGGTCTCTGCGCCTCCGCGTTGAACTGACGCGCCCGATTTCGCCTGCATCACTCAGGAAATCCTCTTTCGCCTCGCGGAATCCCTTTGCTACCGTCCAGCCGCATCGAATGAGCAATCCCGACACCGCCGCCACGCCCGCGCCCGCCCCCAGCGACTTCATCCGCGACCTCGTCGCGCAGCATGTCGCCGAGGGACGCTACCCGCGCATCCACACCCGTTTCCCGCCCGAGCCGAACGGCTACCTGCACATCGGCCATGCCAAGAGCATCTGCCTCAACTTCGGCATCGCCCGCGAGTTCGGCGGCGTGTGCAACCTCCGCATGGATGACACCAACCCGACCAAGGAAGAGGTCGAATACGTCGAGAGCATCCAGACGGACGTGAACTGGCTCATCGCCGGCTGGGCCGATGACAAGCTGGGCTTGAAGCCTGCGGGCAAGACGCCGGAGACGCAGATGGTAAATGGCAAGGCCGATTTCCACCTGCCGCCAGTGACGGGTCAATCGCCAATCGCCAATCGCCAATCGCCAACGGTCGAACCCTTCTACGCCTCGGACTACTTCGACCAGATCTACGCCTACGCTGTCGCGCTCATCGAGAAAGGCAAGGCCTTCGTCTGCCACCTCTCGCCCGACGACACCGACGAATACCGCCGCACGGCGAAGGAATCCCCCTTCCGCAACCGCTCCGTGGCCGAGAACCTCGACCTCTTCACCCGCATGAAGAACGGCGAGTTCCCCGACGGCACCTGCTCGCTCCGCGCGAAGATTGACGTGGCCGCGCCGAACGTCTGGCTGCGCGACCCGCTGCTCTATCGCATCCGCCACGCCGAGCACCACCACACCGGCGCGCAGTGGTGCATCTACCCGATGTATGACTTCGCGCACTGCCTGAGCGACTACATCGAGGGCATCACGCACAGCATCTGCACGCTGGAGTTCGAGGTCCACCGGCCGCTCTACGACTGGATTCTGGAGTCGCTCGGCCTGCCGCGCCCGCTGCCGCATCAATACGAATTCGCCAAGCTCATCCCCACGCACATGATCGTCTCGAAGCGCAAGCTCATCGCGCTCGTGAACGACAAGGTCGTGACCGGCTGGGACGATCCGCGCCTGCCCACCATCAGCGGCATCCGGCGGCGCGGCGTGCCGGCGGAGGCCCTGCGCGCCTTCGCCATCGGCGTGGGCGTGACCAAGTTTGTCAGCACCACAGACATCGCGGTGTATGAGCACGCCATCCGCGAGGACTTGAACAAACGCTCCCTGCGCCGACTGGCAGTCCTGCGCCCGATCAAGGTGGTCATCACCAACTATCCCGCCGGCCAGACCGAGGAACTGGATGCCGTCAACAACCCGGAGGACGAGACCGCCGGCAAACGCAAAATCCCCTTCAGCCGCGAGCTGTTCATCGAGCGCGACGACTTCGCCGAGGTCCCGCCGCCCAAGTTCTTCCGCCTCAAACCCGGCGGCGAGGTGCGCCTCAAATACGCCTACATCATCAAGTGCGACGAGGTGGTGAAGGACGCTGCGGGCAATCTCGTGGAGCTGCGCTGCACCGCCGACCTCGACAGCAAGACCGGCGGCGCGACCGCCGCGCGCAAGGTCAAGGGCACGCTCCACTGGGTCAGCGCCGCGCACGCCGTGGACGCCGAGGTGCGCCTCTACGACCGGCTCTTCACCGAGGCCGAGCCGGAAGCCGACGGCCGCGACTTCAAGACCGTGCTCAACCCCAGGAGCCTCGAAGTCATCACCGCCAAGCTGGAGCCTTCCCTGAAGGATGCGACGTCGGAGGCCCGTTACCAGTTCGAGCGCCTGGCTTACTTCTGCCTGGACAAGGAAAGCACGGCGGAGAAACCCGTCTTCAATCGGACCATCACGCTCAAGGATGCGTGGGGGAAGGAAGTGCAGAAGGGGTGAGGGGAATGCGGTTGCTCGCACGCCTCCAACAGCGCCGACCCACCACCGCTTTGGAGATTGCGGATGAGTTTTCCAATCTGCATCCTACTTCGCCATCCGCATCATTTTTCCACGCCCGAGCCGGAAACGCCTGGCCGCACGCACCTTCACGCCAGCTTGCCGAGCGTAGAACTTGCGCTGTGACTTACGAAAAGGCCCATCACTTTTGTGGTGCGGCAGAGTTGCGTGTTCTGCATCGCGGCCTGCTCAAAGTGGCGGAACAGTTCGGGTGGCAACTGGAGGCGTGGGCGGTGTGTTCAAAGCACTGGCATGACGCCGCTCACTCGCCGACAGCACGAGCCCGCGCTTGCGCCAGCCGGCGCAATCGTGCTACCGGATGCTGTGCCGGAATCACGTCGCCCCCATTTCCAACGCCCGTTTCGCAGCCGCCCGCCCGAGGGCGAGGACTTCTCGTTGCCGCCGGAATCAACGTCGCCGCCCCGCGATCCGCTGCGCTGGCTGAACCTGGCCACGGCCATCGTCACGCAGTCTTCGCGCGAACGCCCCGCAGATGCCGTGCTCCGCCAGCAACTGCGCAGTGCCGGTGGGCTCTCGAAGGAAGAGGCGGCACAGGTCAGCCAGGCGGTGTTCTCCTACTTTCGCTGGCGCGGCTGGCTCGATGGCACGCTCAAGCTGGACTCCCAGATCCGCAGCGCCCTGGAACTCACCGCCGAGTTTGCCATGAACCCGCGCACGTTCTCCGACGCCGACCTGCTCGCTCGCACCTTGCCCCCGTGGGTCAACGACCTCGTGCCGATGACGGCCGCATGGCTCCGCGCCATCCAGGCCGAGCCGACGCTCTGGCTCCGCGTGAAGCCGGGCCGCGCCCGTGGCCTGTCCCAGGTGCTCGGCCACACCCGCACCGGCGCACTGCCCGACGCGCTCGCCTACGCGGGCGAAGACAACTTGTTTCGCAGTCCCGAATTTCACGCGGGTGAGTTCGAGATCCAGGACGTGGCCTCGCAGGCGGTGGGGATGGTCTGTGCCGCCAAACCCGGCGAAACGTGGTGGGACGCGTGCGCCGGCGAAGGCGGCAAGCTGCTGCACCTCTCCGCCCTGATGCAGGGCAAAGGCATGATCTGGGCCAGCGACCGGGCCGAGTGGCGGCTGAAGAAACTCAAGCTCCGCACCGCCCGGGCCAAGTGCTTCAACTATCGCGCGGCGCTGTGGAACGGCGGCCCGAAGCTCCCGACCAAGACGCGCTTCGACGGCGTGCTGCTGGACGCGCCGTGCAGCGGCCTGGGCACCTGGCAGCGCAACCCACACTCCCGCTGGACGGCCACCGCCGACGACGTGCGTGAACTGGCCGAAGTGCAGAAGCAATTGCTCAGCCACGTAGCGCCTTCCGTGAAGCCCGGCGGCCGGCTGATTTATTCCGTCTGCACCCTCACCCGCGCAGAGACGGTGGAAGTGACGGCTGCATTTCAGGCGGCGCACCCGGAATTCGAGCCGCTGCCCATCCCGGACCCGTTCCAGAGCCATAAGGCTCCGCTGCCGCAGCAATGCCTCTGGCCGCAAGGGACGGGAGGCAATGGGATGTTCATCGCCGCGTGGAAGAAGACGGGGCAGCCCGGTGGAGTTGCTCCCGCGACAACTGCCTGATGCCGGAATAACTGCTGCGATTTCGGCCCCTGAACCAGCGCTGGTAGGGCGCGGTGTCGTCACCGCGCCGCCGAGGTCTCGTGGCCTGCAGGTGCTTGGCGGCGGGCTGAGGACAGCCCGCCCCACCCGCCGCAGTCCGAAAGCCGCGCATTGGAGGCATACACCAACGACAGGAAACCCAAAGATTTGGGACGGACAAAGATACCCCACGGCTACTGCGGAAAGATGAATCGGTTGACGTTCGTGCCGGCTTCGGCGGCCTGACGCAACTGAGTTTGCAGCCCCGACCTCGTGGCCTGCTGCACACTGCCATCGCCCAGCGCAAGATTGCCCGCCTGGTCGTGGTGGGCTTGCCTGGCCGACCACACCGCATTTGTGCTCACCATCACAAACGGATCCGCGCCCCGGCTGCTGTAGAGCGGTGCGGATTCACCGGCAGCCACGTTGCAGTCGCCGAGCAAGATCGAATCGCTCACATTCCGCCGCGCGCCCACGCCGACGAAATAGCTCACGGCGGCATCCTGCAGGCGGGCCAGGCTCGTGGCCCCGGCCTCCGGCCCCTCGCTGAACCCAGTGGCCATCGTCCGGTTCCGCACATCGCCCGGACAGATCAAGATGCGGGGCGTTTCCAATTCCTTGGCAAGGACAAGCATCTGAATCCAGACCCGCCGATCCATTCCCTGGTCGGCCAGAACACCGGGCTCAAACGGAAAGCGGTCATCGTGGGCGTCAGCAAAGGCCCTGAAGGCGAGCCCGGTCTGTTTCAGATTGTTCGCACACTTGATGCGACTCGCCTTGGCCTTGGAGTTTCCGATGTGGCACGGGAACATGCCCAGCAGGATGACCACGAGGGCGATGACCACCAAGGCTTCGAGGAGCGTAAACGCCCGTCGGGCAGAGATTCCTCGGGCGATTTTCACGAGTGCAGTGATGCTAAAGACCTCCCTACTGCGGAAAAACGAACCGGTTCGCGTTGGTGCCGTATAAGTCTGCCGCCTGGGCCCGTTGTGAGCGGAAGCCGGATTCCGTGACCTGTTGCACGCTGCCATCCGCGAGACCGATATTGCCGGCCATGTCATGATGGGCGAAATTCGTGGCCCATGTGGCAGTGGGCGGAACTTGCACAAACGGATTCACTCCCCGGCTGCTGTAGAGCGGCGCAGAGTTCGACGACGCCACATTGCCATCCCCGACTAGAATGGCATTCGGCGCATTAAGGTCCGCGCCTAGGCCGATGAAATAGCTCACCGCATGGTCCTGCAACCGGGCCAGGCTCGCAGGCGATGCCGCCGGGCCCATGCTGAAGTTCGTGGCCGCGGACCGCCAGGGCTTGTCGCCTGGACACCAGAGAAGCTTGGGGCTGCCCAGTTCGTTGGACAAAACCAGAAACTGCGTCCAAGCCCGACGATCCAGCCCAAGCGCCACCACATTGGTGGTCTGGAAGGGAAAGCGGTCGTCGTGGTCGTTGGCGAACACTATGAATGCCAGGCCCACCTGTTTGAGGTTGTTGGCGCATTTGATGCGCTCGGACTTGCCCCGGCACCCGGTCGTTGCCGGCAGCAGCATCAAACCCAGCACCGTGAGGAGCCCTACGACAAAGAGCACTTCGATCAAGGTGAACGCCTGAACTCTGGCGCGAGCAACGGCGATGGCATTCATGGTGGTTGGGGTCGTGAGAATCGCTGTCCGACTTGGAAGCAGGGACAATGCCGGGGCGTTTATTGGGTCAAAGCCGCAGGTTCACGGCTTGAATTGCGTCCCCTTCCCTCCGCTTGCGCCATCCTCACGCCCCCTCACATTTCGCCTTCTTTTTCCCGCCTATCCAGAGCATGTTACCCCCATGCAAGTTGACGCTGGCACCTGGTTCAACGGACTGGCCCCGATGTTCGCCGCCGCAGCCGAGACGGCGACCAAGGCCGCCACCAAGGCCGGTGAGCACACGGCCGCCACCGGGCCGGAGGTCGGCCTCTTCGATGTCCTGCTCATCCTCGTCATCGGCCTGGGCTGCTGGCGGGGCAAGAAACGCGGCATTTCGGAGGAACTGCTCGATTTCCTGCAATGGGTGGTGATCGTCCTTGCCGCCGGGTTCCTCTACGGATTCGTGGGCGATCTGCTGGTGCAGGCCAAGCTCCCGCGCGTTTATGCCAACATGGGCGGCTACGTGACGATCATGATCGTCGTCTCCATTATCTTCGGCTTCATCAAAAAGAGCACCGGCAGCAAGCTGGTGGACAGCGATTTCTTCGGCGGCTGGGAATATCGGCTGGGACTGGTGGCGGGGGCAATCCGCTACCTCTGCATCTGGATCGCCATCCTCGCGCTCTTGAACGCCCGCTACTACGATGCCGCCCAGGTCGCCGCCGACCGAAAGTATCAGGAAAAGGAAGTGGGCATCGTGCTGCTCCCGGGCTGGGGCATGATCCAGCGCATGGCGCTCTATGACAGCTTCACCGGCCCCTACATTCGTGAGTATCTGGCCCATCAGTTGATGAAGCCGGTGCCCTACGCGCCGGGCACGGGCGACACCATCGGCAAGCAGCAGCAGCGCGTGCTCGACGAGGTCACCGCCCCGACCAAACCGCCCCCGCCGCCCCCCCCGCCGGAAAAGAAGTGATGAACGCTTCCGCGTTCCGGGTTCCGCGCCGCGCGTCCGAGCCGTCCACTCGAAACCCGAAACTCAAAACTCGGAACTGGTTCTGATGCCCGGCCTGATTCCACCGCAGAAGCTCGAAGAAATCCGCGCTGCCAGCGACATCGTGGATGTCATCAGCGGCTACCTCGGCCCCCTCAAGCGCGCCGGCGGCAGCAACTTCGTCACGCTCTGCCCCTTCCACCGTGAGAAGTCGCCCAGCTTCAACGTCAGTTCGGCCAAGCAATACTTCCACTGCTTCGGCTGCCACAAGGGCGGTGACGTCTTCACCTTCGTCAAAGATTACGAGAACCTCTCCTTCTTCGAGGCCGTCCGCCGCCTCGCCGAGCGCGCGCGCATCGTGCTGGAGTTCGAGGACAATCCACATGCGAAGCAGGCGCGTGGGGAAAAGGAATCGCTCCTGCTCGTCCACGAGGAAATCTGCAAACGCTGGCAGGCCGCGCTCGCCAATGACGCCGCCGGCCAGATCGCCCGCGACTACCTGGCCAAGCGCGGCGTCCCCGCCGAGGCCGTCAAACTCTTCCGCCTCGGCTACGCGCCGGACTTGTGGGACGACACCGTCAACTGGGCCAAGTCCAAAAACTTCGATCTCAAGCTCGTCGAGAAAGGCGGCCTCGTCATCCACAAGCAGGAGACCGACCGCTACTACGACCGGTTCCGCGGCCGCCTCATGTTCCCCATCTGCGACGAGCAGGGCCGGGTGATTGGTTTCAGCGGCCGCATCCTCGCGGGCGACGAGAAGACCGCGAAGTATGTCAACTCGCCGGAGACGCCCATCTTCACCAAGGGCCGCGTCATCTTCGGCCTCGACAAGTCCAAGCGCGCCATCGCGGACAAGGACTGCGCCATCATCTGCGAGGGCCAGCTTGATCTCATCGCCTGCTTCATGGCCGACGTGAAGAACGTCGTCGCGCCGCAGGGCACCGCGCTGACCGCCGACCACTGCCGCATTCTCAAGCGCTACGCGGACGAGGTCGTCCTTTGCTTCGACTCCGACAACGCCGGCCAGAATGCCGCCGTGCGCTCGCTCGACATCCTGCTCGGAAGCGGGCTGGCCATCCGCGTGGCCACCGTGCCCGCGCCGCACGACCCGGACAGCTTCATCAAGGCGAACGGCGGCCCGGCCTTCGAGCAGCTCATCGCGAAGGCGGAGGGGTTCTTCGAGTATTACCTGCACCGCCTCTGCGCCACCAACGACATCGCGACCGAGAAGGGCCGCACCGCCGTGATGCAAGGCATGTCCGACGCCGCCTACAAAACGCAAAGCCCCGCCGTCATCGAACGGTGTGCGCAAATGACCGCCGCCCGGCTCGGCCTGAACGTGATCAGCGCGGTGGATCAGTTCAAGAAATACGCGGCTGCCAAGCCCAAGTTCATCCCCCGCCCGGAGCCTCGTGCCGGCGGCTCGCCGCCGCCGTCCGCAACGCCCGGCAATCCGACCCCGCCACCCAGCAAGCCCAAACCCGCCCCCTCCGGCAACGGCTACACCGACCCCGATTCCCCGCCCGACGATTACTACGACGCCCAACCCGCGCCCAACCCGTCACCGGAAGCGCCGTTGGAGCCCGAACCAGAAGCCCCGCCCTCGAAGCAGGAATTTTGGCTCCTCCAGGCCCTCTTCCACAGTGACGATCAAATGGAGTGGCTGGCCAATACCCTGCGCCTCGAATGGCTCACCCACTTCGGGGTGCGGCAGATCGTCGCTCTCCGCCTCGCGGGCTACGCGAATGAAAACTGGCAGGGTCCCGCGCAGTTGCTCGGCGACCTGCCCGATGACGCCGCACGCTCCCTCTGCACGCAGGCCATGGCGGAGAGCGATCGCATGCTCGCCACCCCGCAGCCCCGCGAGGGCGAGGACGCCGCGCGTGCATCCCGCATCCAGTCCGAACGCGAGCGCGCCCGCCTGGCCATGCTCCGCGACGTCCTCACGCGCCTGCGCAACGACTTCATTGACCGCCGCATGTCCGAGCTGAACCGGGACATCAACAACCCGAGCCTGCCTGAAACCGAGCACGTAGCGCTGCTCCGCGAAAGCGCGCAGCTCCGCCAGCAAAAGAAGCAGCCGCTCGTTTGAGGAGCGCCGGCTTCACCGGTCCGTCTTGGACTGCGGCGGCAAGCGGAGCGCGACGCCGCTTTCCCGTCCCGCGGAGCGGCGGGCTGGTAAGGAAATCATACTACCAATTCCCATGCCGATCGGTGGAATCGCTGGTGAGGGTTGCGACGCCTGTTCGGTCCCTCTTCCTTCCTCGGAGGAGGGGAGAGGGTTGGGGTGAGGGGTGGCGTCCGACCGCATCCTACCGGCTTGCATTGGGAACTGGTGTAACTCACCTCTCCGCTCCGCGGGACGTGAAAGCGCTGTCGCCGCTGCGCTCTGCCAGCGCAGTCCAAAATCCGCCCGGCCGGCTCAAAACACCCGCCACTTCGAGAAAAACAGCACCGCGATCAGCGCGAACAACGGCAGCAGAATTGGCAGGGCGTAGCGGAAGAAGTATTCTCCAAACGATGGCGTCTTCACCTTCGCCGCCTCCGCAATGGACTTCACCATGAAGTTCGGCCCGTTCCCGATGTAGGTCATCGCCCCGAAGAAGACGGCGCCCAGCGAGATCGCGATAAGTTCGTGGTCATGCTGGGCGATGAAGGTGGTCATGTCCGCCGGATTGCTCAGGCTCAGGTGCTGCCGGCCCATGGCGGCAGCGAGGAAGGTCAGGTAGGTCGGCGCGTTGTCCAGCACGCCGGAGAGCGCGCCGGTGAACCAGTAGAACTTCATCTCGCTGTTCAGCCCCAGCGCCCCCGCGTGCTGCTCCAGATAATCCAGCGCCGGCACCATCGTCGCAAAGATGCCCACGAAGAGCCACGCGACCTCCTTCACCGGTGCGAAGGTGAAGTCATTCGCATGATGCACCGGCCGGGGCGTGGTGAAGTAGGAACCGACGGCTGCCGCGACCATCAGCGCTTCGCTCAGGCCGGGCGGGCTGCGCAGAAACACGGCGGCGAGGATGAGGCCGAGGAAGCCAAGATTATGCCACCCCGCCACCTGCCACGTCTCGTGCGCAGTCTCCTTGTCGCGCACGGGCTTGGGCGCGCGCAGGAAGTTCCGGCGGTCGAACGCGTAGAAGATCGCGATCAGCCCGAGCACGGCCACCAGCCACGCTTCCCAGCACTTCTCCAGCGTCCACCAAAACGGCACGCCGCGCAAGTAGCCCAGGAACAGCGGCGGGTCGCCGATCGGGGTCAGGCAGCCGCCCACGTTGCTTACGATGAAGATGAAAAAGACGATGTGGAACGCGGTGATACGATACTTGTTCATCCGAATCCACGGCCGGATTAGCAGCATGGACGCGCCGGTCGTCCCGATGAAATTGGCCAGCACCGCGCCGACGAGCAGGAAGACGCAGTTGATCTCCGGCGTCGCCTCGCCCTTCACGCGGATGTGAATGCCGCCGCTCACGACAAACAGCGAGCCGATGAGCGCAATGAAGCTTACGTATTCATGCGCCACATGCAGCATCCGCTCCGGCGCGTTCAGTGCGAGGACGTAATAGAGCGTCGTGATCAGGCCCAACCCGACAGCCACCTTGGGATAATGCTGCTCCCACCAGTGCTTGTTGATGAACGGGCCGGTGGCAATGGCGGCCAGCAGGAGCACAAACGGCACGATCATCCCGGGATGCGGCTCCGGCGTCGCACCGGCGGCCAGCAGTGGTGAAAGTGCTGCAAACATCTTGCCGGATGATTTGGGAAGCGCTGCGGAAGGGCAAGCACTGCCGCCCGCATTGCGCCCAGAGCGCGGCTGTGTCGCGGAGACCGGCCGCAGCGGCTGCGCCTTGCCGTCTGCTTTGAGAATTACCAACGCACCCGATGCTCGTCCATGGATGCGGCTGGTCCCGCGCCGAGCGGAACACGGCCGCGCTCCTCGCCAAGGGGCGCATCTCAGTTTTTGCAGGCGTCTGCGCCATGTGGAGAAACCCGGAGGGTTTCAAGGTGAATAGCCGTGGGTGAAACCCACGGGGAGCGGTTTTCCGGCTCGACCCTGAAAGGGTCGAACTCGCTCATCGGCTGGCGTTGCGTTCAACCCCTCCCGGGGTTGTGCCTCTGGACTCGCTCACCGTGGGTTTCACCCACGGCTATTCAGGTGACACCCCTCCGGGGTGTTTGCAGTCCGCGCCGGCAACCCGGCAAGAAACTGAGATGCGCCCCGCCCGCTCCCCCGCACCTTTTCCCGCGTGACTTTCCCCCTGCCGCGTGGCATTTCTCCGCCGATATGAAACTGACTGATCTGCTTTGCCTCAGTGCCGTCGTCGTTACGCTCGGCGTTGTCTCCGTTTCCGCCCAGGACAAGAAGGACGAGAAGAAGCCCGCCGCGCCCGCCAAGGAAGTCGCCGTGCTCAAGTTCAAGGACTTCGGCGACATCGTCGTCGAGTTCTTCCCGGACGTCGCCCCCAAGACCGTCGAGAACTTCACCAAGCTCGCCAAGGACAAGTTCTACGACGGCACCCAGTCGCACCGCCTCATACCCGGCTTCATGGTCCAGCTCGGCGACCCGCTGACCAAGGACGCCACCAAGGAAGCATTCTGGGGCACGGGCGATCCCGGCTACAAGATCAAGGCCGAGTTCAATGACCGCCCGCACGACAAAGGCATTCTCTCCATGGCCCGCAGCGCCAATCCCGATTCCGCCGGCAGCCAGTTCTTCATCTGCTTCCGCCGCGCCGCCAATCTCGACCGCCAATACACTGTCTTCGGCAAGGTGCTCAAAGGGCTGGACGTGCTCGACAAGCTCGAAGCTGTCCCCGTCGGCGGTGCCCAGGGCAGCAAGCCCCAGCGCCCCGTCGTCCTCGAGAGCGTCAAGATCGTCGCCGCTGACTCGATCAAGTAACGGTCAGACTGTCCTGCTCCCGCCCGCATGAGCACCGAGGTCGCACTCATCAACACCTGCCACGGCCAGATCGTGGTCGAGTTTTGGTCCGACGTGGCCCCCGGGCATGTTGAGAATTTCAAAAAGCTCGCCCGGCAGGGGTTTTACGATGGCACCGCGTTTCATCGCGTGGTGAAGGGGTTCATGATTCAGGGTGGCGACCCGCTCACCAAGGACGCCGCGAACGAGGCCCGCTGGGGCACCGGCAATCCCGGCTACAAGATCAAGGCCGAGTTCAACGACCGCTCGCATGTCCGCGGCGTGCTCTCCATGGCCCGTTCGCAGGACCCGGACAGCGCTGGTTCCCAGTTCTTCATCTGCCTCGCGGATGCCAAGTTCCTCGACCAGCAATACACCGCCTTCGGCCAGGTCATTGCGGGCGATGAGGTGCTGGAAGCCATCGGCAGCGTGGCCACCACCGGCCGCGAGAACAGCCGCCCGACCCGCCGCATGAGCGTGGAGACGGTGCTCATCGTCCCGGCCGAATCCGTGAATGCGTGACGGCATGAGCCCCGAGCTGGCCCAGCTCGCCCAAGCCCTCGCCGCCGTGGGCTGCCCGCCGGAGAAGGCCGGTGAAATGGCCGCCCAGCTCGACAAGCGTGCCCGCCAGCTCGCAACGGAACGCAATCAAACCTACGAACAAGCCATGGCGCATCTGCTCGGCCTGATGCGCCAAGGCTGGGCCGCCCAAGGTCCAAAGCCCGGAGCGCCGGTCTCCGACCCGGCGTGATCATACAGCCCGCCAGCACGCCGAATCAGGCCCAGCGCTTCACCTGGACAAAGATCGCGAATCCCCATCTTTGTCCGTCCCAAATCTTTGGGGAGTTCTTCATGGTTCTCCGCTGTTTTCGATGGACAGGGAGGCGGGCAGGGAAATGCCAAGCTCCGAGGCCCAAGCTCCAAAGAAATCCCAAATCCCAAATCCCAAATTCCAATTGTTCTGCGCGCCTCGCTGCCAGCCCTGCCGCCCTGGTTGGCATCTTGATTTAAGGGCTGGGATGGTCCGACTGGCCCGTGCAGTGCCGGGCTACGCCTCCCTTTGGGATTTGGAGTTTGGAGTTTCTTTGGAATTTGGAACTTGGGCTTTGGAGCTTCTTCCACACCCATTCCACAGCATTTCGAGTGAATCTCCCGCCCCTTCGTGATTTAATCCCTCCGACATGAGCGAGCTTCAAATTGGCAAACGCCGCGTCGGTCCCGGCCACCCGACCTACATCATCGCCGAGCTGTCCGCCAACCATGGCCAGGACTTTGCCCAGGCCGTCCGCCTCGTCCGCGCCATGGCCACCGCCGGGGCCGACGCCGTCAAGGTCCAGACCTACACCGCCGACACGCTGACCATCCCCTGCGACAACGAGTTTTTCCGCCTCGGTGGTGGCACGCTCTGGGACGGCCGCACGCTCCACGATCTCTACCAGGAAGCCTACATGCCCTGGGACTGGCAGCCCAAGCTCCAGACCGTGGCGAACGAGCTGGGGCTGGACTTCTTCTCCACGCCCTTCGACGCCACCGCCGTGGACTTCCTCGAAGCGATGCATGTCCCGTGCCACAAGGTTGCCTCCTTCGAACTCGTGGATCTGCCCCTGCTCCGCAAAATCGCCGCCACCCGCAAGCCCGTCATCGCCTCCACCGGCATGGCCACGCAGGAGGAAATCGCCGAGGCCGTGCAGACCTTGCACGCCGGCGGCTGCGAACAGCTCGCCCTCCTCAAATGCACCAGTGCCTACCCGGCCCTGCCGGAGGACATGCACCTGCGCACCATGGCGGACATGACCTCACGCTTCGGCGTGCCGGTGGGCTTGAGCGACCACACCATGGGCCACACCGTGCCGGTCGCCGCCGTCGCGCTGGGCGCCTGCATCGTGGAGAAACACTTCACCCTCTCCCGCTCCAGCCCGGGACCGGACAGCGCCTTCTCACTGGAGCCAGACGAATTTGCAGCGATGGTCGAGGCGATCCGCATCACGGAGAAAGCCCTCGGCCGCGTCAACTACACCTCGGGCGCGAACGAGAGCAAGCTGCGCGACTTCCGCCGCTCGCTCTTCGTCGTCGCCGACATGCGGGCCGGCGACGTCTTCACGGAACTCAACGTCCGCAGCATCCGCCCCGGTCAAGGCCTGCACACCCGCCACCTGGGCGAAGTGCTGGGCAAGGCCGCGACACAGGACATCAAAAAAGGCACGCCGCTGAGCTGGCCCCTCGTAGGAGCCGACGTGAGGAGTCTCTAATTGATTCCCTCTCCCGAATCTGAAGTGAGCCTCCTCACGTCGTCTCCTACGCATTGAGATGAGAACCATCGCCATCATCCAGGCCCGCATGGGCTCCACCCGCCTGCCCGGCAAGGTGCTCAAGCCCCTCGCCGGGGACACGGTGCTGGGCCACGTCGTGCGCCGGGCACGCCAGGCGAAACGGCTCGATGGCATCTGCATTGCCACCACGGACTCTCCCGCGGACGAGCCGATTGTCCGGGAAGCCGCCCGCCTCGGCACCCTCTGCTGGCGCGGCAGCGAGCAGGACGTGCTGGACCGCTACTTCGGGGCCGCCCAGGCCAGCGGGGCGGAAGTCATCGTTCGCATCACCTCGGACTGTCCGCTCTTCGACGGGGCCGTGCTGGACGAGATGCTCGGCATCTTTCACTCCACGCCGGGCCTCGACTACCTGAGCAACGTGCAGGTGCGCCGCTTCCCGCGCGGGCTGGACGCGGAGATTTTCAACTTCGCCGGGCTGGCCCGGGCGCATCGGGAAGCCGTGAAGCCCTACGAGCGCGAGCATGTGACGCCTTACTTTTACCAGCACCCGGAGCTGTTCCGGCTGTTCTCCTTCGAGGGCAAAACAGACTTGTCCATGCACCGCTGGACGCTCGACACGCCGGAGGACTGGCAGTTCGTCGAGGCGGTCTTCGCCGCGCTTGGCCCGCGCTTCACCACGCCGGACGTGGTGAACCTGTTGAATGCCCGGCCGGAGCTGGCCAAACTCAACGCGCACGTCGAACAGAAGAAGCTCTCGCAATGACCACGCCGTCCGCCCCCTTTTTCACCATCGCGATTCCGACCTTCAACCGGGCGGAAATGCTCCGGCCGTGCCTGGAGTCCCTCGTCCGCCAGTCCTTCAAGGACTTCGAGATCATCGTGGCGGACAACGCCTCGACCGACGAGACCCCGGCGGTGGTCAAGGCCATTGGCGACCCGCGCATCCAATACCTCCGGCACGAACGGAACATCGGTGCCTACGAGAACTTCATCCATTGCTCCACGCTCGGACGGGGCGAGTTCCTCGTGCTCCATCAGGACGATGACCTGCTGCACGAAGACTTCCTGAACCGCTGCCACCAGGTGGCTGCGACGCGCCCGGAGGTGACGGTATATGGCTGCGTGGCGCTGGCGGGGAGCGCGGCCGGTGGCTACACGGCGAGCGTCCTGCCGGACCTGCTGCAGGGGCGCTTCGACTGGCCGCTCCGGGATGAGCCGATGGTGGTGGATGGCCGGCGCATGGCGGTGAGGTTTTTGTTTTCGCACTGCATGAACCACCCGGCCATCGCCCTGCGTCGCTCGGCGCTGGTCCGTGCCGGCGGCTACGGACCGGCCCCGGACTGCTATTGCGACCTGGTGACCATCCCCCGCGTGATGGCCCAGGGCATGGTGGCCTACGACCCGCGCGTGGGCGGCCTGGGCCGGCTGCATCTGGCGCAGTATTCCTCGCAGACCACCAAGGCGAAGCGCGAGCTGCTGACCCACCACACCTTCCGCTATCAGATTGACTCACTCCGCGAACTTGTGCCTGATTGGCCGCATATCCTGCGGCGCGAACTGGCCTCGCACTCGGCGAAAAATCTCATGCCCATGCTCAAAGATCTGGTTGGTTTCCGTGCGCCGGCCGAGTGGACTTCCATCGTCTGGGAGCGCTGCCAGCAGGCGGAGCCGCGCCGCACCAAGCTGACCAAAACCCTGCTCTCCCGCATCGGCGCCAAGAACACATTGCGGCTGATGGCGGGTGGGTAATCAGTAGGCGCGGCCGGACGCAGTCACCTTGGGCGGCCCGGCAAACATGGTTCTTATGCATCAAAACTACCAAGCATGAAGGTTGTAATCCTGTGCGGCGGGCTGGGCACGCGGCTGCGTGAGGAGACGGAGTTCCGCCCCAAGCCGATGGTGCCGGTGGGCGGGCGGCCGATCCTCTGGCACATCATGAAGTATTACGCCCACTTCGGGCACAAGGAGTTCATCCTCTGCCTTGGCTACAAGGGCGAGTTCATCAAGGACTACTTCCGCAACTACCATTGGAACACGAGCGATGTGACGCTCAAGCTGGGACGCAATCCGCAGATCCGTTACCACAACACCCATGACGAGGAGGACTGGACGGTCACCCTGCTCGACACCGGGGCGGAGACGCAGACCGGTGGCCGCCTGCGCCGCGCGCTCGCGCACGTCGAGGAAGACACTTTTCTCTTCACCTACGGCGACGGCCTGACGAACAGCGACATCAACGCCTCCATTGCGTTCCATCAGCGGCACGGGGCCATCGGCACCGTCACCGCAGTCAAACCCGGCGGACGCTTCGGTGAACTGGCAATGGACGGCGAGACCATCAAGTCCTTCCAGGAAAAGCCGGAGAAGGAAGCGGGCTTCATCAGCGGCGGCTTCTTCGTGCTCAACAAGGGCATCGGCAAGCATCTGACCGGCGATGACTGCGTGCTGGAGAAGCAGCCGCTCACCAGCCTGGCGTCCGAAGGCCAGCTCAAGGCGTGGCGGCACGACGGCTTCTGGCAGTGCATGGACACGCTGCGCGAGATGGAGCATCTGAACAAACTCTGGGCCACCGGCAGCGCGCCTTGGAAAATCTGGTGACCATGTTCGGCGGCTACTACCACGGCAAACGGGTCCTGGTCACCGGGCACACCGGCTTCAAAGGGGCCTGGCTCTCGCTCTGGCTGAAGCAGCTCGGGGCGGAGGTTTGCGGACTCGCGCTGCCACCGGAAGGTTCACCCAGCCTTTACGCGGTCATCGAGCCCGGGACCTTCGCCGCCCAGGCCGTCGTGGACATCCGGGATTCCGCTGCCCTGGCCAAGGCTGTCCGCGCGGCCGAGCCGGACTTCATTTTTCATCTCGCCGCCCAGGCGCTCGTGCGGCGTTCCTACGCCGAGCCCGTCGCGACGATGGAGACCAACGTGCTGGGCACGGTTCACCTGCTCGAAGCGGTCCGCCAGCTCGGCCGCCCCGTGCCCGTGCTCATCATCACCACGGACAAGTGCTACGAAAACCACGGCTGGGACCATGGCTATCGCGAGACCGACGCGCTCGGCGGGCATGACGTGTATTCCGCGAGCAAGGCCGCCTGTGAACTCGTCGTGGCCGCGTGGCGGCGGTCCTTCTTCCAGCCCGATGCGCGGCTCGGCAACATCGCCACCGGCCGCGCCGGCAATGTCATCGGCGGCGGGGACTTCGCCACGGACCGCATCGTCCCCGACTGCATCCGGGCGCTCGCCAACAAGTCCCCCATCCAGGTCCGCAACCCGCACGCCACCCGCCCGTGGCAGCATGTGCTGGACTGCCTCAGCGGCTATCTCTGGCTCGGTGCGCGCCTCGCCACCGCGCCGAAGAATTCGCCGCTGGCCGGTGCGTTCAACTTCGGCCCCGCCTTGCAGGCGAACCGCACGGTCCGCGTGCTCGTCGAAGAACTGCTCCGTCACTGGCCCGGGAAGTGGGTGGATGGTTCCGATCCCAAGGCCCCGCACGAAGCCGGCCGCCTGCACCTCGCGATTGACAAGTCCGCCGCCCAGCTAGGCTGGCAGCCCACTTGGGATTTCGCAGACACCGTGAAGCAGACCGCGCTCTGGTATCGCCGTCACACCGGCAGCAGCACTCGTGGCCTGCGCACCTTCACCGTGAAGCAGATTGCGGACTTCACCCGGGCGGCCAAGGCACAGAGCCAGGCCTGGGCCATTGCCGGGAAACTCAAATGAGCCCGGCCTCCTTCACCTGCCGCTCCTGCGGCAATGCAGCGGGACAGCTCGTCCTCGATCTCGGACTCCAGCCGCTGGCCAACAACCTCCTCCGGCCCGAAGACCTTGCTAAGCCTGAGCCGCGCTTTCCGTTGCGCGTCTTTGTCTGCCCGCAGTGCTGGCTGCTGCAGATCACCGATCTCATTCCCCCGGTCGAGCTGTTCAGCGAATACCTCTACTTTTCCTCGTTCTCGGACACGATGCTGCGCCACGCCCGCGAGGCGGCGCAGCGCTACCTGCGCGACTTCTCGCTGGGCACCGCCAGCCAGGTCATTGAGATCGCCAGCAACGACGGCTACCTGCTCCAGAACTTCCGCGACGCCCGCGTGCCCTGCCTCGGCATCGAGCCGGCGGCGAACATCGCGAAGGTTGCGCGGGAAAAGGGCATTGAGACGCGCGTCGAGTTCTTCAGCACCAAGCTGGCGGCCGCACTCGCGCAGGAAGGCCGTCAGGCAGATTTGATTTTGGGCAACAACGTCTTCGCCCACGCACCGGACACGAATGATTTCGTGGCCGGATTGAAACGGCTGCTCAAGCCAGGTGGGCGCGTGGTGCTGGAGTTTCCGCACGGGCTGGAACTGCTGGAGAAGACTGAATTCGACACGATCTATCACGAGCACGTCTTCTACTTCACGCTCACCGCCCTGCTGCCGCTGTTCACGCGGCACGGGCTGGAGATTTTCCGCGTCGAGCGGCTGCCGATTCATGGCGGGTCGCTCCGCGTGCTGGCCGGTCATACGGGTGAGCAGCCGGTGGACGAGACGGTCGCCGCGCTGCTCGCAGAGGAGCACGCGCATGGCGTGGCTTCCCCGGCCCGCTACACGGCCTTCGGCGGACAAGTGACCGCGATTCGCACCGCCCTCGTCGAACTGGTCACCGGCCTGCGGCAGCAGGGCAAAAGCGTCGCGGCCTATGGCGCCTCGGCGAAAGGCAGCACGTTGCTGAACTACTGCGGGCTCGACCACCGGCAGCTCGACTTCGTGGCGGACCGCAGCACTTACAAGCAGGGCCGGCTGACGCCGGGAACGCACCTTCCGATTGTCGCAGCGGAGGAGCTGGCACGCCGTCATCCCGACTACACGCTGCTGCTCACCTGGAACTTCGCGGAGGAAATTCTGCGCCAGCAGCAGGGGTATCGTGAGGCCGGCGGAAAGTTCATCGTGCCGATCCCCGAGGTGCGCGTCGTATGAACTTCTCCCCGACCCAACTGGCCGGCGTGTGGCTCGTGGACCAGGACCGGCGCGGCGATGACCGCGGCTGGTTCGCGCGGACGTGGTGCGCGGAGGAGTTTGCCCGGCACGGCCTCAACCCAAAGCTCACCCAGTGCAGCGCCAGCTTCAATGCCCGGCGCGGCACGTTGCGCGGGATGCACTACCAGATCGCGCCGTATGAGGAGGCCAAACTCGTGCGCTGCGTGCGCGGGGCCATGTTCGACGTGGCGCTCGACCTGCGGCCCACGTCGCCGACCTTCCGCCAGTGGGTGGGGGTGGAACTGACACCGGACAACGGCCGCGCGCTCTATGTCCCGGAAGGCTGCGCCCATGGTTTTCAAACCCTGGCCGACGACACGGAAATCCTCTACCAGATCAGCGACCCTTGGCAGCCCGGCAGCGCCCGTGGGGTGCGCTGGAACGACCCGGCGTTCGGCATCGCGTGGCCGCTGGCCGCCGAGGCGATCCTCAACGACCGTGACCGCACGTTACCGGACTTCCCGCCCACGCCGTGAAGCTGCTCCTCACTGGTGCCACCGGGTTCATCGGGTCCGCCTTTCTCACTCTGGCGGCGAGCCGGGGCCATGAAGTGGCCGCGTTGGTGCGGCCGGGGAAGGAACTGCCGCCCGCGTGGGGCCGGCTGCCCGGCGTGCGCGCCGTGCCAGGCACGCTTGATGACACGCCGTGGGAGGAGATCGCAGCCTTCCGGCCTGAAGTGTGCGTCCACTCGGCCTGGATCGCGACGCCCGGGGTCTATCTCGAATCGCCGGAGAACCATCAGTATCAGGCGTCGAGCCTCACGTTCCTGCGCCAGGCGCGAGAATGCGGAGCGGCGCAAAGTGTCGTGCTCGGCACCTGCATCGAGTATCAGACCGGGACGAGTCCGTTTTCCGAAATGCACACGCCCCTGGCACCCGCCACCACCTACGCTCGCTGCAAGGACGCGCTCCGCGTCGCGTGGCAGGAGGACTGTCGGATCAATGGCGGCTCACTCGCCTGGGCGCGCGTCTTCTATCCCTACGGACCGGGCGAACACCCCGCGCGACTGTGCAGCACGGCCATCCGCAAGCTTCGTTCCGGCCAGAAGGTCACGGTGAAGTCACCGAACTGTCCCAAGGACTACATCTACATTGATGACCTCGTAGAGGCCTTGCTGGCCGTGGTGGAACAGAAGTTCAGCGGGGCCATTAATCTGGGGACTGGGACGGGCACCACCGTGGGCGAAGTGGCCCGCACCATCGGTGAACTTTTGCACCGCCCCGATCTGATCGAGCTGGCGAATCCGCCTGCGCCTGATGTGCTGGGCGAAGTGATCGCCGACGCCGGCCGCCTCCACGCGCTGGGCTGGCGGGCCAGAGTTTCCTTGCGTGACGGACTCGCGCGGCTGATTCAATCCACGGCGTCATGAGCATCGCCCCCCGCAATCTCTGTCCCGGCTGCGGTGGTGGCCGGCTTTCCGCCTCCTATCGCATCGCGCGCCAGCCGGTGGTGATGAACTACCGCTTCGCCACCGCGGCGGAGGCCCGGCGCGTGCCGCGCCGTGACCTGCGCCTGCGGCAATGCCTCGCGTGCGGCTTGATCTTCAACGCCGCCTTCGACGTCTCCCTGATTCCCTACGACGAACGCTACGAAAACCGCCAGTGCTTCTCCCCCGCGTTCCATGATCATCTGTCCACCCTGGCGGATGACCTGATCACCCGCCATGCCCTGCAAAACGCGCGGGTGCTCGAAGTTGGCTGCGGCAAAGGAGATTTCCTGCGGCTGCTGTGTGAGCGCGCGGGCGCGCGAGGCGTAGGCTACGACACATCCTACGAAGGCCCGCCCGGCTCGGCTCGCTCAAAGCTCAGGTTCTTCAAGCAGTATGTGGCGGCGCGGGACATTCACTCTCCCTTTGATGCCATTATCTGCCGTCATGTGGTCGAACACATCGGCCCGATTGGCGAATTCCTGCGCGAGTTGTGCGCCATCGCCACGGCAGCGGGCGATCCCGTGACCGTGATCGAGACGCCGAGCTTTGAGTGGATTGCCCGGCACCTGTGCTTCTGGGACATCTTCAACGAACACTGCAACTACTTCACCCTGCCCTGCCTCGCCCGCCTCTGCGAGCAGGCCGGGTTTGAGGTCGTGGATCAGCGCCTGGCCTTTGGCGACCAGTATCAGGTCATCGAGTTGAAGGTCCGACGGGAAGCCAGACCGACGTCCGCTCGCGCTCGCATTCCGGTCCGGCTCGGCACCTTCGCGCGCCAGTCCGAAGCTCAGATCGGCCGGCTGGAGCAGCAGGTCACCCGTGCCACCAAACGCAACGCGTGGGCGATCTGGGGGGCCGGAGCCAAAGGCGTGGCGCTGGTCAACCGCCTCGGCCGGGTGCGCCCAAGCTTCGTCATTGACTCGAATCCCGCCAAGCAAGGCTGCTTCATCCCCGGCACCCGCGTGCCGGTGATCGCCCCGGATGACCCGCGCATTGCGGGCCTGAGCCTCGTGCTCATTGCCAACCCCAACTACTGGCGCGAGATCACTTCGACCTTGCGGCAGCACGGCTTTGCTCCAACCATCCTGACCACCTGATGCGCATCACCATTGACACCGAGCAGCGGACCCTGGCCTGTGAAAGCGCCGCCGGCCGCGAGGAACTGCCCCTCTATTCGGACCGGGCGTTTGAGATCCTGTCCGACGAATGGGTCAAGCTCGGCTGGAACCAGCGCTACTCCTACACGTTCAGTTGGATGGGCCGGCCGATGATCCAGTTGCCGGAGGACGTGATCCGCATCCAGGAAGTCATCTGGCGCGTGCAGCCGGACGTGATCCTGGAGACCGGCGTGGCGCACGGCGGCTCGCTGATCTTCTACGCCAGCCTGTGCAAGGCCATCGGCCGGGGCCGCGTCATCGGCATTGACATCGAAATCCGGCCGCACAACCGCGCGGCCATCGAGGCGCATCCCCTGGCTTCCTACATCACGCTGATCGAGGGCAGTTCCACCGCGCCGGACGTCGTGGCCCGGGCGAAGTCGCTCGTGAAGCCGGGCGAGCGCGTGCTGATCCTGCTGGACTCCTGCCACACCAAGGCCCATGTCCGCGCGGAACTCGAGGCGTATGCCTCGCTCGTCAGCCCTGGCTCCTACATCGTGGCCACTGACGGCAGCATGAAGGACCTGCACGACACCCCGCGCGGCCAGCCGGAGTGGACCTGGGATCATCCCGTGGCCGCCGCGCAGGAGTTTGCCGCCGCGCACCCGGAATTCGTGCCCGAACAGCCGCAATGGCCGTTCAACGAAAGCCGCCTGTCCAAGAACATCACCCACTGGCCGGAAGCCTATCTGCGCCGGGTGTGAGGTGCGGAAGCTTGGTCGGCAGATGGTGGGCTACTCTGACCACGGGGCGAATGGAAACCGAGGGTGACGGGACTTTTCGGAGGCTGGGAAAGTTGACGCGAATTGCGCTAATTGTCGCGAATTATTGCGCCGGGAAATTCGCGAAAATTAGCGCAATTCGCGTCAAAAGTTTGCCTCCCTTTCCGTCCTAAGTTGATTCTGGAACTCCGGTTGAAAGCAGCCCACCACCGGCCCGCGACCCTACTTGACTTCCCCCGGCAGCACGGCGGCGAAGTGCTCCCGCACGAACGGGTCCTCCAGAAACCGCTTCCGCTTGGTCTCGTAGGATTTCCGCAGGCGCGGGTCGTCCATCTGGCCGGTCAGCAGGCTGGTGATGTTGCTGGTGTGCCAGACGAAGCCGCTCATTTCGCGCAGGCTCAGCACCTCCACGCCGTTGCGCACCCCGGCCAGATGACGGCTCACGAGGTCCCGGTCGCGCAGGAAGTTGAAACCCGCCTCGGCCAGCGTGGACCGGCGCGTCAGGACAAAGTGCAGCACCAGCTTGCCCACGCGTTCCGGCCCGGCCTTCCGCTGATGGAACTGGTGCTTGAACAGGTCCTCCACGCGCTTGCGCCAGGGGCGGAACGGATTGGCCTCACGCTCGAACGTGCCCAGCGCAGCGAGATTCTTCGCCTCCAGGTAGCGAAACCATTCCTCATCCCAGCCGGAACGCATGAAGATCGTGTCACTGTGCACGAGCCCGAGCAGATCGTTCGACGCGGCGGCGATGCCGATGTCCAGCGCCTCGAAGTTCGCGTCCGAGCCGGTGCGCGCCGTGGCGTTGTCCAACCGCCGGATGCGGGGGAACTCATCCAGCATCTTCGACTCGGGGCGGCCCGGCGCATTGTCCACCACGATGACCTCCGGCTCCCCCGTGCTGAAGTGGAAGATGGAATGCAGCGCCATCCGGGTGATCTCCGGCGTCCGGTAGTAGGGGATGATGAGCGTGTATTTCACGGGCTGGCCGGCTCGTTCGGCGTGACGGCGCACTATGCCGTCCCCCGGTTACGGCGGCAATCTTTCCGTCGCACGGCCTCCGAGGAACCGCGACCCGAAACCGAGCCGACGAGGATGCCGGCGGCACGGCCGCGCGGGACGCGGGCGCTACGTGGCGCCGGCGTCCCGCTGGCCCGGTCTGCCCGAGGCCCGGACCGTCCGCCAACGCCAGAGGCCTTAACTTTCCCCGAACCGCCGCTTGACCTTTGCCCACTGAACGGCATAGTGCCCGGCCCGGCAGATTCCCGCGCCCGGTGACCGCCCGCATTTCCGTTGGCTTTCGCTGCGTGGGTTTTTGGTCACTAGCATTATGGACACGCCGGAAACGACTTTTGATATGCAGCACATCCGTAACATCGCCATCATCGCGCACGTTGACCACGGCAAGACCACCCTCGTGGACTGCCTCCTCAAACAATCCGGCACGTTCCGCGCCAACCAGCACGAGTCCTCCGAGGAGCGCCTGATGGATTCGATGGACCTGGAGAAGGAAAAGGGCATCACCATCCGCGCGAAGAACGCCGCCTTCAAATACAAGAACTACCACATCAACATCGTGGACACTCCGGGCCACGCCGACTTCGGCGGCGAGGTGGAGCGCATCATGAACATGATTGACGGCGTGCTGCTCGTGGTGGATTCCACCGACGGCCCGCAGGCGCAGACGCGGTTCGTGCTGCGCAAGGCGCTCGAAGCCGGGGCCAAGCCCATCGTCGTCATCAACAAGATTGACCGCGACAATGCGACGCCCAAGAAGGTGCTCGACCTCGTGTTCGAACTCTTCATGTCGCTCAACGCGACCGACGAGCAGCTCGACTTCCCGTTCATCTACTGCTCGGCCAAGGGCGGCTATGCCAAGACCGAGCTGGAGCACGTCTCCGGCACCATGGAGCCGCTCTTCGACGCCATCGTGAAGCACATCCCGCCCCCGCGCGCGAAGGCCGGCGACGGTTTCCAAGTGCTCGTGGCCAACCTCGATTACTCGGATTACCTCGGTCGTATCGCCTTCGGCAAGATCGTCGAGGGCAAGGTGAAGGTCAGCGATCCCGCCATCTGCCGCCACGGCGACGGCCGCATCACCAAGGGCAAGATCACCGCCATCTACCACTTCGAGGGCATGAAGCGCATCGAGGTGCCCGAGGCCCACGCCGGCGACATTGTCGGCCTGACCGGCTTTGAGGATGTGTTCATCGGCGAGACCATCTGCGATTCCGAATTGCGCCCGGCCATCCCCTACATCCCGATTGATCCGCCGACCATTCAGATGGAGTTCGCGGTCAACGACGGCCCCCTCGCCGGCCAGGACGGCAAGCTCGTCACCGCGCGCCACATCTGGGACCGCCTGGTGAAGGAAATCCGCACGAACGTCGCCCTGCGGATCGCGCAGACGAGCGACCCGAAGATCTTCGCGGTTTCCGGCCGCGGTGAAATGCAGATCGCGATTCTCGTCGAGCAGATGCGCCGCGAAGGCCACGAGGTGCTCGTGTCCCGCCCCGAAGTGCTCTGGAAGAAGGGCCCGAACGACACCGCCCTCGAACCCATCGAGAAGCTCTACGTCGAAGTCCCGAACGAAAACCTCGGGGCGATCATGGAGAACCTGTCCGGCCGCAAGGCGCAGATCACGAACATGAACCACGTCGCCGACACCGTGTCCGTCGAGGCGCTGGTGCCCATGCGCGGCCTGATCGGCTTCGAGACCGACCTCGTCAACATGACCAAGGGCATGGGCGTGATGAGCCATCTCTTCCAGGAATACGGCGAGGACCGCGGTGAGATCGCCGCCCGCAAGAGCGGCTCGCTGGTCTCCATGGACAACGGCGAGGCCACCCCCTACGCGCTGAACATGGTCCAGGAACGCGGCCGCCTGCTCGTCGAACCGGGCGACCAGATCTACGTCGGCATGATCGTCGGCGAGAACGCCCGCGACAACGACCTCGCCGTGAACCCGGTGAAGGAAAAGAAGCTCACCAACATGCGCTCCCAGGGCGATGGCAAGGGCATCCAGCTCGCGCCGCCCATGAAGCTCAGCCTCGAACGCGCGCTCGAATACATTGATGTGGACGAATACGTCGAGGCCACCCCGAAGAACCTCCGCCTGCGCAAGAAGGTGCTCGATGAGAACGCCCGCAAGCGTTCCGCGAAGTCCCGCGTGATCAAGTTCATCGAGGCCTGAAACTGGTTCGCAACGCAGATCGTTGCCGCTCTCGCCCCGTCCCGCTCGCAGCGCGACGGGGCGTTTGCTTTCCGACGGGAGGGTTTGTTAATGGAGCCCGAATTTCGAGGGTGAACGGAACCGTGGCCTGAATGCCGCTTCAAGCGGCAGCGCACTTGGGGGGCTCGCACGCAATGAAATGTTCGGCGTTGAAGCGACGTAAACGTCGCACGCCACGGTCCGCCTCACGGCACCAGCCACAGGCCGCTCCACTGCACGGCGGTCCAGTTGAAGACTGCACGGGTGTTGCCTTCGTCGGCGAGCTGCAGCCATTCAATCTGATCCACCGTGGAGACCAGCACGGCGAAGTTCTCGTAGCCGGCCTCCAGTTCCTTGGCCGTGACTTTCGACGACTTGAGCGCAGGCGCGATGGCATCGCCGGGCGCATGGATGTCCGAACCGGGCGGCTGGTTGGCTGAGTAGTTCCGCCGGTGAATGAGCGGGGCTTTCTGCCAGTGCTGGCTCGCGATGGCATCGCTCTGATGCACCATGGTGTGGGCACTGATGCGGAGCTGGAGGCGGCGGGCAGGATCGTAGAAGAGCCAGTGCGCCTGCTCGCAGAGCTTGAGCTGGTGGACCTTCTGCGCCCGCGCGTCCGAGTAGCAGATCAGCTCGCGTTTCGTGCCGTCTACGTGCCGCAGGACGACGACGCGCATGGCACACTCGAACAGATTGGTGGTGCCCAGCACGGGCGTGCGAAAGGGGTTGGCCTCTTCAGCGACGGCACGTTCCAAATCCTGCCAGATGGCTTTGGGCAGGGTTTCCAGATCACTGGCGGCAAAACTCATACGCGCGGATTCAGCCACAAAAAGGCGCAAAGAGGCACAAAAGAAATGCGGAGGAGGAAATCCCAAATTTCAAATTCCAAATAAACTGCAAACTCCAAATTCCAAAGACTGCAACCAAAGGAAGCGTGCAGCGTTCGCCGGCTTGGAGTTTGGAATTTGGAAGCTATTTGGAACTTGGAATTTGAGGCTTGGGATTTCGCCTCCCAATCCTCCAAGCGAAGCAACCCCCCGCCATTATCAGCCCACCAATTCGCGGATCGGCGTGATGCCGGAATCCACGAGGTATTGCGGGCGGCCGGACGTGTCCGTCACGGTGGCGGTGTTCACGTCTATGCCAAGGCAGTGGTAGAGCGTGGCGAAGACTTCCTGAAACTTCACGGGGCGGTCCGCCACGTCCGCGCCGATGCGGTCGGTGGCACCGATTACCTGGCCGGTTTTCATGCCGCCGCCGGCCACCAGGGCGAAGTTCGCGCGCGGCCAGTGGTCGCGGCTGTTCATGTTGTTGAGCTTGGGCGTGCGGCCGAACTCGCCCCAGACCACCACGGCCACATCGCGTTCCAGCCCGCGTTCCCGCAAGTCGGTGAGCAGTGCGGAGAGGCCCTGATCGAACAGCGGAAACTCTTCGCGGGCGCTGGGGAAGTTCATGCCGTCGCCACCGTGCCAGTCCCAGCGGCTGAAGTTGAGCGAGACCACGCGCGCACCCGCCTCCACGAGGCGGCGGGCGACGAGGAAGTTGCGGATCATGCGCGGCGCGCCATCGCGCAGATACTGCTCGTTGTTCACGCCGTAGCGGTCGGCAACTTTCGGATTTTCCTTCGAGAGGTCGAGCGCAGCGGTGAGCTTCGAGTCCGAGAGGATTCCCAGCGCCTGCTGGTTGTAGCTGTCCAGACCGTCCATCTGGCCGGTCGCATCGGCATCGCGGCGGAACTGGTCCACCGCGCCGCGCAGGCGGTTGCGGTCCTGCAGGCGGTCGAGGGTGATGCCCTGGAGCGTCAGGTTCTGCACCTTCGCGTTGGGGTCCTTGGCGACGAGCTGCATCGGTGAGTGCGCGTGGCCGAGGAAACCGCCTTCACCGGGCTCGCCCCAGGTGCGGTTGCCGGTGGGATACATCAGCGAAAGGTGGGCGGGCGCGCCTTGAGCGGCGCCCTGCACCTTCGAGACGCACGCGCCGAAGCTGGGCCAGCCGCCGGCGGGCGCGGTGCGCTTCTCCTTCTGCGTGCGGCCCGTCATGCACTGGAAACAGTCATGCGCGCCGTCGGAATCAGCGAGCGAGCGGATGATGGCATACTGATCAGCCATCTTCGCGAGGCGCGGGAACAGCTCGCAAATCTCCATGCCGGGCACATTCGTCGAGATGGGCCGGAACTCGCCGCGGACCTCGCGGGGGGCGTTGGGCTTCAGGTCGAACATGTCAATGTGCGACGGCCCGCCGGGCAGGTAGATGTTGATGATCGCCTTGTGGGAGCTGCGGGTGCCGGCCTGCGCATCAAGCCGGAGCAACTGCGCGAGCGAGAGCCCGCCGGCGGCCATGCCACCGATCTTGAGAAACTCGCGCCGGGCAATCCCGTCACAGTGGGCGTTGCCGGCAATTCGCTGGCCAAAGAAATTGATCATAATCCGCTCCTGTCTCTGACGCAGCGGGGGGTGGAACTATTCCGGGGAATGTTGTCTGAAACGATTGCCCTTCGGAAGGGCTGAAAGCCCGTCCGGTGACAGCCCGGGGTGAAGAGCCCCGGGCAGCCTGTCCAGCACAGCCTGCCCGCCCTGTAAGGGCGGGACGCTTTTCGGCCCCATGGTGAGTCCCGCCCTTTCAGGGCGGTGACAAAACGGACCTCAAACCCGGGCCTCCGCCTCGCGGGGCTCGGCTCCAGCCCGGGCTGTCATCGGACGGGCTTTCAGCCCTGGAGTTCGTTCCCGTCACCCGACGATTCCGAATTACCCCGGCCCCGGGCGCGTCCACTCACCACGCTGTTGAACAGGAGCTGAGTTTCACTCCGTTTCTTGCGACGAAGTTCGCCAGCAGCCAGGCATTGATGAAGTCACAAAATCTATTCTCGGTTCGTAAGGCAGCGTTCACGCTGATTGAACTGCTGGTCGTCATCGCCATCATCGCCATCCTGGCGGGGATGCTCCTGCCCGCCCTGGCGCGGGCGAAGGAGAAGGGGAAGATGACCAAGTGCCTGAGCAACATGCGGCAGATCGGCCTGGCCTGCACCCTGTATGCCGGCGACTACGAGAAGTATCCGCTGCACGAAACGGCGGCGGGCACCCCCGTCTCGGCCACGCCGGTGGCCAACCAGTCGCGTTATGCGGCGGTCTATTACTCCACGAAGTGGCTCGACTTCATTGACCCCTACTTCGGGAGCAATGCCGCCGTGGTGCTCTGCCCGAGCGACAACGGCAAGCTGCCCACTGATCCGACCACTTTCAAAATCACCGGCCCGCCGTTGACGTATGGGATGAACGTGTATTCCTTTTCACTGGGGGCCACCTCGCCCCAGCCGCGCCCGGAGAACATCCTTTCGCCTTCCAGCAAATACTTCATTGGCGAAACCGTCGGTCAGGTTGGTTTATGCCACATTGGGCTCTGGTCATTTGCGGCATCGGGTTTGTTGCGGCATGGCGGCGGCAAGGATGTGACCCCGAGCGGGGTCACGCAGAACAAGGGCGCCAACTACACCTACTTCGACGGACACGCCGACTATGTGGTGTCCAAATGGGACACTTCCCTGACTACCTGGCAGAACACCGCCTTCGTCCAGGCCAATGCGCCTGACTGGGCCACTTGGATTCCCTGACGGATGAAACACTTCTGGTTCTTTCGCAGTCTGGCGCTGGTTGCCTGCCTCTTATTGCTCGGGGCCGGCTGCCGCCGGAAGCGTCCGGCGGCGGAAGCGCCCTCGCCGGTTCCCCCCGTGGCCGAAGCGGCCCCGAATCTGCCCGCCGAAGCCCAGCCAAAGCCCGGCCAGGCGATGCCGGCCATGACAACGGAAATGATGCTGAGGTTTGAAGCACGCTTCGGCCGCCCGCCCACCAATCACAGCGAACTCGCCCGGCTCCAGTCGGAGCTGCCCAAGAAGTAGGAAGTGTGCGAAGCGCGGGATTGAGCCGCAGAGGGGTGGAGAGGCGAAGCTAGTTCGAACCACCATGGTCTGCGCACGTTTCTGCGGCTTGAAGGCCGCGCTCCACAGGAAGCTGCGTCGGCCCACTTGGGGTCCAGTTCACCCGCGCCGGGAGTCATCGGGTTCCGCGTTGCGGGCCGTCTCCGCGTCCGTCTTTGCCGCGTCGCGTTCGAGGAACTGCACCACTTTCCAAAAGGCGAAGCCGACGGTGCTCAGCGCCATCACCGCCCACACGGTGCCCACCGCCATGTCGCGCTGCCGCTCCGAGGCCACGCCCCGCATCGCCAGCACGAAACCCGCGAGCGTGCCCACCGTGAGCAGCAGGGTGAAACCCACGGCCAGCTTCACCGGCGGCTTGCGACCCTCCATTAGCGCGCGGAAGAACACCCGCTCGATCACATACCAAGACGCCGCCGTGACCACCACGAAGGCCAGCAGCGTCCACAGCGACAGTTCGAAATGCACCGTCGGATTGACCGACTTGATAGATTCGACAAACCCGGCGGTGAGCCCGAGGCTGCCCGCCCCGGCCCATTGCAGCAGCCGCAGGAAGTCGCGCTCGGATTTCGGCATTGGAGGCGTCGTCACGCGGTGAACTTAGCGTGTGGAGGGCGGGTGTCCAATCTACTTGCGCAGGCAGTGAGCAACATGGACGAACCGAATCTATCACTTCCGCAACCAACGCGGATGGTCTCGCTTCCCATGAAGCACCCGGAACACAACCACGCGCTCACCCTCAACCCGATAGAAAACCTTGCAGGGAAACCGCCGCAGGAGCACCCGCCGAAAGCCGTGATAGTAAATCAGGGGACGTTCCGGATCGGTCACGAGCAGTTCCATGGCGTGCGCCACTTCGGTGAGGAAATCAGCGCCAAGTCCGTGAACCTGCTGCTCATACCAATCGTGAGCCGCTTCCAAATCCCGCTCGGCACGCGGCCGGACCAGAAGCAGACAGCTCATGAGCGGCCGCGAAGACGAGCCTGCACCTCAGCCCACGAACTGCCTGCGTTCGGACTGGTTTCGTAGTCGGCCAGTTCGGCATCCAGCAGGGACTTTTCCTCGGCGGAGGGACCCCGTTGCACAGCATCCCTTTCCTCCAAGGTCCAAAGCCGGTCGAGGATTTCACCCCGGTCGTCCGCCGTGAGCTTGGGCAATTCGGCGAGAATGTCGGCTTTGCTCATGGCGGAAAGATAGCAGAGCGCGGCACGGCGACAAGTGCCGGCCGTTCAATCAAACATCTTGCCCGGATTCAGAATGCCGTGCGGGTCCAGCGCCTTGCGCAGTTCGCGGTGGACGCGAAGGGAGGCGGGGCCGATGAACTTGGGCAGGAAGTCTTTCTTCGCGAGGCCAACGCCGTGCTCGCCGGTGATGGTCCCGCCAAGGCGGATGGCCTCGTCGAAGATCTCCTTGAACGCCTCATGCACGCGGTGCATCTCGGCGTGGTTGCGCTCGTCGGTCAGGAACGTCGGGTGCAGATTGCCATCGCCCATGTGGCCGAAGGTGCCGACGCGGAGGTTGTATTTCTTCGCGATGACCTCGACGAAGCGAACCATCTTGGCCAGTTCGCTGCGCGGGACGGTGGCGTCCTCGAGAATGGTTGTGGGCGCGAGGCGGGCGAGCGCGCTGAAGGCGCTGCGACGGGCGGCGGCGAGTTTGGTGGCTTCGGCTTCATCCTTGGCCACGCGCACTTCCATCGCCCCGTTCTTCTTCGCCAGCTCGACCATCTTGGCGGCCTCGTCCTCGACGGCGGCGGGATGACCGTCGGTTTCCATGAGCAGGAGTGCTTCGCAGTCCAGCGGCAGGCCGACCTTCGCAAAGTCCTCGACGCAATGAATGGTCGTGCGGTCCAGAAACTCCAGCGTGCAGGGGATGATCTGCGCGGCGATGATGTCGCTGACGGTCTGTGCGGCGGCGTCCATCGCGCTGTAGGTGGCCACCATGGTCTTCTTGGCGGCGGGCTTGGGAATGAGCTTGAGCAGCACCTTGGTCATCACGCCGAGCGTGCCCTCGCTGCCGACGAAAAGGTCCTTGAGGGAAAAGCCGGCCACGTCCTTCACGCACTTGTTGCCAGTGAAGAGCACTTCGCCATCGGGCAGGACGACTTCCAAGCCCATGACGTAGTTGCGAGTAATGCCATACTTGAGGCCGCGCAAGCCGCCGGAGTTCTCCGCCACGTTCCCGCCGATGGTCGAGATCTTCATCGAGCCGGGGTCCGGCGGGTAGAAGAGGCCGATGGCGGCGGCGGCATCCGCGACGGCGAGCGTGGTCACGCCGGGCTCGACCAGCATGGTGAGGTTGGCCCGGTCCACTTCGAGGATGCGGTTCATGCGCGCGGTGCACATGACGATGCAATCGGTCGAAGGCAGGCTGCCGCCGCTCAGGCCCGTGCCCGAGCCACGGGTGACCACGGCGGTGCGGCTGGCATTGGCGAGCTTGAGCACGCCGGCGACCTGCTCGGTGCTCGTGACGAAGACGACGCAGCCGGGCATCTGGCTCATCGCGGCGGTGCCATCAAACGAGTAGGGAATCAGGTCTTCCTTCGCGGTGAGCACCTGGGCGGGGCCGAGGAGGGCGCGGAGGCGGGAGAGGGTTTCGGAGGACAGGGCCATGGGACGGAGTGGCGGCGGGAGAGGAATTAGTAATTAGTGATTAGTAAGGAGCAGTCCGTTGGCGGGGTTTACTGCATACAGATTACTGAACACTGGCCACCGGTCACGGTTTCACGGTGATGCGCTTCCAGTTCAGCTTCTGGCGGCGGGCGTAGTCGGACAGCACCTTCTCGTTTTCCATGAGCACGGCGCGGACGACACCGGAGTCATCGGCGTAGCCGAACTGTTCGTTGGTGTCCGGGATCAGGTCGCGCTGCTTGTGGACGTAGGCCAGGGCGAAGGCGGCCTCGGCCACGGCGAAAAGGGGCAGTTCCTTGTCCGCACCCTCGACGTAATCCTCCAGCACGTCGGCGAGGAACTCGATCTGCTCGACGAGGTGCGGATATTTCGGAGCGTTGATCTGCGAAAACTCAATCTTGAGCATCGGCAGCTTTTTGTGAATGCCTTCCAGAATCCGGGGCGTGACCTGGGCCGCGCCGCGGTGAACAAATTGAACGATTTCAGCCATGCGGCAAGCCTGCGGGAAAGACGAGGGGAAGACAAGCTCGCGGCTGGCACATGAAAAGCGCGGAACAATCCGATCGGAAGAAAGTGGTCCTGCATCCGGCGGCTGCGTCATCACGAATTGACAAAACCACTAACCGGCACTGACCGGCACTAATGAACCTGAATTCCAAAGGGAGAAACGCGGTTTCAATTTCGGAGTTCGGATAATGCCGGGTGGGGCGCATCTCGACACTGCCCCCGCCCTCGCCTCGCCGGGCAAGCGAGGACGCTTGCGGCACGGCCGGCCGGAGGCCGGCGCTACGTAGCGCCCGCGTCCCGCGGGCCGTGTCGCCGGCGTCCGCGCCGGCTCGGCTTCGGGGGGCAGTGTCAAGATGCGCCCTGCCGGGCGTTGCTTTCTGATTAGTGCCAGTTAGTGCCGGTCAGTGGTTTCCAACGCCTTGCCTCCCCCCAAAAAAAGAAAAACGGCGCGGACCTGAGTCCGCGCCGTTGTCATTTTCAACAGGGTTCCCCGGCGAAGATCCGGCACTGCTGCCGGACCAGAGTAGCAGGCACGCCTGGCCCGGGGAACGGGACCATGCACGCCACCGGACGCCTACTTCTTGGCCTTCTTGGCGGGAGCCGGAGGCGTAGGCAGCGGCACGGTGGCGATGGTCTGCAGGATGCGGCTGGCGATCTTGTAGGGGTCGCCCTGGGAGTTCGGGCGGCGGTCTTCGAGGTAGCCCTTGTAGTCGTTGTTCACGAAACTGTGGGGCACGCGGATGGACGCGCCACGGTTGGCAACGCCGTAGTTGAACTTGTCAATGGACTGCGTCTCGTGCAGGCCGGTGAGGCGGAGGTGATTGTCCGGGCCATAGACGGCGATGTGCTCGTTCTTGTAGAGGTCGAACGCGGCCATGAGGGCCTCGAAGTATTCCTTGCCGCCGGTCTCGCGCATGAACGTGGTGGAGAAGTTCGAGTGCATGCCGGAACCGTTCCAGTCCACGTCCTTGCCGAGCGGCTTGCAGTGGAAGACCACGTCCACGCCGTATTTCTCGCAAAGGCGCACGAGAAGGTAGCGGGCCATCCAGACCTGGTCGGCGGCGGACTTGGAGCCCTTGCCGAAAATCTGGAACTCCCACTGGCCCTTCGCCACTTCGGCGTTGATGCCTTCGTGGTTGATGCCGGCGTCGAGGCAGAGGTCAAGGTGCGTGTCCACAATCTCGCGGGCGATGCAGCCCACGTTCTTGTAGCCAACGCCGGTGTAGTATTCACCCTGCGGGGGCGGGAAGCCGCCACCCTTGGGGAAGCCGAGGGGGACGCCGTCCTTGTAGAGAAAGTATTCCTGCTCGAACCCGAACCAGGCGCCGGGGTCGTCGAGGATGGTCGCGCGGGAGTTGCTCGGATGCGGCGTCTTGCCGTCCGGCATCATGACTTCGCACATGACCAGGGCACCGTTTTTCTTCGTGGTGTCCGGAAAGACGGCCACGGGCTTGAGCATGCAGTCCGAGGTGCGGCCTTCGGCCTGGCGGGTCGAGCTGCCGTCGAAGCCCCACATCGGGAGTTCTTCCAGCTTCGGGAACTTGGCAAACTCCTTGATTTGGGTCTTGCCGCGGAGGTTTGCGACGGGTTCATAGCCGTCGAGCCAGATGTATTCGAGTTTGTATTTCGCCATTGTGCGTGAGTGTTGTTAGTTCAGGGTTGCACGACCAGAAGCTTGGGCTTCCCAGTCAAACGAGCGGTGGCGAGTTGAGCAGGGCGAATGCCACGGGGCAAGGGATTTTACAGCTTCGCAGGCAGAAGCCCGATTTCAGCCTTGTATGAAGCGGTTTTCTTGAAATCAGGGCTATCCGTGCGCCGCGTGCATGGATGAAACGCACTGGCTAAAGTTAGCCACCTTGCGCAAATCACCGCGTCCAAGTGTGACGCAAATCAGTGGCTCTTCGCTGTTTTCGGTGGAACAGAGAGGCGGACAGGGAAAATTCCAAGTTCCAAGTCCCAAGCTCCAAAGAAACTCCAAAGCCCAAATTCCAATGGTTCAGCGTGCCACGCCGCCAGCGCTTCCGCCATGGTTCGGCCTGTGGCCCAAGAGCTGGCCCCAGTGCCGGGCGACGCCGTCCTTTGAAATTTGGAACTTGGAGTTTCTTTGGAGCTTGGAACTTGGGATTTGGAGCTTCGCCCACCCTTCATGCCACTGAAAACAGCGGAGAACCAAATCGGTCGCAAGTTAACCCGCACCGGTCACCGCTTGGCCAAGGCTTCCTCAATGGTCTTGGCCACCTTCTTCGCCAAAAACTCCGAGCCTTCTTTCTTGAAGTGGACATTGGCGGGCAACTGCACGTCCACCAGCTTGGGCAGCGTGTAGGCGTAGAGATCGTTGGTGGGGATATGGTGTTCGTCCATGACCTTCTTCGCGATGGCATTGTAGGCCTGCACATCGCTGTCCTTGCGCGGCGGGTTGAGCCGGGCGTCGGGGACGGGCGTGGTGGCGCACCAGATGAGCTTCGCGCCGGTGGCCTTCAACGGCTTTACCATCTCCCGGAGGTTCTTCTCATACTCCTCCAAGCTGACCTGCGCCTTGCCGGTCTCCATGGATTTCAAGTCATGCAGGCCCCAGTTGAAGTGGATGACGTCCCATTTGTTGGTGCCAAGCCACTTGCTGAGCTTGGCGGTGCCGTTGGAAGTCGGGCCGCCGTTTTCCGGGATGCGGTGGACGTTGGCCTTGCCCTTGAGGAGGTCGCGCACCGGAATAGTGTAGCCGATGGAGATGGAATCGCCGATGAGCAGCACGCGCGGCAGGCCGGGCTGGTCGGTGATGGGTTCGAGGGTGAGATCCTTCTTGGCGGCCTTGGGCTTCGGCGTGGCGGTCTGGGCGAAGGTGGCAACGGTGCCCACCAGCAAGGCGAGCAGGACGAGGCGGAGTTTCATGTGGCAGCAGGTCAAATTGACGGGTGCGGAGGGTGGCAAACGAGGCGGAGTGATGCCAGCTTTCGTTTGCGGCGGAGCGCGGCACTCCGGGCCGCAGCGGCAACCTTGCAGAACGTGCTTCGGGTTTCCCAAGCCTTTTTCCTGCTGCCAGCCGCTGCGGTGGTGTTACACATGCTTTTTTCTTGGGCCGTTGTGGTTGGCGGCGGAGTGCCGCGCTCCCGAGGCTACTTCCGAATCGCACCGATTCTGCAACCTGATTCAATGGCCAGCCGCGCGAATGCGTCCACTTAGCCGATGCAACTGGCTCGCTCAACTGTGCTCCTCAAGTGCTGGCTGCTTTCCCTCGTCACGCTCGCCGCCAGCGGCGGGTTCGCCGCCGAGCCGCTCCACGTCCAGGTGGACAAGCTCATCACCGCCAAGGCGGCGGGCAAGCCCCTCGCCGAGCCGTCCACGGACGCCGAGTTCCTCCGCCGGGCGTATCTCGACTTCAGCGGCACCATCCCCACGGCGGACCAGACGCGCGCCTTCCTGGCGGACAAGGCTGCGGACAAGCGGGCCAAGCTGATTGAGCAGCTCTTCGCGGCACCGAAGTATGCGGAGCGGATGGCCGAGGCCTTCAACATCCAGCTCATGGAGCGCAACGGCAGCAATGACGAGTGGCGCAATTTCCTCACCGAGTCCTTCCGGTCAAACAAGCCTTGGGACCAGATTGTGCGCGAGATCATCAGCCCGGACTTCAAGGACGAAAAGCTGCGCGGCGCGGGCTGGTTCATCACCCGCCGGCTGGAAAAGGTCGGCCAGCAGGACACGGACTATCCGGGGCTGACGCGCGACATAGGCCGCCTCTTCGTGGGCATGGACCTGCAATGCTGCCAGTGCCACAAGCACCTCACGGTGAAGGATTACAAGCAGGTGGACTTCAACGGCCTCTTCTTCCCCGTCCAGAACCTGAAGCTTCAAACGGCCGCCGGCGATTACAAGACCGCGTGGGTGCAGGAGGGCCTCGTCACCAACAAATACGAGTTTGTCTCCGTCCTCAGCAGCGTGAAGGGCTCGACCGGCCCGCGCGTGCCGCTGGGCACCGAGGTGGAAATCCCGATGCCCGCGACGAAGGATGAGCTCTGGGCCGTGCCGCCCGACCCGAAGACCCGGAAGGCCGGCGTGCCGAAGTTCAGCCCGCTGAAAGAACTCGCCGCGCGCCTCGCTTCCGCCGAGAACCTGCCCTTCGCCCGGAACATCGCCAACCGCGCCTGGTGGCAGCTCATGGGCCGCGGCCTCGTCGAGCCGCTGGACTTGCAGCACTCGGAGAACCCGGCGTCGCACCCGGAATTGTTTGACCTGCTCGCGAAGGAGCTGACGGAGCACAAGTTCGACCTCCAGTGGCTGCTCCGCGAGCTGGCGCTGACGCAGACCTACGCGCGCTCCACCGTGCTGCCGACCAGCGCGGACCAGGTGCCCGAGCAGCTTTTCCTCGCCGCGAAGGAACGTCCCCTCTCCGCCGAGCAGCTCGCGCGCTCCTTCCTCCTCGCCGTCGGCGAACAGGAGCGCGTGGTGAACGGCAAGGGCTGGGCCGAAGGCGACAAGAAGAAGACGGTGAAGGAGTTTGAGAAGGCCTTCCTCTCCGCGTTCGCCAACGACGCCAAGGAGCCTGAACTGGTCGTGAACCCGACGCTCAAGGCCGCGCTCTTCCTGCGCAACAACGACCAGATTCTGTGGGCCTTCCAGCCGCGCCCCGGCAACCTCATCGCCCGCGTCGCCGCCGTGAAGGAACCCGCGAAGATCGCCGACGAACTCTTCCACTCCATCCTCAGCCGCCCGCCCTCGAAGGACGAGACCGCCGCGCTGGAGAAGTATCTGGCCAAGCACGCCGCCGACCGCGAAAAGGCGCTCGGTCACTTCGCCTGGGCGATGCTGTCGAGCATGGAATTCTTCACCAACCATTGAAACCACGAATGGACCCGAATCAACACGAATTCAAACTGGCACCGCCCCAATTCGTGCCCATTGGTGTCCATTCGTGGTTTCCCCTCCCCCACTCATGAATCCTCTCTGCAAACCCTGGGAGCACGCCGCGTCCCGCCGCCAGTTCCTTGGCGCGTCCGCCGGTGCGCTGGCGTTCGGCGCGCTGGGCGGCCTCATCTCACCGCAGGCCGCCGAGACGATGCGCAAGAAGGAGAAGCAGGTGCTCTTCATCTGGCTCGATGGCGGCATGAGCCAGCTCGAAAGCTGGGACCCCAAGCCCAACACCGAGTTTGGTGGCCCCTTCCGCACCATCAAGACGACCGTGCCCGGCACGCACTTTTCCGAGCTGCTGCCCCAGTCCGCCAAGCAGGCGCACCGCCTCTGCGTCGTGCGCGACATGTGCACCAAGGACAACGCCCACTCCTCCGGCGTCGCGCGCATCCAGCGCGGCGACCCGAAGAATCGCGGCGTCGCCTATCCCTTCTTCGGCTCGTCCATCGCGAAGCTTATGGGGCCGACCTCTTCCAAGCTCCCCGCCTACGTCTGGGTCAAGCCCGGCAGCGGCGGCTTCAAGGCCGAGGACGGCGGGTTCCTCGGCCCCAAATACGGTTCGCTCGCCTTCGGCGACGGCAAACCGCCCGAGGATTTGCTTCGCCACGCTTCGCTCTCCCCCGAGGAGGATGACGAGCGCAACGAACTGCGCGAGATGCTCAACCGCCGCTACGTCGCGCAGCGCCGCCCGGCCTACACCGAGGCAAACAGTTTTGTCTTCGACTCCGCCCAGGAGCTGATGAAGCGCGCGGACATCTTCGACACCACCAAGCTTCCCACGAAAGACCTCGACCGCTACGGACGCACGGAACTGGGCCAGCACATGCTCGTCGCGCGCAACATGCTGGAGGCCGGGGTGCGCTTTGTGAAGGTGGGCAACTACGGGTGGGACACGCATGGCGACAACTTCAACGCCAGCGCCTCCCTCGTGCCGAAGTTCGACCGCGCCTTCGCTGCGATCATCGAAGATCTGGCGGCAACCGGCCTGCTGGACCAAACGCTGGTCATCGCGATGAGCGAGTTCGGACGCACGCCGCGTATCAACGGGCACGTCGGCCGCGACCACTGGCCCGAGGCGTGGAGCATCGCAATGGCCGGCTGCGGCGTGAAAGCTGGCGCAGTCATCGGCGCGACCAACGACAAGGGCACGTTCGTGCAGGGCAAAGGCCACGACATCGGCCACGTCTTCCATACCTGGTTCCACGCGCTGGGCATTGACACGCACAAGGTGGAATACAACAACAATGGCCAGCCCCTGCCCCTCGCCCACGAGGACATGGCCCCGATCAAGGAGGCCCTGGCGTGAAGCCCAATGACCAATTCCCAATGACCAAAGAATGTCCAATGCCGAATGCCCCCGGAGCGCGGCCTTCCAGGCCGCAGCGGCTGGAAGCAGGGAATGGCTTGCGGATGTCCGGAGCGCGCTCAGCTAGGTGGCCGCGCTCCGGGGACACGACGACTGTGCCCCGACCGCATCGGTCATTGGGCCTTGGTCATTCATTGGCCATTGCGTCATTGGTCATTGGTCATCCTTAACCTACTATGCCCGACCAACCCGCCGCCAAATTTGTCCCGCCCAAGGAACTCAAGGCGTTCCAGAACGACCGCCAGCTCTGCATCGCGCGGTTCAGCCCGTGCGGGAAATTCCTCGCCGCCGGGGCGATGGAAGGCACCGTGCGCCGCTGGAGCGTCGTCGAGAAGCCCAAGCCGGCCGTGGATCTGGAACTGCCTGATGAACCGGCCAAAAAAGCCCTGCCCAAGAACACCAAGCCGGCCCCGGCCGAGCCGCCGGTGGACTTGGTGCCCCTGCCCCATCTCACCGGCTTCAACGGCTGGGTCCAGAACATCGCCTTTCATCCGAAGGACAAGGTCCTCTACGTCGCCGACACCTGGGGCAAGCTCATCGCCACGGACATCGAAGGCGACGCGCCCAAGCCGCGCTGGGAGAACGCCACCGCGCATGACGGCTGGATTCGTCGCCTCGCCATCTCGCCCGATGGCCAGCACCTCGCCACCTGTGGGCGCGACCAGTTTGTCCGCGTCTGGACCACAGCGGGCAAGCTCGTCGTCGAGCACCGTTTGGAGGAAGACGTGTTCTCCGTGGCCTTCGCGCCTGAGGGGAAAGTCATCGCGTTCGGCGATGCCAAGGGCCGCGTCACCCTGTGGGATTTCGGCACCAAGAAGGTCGTGCGCGAGTTCAATGCCTCCGTCTTCTACAAGCTCTCCCGCCTGCAGGACGTGACCGGCCTGCGCGTGCTGGCGTTCATTGACGGCGGCAAGTCCCTGCTCGTGGGTGGCTGCGAGCCGGCGGGCGGCGGCTTCCTCGAAGGCGCGCCGATGCTCCTGAAATTTGACACCGCGACCGGCAAGCAGGAGACGCAATGGAAGTTCGGCGAGGCCAAGGACGGTTTCGTGCTGGATGCCGCGGCGCATCCCGAGGGCTACGTGATCCTCGTCACGAGCGGCCAGCCCGGCAGCGGCAAGATCATGTTCCTGCGCCCCGGCGAGAAGGACCCGTTCTACACGACCACGCTGGCGAACTGCCATTCCGTGACCTTGCACCCGGATCACAAGCGCTTCGCCGTGGCCGCGATGAACAAGGCCAGCAACGGCAACGGCCGCCAGCTCACGAAAGACGGCTCCTACGCCGGCAACACCTCCCCGGTGCATCTGTTTGAGATTCCGGCAGCGTAGCCTCCGCCCGACTACGCTCCCCGCCATGTCCCACCGCCTTCGTTGGCTGCTATGCGCAGGGTGTATTGCGCTGTTTGCCCCCCTCCTTCCCGCCCAGGCTCCGCTGCAGGAATTGCTCAATGACACCGGCCTCGCGAGCCGCTGGGTTTACAAGGACGTGGACGCCGCCACCGCCACCGCGCGGCGGACGGGCAAGCCGATTCTGCTGTTGTTTCGCTGCGTGCCGTGCCAGTGCGCGGCGGAACTGGACCGGCAAATCACGCGCGGCGGCGAGACGCTCGACAAACTTCTCGACCGCTTTGTATGCGTGCGCGTGACAACCATGAACGGCGTGGACGTGCAGCGCTTCCAGTTCGACCGCGACCTGTCGCTGGCCGTGCTGTTCCTGAACGCGGACGGGACAGTCTACGGCCGCTACGGCACGCGCGCCTCAACCCAACGCACGGCGCTGACGCACATCTCGCTCAACTCCTTCCTGCGCGCGATGGAGCGCGTGCTCGACCTGCACGCGGCTTTCCCCGCCAACCGCGCCCTGTTCGCTGCCAAGCAGGGCGTGCCCGGCCCGCCGGTGCTCGCAGAAAAACTGCCGTTCATGCGGCCGTTCCCCGGCAAACAGGCGGTGCAGAACTGCATCCACTGCCACATGGTCGGCGAGGCGGAGATGGAGGCGCGCACGCGTGCCAGCACGCTCACTGCCAGCGATATCTGGTCCTTCCCCCTGCCGGAAAACCTCGGCCTGCGGCTCGACATCGAGGACGGCTTGCTCGTCAAAACCGTCCGGGCTGATTCGCCCGCCGCCCGGCTCGGTTTGCAGCCCGGCGATCAGCTTGTTTCGCTCGGCGGCCAGCCGGTCATCTCCCAGGGGGACATCCAGTGGGTGCTGCACCAAACGCCGGTGGTGACGAAACTGCCCGTTGGGTTCCGCCGCGCTGGCGAACTGCTCACGCGTGACTTCGACCTCAGCGGTGATTGGAAGAAGAGCAACATGCCGTGGCGCGAATCGCTGAACGGCGCGCGACCGGGCTTCACCATGGGGACAATGCATCCGGGCGACCGGCAACGCGCAGGCCTGCCTGCCGACGGGATGGCGCTGGGCGTGGGCTATGTGACCGGGGCGGTGGCCAAGAGCCTCCTGCGCGGAGGCGATACGATTGTCGCCGTCAACGGCCGCACAGATTTCCAGACGGAGAGCGAACTCCTCACCTTCCTGCGTCTGTCACAGCCGCCGCTGAAAAGCGTCCGCCTGAAGCTCGTGCGCAAAGGGGAGGCGCGCGAAGTGGAACTGCCGCTCGACTCGGAAAAGTAGTCCCCGCAGGGCAACCCACACACGCTCGCTAACGGGGGCCTCCTCCTAGTGGGGCAGGTTTCCAGCCTGCCTCACCGGGCGTCTCGCCCCCGTTTCATTTCCATGCAATATTCCAACGCGGGCAAGGTGCCCGCAGAAGCAGGCTGGAAGCCTGCTCCACTACGCATCCCGATGCGTCGGCTGCGGCTTGCCGGGGCGGAAGTGTTCGAGGTGCTCCAGACGCAGGAAAAGCTGCGGGTGCTGCTTGCCCGTTTCGGTGAGCGCCGCGGTCAGCGCCGCATTCAGCGCGTCCGGCGAGCCTTCGGCGCGGCAGTTGATGATGAGCTTGCCGGCATCCAGCCAGTCGGAAAGTTCCTGCGACAGCTCGGGCACGAAGTCATTCCGCACGAGGTTGATGACCGCGAGATCGCCCAGGCCCGCGTCCTCCGGTTCCAGCGTCATCTTGAGATGCGCGACTTCCGCGCCGGCCTCCACGAGCAGTCGGCGCAGGGTGTCGGCGAGATCGCGGATGACCTGATTGCCGTCGAAGCCCTTTTGGTTTGAGACGGTCACGGTGGCATTCAGCCAGCCCAGCAGCGCCTCACCTTCGGCATAGACTTCGTAGTCCACGTCCATCGCCACGCGCGCGACCTGCTCGGAGGCGGTGATCTGGCTGAACCAGTCGTCCAGCCCGGCCCCGGTGCGCGCGGAAACGGCGAGCACCTTGGCGCGCGGGAATTCCTCGGACAGCCGGAGGCGCAGTCGGTCAAGCTGCGGGGTGTCGAGCAGTTCGCGCTTGTTGATGACGATGAGGTCCGCCTCCTCAAGCTGCTTGCGGTAGATGTAGAGCACCTTCTCGGAGAACTGCCCGCCGGTCGTGAGGCCGAGCACGCGCTGGGCGCGGATGGGGTCCACGAGCACGCTCAGGGGCGCGATGAGGAACTGGTCGCCATACATCCGGCGCAGCGGGTAGGTGACGGTCGCGACGAGGTCGGTGCAACTGCCGACCGGCTCGGCGATGAAGACCTCGGGGCGCGACTCGGCCTTGAGCTTGTCCGCCGCGTCCACCAGCGAGTTGAAGCGGCAGCAGAAACAGCCGCCGGGGATTTCCTCCGTGGCGAAGCCGCGCGAACGGAGCATGGCGGTGTCCACGAGTTCCTTGCCCTGGTCGTTGGTGATGAGGCCGACGCGCAGGCCCTGCGCGGTGAGGCGCTCGGCGAGCTGGGCCACGGCGGTGGTCTTGCCGGCGCCGAGGAAGCCGCCGAGCATGAGGTAACGGGCTTTGGTCATGGGTGGGGAAAGTGATTAGTAATTAGTGATTAGAGGGAAGGAGGGCGGAGGTAATTTAGACGTTTGGACTAATTACTTAGCACTAATTACTTCTCCTCCTCCGCGTGCTCCCGCTCCAAAATCTTGTCAATCGTCTTGTCCAGCAGCTTCACGTAGGCCTGCACGTCGAGGCAGCGGGACTCGGGCGTGCCGGTGGCGGCGTAGAGCCAGCCGTTGCCGTGCGGGTCTTTGTTCACGGTGGTGATCTTGGTCTTCAGCAGCGGGTTCGCACCGAGGAACTCGCCGTCCACGATGCAATAGACATCCGAGATCGCCTTGAAGCCCTCCACCCACCCGACCACCTGCCCGCAGGCGACCTTCGCGCCCGGCTCCACTTCCCAGCCGCACTCGACCATGTCGCCGAGCATCCGCGTGGCGAACTTGGTGATGCCCACACGCCACGACCCGTCCGCCTGCCGTGCCGCCCACGCATGCGACGGGCTGTAAAGCGTGTCGAGCGGCAACTGCGCGGAAAACCGCGAGCGCTTGTAAGCCAGAAACTTTGGCGAAACGGAACTCATATGCCCGGACAAGAAACCAAAGAAACGCTCGAAAAGAAAGGGGATTGGTGGTTAAGTCCCCGAGTGATCCAAGCCCGCCAGTTGTGGAAACGGCTTTCGGTGAAGCTGGCGGTAATTGGTTTCAGCCTCGCTCTGTCTTTCATCCTCGTGTGCTGGTTTCTCGGGATCTCCAACGGTCGGGACGCTTACGGGTATTTTGAGATGGCGGTGAGTTTTCCGCCTGTTTGGAAAGAACTGGCGTTTCGCCGGTTTGGCCTGGGGGATAACGCTGACAAGTTGCTCCGCAATCACCCACCAACGCACACGAAAAACTGTGGGGAATGGTCTGTCCACGACTACACCCCCGGCGGACCGGATGGTCTCAGGTTTTCAGGACTGTGGCTGGTGTGCAAAGGCAACGTGCTCGTAGCCGCAGAAGCGGGAAGCTGCACTTGGGAACACAAGTTCTTTGAAGACGCCCAGCAGTTGGCCGTTTTCCATAGTTTGAAGGCTGAACGTAGCAAGGCAGCCGACCAGTATGTGGCGAAGCACTCGCAGCCGATTTCAGCCGAAGCCCGGTTCGACTCCGTCTTCCTGCGAACGGCTTCGCCCGAGGGTGACGTGAGTATCATTGCCTGGCTGGAGTCTCAGGAGGACCTGAAGCAACTGCAGGCGTTCGTTGCCTCCAATCCCCCGCCCTACGGCGTCTCCTGGCGCACCAAGGTGGAGTCCGGTTTCCGGACCAACGAGGACTTCCAGAAAAAAAGCGCGCTGCTGCGCGAGAGCCCTCATAATTTCGCAATTCCATAGCGCCGACCAGAAAAGAAGGGGGATACCGGCGAAGGCGTTTGACGCTTCGTGAATGCGGCAGCAGAGTTTGCGCGAATGAAGCGGGCCATCCGTTACCGAACATGCTAGCAACCAAAAACGCCAGCCCATCCAGCCTGGTTTTTGGCGGCATTGGAGCGCTTGCAGCCGATTCCCGGCCGGAACGAAAGCCGGGGGCCCGGGAGGACAACAAGCTTCGTGTTTCCGATCGGGCCGCACATCAATGGTATCGCTTTATCCTCTCGTTTCCCCCGCACTTGGTCCGGGATTATCTGGCCAAGTTTGGGATGGATTCCCGGCACCGGGTGCTGGATCCCTTTTGCGGCACCGGGACCACGGTGGTGGAGTGCAAGAAGCTCGGCGTTCCCGCCTTCGGACTGGAGCCGAATCCCGTGGCTGCCTTTGCGAGCCGGACGAAACTGGACTGGAGCGTTGATCCCGACCGGTTGCTGCGGCATGCCCGGAAAGTGGCCACAGCCGCAACTGAACGACTGGAAATGGCCGGCTACTATGATGACGACGCCCCCCGTTTGCTGGAAGGGGCCGTGAAACGCAGGGGGGCATTGCGTGGCCTGCCAGCGGACCTCATTCCTCTCCTGCTCAAGAATTCGATCAGCCCGGTCCCATTGCACAAGACCCTCGTTTTGATCGAGGCTCTGGCAGAATTTCACGACGAGCGGTTCGCCAGTCATGAGCGGCTCGCGCTGGCCACAGCTCTGGTAAACGGGATCAGCAACCTGCATTTTGGGCCTGAAGTCGGGGTTGGCCCGGCCAAGGCCGATGCCTCCGTGGTGCTCCGCTGGCTGGAAAGCGTCCGAATAATCGCCCAGGACTTGGAAAGCTTGCGCCGCCTGCCTCCGACCGAAGCGATTGTGCATCAGGCCGACGCCCGCGAGGCCACGCGTGTCCTGCCACCGTGTTCGGTGGACGCGGTGATCACCTCGCCACCGTATCCCAACGAGAAAGACTACACCCGCACCACCCGCCTCGAATCGGTGCTGCTGGGATTCATCAAGTCCAAATCGGATCTGCGAGATCTGAAAAAATGCCTCGTGCGTTCCAACACGCGCGGCGTTTACAAGGCCGACACGGATGACGCAGTCGTGGCCGGACACCCGGAGATCGAGCGGCTCGCAGCAGCCATCGAGAAGCGGCGCATCGAGTTAAACAAGGACTCGGGTTTCGAGCGCCTCTATGCCCGGGTCACCAAGCTGTATTTTGGCGGCATGAGCCGGCACCTGGCTGAAATGCGCAAGGTGCTGCGCCCGGGCGCCCAACTGGCCTACGTGGTCGGGGATCAGGCTTCTTACCTGCGGGTGATGATCCGCACGGGGCAGGTGCTGGCCGACCTGGCCAGTTCGCATGGCTACGAGGTAACGGGGATTGATCTGTTCCGCACACGTCTGGCGACCGCCACTCGTGAACAGCTTCGTGAAGAAGTCGTCCGGTTGCGCTGGCCGGGATGACTTGACCGCCTTTTCCCATGCCAACGAAAGCTCAGAACCGCTACGCCGCCATCATCGAGCGCATCTTCAAATCGAAGTTCAAGCCAGGCCTGACCGAGCTGGAATTCGGACGCGAGGAACTGGTGACCATCGCTGGCGAATTGCAGATCGACCTTCCCAAGAACCTCGGCGACCTCATCTACAGCTTCCGCTATCGAGTGGCTTTGCCGGAAGCCATTTTGGCCGAGGCCACTCCCGGCAAGGCATGGATCATCCGGCCCGCTGGCCAGGCAAAATACCGTTTCGTGCTCGTCCCCGACCTGCCCTTGAAGCCCAATCTCCAACTCGCCGAAACGAAGGTGCCGGATGCCACTCCAGGCATCATTGACATGTATGCCTTCAGCGACGAACAAGCCCTGCTGGCCCGGGTGCGATACAACCGCATGGTGGACATCTTCACTGGCATTACCTGCTACTCCCTCCAGAGCCACTTGCGCACCACGGTGACCGGCATGGGGCAGGTGGAGACCGACGAGATCTACGTCGGCATCGACAAGAAGGGGGTTCACTACGTCATTCCGGTGCAGGCGAAGGGCGGGACCGACAAGCTCAATGTCGTCCAGATCGAGCAGGACTTCGCCATCTGCGCCCAAAAGTTCCCCTCGTTGGTCTGCCGCCCCATTGGCGCGCAATTCATCGCGGAAGGGGTGATTGTCCTGTTCGAGTTCGAGCAGAGTGATGCGGGCGTGCGGATCAGTGCGGAGAAGCATTACCGGCTCGTGGCGGCTTCCGAGGTCACCGAAGCGGACCTACAGCGGTATCGCCAGCGTCAGGCAGATTAGCAGCCGGGCTGGCCATTGACTGTTTTTGCCCATTGACGCCTTCGGGCCAGTCCCTAGACTGCCCGTCCCTGACCCGGACAGGACTGGCGGTTTGCCAGCCAACCCCCGGGCAGCAGACTGGGAAGGAAGTGAAACAGTTTTGACCGAGATCAAGCTCAAGAAAGGCGAGCCGGTAGAAAAGGCCCTGCGCCGGTTGAAAAAGAAAATCGACCGCGAAGGCACCCTCAAAGAAGTGCGCAATCACCGCCGCTTCGAGAAGCCGAGCGAGAAGCGTCGCCGCAAACTTAAAGTGGCGAAGTTCACCGCCATGCTGCGCGCGCGTTACGCCGACATGTAACCGCCGCTCCTCCCCATCACGCCGGACGCAGGTTTTGCCTGCGTCCGGCTTTTTCGTGGGCTCAAGGGCTGGGGAAGGAGTCCCAGATCGAAACCTCCGAACCTCCGGCCGAGAACTTTCCCGTCCCCGGCGCATTCTCTTTGAATCAAGCCCGCTCCCCGCGCATCTGAACTTGGCAGCTTTGTCCATCCGTATCACCAGCTTTGCGATCATGAAGTCCAGCGCCCCGAGCCAACTGCTCCTGCTCCTCGCCTCCGCCCAGCTTGCCAGTGCGGAAGTGGATTTTCGCCAGCAGATCCAGCCCATCTTCGAACACGCCTGCATCCGCTGCCACGGGGCGGACAAGGTCAAAGGCGATCTGCGCCTGGACACCAAGGCTGGCTTCCTGAAGGGCGGCAAGAGCGGTCCGCTGGTCAATGCCAAGGACTACGAGAAGAGCGAACTGCTCCGCCGCATCAAGCTCCCCCGCGACCACGAAGACATCATGCCGCAGGAGACGGAGCCGCTCTCCGGCCCGCACAAGAACTGGCTCACGGACTGGGTCCGCACCGGTGCCCAGTGGCCCGAGGGCGTCGTCCTGAAGACCCGCAAGAAGGAAGTGCCTGGCTTGGCCGACAAGCAGTTCATCCCCGAGAAGGCCCCCGCCTCCCTCGCCGAGACGGCCACGCTCACCGACAAGATTCTTACGCAGGAAAATGCCGCCAAGGGTCCGGTCGCCCCGCTCGCCGGGGTCATTGATGACTTCGCCTTTCTCCGCCGGGCCACGGTGGACCTGATCGCCCGCATTCCCACGTCGGAGGAGATCAAGCAGTTCGAACGCGAAAGCCCGACGGACCGCCGCGAGAAGCTGGTGGACCGCCTCATTGCCCACCCGCGCTTCGCCGAGCGCTGGACGGTGTTCTTTGCGGACATGCTCCGGGTGCGCTCGCAGACGGACGGCGGGCCCCAACTGCTCGCCTACGTGAACCGCAGCCTGGCCGAGGCCAAGCCCTACGATCAGATGGTCCGCGAACTCGTCGCCACCAACGGCCGACCGGAGAACACCCCCGCCGCCGGCTTCGCGCTCGGTGATGCCGCCAACCCAATGGCCCTCGCCGGTGCCACCTCGCAGATCTTCCTCGGTGTCCGCCTGCAATGCGCCGAGTGCCACGACCACCCGTTCGATGACTGGAAGCAGAAGGAGTTTTACGACCTCGCCGCCTTCTTCGGGACCATCAAGCGCGTCGAGCAGGGCAAGAACATCAAGCGCATCTACACCACCGAAGCCAACGAGACGGCGGTGAAGTGGCCGCCCGAGCGCGAACAGGCGCCCAAGCGGGATGGTGTTGCGCCGAAGTTCCCCTTCGAGCTGGTCAATTACACCACCAAGCCGCACTACATCGCCCGCCTCGAAGAGCGTCGCAAGCCCGACCCCACCGCCCAGACCACCGCCGCCGCCAAGAAGGCGCTGGATGAACTCGTGGACGGCTTCGATGTGAACAAGGCGCTGAAGGATTCCAAGCTGGAGGCCGATCTCCTCGCCGAGGCCAAGGCCGCCGCGCGCAAGGCCGATGACGGCAAGAGCATCTACCGCCAGAGCGAAGCACGCCAGCACCTGGCCGCGATGATCACCGATCCGCGCAACCCCTACTTCGCCCGGGCCTTCGTGAACCGCGTCTGGGCCGAGCTGGTCGGGCGCGGCTTCGTCGAGCCGCTGGATGACTTCTCCGCCTACAACGAAATCCGCCACCCGCAGACGCTTCAGTTTCTCGCGCAGGAATTTGTCGCCAGCGGCTATGATCTGCGGACTCTGGTCAAGACGGTCATGCTCACCCAGGCCTACCAGCGCGGCCATCTCCCTGCCGGAGCCGGCCTGAAGGAACTCGCCCAGGCGGAGGAATCCTTCACCGCCACGCGTGCCCGGCGCATGCTCGGCGAAGTGCTCTTCGACAGCGTGGCCGTCGCCGGCCACCTGCTCTCTCACAAGTGGCCCGAGGGCGCGAATGTCCGCGAGGTGAAGCGCCAGATCCGCATCCCGCTCGCCAACGCCGCAATGCTCGCCGCCGCCAATCCGGAGCCGACCAACGGCCAGCCGGCGATGATGGCCATGATGAAGCCCACCCAGGCCCCGGCCCCGTATGACCTGGAAAAGGGCGCGAGCCTCGACTTCGAGGCGCTGCTCAAGCCTGAGCGGATGAAGAAGGACGGCGAGGACAAGTTCGCGGACGTGCTGTCCGAGTCGAAGCAGGATCTCGCGATGAACAAGAAAATGGAAGATGACGCGATGGAGGCCGAGCGTCAGGCCCGCATCCGCCTGCTCCAGTCCGGCAATGCCGAGCGCTTCCGCCTGGAGATCGTCACGGCGGTCGTGGACGACAATCCGAAGTTCGACACCACCCTGCGCATGGCCACGCCCGCGCCGGCCTCGCACTTCCTCCGCGTCTTCGGCCAGCCCGCGCGGGACAACCTCGGCGAATTCCGCGACGAGGCTCCGTCCTTGCGTCAGGAACTGATGCTGCTCAACGGCAAGGCCACGCACGAGGCCTCGCGCGTCGGCCCGCTGGAGCCCGTTTACCACCTCATCTCCGGTCCGAACGCGAATCCCGGCAAGGCCGTGGAACTGGTTTATCTCGAAATCCTCACCCGCCGGCCGACGGTGGACGAGCTGGCCGATGCCCGCGCCGTGATCGCCAGCGGCAAGACGCCGGCGGAAGGTCTGGCCGACCTCCGCTGGGCCATGCTCAATTCGCACGAATTTCGCTATCTGCCCTGAAGTCTGTTCATCAACAAAACATCCATGAGCTCCTGCACTGACTACTACTCGTCCCGTCGCCGGTTTCTGGCGCAAACCGCCGGCACGGCGGCGCTCCTCGGCATGCCCATCAACCGCCTCGTCGCGGCGATCGGCTCCGCCCACGCGCCGAAGGCCGAGTCCGTCGTCCTCTTCTGGAACGGCGGCGGCATGAGCCACATTGACACGTGGGACCCGAAGCCGGGCCGCCCGGTGGCCGGTGAGTTCGAGCCGATCAAGACCAGCGCCGATGGCATCCAGATCAGCGAGATCTTCCCGCAGCTCGCCAAGCAGATGCATCACTGCTCGATCATCCGCTCCATCGCCGGCACCAACGGCGACCACGGACGCGCCACCTACGAGCTGCAGACGAGCTACCCGCAGAACCCCGCCCTCGTGCATCCGGGCCTCGGTTCCTTCGTCGTGAACGAGCGTCAGAAGTCCGGCGATCTGCCCGCCTACATCAGCATCGGCGGGATGGCTCCGCGCGCGGGCTATCTCGGCCAGCGCTGCGAGGCCTACTACATCGGCCTGCCCGGCGAGCGTGATCCGTATCTCGCCTTCCCCGACGGCATCCATCACGCCCAGGGTGAGCGCCGCCTGGAGATTCTCGCCAAGATGAATCTCCGCACCTCCGGCAAGCTGGCCGCGCGTGACCTCAAGGAAGCCGATGTCGCCCTCAAGGACGCCGTGGCCCTGATGAAGAGCCCCGCGCTTTCCTCCTTCGATCTCGACAAGGAGAACCCGAAGACCCTCGAACGCTACGGCCTCACCGAGTTCGGGCGCGGCACGCTGCTCGCCAAGAAGCTGATCGAGACCGGCGTGCGCTTCGTGCAGGTCAACCGCGGCGGCTTCGACAACCACATGGATGTCTTCCCCGCCATGCGCAACCACGGCTCCGTCATGGACCCGGCGGTCGCCTCGCTCATCGAGGATCTGCACGCTTCCGGTCGCCTGGAGAAGACCCTCGTCATCATGTTGAGCGAATTCGGCCGCACGCCGGTCATCAACAAGGACGCCGGCCGTGACCACCACGCCCGCGTCTTCAGTTGCTTCCTCGCCGGTGGCGGCATCAAGGGTGGCCAGGTCATCGGCTCGTCCGACAAGGACGGCATGGCCCCGGAGAACCGCCCGGTGCAGGTCGCGGACATCCACGCCAGCGTCTGCCACGCCCTTGGCATTGACTTCAAGCGCGAGCTGACCACCCCGCTGGGCCGCCCGATGAAGCTGGTCAAGGAAGGCGCGAAGCCGGTGGCGGAACTTTTCGCCTGAGCGTTCCGGCTGGAACTACGATTCAACCAGTGCCGCACCCGATGGGTGCGGCACTTTTGTTTGGCCGCTGTCTTTTGGAGCGCGTGACCCGCAGCAGCTATCCTTCGCCGATGGCATTCGGACTACCGTCCGGTTAGCCCAACCTTGCTGCGGGTCACAGACCCGCGCTCCGAGGGCTTCAAGGTCCTATCAGCGTCTTGGACTGCGGTGGCCTGCAGTATTTCCCCGTCGCGAGAGGGCGGTCGTTACGGTATGGAGTGCGGCGAGTTCTCGCCGCTTTCCGCAGGCGACTGGTCGCCGTCGCGGTCTGACGGTTCACCGTGGTCGAGAAGCTCGGCGCTGGCGCAAGCCGAAAGGCATGGTGGAACCGGACCCGCTCCGGCCTTCGACGACGACGAGTCGCCTGCGGAAAGCGGTGACAAGTCACCGCACTCCAAAGCGCGCCCGCACCGCTTCCGCTCAGCTTCGGAGTTAGGGCTAAACCCGAACTCCGAAGTCGGAATGGGTAGCACAGGCTACCAGCCTGTGCCGTC